>NZ_JBFATZ010000004.1:78394-452371 GCF_040678635.1 Thermopolyspora sp. NPDC052614
CCTCACCGCGAGCCTCACGACGGCCCTCACCGCGAGCCTCACGACGGCCCTCACCGCGAGCCTCACGACGGCCCTCACCGCGAGCCTCACGACGGCCGTCACCGCGAGCCTCACGACGGCCCCCGCGCCAGCCCCCACCACGAGCCTCGCCACGAGCCTCACGACGGCCCTCACCGTGCGCCTCACCATGAGCGGCACGCCAGCCCTCACCACGAGCCTCACGCCAGCCCTCACCACGAGCCTCGCCGCGAGCCTCACGACGGCCGTCACCGCGAGCCTCACGACGGCCCCCGCGCCAGCCCCCACCACGAGCCTCGCCAGGAGCCTCACGACGGCCGTCACCATGCGCCTCACCATGAGCGGCACGCCAGCCCTCACCACGAGCCTCGCCACGAGCCTCACGCCAGCCCTCACCACGAGCCTCGCCACGAGCCTCACGCCAGCCCTCACCATGGCCCTCACCATGGCCTTCGCCACGGTTCCTGCCGTGGCGCTCGCCGCCGTGCCTGACGTCCAGCTCCCGGTCGCCGGAGACCGCCCGAGGCGTTCTTTCGCCCTCGACCGCCGCAGGCGCATCGTCGGTCATGCCGACGGCGTCGGGCGCGGTCCGGATCACGGGCGGTGTCCCCGGCGGCGCAGCGGTGAGCCGCCCAAGCCCGCCTGGCGGATCAGTTGCTCGCGTACCTGGCGGCTGTGGCGGCGGCTCACCGGCACGGTGTGGTCGCCGACCTTGAGCAGGATGCGTCCGGCCTCCAGGTAGAGCTCCTTGACGTGGCGGGACGACACCAGGGTGCTGCGGTGCACGCGGATGAAGCCGGAGTCGGCCCACTCGCGTTCGAGGGTGGCCAGCGAGGCCCTGACCAGGTAGTTGTCGGCGGCGGTGTGCAGGCGCACGTAGTCTCCCTGCGCCTCGGCGAACAGCACGTCGGGCAGGGCCACGAACTTGGTGTGCCCGCCGAGCTCGACCGGGATGACCTCGCCGGGGTCGGGATCGACCGATTTGCCCACCGCGGCGGCCAGGCGGCGTACCGCCTCCGCCAAGCGGGCCGAGCGTACCGGCTTGAGCAGGTAGTCGACGGCCTCCAGGTTGAACGCCTCCACCGCCCAGCCGTCGTGCGCGGTGACGAACACCAGCCGGGGCGGGTCGGGGAAGCCGCCGATGAGACGGCCGAGGTCGAGGCCGCCCAGGCCCGGCATGCGGATGTCGAGGAAGATCCCGTCGAGACGCTCCCCCCTGCCGACCATCTCCGCCATGTCCCTGAGCGCGGTGGCGCCGTCGGAGGCGGTGGCGACATGCTCCACCCGGGAGTCCTCGCGCAGCAGGTAGGCCAGTTCGGATAGGGCGGGGGCCTCGTCGTCGATGGCCAGCACACGCAGCATGACCCCACGGTGCCGTCCCGGCTCCCTCTCGCGCAACCGAAACGCCAACTAACTGTAAAAATTTGACTACAGAGAGCTATGTTTGTTCCATCTTTTCGGGACGCGGAGGCGTACCTTGGTGCCCTGTCCGGGGGCGGTCTCCACGATTAGGCCATAGTCCGGGCCGTAGATCTGGCGCAGCCGTAAATCGACGTTGGCGAGGCCGACGCCGCCCGCGCCGTGGCGCGGGTTGTCGCCGCCGAGCATCGCCCTGGCCTTCTCCGGATCCATGCCGACTCCGTCGTCCTCGATGGTGATGTGCGCCTCGGGCCCGGCGTCGCGGACCACGACCCGCACCTCGCCGGCGCCGTCGGTGGAGCGCAGGCCGTGCTTGATCGCGTTCTCCACGATCGGCTGCAGGCACAGGAACGGCACCGGGACGGGCAGCACCTCCGGGGCGACCCGCACGCTGCACTGCAGCCGGTCGCCGAAGCGGGCGCGTTCGAGCATCAGGTACCGATCGACGCAGCCCAGTTCGTCGGCGAGCGTGGTGAAGCGGCGGGCGCGTCGCAGGGCGTATCGGGCGAAGTCGGCGAAATCAAGCAGCAGTTCGCGCGCTCGGGACGGGTCGGTCCGGACGAACGAGGCGATCGCGGTCAGCGAGTTGTAGACGAAGTGCGGTGAGATCTGCGCGGTCAGCGCGTTGAACTCGGCCTCGGCCACGCGGCTCCGGCACACGTCGAGCTCGGCCAGTTCCAGCTGACCGGAGACGAGCCGGCCCAGTTCGTCGGCGACGCGGAGCAGCCCCGCGTCGGCGTGGGCGTCGTAGGCGGCCAGCGCGCCGACCACGGATCCGCCGACGGTGAGGGGCACCACGACGGCGGCGCGCATCGGGCATCCCGGGGCCCCGCATCCGGCCCGGTCCCGGGTGACGATGTGGGCACGGCCGCCGTTCAGGACGGAACGCACGTGTCCGAGCACCACCTCCTCCGGCGGATGCGCCCACCCCGGCCCCCCGTCCCGCGCCGCCCCCGCCCGCCGCCGCGCCTGACCATTTCGCGCCTGACCACTTCGCGCTGGACTATTCCGCGTCTGACCGTTCCGCGCTGGGCCATTCCGTGCCGGACCGCTGCGCGTCGGACCGGACCGCGCCTGGGCCGCTCGCCTCTGGCCGCCGCCGGCCCGCCGGGCACCACCCCGTGTCTCACCGTCGGCCGCGCCGTCGGCCCACGCCCGGCCATCGCTCAGCCCCCGACCGGCATGACCCGCACGGCCACCGTCAGGCCCCTGATCGTCATCGCCCGCCACGCCGTCGGCCCACGCCCGGCCATCGCCCCTCGCCGGATCGCCGTGCCGCGTCCCGCCGCCGTCCCGCCCCTGGCCGCCGCCGCCAAGCGCGCCGTCCGGCCCTCCGCCGCAGGTCCGGCCGTCGCGCGGGCGGACTCCCATGTCCGGCCACCCCGCACCGCACGACCTGCCGGCGGCGAGGGCCCGCGCGCCCGTCTCGGCGCGTGCGCCGCAGTATTCACGGTCGTCCGGGCGGGCTCGGTCGCCCGGCCCTTCGCCGTCGCCCGCCGAGGGGATGCCGACCGGATGGCTGTGGTCGCCCGCCGAGTCCCATGCCAGCACCCGGTCGGTGGAGGTGATCGCGAGTCCCGCCGTCCCCAGCACGACGCGCAGGTGCCGTACGGCTTTGGCCGCCGACTCCGGAGTGAGTCCGGCACGCAGGTGCCGACCGGCCAGCCCGGTCAGCGGAAGGGTGAGGTAGGCGGCGCCACGAGGCAGCTCCTCGACCGGGTCGCGCCGGCTCGCGTCGTGCAGCAGGGCCACGCCGTAGCCCAGCAGACCTGCGGCGGCACACACCAGGACCCACCACGCCGTCGACATGCCGCTCACCGTAGTCAACACGTAAAGCGATCGCATCGAAACTCATGGTAATCTCACGATTCAGTTGTTGACTTCCTCACCACGCCCGAAGGCGGGGGCTCCCATGCCTGATCTGCGGCTAGGACACGACCGTGACGGGTGGTTAGCGCTTCACAAACCGCCCATCGGCGAGGTCTCCACCCCCTGTCACCGCAAGCCCTGCGGTGAGGATGTTCTTAGGTTGCTGTTTGACCACAAGTTACGGCCACCTGAATCGCATACGATGTGTGACCATTTGATGACCGGAAGTGCGGGGGAAGGCCAAGCCCACGGCTAGAGCCGGAGGTCCGCGCCCAAGAATCTAGATCAGCTCGGACGACGCGATACGGCTTCTGAACCCTTCAGCAACCAGAAATCCGGCATATCCCCGCAGAAACGGGGGCGTGCCGTGGCGGGGGCGATGACGGTGACGTGCGGCAGCGGCCTGCGGCGGCGACGCAGGGTCGGTCACGCGGAATCGGTCGGCCATCAAGGCCGATCGGCCACGCGAAAGCGACCACACGGAAGCGACCACACGGAAGCGGTCACCACGGAAGCGGTCACACACAATCGGTCGGCCATCGAAGCCGATCGGCCACACGAGAGCGGGCCACAAGTGATCGGCCATCGGCTTGCGTGGCCGCCGCGCGCGGCCGTCCCCCCGCGTGGGGCGCGGCGAGGTGGGGGCGGGGAGCGGCGCTTTTCAGGGTGGGCCTTCGCCTGGTTCCTCCTGGTAGGAATAGCGCTGCTCGCGCCAGGGGTCGCCGATGTTGTGATAGCCGCGTTCCTCCCAGAAGCCCCGGCGGTCCTCGCGCAGGTATTCCACGCCGCGGACCCACTTGACGCTCTTCCAGGCGTAGAGGTGGGGCACGATCATCCGCACGGGATGGCCGCGTTCGGGCGACAGCGGCTCCTCGTCGAGTTCGGTGGCGAACAGCGTGTCGGGCGCGGTGAAGTCGCTCAGGCGCAGGTTGGCGCTGTAGCCGTACTCGGCCCAGATCATGACATGCCGCACGTCCGGCGCGGGCGGGAACAGCTCCATCAGGGTCGAGGGGGCCACCCCGCCCCACTCGTTGCCCATGGTGGAGAACCTGGTCACGCAGTGAAAGTCGGCGATCACCTTCACGCGGGGCAGCGCGGCGAACTCCGGCCAGCTCAGCGTGGCGTTCCCGCCTGCGGCCGTGGCGCCGAACACCATCAGGTTCCAGCGCTCCGGGCGGAAGGTCGGAACCCTCCCGTAGTGGACTACCGGACGGCCGCGCGGGATGTACTGGCCCGGGGGCAGGCGACGATCCTCCTCCATCTCATCCGGCACGCCCGCCATACTGCCACCGTCGCCGAGGCCGCCCCGCACCGCCCCCGGCGTATGGATTGCGCTACTATTCCAGGCGATGCGTACCGCGTATGAGTTTTGGTATGGCGACGGACCCGTGGGTCGGACCGTTCGCCATCAGACGCTGCGCTGATCAAAGACGAACGAGGGCCCCGGGTCGGATTCCGACCCGGGGCCCTTCGTTTTGCCCCGAACCACCAAGAACCTTAAAGACCCATAAAAGGCATGGAAGACCCACAAGCGCCTTATTGCGACAGAAAGGCAGCACGCCACATGGTCATCGTCATGGCACCCGAGGCCACCCAGGACGACGTCGAGGCGATCGTCGAGCTCGTCGGCACCGCCGGCGGCTCGGCGTTCGTCAGCCGCGGCGTCAGCCGTACCATCATCGGGCTCGTCGGCGACATCGCCCAGTTCAGCGCGTTGAATCTGGGGGGCATGCGGGGCGTCGCCGACGTCATGCGCGTGTCCACGCCGTACAAGCTGGTCTCCCGGGACAACCACCCCGACCGGTCCACCGTCTGGGTGGGCGGGGTGCCGATCGGCCCCGACCACCTCACCTTGATCGCCGGTCCGTGCGCGGTGGAGACGCCCGATCAGACGCTGGAGGCGGCGCGCATGGCCAAGACGGCCGGGGCGTCGCTGCTGCGCGGCGGGGCGTTCAAGCCGCGCACCTCCCCCTACGCCTTCCAGGGGCTCGGCGAGGAGGGCCTGCGCATCCTGGCGGAGGTGCGGGCCGAGACGGGTCTGCCGATCGTCACCGAGGTGGTGGACGCGCACGACGTGGAACTGGTCGCGTCGTACGCGGACATGCTGCAGGTCGGCACCCGCAACGCGCAGAACTTCGCGCTGCTGCAGGCCGTAGGCGCGGCGGGGAAGCCGGTCATGCTCAAGCGCGGCATGTCGGCCACGATCGAGGAGTGGCTGATGGCCGCCGAGTACATCGCCCAGCGCGGCAACCTCGACATCGTGCTGTGCGAGCGGGGCATCCGCACCTTCGAGACCGCCACCCGCAACACGCTTGACGTGTCGGCCGTGCCGGTCGCGCAGCGCCTGTCCCACCTCCCGGTGATCATCGACCCGTCGCACTCCGGCGGCCGTCGCGACCTGGTGCTCCCGCTCACCCGGGCCGCCATCGCGGTCGGCGCGGACGGCGTGATCGTCGATGTGCACCCGCGACCGGAGCAGGCCCTGTGCGACGGCCCCCAGGCGCTCGTCGACGACGACCTGCGCGAGCTGGCCCGGGTGCTGCGCCAGTTCCCGCCGCTGATGGGCCGCACCCTCACCCCGGCCCTCGACACGCCGCACGAGCCCGCGCCCGTCGGCTGACGTACGGCCCACTGAGGTACGGCCACTGGGGTACGGCCACTGGGGTACGGCCACTGGGGTACGGCCACTGGGGTACGGCCACGCGGGCGGTGCCGTCGCGCCGCCCGCGGTGCCGCCCCGCGGTGAGCCGGCAAGCCGTTCGGCAGGGATGGCAGGGCCGGGCGGCCGTCCGAGCCGTTCGGCAGGGATGGGCGGGCCGGGCGGCGTCCTGGGGGCTATGCCTCCTGCCAGGTGAGGATGCGCCCGGTGGCGCCGCCCGATTTGGCGAACACACCGGGAAAAACGCGCAGGTGCCAGGGGTCGAGCCGCAGCACACCCCAGGCGGGCGAGTCGGGGCCGCCCTGCCACTGAGGGATGATCGCCGGGTCGTAGCCGAGCGGCGGAGGCGTGGACTTGAAGCGCTTCCAGCCCTCGTGCCGGCTCTTCTCGTCCAGCAGCAGTTCGGCCCGGCACTCGGCCACGCAGGTGTCGTAGGGCTCCACGCCGTCCCAGTAGTTGCACGACACGTACGGGTTGCGCTCCAGGTGGGCCTGCTTCATCGGGGTGACGAGGCTGCCGACCCAGCCGACCAGCCGCTCGCCGTCCCACTCCCACAGGGTGTGCACCATGCGCGCCCGGGGACGCCCACGCCGATCGACCGTGGTGAGCGTGGCGCTCTACTGCGCCATGAGCGGCCTGATCACCGAGCGGCTCACCCTCCCCGACGCCGTGACCGAGCCGTCCCCGGACGAGACGATCACCCGCGCTCGCCGCCCGCGTCCTGCCCCGGCCTGAGACCGTGCCGGGCGGGCGGGAGGCTCACAGCCAGTTGAGCGGCAAACCGGGACAATCATTGTCCAGAGCAAAAATTGCATCTCGCGCCGAACTGGACCGCAGGGCCCGGCGTAGCTCCCCACAAGAACACGTTCCGCTTCCTACTTCTTACTCCGCTCACTTCGCTCACTTCGCTCACTTCGTTCGCTGACGAGACGACAGTGCCGATCCGAGATCCAGAAGGGACGACGGCACATGGGAGTTCACCGCAGACGATTGGCCGTGGCCGTGGCAGCCGGTCTGGCCGTGATCCAATTCGGGGGTGGTTGCGCCGCGACGGAGGACGGCGGGCGGGCCGTCGGCGCCGGTCCGCTGCTCGCCGCGCCGACCCGCGGCGGCACGCAGGCCGTCGTCGACGCCAAGGGCGCCCGCTGAGCGCCGCCGACCGCGAGCTGCTGGTCAAGGTACGGCAGGCCGGCCTGTGGGAGATCCCCGTCGGCCGCGAGGCCGCCAAGCGCGCGGCGCTGCCCAAGGTCAGGCGGATGCTCGGCGGCATCGCGGAGCAGCACGTCGCCCTCGACAACGACGTGCGCGCCGTCGCCGCCCGCCTGCGCGTCCCCCTGCCGGACCGGGCGAGCGACGAGCAGCAGGGCTTCGTCAAGGAGATCTTCGCCAAGTCCGGCAAGGCGTTCGACCGCACCGCCGTCAAGCGCCTGCGCATCTCCCACGGCGGCGTCTTCCCGCTCATCTTCCGGGTACGCGGCAGCACCCAGAACACGATCATCAGGGACTTCGCCGAGCGGGCCGCCAAGTTCGTCAACGGCCACATGGACATGCTGGAGGCGACCGGCCTGGTCGGCGCGGACGCGCTGCCGCCCGCCCCCGAGTCGTCCGGCGCCCCCTACGTGGTAACCCGGCGGCGTCAGGCGTCGAGCTTGTACTCCTGGATGTTGTCGGCGAGCTGGACGGCGAGCTCCTCGGCGTCCAGGCGCTTCTCGATCTGGCGAAGGTCCTGGATCTTGGCGCGGGTCTCGGCCCGGCGAGGGGCGAGCAGGGTGCAGCAGTCCTCGTCGGGGAGCTCGGAGATCTCCAGGGTGCCGATGCGGCGGGCCTCGGCCATGATCTCGGTCTTGTCCATGCCGATCAGGGGGCGCAGGATCGGCAGGTCGACCGCGTCGTCCAGGGCGGTGATGTTGGCCAGGGTCTGGGAGGAGACCTGGCCCAGGGAGTCGCCGGTGATCAGGGCGGCGGCGTGCAGGCGGTGCGCCACCTCCTCGGCGGTCTTCAGCATGAGGCGGCGCTGGGCGACGACCTGGAGGCGGTCGGCGCCGGAGGCCTTGAGGGACTGCTGGGCCTTGCCGAACGGCACCACCCACAGCCGGGACCGGCCCTGGAAGCGGTCGAGGCGGCGGACCAGCGCGTACGCCTTGTAGATCGACTCGGAGGTGGTGAAGGGGATGCCGGAGAAGTGCAGGAAGTCCACGCGCAGGCCGCGGCGCATCATGCGGTGGGCGGCCACCGGGGAGTCGATGCCGCCGGACATCAGCACCAGGGCGCGCCCGCTGGCTCCGACGGGCAGGCCGCCCTGGCCCGGGAGGCCGTCGGTGAAGACGAAGACCTCGTCGCGGTCCACCTCGATGTGCACGGTCAGGTCGGGCCTGCTCAGGTTGACCGGCAGTCCATAGGTGTCGGAGATCGCGCCGCCGACGAGGCGGTCGAGCTCGTTGGAGCGCAACGGGAAGCGCTTGTCGCGGCGGCGGGAGCGCACGGCGAACGACACGCCGCGCCGGACGTCCTCGCGGTCGGCCAGCAGTTCCACGGCCGCCTTGACGACGGCCTCGGGCTCCTTGGCGACGCGCCAGGCGCGGTGCACCCAGACCAGGCCCATCACCTCGGTGACGCGCCGGGCGACGGCGTCGGCCGTCTCGACGGTGGTGCCCTCGGGCAGGTAGAGGACGATGACACCGTGCCGCTGGCGGATGTCGACCTTGATGTCGAACTCGCGCAGCGCGGTCCTGATGTTGCCCTGCAGCCGCCGTTCGAACAGCTCGCGGTTCCTGCCCTTCAAGACCACCTCGCCCAGCTTGAGCAGCACGCATGGCTCGCCGAGCGCGGACGTGATCGCAAGGGACATGGTCTCCTCCGGCCGTTGCGGTGAGGGGATGAGGCAGGGGGCGCCGATCGTCCGCCGGGCACGCCGAGGGACGGATTTCGGCATCCCTTCAATGTACCCATACCTCGCGGTGTGGCAGCGCGTTCAGCGTGCGGGCGGCGTCCCTTCGCGGTTTCTTCGCAGGCTCCTTCGCGGGCTCCTTCGCAAGCTCCTTCGCGGGCTCCTTTGCGGCTGGGAGGGGCGGCGGGGCGGCCGTCCGCGTGCGCCCGGCCGTCGGCCGCGTTTCGGCGGGGGCGGGCGATGCGGGCTTCCCGGGCGTTACCGAACGGCGGGCGGGAACGCCTCCGGTTTCCCGCCACACGGAAGCCTTTTCCAGGGTTTCACAATGTGGGAGCGGACGATATTTCCGCCTCGGCCGCGGTGTTTTGAATGCTTCAGCCGTACCGGCGCCGAGGAATGGTCTCCGGCGGGGCGGGGTCCGGCATGATCAAAGTTCTCCGTCGGGCCAAGCAGCCATTAACCCGTAGTTATGATCAAACTACTGAACGTAAAATGCCAAGGAAGCGATCCGTGCAATCTACACCAAACCGTGACATATAAATGATCATGAGGCGTGCCCAAAGGATCCGGTGAATGGCAGGGCCGTACACATGTAACACCCGGAAAACGTTCATGTTGAGGCCCCACAGGGGGAGCTTTCACCCGGCTACACCTGGCATACTCCTGCTACCCCTCCCAATTCCCATACACCGCATTGGGCGAAAAGAGTACGGCCATGCACCACATCAACCACTTCTCCCAAGGGTTGATCACCCCCCTGCTCGCTTATGCGATGTCCGTCGTCGGCTCGCTGCTCGGCTTGTTGTTCACCGCGCGAGCCCGCGGGGCGCAGGGGGCGGCGCGCGTGCGCTGGCTGCTCGGCGCCGCACTAGCGCTCGGCGGCACCGGAATCTGGGTGATGCACTTCATCGCGATGATGGGCTTCACCATCACCTTGGCGCCGATCAGGTACGACGTCCAGCTCACCGCCGTGTCGGCCGTGGTGTCCGTCGTCGTGGTCGGGGCCGGTCTGCTGCTGGTCTCGTACGGCGGAGCCCGCCCGGCCCCGCTGCTCGGCGGCGGGCTGCTCACCGGGCTCGGCGTGGCGGCCATGCACTACATGGGCATGGCGGCGATGAACACCACGGTGGACCTGAGCTACAACCCGACGACGGTCGTGCTGTCGGTGGTCATCGCCGTGGCCGCGTCCACGACCGCGCTGTGGTTCACGGTCCGGGTGAGCGGCGTGCTGCGCACCCTCGGCGCGGCCCTGCTCATGGGCATCGCGGTCACCGGCATGCACTACACCGGCATGTTCTCGTTGAGCGTCAGCGGGTCGGTCGGGAACGAGCTTCCGCCGGGCGCCGCGGCCATCGACTTCCTGGTGCCGCTGCTGGTCGGCATCAGCCTGCTCACCGTCGGCCTGCTCATGGCCGTCATGCTCTCCCCCTCGGAGAAGGAGATGCGCAGCGAGGCCGAGCTGCTGGCGCGCATCGAGGAGCGGCGGGGCCAGATGCCCGCCACTCCCCCGGCCGCCCCGGCCGATGCCATGCCGCCCGCGGGCCCGCGGAACACCTACGGCGGCGGCATGCGGCAGACGCCGCCTCCGCCTCCGCCGTCGGACCGGCCGTCGCTGTTCGACCCCCGCTCCCGCTCCTGACGCGCCGCGCCCTCCGACCGTGACCGGAGGGCGCGCGGTGAGAGCGAGGACCGCGGGTCGGGCCCTGACGCGGCGGAATACGCCGGTCAAGGACCATATGGCCGACGCCGGGCCGCGATGGCTCATGGCGAGCACGGCCGCCGCCACGTCAATGGGCGCGGAGGAAAGCCGCGGAGAGCGGGCGCGGGGACCGGTCAAAACGCGCGCCCGTGACCAGACGGCGGAGCGCGGCGCGCTCTCTCCGATCGCCCGCCCGCCGCCACACGGACGGCACGGGCGCCGCGGGCCCACCCCTGACGGCTCGCCCCTCCGCGACCGCAGGGCACGCGGAGACGCACATACGCGAAGCGCCCCGGCATCCGGCGGAAAGCCGGGCCCCGAGGCGCTCCTTAACCGATCCCCATGGCCCTATGGTCCCTACAGCCGACCGCGTTGATTGCGGTGGCCATCGGCACGTCCGGCCGACCGGGATCAGCCGAAGAACACCTCGGCCTCCTCGTAACGCTCGACCGGCACGGTCTTGAGCGTGTCGGTGGCCTCGTTGAGGCCGACCCGCACGATCTCGGTGCCGCGCAGCGCCACCATCTTGCCGAAGTCGCCGTCGTGCACGGCGTCGATCGCCTGCAGGCCGAACCGGGTGGCGAGCACGCGGTCGAACGCGGTGGGCGTGCCGCCGCGCTGGATGTGGCCGAGCACCGTGGTGCGGGCCTCCTTGCCGGTACGCTTCTCGATCTCCCGGGCGAGGGTCTCGCCGATGCCGCCGAGCCGTACGTGGCCGAAGGCGTCGAGCTCGCCGGTCTGCAGCGCCATCTGGCCCTCGACCGGGTGCGCCCCCTCGGCCACCACGATGATCGGCGAGTAGCGGGTCTTGAACCGGCTCTCGACGTAGGCGCAGACGCGGTCGATGTCGAACGGCTTCTCCGGGATGAGGATGACGTTCGCGCCCGCGGCCATGCCGGCGTGCAGCGCGATCCAGCCCGCGTGCCGGCCCATGACCTCGCAGATCAGGGCGCGGTGGTGGGACTCGGCCGTGGTGTGCAGGCGGTCGATCGCCTCCATGGCGATGTTGACGGCCGTGTCGAAGCCGAAGGTGTAGTCGGTGGCGTTGAGGTCGTTGTCGATCGTCTTGGGTACGCCCACGACGTTGACGTCGCGCTCGGACAGTTGCCGGGCCACGCCGAGGGTGTCCTCGCCGCCGATGGCGATGAGGGCGTCGACGCCGGCGTTCGCCAGATTCTCCTTGATCTTCTCGACGCCACCTTCGATCTTCATGGGGTTGGTGCGCGACGAGCCGAGGATGGTGCCGCCGCGGGGCAGGATGCCACGGACCGCCTGGATGTCCAGCGGCATCGTCTCGCCCTCGAGCGGGCCACGCCAGCCATCGCGGAACCCGACGAACTCGTGGCCGTAGACACCGATTCCCTTGCGGACCACGGCCCGGATCACGGCGTTGAGACCGGGGCAGTCGCCGCCTCCGGTGAGCACTCCTATGCGCATTGCGGGTTCCTCCCGATGGGACTTCAAACGATCAGATGCGGGTGATCACGGGGCCGGTTCCGGGCCACCCGCAGCCTGTATTCACCATCCCCCCAGGCTGCCCACGACGAAGCGGGCGACACGGACCGACAACGCAACCGAAATTGTGCCGCAGGCACCGGAACTGGTCTAGACCAAACGGCCACACCCATGCTAACGAGGGACCTTATACTTGACCAAGTCAACGGATTAGTTGAGGTGAGCAAATGGATACCGTCGCGACCGTCCGTGCCTTCAACCGCTTCTACACCGAGCACATCGGGGTTCTCCAGGCGGGTCTGCTCGACACCCCCTACTCCCTCACCGAGGCCCGGGTGCTGTTCGAGATCGGGGTACGGGACGCCTGCGAGACCGGCGAGCTGCGCCGCATGCTCGGGCTCGACGCCGGATACCTCAGCCGCATCCTGTCCCGGTTCGAGGCCGACGGCCTGGTCACGCGGGAGCGTTCGGCCGCCGACGCCCGCCGCCAGGTCGTACGGCTCACCGCCGCCGGGCGAAAGACCCGCGACATGCTCGACAAACGCTCGGCCGAGCAGGTCGGCCGCGTGCTCGCGCCGCTCACCGAGGAGGACCGGCGGCGGCTCGTGGCGGCGATGGGGGTGATCCAGGAGATCCTCGGCGGCTCCCGCGGGGCCGAGCCGTACGTGATCCGCCCGCCCCGACGCGGCGACCTCGGCTGGGTGCTGCACCGGCACGCGGTGCTCTACCACGACGAGTACGGCTGGGACGAGACCTTCGAGGAGCTCGTCCTGGGCATCGTCGGCGATTACCTGGCCGGTCTGGACGACAAGGGGCAGGCGGCCTGGGTCGCCGAGGTGCGCGGCGAGCCGGTGGGGTTCGTCGCCTGCATGCGCGAGGACGCCGAGACCGCGCGGCTGCGCCTGTTCTTCGTCGAGCCGTCCGCCCGGAACATGGGCATCGGCAGCCGTCTGGTGGAGGAGTGCCTGCGCTTCGCCCGCCTGGCCGGGTACCGGCGGATCGTGCTGTCGACCTACAGCGTGCTCGCCGACGCCCGGCGGGTCTACCAGCGCGCGGGCTTCCGGCTCGCCGAGGAGCAGCCCGAACACGCCTTCGGCAAGGACCTGGTCAGCCAGACCTGGTCCCGCGATCTGTAAGCCCGCGCTAGGTGTCGCCCGCGCCGCGGACACGTTCGGCGTCGTCCCCCAGTCGACGGCCCTCAGTCGGCGCAGCGGCGCGGGGCCCACCGATTTACCTCCAATTCGCCCGGCGAGCACCGGCGACGCCGAGTATCCGGTCGGCGGCGGGCTCAAGCGACCGTGATCCGGCCGGCTCAGCCCTCGGTCCCCCGCCCGAACGGGCCGGTGACCGCGTAGGTGACCCCGTCGGTGCCCGCCACCGCTCCCGTGGTGCCGCGCTGGGACGAGAAGTAGAGGTGGCGGCCGTCGGGGGAGAACGCCGCGCCGGTGATCGCGGAGGCGTCATGTCCTATGAGGCGGAGGAACGGCGAGGCCGTCCCATCGGGGCTCAGCACGTCGATCGTCATGGCCGGCCCGGCCGCGAACACCTCCCCCGACCGCGTCGGCGGCAGAGGCGGCGGAGACGAGGGACGGGGGTCGGCCTGAATGCTGTGGCTCACGGAGTCGTACGACCACAGCAGGCCGTCGGCGGTGACGAAACGGCAGACGCCGTCCGCGTAGTGGCATCCCGTGGGCCGGTCGAACCGCCGGGCGCCGACCACCTGGTGCCGGGCGGGTTCGATCAGGGCCGCCGGGTTGGGCACCCGCCGCCAGATGATCGCGTCCGGCCGGTCGGCCGCGCCGACGAGGACCTGCAACGTCCCGGACGTCAGGTCGCCCCACTCGTCGGGGACGAAGCGGTAGAAACAGCCGTCGGGCTCGTCCTCGGTCAGATAGATGACCCGGCGATCCGGGTCGCACGCCATGCTCTCGTGCGTGAAGCGGCCCATCGACAGGCGGGGCATCGCGGCGGCGACGCCGTACGGGTCGCACTCGAAGATCCGGCCGCCGGGGATCGCCTCCCCCGACAGCCACGTGTTCCAGGGCGTGGCGCATCCCGCGCCGTTGACGTTGGTCCCCGACAGGATGCGATACGCCCCCCGCGTCGCCCCATCCGCCGCGAAACGCACCGCCGAGACGCCGCCCAGCAGGGGTGTCTCGGAGTTGGACACGTAAATCCAGCCGTCTCCGTCGCGAAAGCAGGCCCCACCACCGGGCGCCGAGTGCCACACCATCCCCGCGCTCTTATATCCGGAACGCGCGACGACGTGAACCTGGAACCCCTCCGGCAGCGCGACGCCGTTCTCGTCCCCGGTTCGAAGGGGACCGTAGGGGCCATGCCCCAGCGGCGCATGCGCCGGCCTCCACAGCGGACCGCTCACGACGGCACGCTCGGCGACGACAGGCCGCGGCCCGGCCCCGCGCCCATTGACGCCCAGGCCCGTGAGCGTCCCCGGCCGATGGAACCTCGTGCGGGACATGAGTGCCTCCCCAACAGCACTCGGCGACGAACGCCGCGTCATATGACGTCGGCGTGCAAACCCACGCTACGCGCGTGTCCCGCCCACACGGGGGCATTCAGGTGAACGACAGGCGTTTCTCCTGCCATCCCCACGCGAAGACACGGTGAAGCCGCGCGTCCGCCGTTCCAGCACGCCATGATCCCGACAAGACACCTCGGTCGGCCGCCGTCACCCCCACCACACAAGCCATAGGAGAGGTGATCGCCCGGCTCTCAGCACTGCCTGGCACCGGGCACGGCCCTCGTAAAGCTCAGGTTTCTCAGGGAAACCCGGCACCATGCCCACGGCGAGAAGTACTCAAGCCGCAGCGGTGACACGGCGGCGACGCGTTCACGGCACAGCCCGATGGTGCCGACTCAGCCCTACAGCCTGGGCTGGAGTGCGTTAAGCCCACAGAGAGCCCGTGCCCGGCGGGATCAGCGGCGGGGCGGGCGAGCGGACACGAGCCACCCACCACCCTCGCCGACGAGAGGCCCCTCGAGGCTGCGGCGCACACACGGCCCCGTGTCGGGCACAGGGCCGGGGCGCTGCGGCCCGTCGGTGGCGAGGGGTGGTGGGTGGTCGTGGGCGGTGGTCAGCGCTGGGCCTGGATCATCCAGTGCTGCTGTTCCAGGTCCTGGGACGCCTCTATCAGTAGGTCCTGGGTAACCGGGTCGGTCTCCTCGGTCCTCTCGACGCGCTCCCGCATGCGGCGGTTGATGCCCTCAAGCAGTTCGGTGAAGGCCTCGACGACCTGGGTGTCCTGGATGTATCCGGCGTTGAGCTGCTTGAGCTGGGTCTCCCGCGCCACTGTGCCGCTGCGGCCGTCCGGGTTCACGCCGATCGCGATCGCCCGCTCGGCCACCACGTCCATGTGCTTGCGCGCGATGGCGACGATGTCGTCGAGTTGCAGGTGCAGCGAGCGGAAGTTGCGGCCCATGAGGTTCCAGTGCGCCTGCTTGGCCAGCAGCGACAAGTCGACAAGGTCGATCAGGGCGCCCTGGAGGCACTCGCCGACGATCTTCCTGTCAGCGTCGGAGAGCGGGCTGGTGATCGTGGACATTGTGGTCCTCCTGTGATCCGTTCACCTGGGCGTTCGCCCATCGGTCAGCGGGCGTCCCCCTACCCGGGTCTTTCGCCGGTATGCGTCGTCCCCGCAATCATTATTGACACTGTCATCGTTACAGTGTCATCGTAGAGGTATGAGCGAGACGTGGACGATCGGAGAGCTTGCCGAGCGCGCGGCCGAGGCCCTGCGGGCTTCCGCCGACACCGGCGAGGGGCTCGGCGCGCCGTCGCTCAACGGTCGTGTCAGGGACGTGCCCAACGAGCGGCTCATCCGCTGGTACACGACGATCGGCTTGCTCGATCCGCCCCTGGCACGGCGCGGACGCGTCGCCCTCTACGGCATGCGCCACCTGGCGCAACTCGTCGCGATCAAACGCCGTCAGGCGGCGGGTCGCTCCATCGCCGAGATTCAGGTCGAGCTCGCGGGGGCGACCGACGCCACCCTTGCGGCGATCGCCGGGCTGTCCTTCTCCCCCGGGTTCCCCGATGGGACGTCGCCCTCGGCGTCGATTTCATCGGGTGCTCCGGCCGCCGACGCGCCTGTGCGCTCCGTGCCGCCCGCCGCACCACCCGCCGTGCCGCCCGCCACACCGCCCACCGCGCCGCTCGTCGTACCGTCCCCTGGGCGGGCCGCCGTCCGGCCTCCCGAGCGGGCTCCTTCGCCCAGGGCCGCCCGGCGCGACACCCCCGACCGGTTCTGGGCGCGGGACGCGGCGGCCGGGCGGACCTCCGCGCCGGAGGCGGGGAGTCGGCAGGTCAGGTCGCTGGAGGCACCGCCTTCGGAGTCCGTCCCGAAACCGGCCGTCACGGTCCGCCCGCCCGCGGCGTACCACGACGAACCCGCCGAGCGGAACGCCGCTCCTCCCCTTCCGGAACTGATCCAGGGCATCAGGCTCTCGCCTTCGGCGACCCTGCTCCTCGGCCCCACTCTTCGCCCGCTGGGCGGCGACGACCTCGCGGCCATCGCCGCCACCGCGCGCCCCCTGCTCGACGCGCTGTACGAGCGCGGACTCATCGACGACGCCTCAAGGGAGATCCGATGACCGTCACCGTCACCCCGCTGCAGGGCGACACCGCCCCGATCCCGGACGCCGGGCTCGGCGCGCTCGCCACGGAGAAGGGCAATCTCCCTCTGGAGAGCCTCGACGTCACCGCGCGTCTCACCGGCCTGGCCGGGGGTGTGGAGGTCGTGCAGACCTTCCACAACCCGTTCGATGTGTCGCTGGAGGCCACGTACATCTTCCCGCTGCCCGACCGGGCGGCCGTCACCGCGTTCCGCATGGAGGCGGACGGGCACGTGATCGAGGGCGTGCTGAAGGAGCGGGGCGAGGCCCGCGCCGACTACGACCGCGCCCTGTCCGAGGGCAGGCGGGCCGCGATCGTCGAGGAGGACCGTCCCGACGTGTTCACGATGCGCGTCGGCAACCTCGTCCCGCACGAGCGGGTGACGGTACGGCTGACGCTCAGCCAGCCGCTGGCCTACGAGGACGGCGCGGCGACCTTCCGCTTCCCGCTCGTGGTCGCCCCCCGCTACATCCCGGGCGTTCCGCTCGACGGCTCGCCCGCCGGCTCGGGCACGGCCGCCGACACCGACGCCGTCCCGGACGCCTCCCGCATCAGCCCGCCGGTGCTGCTGCCCGGCTTCCCCAACCCGGTACGGCTCTCGCTCACCACCCACGTCGACCCGGCCGGGCTCGACCTTCGCGAGATCCGCTCCAGCCTGCACGCGATCACTCAGGAGAGCGGCGAAGACGGCGAGGACGGGCCGTTGACGCTGCGGGTGCGGCCGGGCGAGCGGCTCGACCGCGACTTCATCCTGCGGCTGTCCTTCGACGCCTCCACCTCCCTCGCCCTCGTCCCCGACGAGCCGCGCGAGGACGACGCCGAGCGGCGGGGCGGGCGTCGGGAGGAGGCGGGGACCGAGGGCACGTTCACGCTGACCGTGGTGCCCCCGGCCGCCGACGGCGTCCGGTCGCCGCGCGACGTGGTGCTGCTGCTGGACCGGTCGGGAAGCATGCACGGCTGGAAGATGGTGGCCGCCCGCCGCGCCGCCGCCCGCATCGTCGACTCGCTCACCTCGGACGACCGCTTCGCCGTGCTGTCGTTCGACTCGGTGGTGGAGCGTCCGCAGGGTCTCGGCGAGGGCCTGGCGCCCGCGACCGACCGCAACCGCTACCGCGCCGTCGAGCACCTGGCGCGGCTGGACGCACGTGGCGGCACCGAGCTGCTGCGCCCGCTGGAGGAGGCGATCGGTCTGCTCGGCGAGCCCGGCCGGGACCGTGTGCTCGTGCTGGTCACCGACGGCCAGGTCGGCAACGAGGACCAGATCCTCGACCGGGCGGGCGCGCGGCTCGGCGGCGTGCGCGTGCACACCGTCGGCATCGACCGCGCCGTCAACGCCGGGTTCCTCGGCCGCCTGGCCGCGATCGGCGCGGGCCGCTGCGAGCTGGTGGAGTCCGAGGATCGGCTGGACGACGCGATGGAGCACATCCACCGCCGCATCGGCGCCCCGCTCGTCACGGACCTGGCGCTGAAGGCCGAGGGCCTCGGCGTACAGGCCGAGACCGTGACCCGTCTCGGCTCGCTGTACCCGGGGGTCCCGCTGATCGTGTCCGGCCGCTACTCCGGCCCCGCGGCCGGAGCCCTCGTCGTCCACGGTCTCACCCGCGAGGGCGGGCCGTGGGAGCGGCGCGTGGCCGCGACCGTCACCGGCGGCGGCACGGCGGCCCGCGCGATCTGGGCCCGTGCCCGCCTGCGCGACCTGGAGGACCGCTACGAGATCGGCGAGCGGCACCTGGAGCGGGAAATCGTGGACACCTCGCTCCGCTTCGGCGTGCTGTGCCGTTTCACCGCCTTCGTCGCGGTCGACTCGCGGGTGGTCGCCGACGGCGAGCCGCGCCACCAGGTCGTCCAGCCGGTCGAGCTGCCCAGCGGCTGGGAGCCGGGCGTCCCCGCCCCCATCGCCGCCGCCCCGATGTCCTTCACCGCCTCCGTCGAGACCGCCGCCTACGGGGCCGCCCCGGCGGGCCCGCCGATGCCCGCACCCGCCGCCCCGCCGACGGCCGGCGCCGCGCCGATGCCTCCCATGTCACCCCCCATGCCGCCGCCCGCGCCGTCCGCCCCTGCGCGCCCCGGCTCGGCCCTCGGCGCGATCGCAGGAAGGATGGCCAGGGGCTTCGCCGCCGCTCCCCGCGCCGCCCGCTCGTCCGCACGCGGCGACCTCGACGTCCGCGCCGTGGCCGCGCAGGAACTGACGCGTCTCCGCGAGGCCGAGTCCCTGTCGCCGTACGAGCGCCGCATGTACCTGGCCGACCTGGCCAGCCGCCTGCGGGTGCTGGCCACCGCCGCCGGCGGCGACCCCGACCTGTCGGCCCTCGCCGCCGAACTGGACACCGCCACCGGCCCCGACGCCGACCTCCCCCTCCTCTGGCAGCGGGCCCTGGACGTCCTCACCCGGCTCTCGTCCGGCGGCCCCACACCCGCCACGGAACGCCGCCGCACTACCCGCGCCTTCTGGAAGCGCACCTGACCCGGCAGCCTCGCACCGGGCCGGGTTGCGCCTCCACCTGGCCCAGACCCCGGGCCTCCGCTTGGCCCAGACTCCGGTTGGAGGGGATCCGGGCCAGGCGGAGCAGGTGACCGGAGACACGGCAAAGCACCGCTCACGCCCCAGACCCCGGCAATCCACGACCTGGCCTGGCCTGACTATGGCGGTGAAGCCGATGGCCGCGAACTCGCACAGTGGGGTTCTGGTCCGCGGATTTGTGCGTGCCGGTCGGCCACCACGCGTTCGGTGTCGTTGTTCACTCGTGTTCACCAGGGTTCGATCCCGATGGCCTGCTCAACCCGGGCAAACTGCCGGGCGTCCGCCGCAGCACGGGCCCCTGACGCGCCGCCCACGGGCATCGGGACCGGCTCGATGGTCGGACGCCGGACCGCTGAATTGGCCGCCGCCGAACAACTCGCCCCGATGTCCGGCGGCCGGACGCCAGACGGGCAGACGCCGGACGGCACGAACTTGACCGCCGTACGCCCGGACAAAGGCCGCTATGAGTGACTCCTCCGCTCCCTGAAGGGAGCGGCTTCTCGCTAAGCCGCTTCCGCAGCGTCACGAAGGGCAAGCCCTGCCCTGAGAATGTTCTTGGCCGCGTTCACGTCGGCGTGCGCGGCATGCCCGCACGCCGTACACCGGAATTCGGCTTGGGTGACGCGGTTCTCCGCAGTGCAGTGCCCGCAGCGGGCGCAGGTGCGGGAGGTGTTGGCGGGGTTGACCGCGATCAGCTCTCGACCGGCGCTTTCAGCCTTGTGCGACAGGATCGTCAGGAGCACCCCCCAACCCGCGTCCAGGATGCTCCGGTTGAGGCCCGCCTTGGCGGCGACGTTCCGGCCGGGTGCGTCGATCGTGCCGGACGCGCTGCGGGTCATGTTCGCGATCCGCAGGTCCTCGTGCGCGATCACGTCATAGGCGGCCACCAGCGCGTTCGCGGTCTTGTGGGCGTGGTCGAGCCGCTGGCGGCGGACCTTGGCGTGCAGCGCCGCGACACGGGCGACCGCCTTGCGGCGACGCTGGGAGCCCCGCTTCTTGCGGGTCAGGTCGCGCTGCGCGTGCGCGAGGCGATCGGCGGTGGCGGCCAGGTGGCGCGGGTTGGCCACCTGCTTGCCGTCGCTGGTGGTGACCAGCGAGGCGAGGCCGAGGTCGATCCCGGCGACGGCGCCGGTGGCGGGCAGCGGTTCGGCGGGTACGTCGTCACAGGACAGGACCACGTACCAGCGGGTGCCTTCCCGCTTGATGCTGATCGTCTTGACCCGGCCGCCTACGGGGCGGTGCTGGTGGACGCGGACGTGCCCGATGCCCTGGAGCCGTACGAAGGTCGCGGCGGGGTGGGTGGGCTGGGAGTCCCACCGGCAGCCGTCGCCGTCCTTGGGCCAGGTGACGGTGTCGAACCGGCCGCGTCCCTTGAACCGGGGGAAGCCCGGCGTGCGCCCGGCCTTGCAACGGGCGAAGAACGCGGCGAACGCCGCCTCCAGGCGGCGCAGCGTGGCCTGCTGGGAGGAGAACGACCACCGGCCTTGACCGGCGGGGTCGTCGGCGCGGATGTGCTTCAGCTCGGCCGACTGGTCGCCGTACCGGACGGTGACGCCCGCCTTGCGGTAGGCGGTACGGCGGTGCTCCAAGGCGGCGTTGTAGAGCTGCCGGTGGTCCTCCAGGCACGCCATGAGCGCGGCGGACTGCTTGGAAGTGGGGCGCAGCAGGAACTTGTAGGACCTACGCACGGCCACCGCCCTTGGATGGCCGCTCGTACTGCGTCTCGATGTAGCGCTGCACGGTCTGGGCGGACACGGCACCGACCGTGGCCACGAAGTAGGACCGTGACCACAGTGTGGGCAACTGGGAACGCAGGTGCGGGAACTCGGCGCGCAGGTGGTGGGAGGTGAACCCCTTGAACTGGTTGGCCACGTACGACGGCGAGTTCTTCGGGTGGGGCTTGACGAACAGGTGCACGTGGTCGGGCATCACCTCAAGTGCCACGATCTCCCAGTCGTGCTCGTCGGCCTTGGCTTGGATCAACTCCTCCAGGCGAGTCTTCACCCGCCCGCCAAGAACGGGGCGGCGGTACTTCGGGCACCACACGACGTGGTACCCGAGGTCATATGCCGCGCCGGGGGAGGTGCGCACCTGCCGAGTCACACGATCATTATAACAGCGCCGTACATATAACGAGCAACGAACGGAGGTCTCTGATGCGCGGACCTGACAGGTCGGGGCACGCTCGGGCCTTGGCGGCCCTCCGGCTCCCGATTCCCCCGACGGCTAAAGCCGCCGGTCCCCTCGGGAGGGGCTGATGGCCGACTCCTGACGACCGCACGCCGGGCACCCCGACGACGGGGCCGGACCACCCCACATACCGCCCAAAGACCACCATCGCGATCCGTGCCCAACGGCCGGAGGCCGGGCAAAGACCGCCATAACGGCCGATACCCGACCGGATGCCGGGAGTGCACGGCGCGACGGCGAACATGCCCGCCACCAGGTAACACGGTTGTCATAGCCGGTTACCTCGGCGGCAACATCTCTGCGGTTCACTACGCGCAAACCATGCTCCATCGTGATCATCCGCGGAGGTCCCCAGGTGGTCGAGGTGACCCTGGACGCCGACGAACTGGGCGTCCGTGAGGTCAACGCGGCTTTGCACGCCCTGCCGGGCGGCGCGGCCGCGCGGGTGGTGAACCCGCGTGGGCGGCACAACCTGGCGGTCGGCCTCAACGAGGCCGTGAAGGTGGACATCCACGGGCCGGTCGGGCACTACGTGGGCGGGCTCGGCAAGTACGCGGACATCACCGTGCGCGGCTCCGCGGGACACGGGGTGGGCGAGAACCTCATGTCCGGCCGCGTCCGGATCGCCGGGACCGCCGACCGTGGCGCCGCCGCGTCCGCGCACGGGGGCACGATCGTGATCGAGGGCGACTGCGGGCCCTGCGCCGGGATCGCGTTGAAGGGCGGGACGCTGGCGATCGCCGGGGACGCCGGGCCGTACTGCGGGTGGTCGGCGCAGTCGGGCGTCATCCTGGTCGGCGGCGACGCCGGACGGAACCTCGGTCACGCGCTCTACGAGGCGGTGATCTACGTCGCGGGGCGGATCGACGGCCTGTGCGGCGGCGCCAGGGCCGAGGAGGTGGACGAGAACGACGTGACGGCGGCGAAGATCCTCGCGGTGGCGTGCGGCTTCGACCACATCGACCCGGAGAACCTCACCAAGGTCGTCTCCCGGCGGTACCTTCCTCGCTTCGAGACCCCCCGCCGGGCCGCGCTGCGTACGCCGGCGTCCGGTTTCCTGTCCACGGCGTCCGCGTGAGCGCGGACCCGTCCCCATACGCGCACAACGGTGTGCGCCGTGCCGAAGGAGACCTGATGAGCCATACCTTCCCGCAGCACGTGATCGCCGAGATTCAGGAGCGTGCACGGCTCGGGCGGTACGGCGTTCGCGGCTGGGGCGCCATGCGGCGGCTCCCGGACTTCGACGACCTGCTGATCCTCACCGCCCCCGCCGGGCGGCAGACGGGCGACGCCCACCGGGAGCCGTGCCGTACCCGAACCGTGCTCGGCACCCGGCACGCCCGCGACCCGGTCGTGCTCGACCTGCCGGTGACGATCGCCGGCATGTCGTACGGCTCGGTGTCGGCGAGCGCGAAGGAGGCCCTGGGCCGGGCCTCGACGATGGCGGGCACCTCCACGACGACCGGCGACGGCGGGATGACCCGCGAGGAGCGCAACGCGGCCAAGACGCTGGTATACCAGCTCACCCCGGCGCGGTCCGGCTTCGACCCCGACGATCTGCGCGTCGCCGACGCGGTGGAGATCGTGCTCGGGCAGGGGGCGCGGCCGGGCGCGGGCGCGCTGCTGCCCGGGGCGAAGATGGGGCCGCGGGTGGCGCGCAAGCGGGGACTGCCCGAGGGCGTCGCCCAGCGCTCCCCCGCGTACCATCCGGACTGGTCGGGGCCGGAGGGCCTCGCCGTGAAGATCGAGGAGATCCGGGAGGTCACCTCCTGGCGGGTGCCCGTCTACGTGAAGCTGGGCGCTGCGCGGGTCGCGCAGGACGTCGAACTGGCGGTAACCGCCGGGGCCGACGTGATCGTGGTGGACGGCATGCAGGGCGGCACCGCGGCCGCCCAGGAGGTATTCATCGAACACACCGGCATCCCCACGCTCGCTGCCGTACGCCTCGCCGCCGACACGCTGGACCGTCTCGGCGTACGCGGCGAGGTGCAGCTCGTGATCTCGGGCGGCATCCGGTCCGGCGCGGACATCGCCAAGGCCCTCGCCCTCGGCGCGGACGCGGTCTCCGTAGGCGTCGCCGCGATGATCGCCCTCGGCTGCAACTCGGCGTCCGACGACACCGGCACGGACGTCACCGCCGACTACCGGGCGCTCGGCACCGCACCCGGCTCCTGCACCGCCTGCCACACCGGCGGCTGCCCAGTCGGCATCGCCACCCAGGACGACATGCTCGCCGACCGCCTCGACCCCGACCTCGGCGCGGAACGCGTCGCCAACTACCTACGCGCCATCACCGCCGAGACCGCCATGCTCGCTCGCGCCTGCGGCCACGCCTCCGTACACGACCTGACCCCCGACGACCTGGTCGCCCTCACCGTGGAGGCCGCCGCGATGGCCCGCGTCCCCCTCGCGGGCACCACCTGGATCCCAGGCGCATCCGACTCCTGATCACGCGGTAGGCGGCGCGTCATCGCGCCGCGTCACGCGGGCGAAACGGCGGGCGCCGTTTGCCGCAGGTGTCCGCCGGTTCGTCCGCCCCAGGTCAAGCGACGGTCGGCCACACGATGCACATCGCCGCCGAGCTCCCGCGTGCCGAGTACCCCGCCCGCCGCGATGGGCGATTCGTCATCCCAGCCATCCGTTGTTGTGGCCCCTCGTAGGGCCGATGAGAACCATGACACCCGAGCAGGCGAGATGGGTCCGCGACAAGTTGCGACCCCTCGTGGGGCGATGAAGCCCCTCACTTCCGGCACCACCCGAGCCAACAGATCGCACATCACCGACCGCCCGGGCCTCAACACCTCCTCCGAACGCAACGCCCACCCCTTTCCACCCACACGACACCTGCCCAGCTCACCCCGGGCTTCCCGGCCATGCGACTGGCCCCGGCCCGGCTTAGCGCATTACGCTGCCCCCAGCCAACAGAAGCCCTTAACGATCATGGTTTTGCAGCAAACCTCCGGGGTTTTCAGCACAACCGGAGGTTCGCTGCAAAACCCGCCCCCGAAGCCGCCGCAGAAGCATGCCCCACCTGCGGCTTTACTCTCGGGTCCTCATCGCCCCTACGAGGGGTCGCAACTGGTGGGTGAGCGGGATGATGTCGCCGTCGTCGCCGGTCCTCATCGCCCCTACGAGGGGTCGCAACAAGCGCACTTCCGGGGTCACCACTTCGTGATCGAGAAGTCCTCATCGCCCCTACGAGGGGTCGCAACTCGTCAAGGTCCTGGACGCGGAGACCGCCCGCCAGTCCTCATCGCCCCTACGAGGGGTCGCAACTTCTTCCCCGTCACCGTGTGCCATCCCGGCGGGGTCCTCATCGCCCCTACGAGGGGTCGCAACGCGAGCTCGTCAACCTGGACCGTGAGCAGGTCACGCGTCCTCATCGCCCCCTATAAGGGGCCGCAACATATTGGTGTAGGTCGGCAGAACGTCCTCGACCACCTTGTCCTCATCGCCCCTACGAGTGGTAGCAACATGATCATGTCGGCCATCGGGCTCCGGTCTTCTTCGGCGGCCGACAGCCGTACCGTGCACAATCAGGTAGGTGTGGACAGCGGCCTTGGCGTGCTCCAGGGCCTGGTGGAGATCAAGTTATTTCCGCCCGGCTTCGGCCAGGAGCATAGCGGCGGCGTGCGGGTCCATCAGGTTGGACCAGACCACTTCGCCGGACTCGAAATCGCGGTGCGGCATGACATCGGGATACCAACTGCCGCGATCGCAGCCGGGAACGGCGTCGAGGATGGCGGCTGGTCGACGATGGTTACATGGCCGGTGATCCGGATGTCCACGTAGGTTTCATGTCCCTCGTCAGCGCGGACCAGGACGGCGAGAGTGTAGCCGGCGAGATCGTCCCGTTGCTCGCGCCCGGTCAACAGGGCCTGGACGACCAAGGTCCGACGCACGCCTCCATCCGCCGCACGCTCCGCTCGGCCTCCTCGAGTCGCAGGCGGGCGTCATCCAGCGGACCGGGAAGCAAATCATCGGTGTGGGTGTCGGTGGTCAGTGCCGGTGTTTGCGAGCCGTTGTACGCCTTGCGTGACTGACGGGCTCGTTCGGCGAGCGCCGCGTAGAAGTCGTCGGGGCTGCCGTCCTCGCGGCACCCGGCCGCCACCAGCCAGGGGCAGCGGTTGCCCTGCCACACCGCTCCCCCGTCAACGCTGGATCTTTACCTTGAACAGCACGTTGTCATCCACTGCAGCGATTCGATCCCGGCTACTGCCTCCGGCGAACTGAGCGGACGCCTTGCGGAGCAGTGGATGGTCGATCTCGTCCAGGGCCACCCGGGCGGGCGGTAGCTTGGCGATGTCGAGGTCCTCACGTAGGCAGCGGATGGTCGGGCGGGTAGGGTTCACCCTTCCTCCACGCCGCTGAGCTCCTCGATTTGCTCCTTGGTGAGTCCGGAGACGAGCGCCACCCGGGCGGTGTGCGTGCCGTCGAGCTGGGCCATCGCCTCTTGCATCGCCGCGTGCAGTTCGGCCTGGCGGACCTGGAGGTACGCCCGTACGGCCTGCGCGACAAACTCCTTCTTCGTCAAATGAAGAAAATGAGCGCCATGCGAGATCAGCCGATCGGTTTCGGAGTCCACCTTCAGCGGTGCCACGTTTGAGCCAGCCACGACAACCTTTCCCCAGTACCCCAAGGTATCCCGGCGTGGGTGGCGGCGCGCAGGCTGCTGGCTGAGCGAAAGCCATACGCTCTGATGCGGGCCGAGCGCCAGTTCGCCCTCTTGGGTTGCCGTCCCCTCGTAGGGCCGATGAGAACCTACATCCACCCCGCCACCGGGCGGATCTTCTTCGTGTTGCGACCCCTCGTAGGGCCGATGAGAACCCGAAGGTAAAGTCCCAGATCAGGAAGCCTTTCAAGGCGGCGATAAGGCGAGGTTTTGCAGTGAACCTCCGGTAGTGCACAAAACCCGGGGGGTCTGCTGCATCGGCCTCTTTCCCATCATGCCATCCGCCTTGGCTGCCGGGGCTATAGCCATTCCGTCCGCGATCGCATGCCCACCGAAGCGGCACCACCATCCAGCGATCAGGCTGCGGTCGGCCACACGAGCACACCGCCCTCCATCCCTCGCGTGCTGGGCATCCCACCCGCCGCAGGGCCGTCCGCGGGCGCTCGTCGGTCACTCCTCGGGGATCACCGGGTCGCCGACGCTGATGGTGCCGGTGGAGTCGGGGATCAGGTTGACGGCGAACCAGACCTTGCCGTCCCAGCGGCGGTGGCGGGCCAGGGTGCGTAGGGGCTCCTTGCCCTTGGTGTAGGTGTCGGGGTCGATGGTGGTGAGGACGCAGCGGTCGCACAGTTTGACCGCGCGGAAGGGGACGTCGCCGACTCGGACGCGGCGCCAGTGGTCCTCGGCGAAGGGCTCCGGGGCGTCCTCTACGACGATGCTGGGGCGGAAGCGGCGCATGGGCAGCGGGGCGGGTGGTTCCCCGCCGCGTTCGACGGCCTCTTCGGCGATCCAGTCGTTGAGTTGCCGTAGGGAGGCGGCCGAGGCTAGCAGCAGTGGGAAGGCGTCGGCGAAGCTCACCCGGTCGTCGGCGGTGCCGTATTTGGGGTTGACGGGGCGGCGGGTGGCGTCGTTTAGCCATACCAGGCGGACAGGGAGGCCCAGCAGGTCGGTGAACCAGGTGGCGGCCTCGTCGCCGGTGTCGATGGCGTCGACGTCGTCGCGCCAGATCCGTACTCGGCGGGTCGGCGTGCCGGGCGCGGGTGAGAGCCGCAGCGGGGGCGCGTGCGGGCCGCTCAGTTTGAGACCGGAGCCCTCGGGGGTGGCGGTGACGGCGAGCATTTTGGGGTGGGTGCGGGCGGTGAGGCCCTCGCCTGCCGCGTCGACGACCATGTAGCGGCGGTCGCCTGCCAGCCCCCACGGTTCGACGACGGCCGAGGCGACCTCCATGCCGCGGGTCGACTTGATCGGATAGATGTGGATGCTCCCCAGCCGCATGAATTGGACGTTATCAGGAGCTTGGCTCGTGATTCGAGCGCGTTTTCGCCTCATGCCAGGCGGACCGCCGACGGGATCGGCCAAGCCGCCGTACGCGGGTGATCAGGCGGCGGAGCGGGCCGGGGCGTCGGCGGGGTCGGCGGTCAGCGTCCGGACGACGGATTGACCGGTCGGGATGAAGGCGGCGATGAGGACGCCGAGTACGGCGGCGCCTCCGGCGATGAGCATGGCCGTTTGGATGCCGGTCAGTGAGGTCACCGTCAGCGGCCCGACGGTGATCGTCATGTTGGCCATGACGGCGCTGGTCACGGCGCTGGAGGTGGAGGTGCCGACGGCGCGCATGAGGGCGTTGAGGCCGTTGGCGGCGGCGGTCTCGGTCACCGGGACCACCCGCATGATCAGGTCGGGCATGGCGGCGTACGCCAGGGCGAGCCCAGCCCCGATGACCGACGAGGTCAGCACGATCTTCCACAGGGTGTCCAGGGCCACGACCGAGACGATGTAGGTCACGCCCATCAGGACGGCGCCGAGCATGAGCGACACCTTCGGGCCGTACCGGCGGGAGATTCGGGCCGAGACTGGTGACAGCACCATCGAGACCGCGCCGCTCGGCCCGAGGATCAGACCGGCTTCCAGCATGGTCAGGCCGAAGCCGTACCCGGTGGACGTCGGTGACTGCAGCACGTGCGGCAGCACCAGCATCATCACCATGATCGAGAAGCCGACGAGGATCGAGGCGAGGTTGGTGAACAGCACGGGCCGCCGGGCCGAGGTGCGCAGGTCCACGAGTGGGTCGCGGCGGCGCAGTTCGTACCAGCCCCAGGCGGGCAGGAGCACCAACGCGGCGGCGAACGTGCCCAGGGTGGCGGCGCTGCCCCAGCCCCACGAGCCGCCCTTGGTGATGCCGAGCATCAGGCAGATCAGGCCGGCGGTGAGCCAGACCGCGCCGACCAGGTCGAACCGCGCATTGGCGCGTACCGGCGACTCGCGGACGAAGAAGAGCACGAGCAGCAGGTCGAGCAGGCCGATGCCTCCGGCGGTCCAGAACAGGGCGTGCCAGTGGGCGTGCTGGGCGATGAACGCGGCCAGCGGCATGCCGATCGCGCCGCCGAAGCCGAGGGTGGCGCTGATCAGCGCCATGGCCGAGCCGAGGCGTTCGGGGGTGAGGTTATCGCGCATGATGCTGATGCCGAGCGGGATCACGCCGATGGCGAGCCCCTGCAGCGCCCGGCCGAACACCACCCACGCCAGCGATCCGGTCAGCGCGCAGATCGCCGAGCCGACGACCATGAGCGCGAGGATGATCAGCACCATACGGCGTTTGCCGTACATATCGCCGAGGCGGCCGACGACGGGGTGGGAGACTGCGGCGGCGAGCAGGGTCGCCGTCACGATCCACGAGGTGTCCTCGGCTGGCGCGTCGAAGATCCGCGGCAGGTCGGGGAGGATCGGCACCACCAGCGTCTGCATGAGCGACACGACGCTGCCGCAGAACGCGAGCACGGCCACCATGGAGCCGGAACCCTTGCCCTTCGATGCTCCGGCCTTCGATGCCGCGATCACCCCTGCACCCTCCGCCAAACGGTCCAAAAGACAATATGTGCATCGTACAGGGAAGGTTTTCTCGAATCCTGACCACAGGGGTCTTACCTGGTGGAACGGAACCGTCACCGGGCATGGGCTGGACGGGGTCGCAGCCGTGGCGCTCGGCACCGGAACGCGGAGCGGACACGTAGCCACTGCTGTAGGGGCACGGTTTTTCGAACCCTCGACCGCAGTGGCCCTGCCTGACGGCACAGAACCGTCACCGGACATGGGCTGGACGGGGTCGCAGCCGTGGCGCTCGGCACCGGAACGCGGAGTGGACACGTAGCCACTGCTGTAGGGGCACGGTTTTTCGAACCCTCGACCGCAGTGGCCCTGCCTGACGGCACAGAACCGTCACCGGACATGGGCCGAACGAGATCGCAGCCGTGGCGCTCGGCACCGGAACGCGGAGCGGACACGTAGCCGCTGCCGTAGAGGCGTCGCAGGCGTTCTGTTGGCCGGAACCGCTGAGCGTGTCAGCGGCCGAGGGGGCCGCGGCCTGGCTCCTGTGGCTGGAGCGGCGCGGCGAGCGGGGCGATCGGTGTTTGGGCCCGCCGCCGGTCCGGGCGGCGGCGGGCCCAGGGGTTCCTGCGTACCTCCGATGGATTACCGCAGGAAGGCTGCGGCCACGCCCGCGTCGACGGGTACGTGGAGGCCGGTGGTCAGGGCGAGGTCGCCGCCGGTGAGGGCGAAGACGGCGGCGGCGACGTGTTCGGGGAGGACCTCGCGTTTGAGGAGGGTGCGCTGGGCGTAGAACTCGCCGAGGCGCTCCTCGGGGACGCCGTAGACCTTGGCACGGTTCGCTCCCCAGCCGGAGGCGAAGATGCCCGAGCCGCGTACGACGCCGTCGGGGTTGACGCCGTTGACGCGGATGCCGTGTTCGCCCAGTTCGGCGGCGAGCAGCCGTACCTGGTGGGCCTGGTCGGCCTTGGCGGCGCCGTAGGCGACGTTGTTAGGGCCGGCGAAGACCGAGTTTTTGGAGACGATGTAGATGATGTCGCCGCCCATGCCTTGGTCGATCATGATTCTGGCGGCTTCGCGGGATACCAGGAACGAGCCGCGGGCCATGACGTCGTGCTGTAGGTCCCAGTCGGCGGCGCTGGTTTCGAGCAGCGAGCGCGACAGGGACAGGCCGGCGTTGTTGACCACCAGGTCCACGCCTCCGAAGGCCCGTACGGCCCGGCGGAACGCGGCGGCGATCCGCTCCTCGTCGGTGACGTCCACGCCGACGGCGATCGCCACGTCGGCCGAGCCGATCTCGGCCGCGACCTTCTCGGCCGCCTCCACGTCGCGGTCGGCGACCACGACGCACGCGCCCTCGGCGGCGAGTCGCCGCGCCGTGGCCGCGCCGATGCCGGAGCCGCCGCCGGTGACGAACGCGACCCGGGTGGCGAGCGGTCGCGGCTTCGGCAGGCGCCGCAGCTTGGCCTCCTCCAGTTCCCAGTACTCGATGCGGAACTTCTCCGCCTCCTCGATCGGCGCGTACGACGACAGCGCCTCGGCGCCGCGCATCACGTTGATCGCGTTGACGTAGAACTCGCCCGCGACCCGGGCGGTCTGTTTGTCCTTGCCGAAGCTGAACATGCCGATCCCGGGCACGAGCACGATCGCGGGGTCGGCGCCGCGCATCGGCGGCGAGTCCGGGGAGGCGTGCCGCGCGTAGTAGGCGGCGTACTCCTCCCGGTAGCGGGCGTGCAGCTCGCCGAGCCGGTCGACGACCCGGTCCAGGGGCGCGTCCGGCGGCAGGTCGAGCACGAGCGGGGCGACCTTGGTACGCAGGAAGTGGTCGGGGCAGGAGGTGCCGAGGGCGGCGAGCCGGGGGTGCTCGGAGCGGGAGACGAAGTCGAGGACCTCGTCGGTGTCGGTGTAGTGGCCGACCTGGCGGGCGTCGGTCGAGCACAGCCCGCGCAGCACCGGGAACAGCGCGGCGGCCCGCTCGTGCCGGGCGTCCTCCGGGAGCGTCTGGTGGATCACCGGGCCGAACGGCTCGGGGCGGCCGTGCTCGGCGATGTAGCGCTCCGCCGTACGGATGATCTCCAGGGAGTTCTCCCGGCACTCGGCGGAGGTCGCGCCCCAGGCGGTGATGCCGTGCCCGCCGAGGATCACGCCGATCGCCTGCGGGTTCGCCTCCTTCAGCGCGGCGATGTCGAGGCCGAGCTGGAAGCCGGGCCGCCGCCACGGCACCCACGCCACCCGGTCGCCGAAGATCCGCCGGGTCAGCTCGGGGCCGTCGGCGGCGGTGGCGATCGCGATGCCGGCGTCCGGGTGCAGGTGGTCGACGTGCGCGGCGTCCACCAGGCCGTGCATGGCGGTGTCGATCGACGGGGCCGCGCCGCCCTTGCCGAACGCGCAGTGGTCGAACGCGGCGACCATCTCGTCCTCGCGCTCGACGCCCGGGTACACCTCGACCAGGGCCCGCAGCCGGTCAAGGCGCAGTACGGCGAGCCCCCGCTCGGTGAGCGTGCCGAGGTCCCCGCCGGAGCCCTTGACCCACATGAGCTCGACGTCCCGCCCGGTGACCGGGTCGATCGCCGTGCCCTTGGCGGAGGCGTTGCCCCCGGCGTAGTTGGTGTTGCGCCGGTCCGACCCGAGCACGTGCGCCCGCGCCAGCAGCTCCTCGACCGGCGAGCTCATGCCCCGCCTCCCCCGACGATGGCGTCGGGCCAGACGATCCACGTGTTCACGGCGACGACCTGGTTCATGCTCCCCACCCCGCCTGCGTGCCGCCGACCCGCTCGGCGGCGATCTTCTCGAAGTAGCCGGACCGGGCGTAGGCCGCCATCGGGTCCGGGTCGAGCCCCATCTCCTCGCGCAGCTCCGCAAGCAGCGGCCGCACGTCGGTGTTGTAGGCGTCCATCAGCACCGCGTTGGCGCCGAGCACGTCGCCGGCCTGCTGCGCGGCGGCGAGCGCGTCCCGGTCCACCAGCAGCGCCTTCGCGGTGGCCTCCTGCACGTTCATCACCGAGCGGATCTGCCCGGGGATCTTCGGCTCGATGTTGTGGCACTGGTCGAGCATGAACGCCACGCCCGAGTCCGGCCCGTAGCCGCCGCCCCGCACCACCTCGAACATGATCCGGAAGAGCTGGAACGGGTCCGCCGACCCCACCATCAGGTCGTCGTCGGCGTAGAAGCGCGAGTTGAAGTCGAACCCGCCGAGCTTGCCCTCGCGCAGCAGGAACGCCACGATGAACTCGATGTTCGTCCCCGGCGCGTGGTGCCCGGTGTCCACCACGACCTGCGCCTTCGGGCCCAGCTTGAGGCAGTGGGCGTACGCGGTCCCCCAGTCCGGCACGTCGGTCATGTAGAACGCGGGCTCGAACAGCTTGTACTCCAGCAGGAACCGCTGCCCCTCCCCCAGCCGGTCGTACACGATGGCCAGCGCCTCGGCGAGCCGGTCCTGCCGGGCCCGGATGTCGTCCTGCCCCGGGTAGTTCGTCCCGTCGGAGAACCACAGCTTCAGCGTGTCGGACCCGGTGAGGTCCATGATGTCCACGCACTCCAGCAGGTGGTCGATCGCCTTGCGCCGCACGGCCGGGTCCGGGTGCGTGACGCTGCCGAGCTTGTAGTCGTCGTCCTGGAACACGTTGGAGTTGATCGCGCCGATGCCCACGCCCAGGTCGCGGGCGTACCGGGCCAGGGCGGCGTAGTCGTCCACCTTGTCCCACGGGATGTGCAGCGCCACCGTGGGCGCCACGCCCGTGTACGCGTGCACCTGGGCGGCGTCGGCGAGCTTCTCCTGCGGGTCGCGCGGCACGCCCTTCTGCGCGAACACCTTGAACCGGGTGCCGCTGTTGCCGTACGCCCACGAGGGCGTCTCGATGTGCTGCGTCCGCAGCGCCGCTTTCACCGCGGTGAGGTCGGTCATGAATCCCCGATTCAGTCAAGATGGAACACTTCGGTGAGGGCGACCATGCCCTCGTCGGGCCGTCCGTCGAGGTCCTCGAAGAACGGCGCCATCTCCGCCTGCCAGCGGGCGTTGACCTCGGTGGCGGCCATCGCCTCGCGGGCGGCCTTGAAGTCGTCGGTCTCCAGGTAGCCGACGAGCAGGCCGTCGTCCCGGAGGAAGAGCGAGTAGTTGCGCCAGCCCGTCTCGCGCAGCGCGTCCAGCATCTGCGGCCACACGGCCGTGTGCCGTTCGCGGTATTCGTCGAGCCGGTCCGGCCGTACCTTCAGCAGGAAGCAGACGCGCTGCACGATCAGGGCCCCTTCGATGGCGTCAGAAGTCGAAGTCGTCGATGTTGTCCTTGGTGAACACCGTCGGCTTGCCGAGCAGCACCTCGCCCTTGGCGCCGATCGTGTACTCGCCGAGCCTGCCCGCCTTGAACTTCTCCCCCTCGGCGCCGGTGATCTGGCCGGAGGCGAGCGCGCCGGCGGCGTAGCTCGCCAGGTAGCCGAGGTCGCCGGGGCTCCACAGCTCGAAGCCCTCGATCGTGCCGTCCTTGACGAACTTGCGGAGCTGGTTGGGGGTGCCGAGGCCGGTGAGCTTCACCTTGCCCTTGTACGGCGAGTCCGACAGGTACCGGGCCGCGGCGGCGATGCCCACGGTGGTCGGCGAGATGATGCCCTTCAGGTCCGGGTAGGAGCGCAGCAGGCCCTGCGTCTCGGTGAAGGACTTCTGGTCGTCGTCGTTGCCGTAGGCGATCTTGACGAGCTCCATGTCCTTGTACTCGGGCTTCTTGAGCTCGTCCTTCATGAACTCGATCCAGGTGTTCTGGTTGGTCGCGTTCGGCGTCGCCGACAGCACCGCGATCTTGCCCTTGTGGCCGATCTGCTCGGCGAGCAACTGGACCTGGGTGCGGCCGAGGTCCTCGGCGCTTGCCTGGTTGATGAACAGGTGCCGCCCCTCGGGCGCGACGTCGGAGTCGTACGAGACGACCTTGATCCCGGCGGCCATCGCCTGCTTGAGCGCGGGCACGACCGCGTTGGGGTCGTTCGCCGAGATGACGATCGCGTCCTGCTTCTGCTGGATCAGCGTGTTGATGTACGACACCTGCGAGGAGGCGCTGGCGTCGGACGGCCCGACCTCCTTGACCTCCGCGCCGAACTCCTTGCCCGCGTCCGCGCCGCCGGTGTCGGACACGGTGAAGTAGGGGTTGTTCACCTGCTTCGGCAGGAAGGCGATCTTCAGGCCCTGCTTGAGCGGCGCGTTCGGGTTGGCGGACGCCGACGCGGCGCCCGAGGCGGCCGGGGCGGCCGACTGGGAGGCGACCACGTCGCTGCGGGTGGTCCCGCCGCACGCGGTCGCGAGCAACGCCAGACCAGCGGCGAGCGCGACACCGAATCGGGGGCCGACGCCGACCCGGCGGCGACGCGAGGGGGTATGCATGGTCATCGAGACGTGTTCCCTTCCAAACGGACGGATCTTCGAGTCAGTCGCCGCCGCCAGACCGCCCCCAGGTTCGGCGCCAGCACGGATGCGACGAGCAGCAGCCCGGTGACGAAGTTGAGCACCTCGTTGGCCACGTCGGCGAGGATCAGCGCGTTGCGGACCACGCCGAGCAGCAGGACGGCCACGAGCACCCCCGGCAGGCTGCCGCGCCCGCCGAAGATCGACACGCCGCCGAGCAGGACCGCCGCGACGACCGCCAGCTCCAGCCCGACCCCGTTGTCGGCGCGGGCGCTGGCGTAGCGGAAGGTGTAGACGAGCGAGGCCAGCGAGGCGAACACGCCCGAGGCCACGAACAGCCAGAACTTGATTCGTTTTACTCGGACGCCCGCGAAGAACGCGGCCTCCTCGTTGGAGCCGAGCGCGAAGATCGACCGGCCGAGGCCGGTGGCGTGCAGCACCACCGCCGCGAGCACCGCCAGCACCGCGACCAGCAGCGTCGCCAGCGGGATCGGCCCGAGCGTCTCGGTCGCGAGGCTCGTGTACGCCGGGGGCAGGTCGGCCACCGCCTGGTCGCCGAGGATCACGTACGCCAGGCCCCGGTAGAGGGCGAAGGTGCCGATCGTGACGGCGAGGGATGGCAGGCCGAGCCGGGTGACGAGGAAGCCGTTCACCGCCCCGCACGCGGCGCCCACGAGCAGGCAGATCGGCATGATCGTCTCGATGGCGAGGCCCGCGTTCCACAGCCAGCCGAGCACCGCGCAGGACAGGCCGAGCGTCGAGGCCACCGACAGGTCGATCTCGGCGGCCACGATCACCAGCGTCATGGTGAGCGCCATGATCGCGATCTCGGTGGTGTCGAGGAGCAGGAACGACACGTTGGAGGAGTTGGCGAAGCCGTCCACGGCGAACGAGGCCCACAGCAGGGTGGCCACGAGCAGCACGAGGATCAGGCCCTCCCACCGCCGGACCAGCCCGATCAGGCCGTGTCCCGCCGCGGCGGGCTCGGCTTTCGGCTCGGCTTTCGTGTCGGCTTTCGTGTCGGTGCCGGTGGGCGCCTTGCCTGTGGTCATCGGGTCATCGGGCTCTCGGCTTGCGTTTCCGTCGTCATCGGGCCTGTCGTTATCGGGCATCGCGGAACCTCCTGCGGCGCAGCGCGGCGGCGACCCGCAGCGCGAGGACGCGGTCCAGGACGATGGCGGCGATCAGCAGCGCGCCGTTGATGGCGGTCTGGGCGAGGGCGTCGACCCGCAGCACGGCGAGCGCGCTGGTGATGCTCGACAGCAGCAGGGCGCCGAGGGCCGCGCCGTACACGGTGCCGCTGCCGCCGAAGATGGCCACGCCGCCGACGACCACGGCGGCGATCACGTCGAGTTCCTTGCCGGTGGCCACGGTGGCGTCGACGGTGCCGAAGCGCGCCGCCCACATCACCCCGGCCAGGCCGGCGAGCGCGCCGTTGACGACGAAGGCCGTCACGACGCGACGCCGTACCTGGATGCCCGCGAGCACGGCGGCGTCCGGGTTTGAGCCGATCGCGTACAGTTCGCGGCCCCAGGGCAGGTTGCGCATCATCCAGCCGACGGCGAGCAGCACGACCAGCGCCACCAGGGCCAGCAACGGCAGGCCGAGCACCGAGCGCGACCCCAGCGAGAGGAACGCCTCGGGCATGTCGGCCGCGTTCACCTGCCGGCCTCCGGCGACGGCGAAGTCGATGCCGCGGAACGCGTACAGGGTGCCGAGGGTGGCGACCAGCGCGGGCACCTTGGCCACGCCGACGAGCACGCCGTTGATCGCGCCGCAGAGCGCGCCGAGCAGCACGCATCCGGCGATCACCACCGGGATCGGCACGCCCGGGTGGTCGGCGAGGATCACCGCGCCGCCGAACGCCGTGAGGCCGACGACGGAGCTGACCGACAGATCGACGTTGCGGGTGACGACCACGAGCGTCTGGCCCACCGCGAGCATCGCGATGATCGCCGAGTTGAGCAGGATGTCGCGCAGGCTGTCGAAGCCGAGGAAGCCCGGGTTGACCGCGCCGGTGACGCCGAACAGCGCGGCCAGGGCCACCACGATGCCCAGCTCGCGCACCCGGGCCACCCGTTCGACCAGCCGGCGCCCGCCACCGGACGCGCCGGCGGCGGGAGCGGGGGTTTGCCGCTGAGCGGCCCTCTCGCCGGTCTTGCCGGCGTCGCCGGCGCCGTGCAGCACCTCGGTCTCCGGTCCGCTCATCGTTTCCGCCCCCTGTTCACGCCGCCGTGCGCACCCTTCGCGGCGCGCTCGCCGCCGACGCGGCGGTCGCCGTCCACGGCCCGGTCGCCGTTCACGACGCGGTTGCCGTCTATGACGCGGTCGCCGTTCACACGGTCGCCGTCTATGACGCGGTCGCCGTCCATGACGCGATTGCCGTTCACATGGTCGCCGTCCACGGCGCGGCGGGCGTTCATGCCGCGCTCCGTCCGGTGGCCGCCGACATCACGCTCTCCTCGGTCGCCTCGGCACGCGGGATCTCGGCGACCAGCCGCCCCTCGTGCATGACGAGCACCCGGTCGGCCATGCCGAGCACCTCCGGCAGCTCGGAGGAGATCATCAACACCCCGATGCCGCCGACGGCCAGCTCCGACAGCAGGCGGTGCACCTCGGCCTTGGTGCCGACGTCGATGCCGCGCGTCGGCTCGTCCACGATCAGCACCGACGGCTCGCGCGCCAGCCACTTGCCGAGCACGACCTTCTGCTGGTTGCCGCCGGAGAGCACCTCGACCGCGTCCGTCAGGCGGGAGTACTTCAGCCGCAGCCGGATCGCCCAGTCCCGCGCCCGGCTCCGCTCGGCGGCCGGGGAGATCAGCGGCCCCCTGCGTACGGCCGACAGCCCCGCCAGGGCGATGTTGCGCTCGATCGACAGGTTCATGACCAGGCCCTGCTGGCGGCGGTCCTCGGGCACCAGCGCCACCCCGGCGGCCATCGCCGCGGTCGGGCTGCCGGGCGGCAGCCGTCGGCCGGACACCTCGACCGATCCGGCGTCCCAGCGGTCCACGCCGAAGATCGCGCGGGCGACCTCGCTGCGTCCCGCGCCGACGAGTCCGGCCAGGGCGACGATCTCGCCGCGCCGTACGTGGAAGGAGACGTCGGTGAAGACGCCCTCGCGGGTCAGCCGGTCCACCTTGAGCACGATCTCGCCGGGCATGCCGTCCTGCTTGGGGAACAGCGCGTCGAGCTCCCGGCCGACCATCCGGCGTACCAGGTCGTCGGGCGTGATGTCGGCGATCAGGTCGCTCGCCACGAAGCCGCCGTCGCGCAGCGTCGTGGCGCGCCGGCACAGCTCGAAGATCTCGTCCAGCCGGTGGGAGATGAACAGCACCGCGCAGCCCTGCTCACGCAGCGCCTTGACCACGCCGAACAGGCGGGCGACCTCGTTGCCTGACAGCGCCGCCGTCGGCTCGTCCATGATCAGTACGCGGGCGTCGCGGGAGAGCGCCTTGGCGATCTCGACGAGCTGCTGGTCGGCGATCGACAGTCCGCGGGCGGGCTGGTCGGGGTCGAGCTGCACGCCCAGCCGGGCGAACAGGCCCGCCGCCTGCTCGCGCATCGCGGCGCGGTCGATGCGGCCGAACCTGCCCCGCACCTGGCGGCCCATGAAGATGTTCTCGGTGACCGACAGGTCCGGGAAGAGGGTGGGCTCCTGGTAGATGACGGCGATCCCGGCGTTCTGGGCATCGGCCGGCGAGTGGAACTCCACCGGTACGCCGTCGAGCAGGATCTCGCCGGAGTCCGGCCGGTCCACCCCGGCCATGATCTTGACCAGGGTGGACTTCCCTGCGCCGTTCTCGCCCGCGAGGGCGTGCGCCTCGGACCCCCAGAGCTCCAGCGACACCCCCCGCAGCGCGTTGACGGCCCCGAAGGACTTGCTGACCCCGCGCAGCGCGAGCACCGGTGTCGCAGGCGACCGCTCGTCTCCCCGCATCCCGTCCGTCTCCTCGGCGTACCTGACTGACAAAAACGTTTTAAGGAATGATTTCTGGACGCTAAGGGCCGAGGGCACCGGTGTCAATCCCCTATGAACCAGATGTTTCCGGAGCGTTACCCCGCCAACGCGCTAAGATCATGAACGGGTATCTTTGACGTTGGGTCTGGCCCATGCCGGGATTAGCACGTTTTAATGATCCGGGCCGGTAACCTCGGCAAACGGCCCGCCGGAGCGGTCCGGCGGCGGAGAGAGGGCGAGCAGGGAAGCGATGAGCGAGCAGCGATGAGCACGGTCAGCATCAAGGACGTCGCCCGGTACGCCGGCGTGTCGCCGGGCACGGTCTCCAACGTGCTCAACCGCCCCGAGCGCGTCGCCCCCGCCACCCGGGCCCGGGTCGAGGAGGCCATCCGCGAGTTGGGGTTCGTCCGGCACGGCTCGGCCTCGACGTTGCGCGCGGGCCACAGCCGTACGATCGGGCTGTCGGTGATCGACATCGGCAACCCGTTCTTCACCGACGTCGCGGCCGGCGTCGAGGACGTCGCCAGCGACCTCGGCTACGCGGTGATCCTCGGCAACTCGGCCGGTTCGCGCGCCAAGGAGGAGCGCAACCTGCTGGTCCTGGCCGAGCAGCGGGTGCGCGGCGTCCTGATCACCCCGTCCGACGACGACCCGCACCGCCTCGACGCGCTGCGCGACCGGGGCATCAGCGTCGTGCTCGTCGACCACCCCGCCCACCGCGTCGACCAGTGCTCGGTCGCCGTCAACGACCGCGCCGGCGGGCACATGGCCATCAAGCACCTGCTTGAGCGGAACCCCGGCACGATCGCGTACGTCTCCGGCCCGCTCACCATCCGCCAGTGCGTCGAGCGCCGCAACGGCGCCGAGCAGGCGCTGCGCGAGTCCGGCCGCGACCCCGCGGGCACGCTCCAGGTCATCGAGATGCCCGGCATGACCGCCCGCCAAGGCCAGCAGGCCGCCGAGAAACTCGTCCACGGCGGCCGGATCCCCGACGCGATCTTCTGCGCTAACGACCTGCTCGCCCTCGGCGTGCTGCGCGGCCTCCTGCAGGCCGGCGTCGACGTCCCGGGCGACGTCGCCCTCATCGGCTACGACGACATCGACTTCGCCGCCGCCTCCACGGTGTCCCTCAGCTCCATCCGCCAGCCCACGTACAAGCTGGGCCGCCTCGCCACCGAGCTCCTCCTCGACGAGTGCGACAACCCGGACACCCACGCCCACCAGCAGATCATGTTCCAGCCCGAACTCGTCGTCAGGGAGTCCTCCAGTTGAACACCCCGGCGCACCACCCCGTCCCCACCACCGCCGCCCGATACGCGGCCGTCGACCTGGGCGCGTCCAGCGGCCGCGTCATGGTCGCCGAGGTGACCCGCGACCGCGTCACCCTCACCGAGGCCCACCGATTCCCCAACCGCCCGGTCCGCCTGCACCAGACCCTGCACTGGGACATCCTCGCCCTCTACCAGGGCGTCCTCGACGGCCTGCGCCGCGCCGGCCCGGTCGACTCGATCGGCATCGACTCCTGGGCGGTCGACTACGGGCTGCTCGACCACTCCGGCCGCCTGCTCCGCAACCCGGTCCACTACCGCGACTCCCGCACCGACGGGATCATGGAGCAGGTCGTCCACGAACTCGGCGCCGTCCTCCTGTACGGCGTCAGCGGCCTGCAGTTCCTCCCCTTCAACACGATCTACCAGTTGGTCGCCGAGTACCGCGACCAGGACCCCGGCGCCCACACCCTGCTGATGATCCCCGACCTGCTGACCTACTGGCTCACCGGCTCCGTCGGCGCCGAGGTCACCAACGCCTCCACCACCGGCCTCTACGACGTGACCGCCGGCGCCTGGTCCCACGACCTGATGACCCGCCTGTCCATCCCTCCGGAGATCTTCCCGGGCCTGCGCCACCCCGGCACCCCGGCGGGCACCCTCACCGCCGCGGTCTCCGCCGAGACCGGCCTCCCCGACTCCACCCTGGTCACCGCCGTCGCCTCCCACGACACCGCCTCCGCCGTCGCCGCCGTCCCCGCCGCCACCGACCGCTTCGCGTACATCTCCTCCGGCACCTGGTCCCTCGTCGGCCTCGAACTCCCCGCCCCCGTCCTCACCGAGGAGAGCCGCGAGGCCAACTTCACCAACGAGGGCGGCCTCGACGGCACCACCCGCTACCTGCGCAACGTCATGGGCCTGTGGATCCTCCAGGAATGCATGCGCGAGTGGTCCGCCGACGACCTCCCCGCCCTCCTCACCGCCGCCGCCGACGCCCCGCCGTTCACCGCCCTCATCGACCCCGACGACCCGCTCTTCCTCCCCCCGGGCGACATGCCCGCCCGCATCGCCGCCTACTGCGAACGCACCGGCCAGCCCACCCCCACCACCCACCCGGCGACCGTCCGCTGCGTCCTGGAAAGCCTCGCCCTCGCCTACCGCCGCGCCCTCCACGACGCCGTACGCCTGAGCGGACGCGACGTCGACGTCATCCACGTCGTCGGCGGCGGCTCCCGCAACGCCCTGCTCTGCCAGATGACCGCCGACGCCACCGGCCTCCCCGTCCTCGCCGGCCCGGTGGAGGCCGCCGCCCTCGGCAACGCCCTCCTCCAGGCCCGCTCCCAGAACGTCATCACCGACATCCGCGCCGTCGTCCGCGCAAGCGAGCCCATCACCGCGTACGAGCCCAAGGGCGACCCCACCGCCTGGGCCGAGGCCGCGTCTCGCCTCGGCTTCGCTTGACTCCTCCCCCGCCTGAACCGGAGGCCGGGCATGCTCTGGTTCTCCGGCGACGTCCACGGCCCTCGATCCCGAAGTCGATAGTGCGACTCAGAGAGCGGATGGCCGGCAGGCCCCTCCGGCGGTCCACTCAGGGCCACCCGAATCACAAGCTCAAGCCCCAATGCCGCCTGATCAGTTCAGCGTCCGGTCCGGGCAGGTTGTGTCGTCGCACGAGGTGGTGACCTCGAACCAGGTCGTGGTGCCGTTGCGGTCGCGGGTGAAGCCCCAGCGGGCGGCGAGCAGGTCCACCAGGTGCAGGCCCCGGCCGCCGTCGGCGTACTCGTCGTCCTGGGCGCGCAGGCAGGGGGTGGTGGGTGCGCCGCCGTCGGCGACCTCGACGCGGATGGCGTCGCCGACGGCTAGTACGGCGAGGGCGATCGTGCCGTCGGTGCCCGCGGTGGTGTGGCGCAGGCTGTTGGTGGCCAGTTCGCTGGCGAGCAGGACGACGGTGGGCATGTCGGTGGGGCCGTCGGCGAGCAGTTCGGTGAGGTAGGAGCGTACGTCGGCCACGCTGCGCGGCGTCGCCTGGAGCTTGATCGCTCCCAGGATCGTCATGCCGTCCGAGAGTTCCGGCCGGGACGAGGCGAAGGGGGCGCTCGCGATGCGGCGGAGCGCCCATCGCCGGGCCGCGTCCCACCGCCGGACGCGGCGCAGAGTCTCCGCCGGGTCGATCCGCATCAAGACCTGGTCTCCTGACTGTCTGGGAATCGTCAACACGTGAAGCCGTAGTTGATGTACGGTTCGCTTACGATCGCACCCGCTGAGTCATCGCTCCAGGTCGTATGGCCAGTCGCATCCGGCCCGTCTTCGGAGGTGGAATCCATGCCGGCACGGCGCAAGCAGCCCGAGCGGTATCGCTCCCTCGCCCACTTCTTCGGCGCGCGGGTGCGCGACCTGCGCGACAGCTACGACGAACGCGTCGGCAGCCCTTTGCGGCTCGCCGCCCTGGCCGAACGCACCGGTTACTCTCCCTCGATGATCAGCGCGATCGAGCGCGGCGAGCATCTGCCGGACGGCGGCGACCGCGTCCGCGCCCTCGATGAGGCCCTGGCCGCAGACGGCGAGTTGATCTGCCTGTGGCCACTGGTACAGCGGCTGGGGCGACACCCCATCGACGAACTGGTTGCCGCGGCCGATAGTGGAAATAACCGGAACGGTATCCCCCAGTGTCAGGACGATGACATGGAGCGACGACTACTCTTCCGTCTCACCGGCCTCGGGCTCATCACCGCCGGCCCCGGCCTCACGTCCGCCGAGTCGGTGCGGCAACAGCTCGAACGGGCCATCGGCACCGCCGAGTCGTCCACCGTGGAGGACTGGGAGGCGGCATGCGTGGCCCACCGGCAGGCGGTGAACACGCGTCCCCCGGCGCAGGTACGCGACCAGTTGGTCGCCGACCTGGCAGCCCTGCAGTGGTCTTTGACCCAGGCCCGACCCGAACACAAAACCGATCTTCAGCGATGTGTCGCATGGATGTCGACGCTGCACGCCGGCATCTTGACGTGCCTCGGCGAAGTCGGCCAGGCGCGGCGATGGTGGGCGACCGCCCGGCATGCCGCGGATGCTTCGGGTGACCTCGACATGCGTGTTCGGGTACGCGGCAAAGAAGCCGTAATGGGCTTTTTCTCCTTCCGCGGGCCGGAGTCGGTGATCACTCTTTCCCGAGAGGCTCGGGAGATGGCGGGCGGCCTGGCGTCCACGAGCGTTCTCCAGGCACTCGGCGGCGAAGCGGAGGCGCTCGCATTGATGGGCCGCGACGCCGAGGCCCGGGAAGTCTTGGGACGTTTCTTCGCGCTGGCCGACAAGGTCGGCGAGCGCAGCGAACTCGGCTGGACGCCGGACACGACCTGGTGCGTCGCGAGCTGGGTCCACTCCTACGGCGGATCGGCAAAAGCGGCCGACAAGGCGCGCGAAGAAGCACTGCGGCGCCTGCCCAACTACCACAACGACACGGGCGTCCGGCTCCACCAAGGCATCGCCCTCGCCCGGGGAGGAGGTTACGCCGAAGCCCTACGCCTGACCGCCGAAATCATCTCCGGCCTCGCCCCTGCCTACCGATCCCAAATCATCCTGCACGTCGCCCGTCAAGTGCAGGAGATCATCCCGCCCGCCCAGCGCAAGGGCAGCGCCTTCGATGACTATCGATCCGTCGTCATGAGCCCGCCGCTGCAGAGCGCCTGACATGACGAGCTGAGACGGCGTCAGCAGATCAGGGCGCAGCCGAGGCCGAGGAAGACTTGGCGGATGCGCAGGCGGACCTCCCAGCGCATCCGCAGTAACCGGAAGCCGTGCGGCAAAACGAAGGTCTGCTCGACGACCCATCGCTGTTTGCCCAGGCCAGAGCCGTGCTCGATGCCACGACGGGCGACCCGGGCCGCCAGCGCACGCACCGGTTCGGCGCAGCCGATCCCGTGCGACGCCGAAGGGTCCGCTGATATCCGCCCGCGCCGGATCTGGCCATCGGCCGCAGATGTTTAAGAGCGGCCCGAACCCGTGTGGTCTGTGCGAGACGGAGTTCGCCGAGGCTGCCTGACCTCTCGTTGCTCGTGTTTGTGTCGGTCCCTCCCGTTACGGTGTGGGCGGGTCTGAACCCCGCCTGACTTACCGCGTACACAGGAGGCCGAGGTGCGCGAAGATGGCTTCATGACGCCCCGTCAGCGGATGTACGTTTCCGTGCGGGGCGCGACTCCCCCAGTGAGTCGGCGCAGCCTCGCACATTGAGCGATCCCGTAAGGAGCCTTGTGAGCACGCTCGGTAGTTTCATCTGGTCGATCGCCGACCAGCTTCGGGGCCCCTACCGCCCCAACCAGTACGGGAACGTGATCCTCCCGTTCACGATCCTCCGGCGCCTCGACTGCATCCTGGAGCCAGACCGCGAGACCGTCCACAAACTGGCTGCGGCGTACGAGAACCCGAACCGGCTCCGAATCGAGGTCAAGAAGGCCACTGGTCGGCCGTTCTACAACACCTCGAAGTACAGCTTCGCCAACCTGCTGAAGGACGCGGACGGGCTAGAGGACAACCTCGTCGACTACATCGACCGGTTCTCCCCAGATATCGATGTGTTCGAATACTTCGACTTCAAGAAGGAGATCATCGCCCTGGAAAAGGCCGGTCTCCTACGCGAGATCGTGAAGTCCTTCGCCGCCGTCGACCTGCACCCCGATGTCGTGTCCAACGCCGACATGGGGGACGCGTTCGAGTACATCATCCGCAAGTTCAACGAGGCCGCGAACGAGACCTCCGGCGACCACTACACGCCGCGCGACGCGATCCGACTGCTGGTCGACCTGCTCTTCGCCGAAAAGGACGCCGCCCTGACCGAGCCGGGCATCGTCCGCACGCTCTACGACCCCACCGCCGGCACAGGCGGCATGCTCGCCCTGGCCGAAGAGCACCTGCTCGCACAGAACCCGCACGCCCGACTGAGCCTGTACGGCCAGGAGTACAACCCCCAGTCCTACGCGATCTGCAAGTCCGACCTGCTCGCCAAGGGCCACGACGCATCCAACATCGCCTTCGGCAACACGCTCACCAACGACGCCTTCAAAGGCCGCCAGTTCGACTTCTGCATGTCCAACCCGCCCTACGGCGTCGACTGGAAGCAGTACGCCAAGGCCATCACCAAGGAGCGCGACGAGGCCGGCCCATACGGCCGCTTCGCGCCGGGCCTGCCCGCTACCTCGGATGGGCAGATGCTCTTCCTGCTGCACCTGGTGCACAAGATGCGCGCCCCGGAGGACGGCGGCGGCCGGGCCGGGATCATCATGAACGGCTCGCCGCTCTTCAACGGCGCAGCCGAGTCCGGCCCTTCCAACATCCGCAAGTGGCTGCTGGAGAACGACCTGGTCGACGCGATCGTCGCGCTGCCGACCAACATGTTTTTCAACACCGGCATCGCCACCTACATCTGGATACTCGACAACACCAAGCATCCTGACCGCAAGGGCCTGGTCCAGCTCATCGACGGCACGTCGTTTTGGACCAAGATGCGTAAGAACCTCGGCAGCAAGGGCCGCGAGATCAGCGACGCCGACCGCGCCAAGATCCTCCGGCTGTACGCCGACTTCACAAATGCCGACTCCGAGTTCTCCAAGGTGCTGCGCATCGACGAGTTCGGCTACTGGACCATCACCGTCGAGCGGCCGTTGCTGGACGAGGACGGCAATCCCGTCGTCGACCGCAAGGGCAACCCGAAGCCCGACTCCAAGAAGCGCGACACCGAGAACGTGCCCTTCACCTACGGCGGCTCGACCGCCGGTCCGGCAGGCAAGATCGAGGTCATACAGGCATACTTCGACACTGAGGTGAAGCCGTACGTGCCCGAAGCCTGGATCGACTGGGCCAAGGTCAGGGTCGGCTACGAAATCCCTTTCACCCGCCACTTCTACAAATATGTCCCGCCCCGCTCCCTCGCCGAAATCGACGCCGACCTGGAGAAACAGGTCACCAAGATCCTTGACCTGCTTCGGGAGGTTGAGGGATGAGCTTGCGGTACAGCAAGTACGTCGACTCGGGCGTGCCGTGGCTTGGTGATGTTCCAGCACACTGGACCACGAGGCCACTTTGGTCAATGTTCGAGCGGATTAAGGACGTTGGGCACCCCGACGAACAGATGCTGTCGGTGTTCCGCGACTATGGTGTCGTTACGAAGGACTCCCGGGACAATATCAACAAAACCGCTGAGAACCGAAACATCTACCAACTCGTCCACCCTGGGTGGCTGGTCACGAACCGGATGAAGGCATGGCAAGGATCAGTCGGCATCTCCAGCCTGCGAGGGATAGTTTCGGGACACTACATCTGCTTCGCACCTCGACACGACGCAGACTCGCGCTACCTGAACTGGCTCTTCCGGAGCCCTCCCTACGCGGCCGGCTACGCGTTGCAGTCGCGGGGCGTGAGGATCGGCCAGGCGGAGATCGACAACGATCTCTACCGAGTGATGCCTGTTCTCCTTCCGCCGATCGAGGAGCAGTGCGCCATCGCCGACTACCTCGACCGCGAGACCGCCCGCATCGACACGCTCATCGAGGAGCAGCAGCGCCTGATCGATATGCTCCGCGAGCGGCGAATCGCAACAATCGCAGAAGCGTTGGACGGCCATGAAGTGACCCACCTCCGACGACTCGTCGACAGCAAGAGGCCCATGACGTACGGCATCCTGCAGGCTGGCGAGCCGGTCGAAGGCGGCATTGTCTACATTGGTCCCTCGGACATCGTCGGCGAGGGCATGTCCCCAGACAAGGATGCTCTTCGAACTACAGCGCCCGAAATCGCGAGTGCGTATCAGCGCTCAGTGTTGGCGGGCGGAGACGTGGTTGTGTCGATTGGTCCGGCATACGGGAAAGTCGCTGTCGTGTCGGAAGACTTAGCAGGCGCCAATCTGACGCAAGACACGGTGCGCGTGGCACTCCGACCGGACATCGTCGACACGAGGTTCGTAGTGTGGGCGCTGCTGTCACGGCAAACCGCTGAGTACTGGGACTACCAGATTATGGGGGCGACCTTCCGCCGTTTGAACCTTGGCACTCTGGCGCGCACACCGATTCCCTTCCCGCCGATCGATGAACAGCGTCGAATCGCTCACTACCTGGATGAGCAAACTGCCAAGATTGACACACTCATCAGGGAGACAGAGCGTTTTATCGAGCTTGCCCGTGAGCGACGGGCCGCCCTGATCACTGCTGCGGTGACGGGTCAGATCAACATACTTGAGGTCGCGTGATGGCCGATCACAACGAGGTCGTCTTTGAGGCTGAGATCTGCGAATATCTCGCGGCCCACGGGTGGCTATACTCGGCGAACGACTCCGGCTATGACCGTGAGCGGGCACTGTTCCCCGAGGATTTGTTCGCATGGCTGGAGGCGACGCAGAAGCCAGCGTATGAGAAGGCGCTGAAGGCGGCGGGGTCGCAGGCGAAGTTTCTCGATGTACTGACCACGGCACTGGACAAGCCACTCGAACACGGCGGTGGGATGCTGAACATCCTGCGCAACGGGGTGCAGTACATCGGCGGTGGCCGGTTGAAGATGGCGCAGTTCCGGCCCGAGACGTCGCTGAACGAGACGACGAACGCCGAGTATGCGGCGATGCGCGTTCGGGTGATGCGCCAGGTGCACTTTTCGACCGCCGACCAGCGCAGCATCGACCTGGTGTTCTTCATCAACGGGCTCCCGGTCGCGACAGTGGAACTGAAGACCGACTTCACGCAGTCGCTGGACGAGGCGATCCAGCAGTACCGCAAGCATCGCAACCCGCTGACGAACGGTCGGCGCGAACCGCTGCTGTCGTTCGGGCATCGGGCGCTGGTCCACTTCGCGGTCTCCAACGACCTCGCTGCGATGACCACCCGGTTGGAGGGCGAGGACACGCATTTCCGGCCGTTCAACATCGGCTTCGACGATGGCGCCGGGAACCCGCCCGGTGCGGACGGGAGGTCGGCGACGGCGTACCTGTGGGAGCGGGTCTGGGAGAAGCACGCCTGGCTCAACATCATCGGCCGAATGATGATCGTAGAGACCAAGGAGGAGTGGGACGTCGCGACCGGCACGTCGACGCGCCGTACGAACATACTGTTCCCCCGGTTTCACCAGTGGGAGGCGGTCACGAACATCGTGGCCGCCGTGGCCGAGGAGGGTGTCGGCCGGCGTTACCTGATCGAGCACTCGGCGGGGTCCGGGAAGACGAACACGATCGCCTGGACGGCGCACCGTCTCGCGCGGCTCCACGTCAACGACGAGAAGGTCTTCGACTCGGTCATCGTGGTCGTCGACCGCACGGTGCTCGACGGGCAGCTTCAGGACGCGATCCGGCAGATGGACGGCAGCGGGAAGATCGTCGCGACGATCAGCCCAGAGGACGTGCGCAAGGCCGGTGCGAAGTCGAAGTCCGGCCTGCTGGCACAGGCGCTGAAGAACGGCGAGTTGATCATCGCGGTGACGGTGCAGACCTTCCCGTTCGCACTCGATGAGATCCGGGCCGACTCCGGCCTGAAGGGCAGGCGGTTCGCCGTCATCGCCGACGAGGCGCACTCCTCGCAGTCAGGGAAGATCTCCTCGAAGCTGAAGCAGGTCCTGACCGCCGCGGAGATCAAGGAGATCGAGGACAGCGGCTCGATCGACGTCGAGGCGGTCCTGGCCGCGGAGATGGCCGAACGGGCCGAGTCGGAGAACATCTCCTACTTCGCCTTCACCGCGACGCCGAAGAACAAGACCCTGGAGCTGTTCGGCCGCAAGGGGCCGGACGGCAAGCCGCGCGAGTTCCACCTGTACTCGATGAAGCAGGCCATCGAGGAGGGCTACATCCTCGACGTGCTCAAGGGCTACCAGTCCTACGACACCGCGTTGAAGATCGCCAACAAGATCAAGGGCGGCGACGGCGGCGAGGTCGAGGAGTCGGCGGCGCGCAAGGGGCTGATGCGGTGGGTGAAACTGCACCCGACCAACATCAGCCAGAAGGTGCAGATCATCGTCGAGCACTTCCACACCAACGTCGCCCACCTGCTGAACGGCAAGGCGAAGGCGATGGTCGTCACCGACTCGCGTAAGGCCGCGGTGAAGTACAAGAAGGCGATCGACGCCTACATCGCCAAGCGGGCCGCCGAGGACGCGTCGTACAACTACCGGACCCTGGTCGCGTTCTCCGGCACGGTGTCGATGACCGAGAACGACAAGTGGAGCCAGGAGTGGGGGCCGAGGCCGTCGAAGGACGACGAGTTCACCGAGGCCAAGATGAACCCCGGAGCGGGCGCCGACCTGGCCGCGGCGTTCAAGGGCGACACGTACAAGATCATGCTGGTCGCCAGCAAATTCCAGACCGGCTTCGACCAGCCGCTGCTCTCGGCGATGTACATCGACAAGAAGCTCTCCGGCGTCACCGCCGTGCAGACGCTCTCCCGGCTCAACCGAACCCACCGCACCGCCGACAAGGAGCAGAAGACCAAGACGTTCGTCATCGACTTCGTCAACAAGCCCGACGACATCAAGGCCGCCTTCGAGCCGTACTTCACCAACGCGACCCTGGAGACCGAGACCGACCCGTACGTCGTCGTCCACCTCGCGAACAAGCTCGCCCAGGCGGGTATCTACACCGAGGAACAGGTCCGCCAGGTCGCCGAGCTGTGGGTGGCCCGCAAGGGCAACAACGCGCTCTCGGCGGCGATCAGCCCGGCCCAGCACGACTTCCGGCGTCGCTACGCGGCGGCGATCGAGGCCGGGGACAAGGTCACGCTCAACACCCTCGACCTCTTCCGCAAGGACGTCTCCACCTACGTGCGGCTCTATGACTTCATGAGCCAGATCGTCGACTACGGCGACCCGTACATGGAGATGCTCTCGATCTTCCTGCGGCTCCTGGAGAAGGTCATCGCCGAGTCCTCCTGGAGCGCCGATGTCGACCTCTCCGACGTGGTCCTGGTCGGTGTGAAGCACACCAAGGGAATCGCCGTCGACATCTCGCTGACCGGAGACGGCGAGCTGAAGGGGATCAGCGCGGCAGGCACCGGCACCAGAAAGGAGCCGAAGTACGTCGCGCTCCAGGTCGTCATCGACAAGATGAACGACCTCTTCGGTGCCAAGTCGTTCGCCGAGTCCCAGATCCGGGAGTTCGTGCAGGGGCTCGTGCAGCGACTGCTCGCCGACCCGGACCTGGTCCAGCAGACCCGGGTGAACTCAAAGAAGCAGTTCATGGAGTCGCAGGACTTCCAGGCCGCCGTCACCGAGGCCGTCGCCGACAACCAAGAGGCACACAACACCATGGCCGACTACTTCTTCACCGACGGGCCCGCGATCAAGGGAATCATCGTGGCCCTCGCCGACGCGTTCTACGAGGCCGCCATCGACCAGGAGACAGGCCAGCCCTCCTCACCCCTGATGCACCGAAGCTGACCTGACACATTCCTTGGCCGCGTCGAGAACGGCTAGGTCGGCTTAACCATGCGGCCGGAGCAGTCCCGCCACCCACGCCGCGACAGGGCCTGCTGCCGGGGTTCGGCCTGCCATCTTGAGGAGCGCGCGCAACGTCGCGGCAGGGGCTTGCCTGCCGCAAGCGGGCACCTCCGCCGGGAACGTTCGATTCCGAGCCGGACGCCGGGTTTCCAGGCTACGATCACGCCCATACCCGGATGGTTGTCACACCGGGGCTCAAAGCGCATGACGCAGGAGGATGCGTGCTCAGGTGGGGCATCGCCGCGACGGGCGGGATCGCGCGGACGGTCGGGCATGTGATCGCGGCCGAGCACGACATGATGGTGACGGCGGTCGGATCTCGGGATCTCGGGCGGGCCCAGGGGCTCGCGGCCGAGCTGGGCGCGAAGCGTGCCTACGGGTCGTACGCCGAGCTGGTGCGCGACCCGGAGATCGACGTCGTGTACGTCGCCACGCCGCAGTCGCACCATCTGGAGGTGGCCGAGCTGGCGATCGCGGCCGGGCGGGCCGTGTTGTGCGAGAAGCCGCTGGCGGCCACGGTGGCGGACGCGGAGAAGATGGTGGCGCTGGCGCGTGAGGCCGGGGTCTTTCTCATGGAGGCCATGTGGATGCGGTTCAATCCGCTCATACGGCGTCTCCAGGAAGTGATCGCGTCGGGCGAGTTCGGGCGGCTGCGGTCGATCTCGGCGAGTTTCGGGTTCGCGCTGCCGTACGACCCGGAGCATCGGCTGTGGAACCCCGCGCTCGGCGGGGGCGCGCTGCTCGATCTCGGCATCTACCCGCTGGGCCTGGCGCAGCTGCTGCTCGGGGAGCCGGAGGTCATGACCGTCACCGGCACCCTTTCCGGCGGCGTGGACGCCGAGGCGGGTTTGCTGCTGTCCTACCGCGACGGCGCCCGCGCGTTGCTCGACACCTCCCTGCTCAGCCCGCTGTCCACGACCGCCCAGGTGACCGGCACCCTGATGCGCGCCGACCTGGACGCGCCGTTCTTCGCCACCCGCCGCATGGTCCTCACCAGCCCGGACGGCGAACAGCGCGAGCATCTTCTCGAACCCGGCGACACCGGTTACGTCGGCGAGATCCGCGAGGTCCGCGACCGTCTGGCCGAGGGCGCGCTGGAGAGCCCCGTCATGCCGCTGGACGACAGCCTCGCCATGATGCGGCTGCTCGAAGACGCCCGCCTCCGCGTCACGGATCCGACGGGCGTACCCGCCTGACGAGACCGCTTCCCGGCGTGCCCTTCGCGGTCAGCGAGGGGTACGGCTGAGCCCGAGGGTGCGGGCCTGCACATTGAACATGTCCGCGAAGACGCCCTCGCCGTCCAGCAACGCGCGTACCGTGCCCTCCTGGACCACTCGGCCCTCGTCCAGGACGATGACGCGGTCGGCCTCGGCGATGGAGGAGAGCCGGTGCGAGACGACGACGACGAGCTTGTCGCGGCACAGCCGTTTCACCGTCCGGACCAGCTCGTACTCGGCGACCGGATCGAGGGCGGAGCTGGCCTCGTCCAGAATGATCATCTCGGCCCGGTCGTCGAAGAGGCCGCGCGCGATCATCAGGCGCTGCCACTGGCCGCCGGACAGGTCGGTGCCGCCCTCGAACTGCCTGCCGAGCATCGTGTCCGGCCCGTCGGCCAGTGCGTCCACCGTCTGCGTCATGTCGAGGCGGGCCAGTAGCCCGGCCAGGTCGTGCCCGTCCCTGCCCAGGGTGACGTTCTCCCGTACGGACAGTGCGAACTGGCAGGAATCCTGGAACACCGCGCCCGCGCGCCTGTGGATCGACGCCCTGTCCGCCGGGGCGCCGTTCCACAGGAGCTCGCCGTTCTCCGCGCGGAGCAGTCCGGTGAGGATCTTTATCAGGGTGGATTTGCCCGATCCGTTCGCGCCGACGACCGCGACGAACTCACCCCGGCGGAAGGTCGCGGAGACCTCCGACAACGCCGGGCGGGCGCTGTGCGGGTAGGTGTAGCGGACCTGCCGCAGGGTGATCTCCCGCAGCGGCGGCAGCGGGCCCGCCGGCGCCGCCTCCTCCGGCTCCCACTCCCGCAACAGCCGCATGTCGTTCAGCAGCGTCGCCGCCTCCGTGGCCTCGGCGAGGCCCCAGGACAGGGTGGTGAGGAAGCCCTTGAGCCGCTGGAAGGCGAAGATGAAGGCGATCAGGGACGCGGGGTCGCCCAGTCCTCGCATGCTCAGTACGATCAGAATGCCCCAGGTGAGGCAGTTGGCGATGCCCGCCAGCAGCAGGCCGATGAGGTCGACTCGGCGGACCTCTCCCACTTCCCGGCGGATCTCCCGCTGTCGCCGGGCCAGCGCCGCCATCCGCTTGCCGTCGAAGAACGGCACGGCGCGGAACAGGCGCAGTTCCTTGGCGCCGTCCCGGTCGGTCAGCACCGAGGTGAAGTAGGCGGCCTCCCGTTCGGTCGGCGTCGCCTCCGCGATGAACCGCAGCCGTACCGCGCTGCGACGCTGCACGATCCACCAGACCGGCAGGAAGGAGATGAGCGCCACGCCGAACATGCGGGGTTCGAGCGAGATGACGGCCAGCGCGGTACCGATGCCGCCGGCCAGCGCCGTGACGGTGTTGAGCAGGGAGTCGGCGATCTGCGTCGGCCGCAGCGAGGCCGCCCGGGAGGCGCGCTCCAGGCAGTCGTAGAACTTCGCGTGCTCGAAGGCCTCCACCTCCACGCGGGAGGCCGTGTCCACGATGACGCGTTCGGCCGCGGCGCGGACGTCGAAGGCGAGCAGGGCGAGATGCCCCTCGCGCAGCACCCCCAGCACCCGCTCCACGGCGATCGCGACGGCCAGCAGGGCGAGCGGCAGGGCCACGCCCTGCGGGGCGAGGCCCCGCGTCAGGCCGTCGATCAATCGCACCGCCGCCAGCGGGATGGCCGCGGCGGCGAGGCCGGCCAGCGCGCTGATGACCAGCAGGCTCAGGTACGAGCGGCGGCTGGCCCGCCAGACGAAGGCCAGGCCGTCGAGAACGTGCCGGATGGACTCCATCACTCCGGCCGTCTCTTGTCCACGATGATCTCAAGCGCGAGCTCCGCGCAGGCGGCGCACACGAAGATCGTCTGATCGAGACCCGGATACCTCGCGGCGTCCGGCTGATCGGCGGCCGTCACGCGGCAGAAGCCGCAGGACCGGCCACGCAGATCGGCATCGGGCGCGGCCGCCCCGGAAGCGGCGAGCAACGCGCAGGCCAGGCAGATCGAGACGGCCTCGCCGAAGACGAGGTTGTCCGGGTCGGGCACGCGCCCGCAGAATCCGCACTCGAACGCCTTGGACAGCCCGAGCCGTCGGCTGGGGCTGTCGTCTGGGTCGGACAGGACGACGTGGAGGACCCGACAGCATCGGCCGGCGACGGGGTCGGCGACCCCCGCCTCAAGCAGGTCCCGGCGTAGCTCGGCCAGCATGGCGGGATCGCCCGGCCGCAACCCGGCCAGCAGTTCCCGCAGACTCTCGTCGAGCGTGCGGAGGGCGGCGGCCGCGGTGCGCAGCAGCAGCCGCCGGTCCTCACGCATATCGCTCCGCCAGGCGGTTGGCGTGACCGTTCTCCAGGGCGTCGCAGATCGCCCGGCTGATCGGCAGGCCGAGTTCGCTCTCCAGCCAGGCCCACTGACCGGAAGGGTTGATCTCCAGGAAGACGTGGCGGCCGTCCGGCGTACGGATCAGGTCGATCGCCCCGAAGGTCAGCCCGAGGTTCCGGACGAGCCGTATCAGCCGTGCGGACACGTCGGGCGGGAGTTCCACGTGCTCGTACCGGATGTGCTCGTACGCGGTACGAAAGTCGATCTTCCCGTCCGGAGAGGCGGACGCGTCGATGCCCGCGGTGAACACCTGGTCGCCCACGACGGTGGCGCGCAGCTCGATGTCCTTTTCCACCTCGGCCTGGAAGAGGCAGGGGGTGACCTCGACCAGGCTCTCGTCGAGGTCCTCCTCGTCCACCACACTGGTGTAGATCACCTCGTTCATGCCCGTCACCGGGTTGATGACATCGGCGTACGCCAGCGTCTTGTAGATCGTCCTGCGGCCCGCCGCGCGATTGTCCCGGATGAAGGCCCGGACGTCGCCCACCTGGTTGCTGATCAGCGTGCGCGGTATCTCCAGCCCTTCCCGCCGCGCCGCCTTCAACTGAACCGGCTTGAACTCGGCGCGCATGCACGACTCCGGATAGTTCATCCAAAACGCGTCCTGCAGGCGCAGCAATCCACCGAGCGCGGCGGCCGCCTCGTCCCGGGCGAACCACCGCTCTTCCCTGCTCAAATGCTCGGGGAATTGAAATGACGTGGGGCGGCGCCACCACACGCTCCGGATATCGCCCAGCCGTACGCTCCGCCGGGGTCTTTTCAGGATGCCGCTCCAATCGTCGTGTTCGGCGTCGATCGCGGCCGACAGGCTGAGTTTCGCGGGGAATTCGCCGAGGTCGAGCCGAATGAACGGTACATTCCGCCGGTTGAATTCGTGGGCGACGAAGTCGGCCGTGGGGTCGATCTCGTGGGTGAGGACGAGGATCGCCCCCTGCGGCCGCTCAGTCCCGGTCACGGTCGGAGGCGTCGCTGTCCGGGCTGCGGTCCGGGCAGGCCGGCTCGCCGGTGGAGACGATCGTCCCGGTGGCGGGGGTCTGCTCGATGCTCCCGGCGATGGTCACCATCCTCGGCAGGATGGAGCCGTCCCAGTCCCCGTCGAGCGACCGCAGGGCGAGTTGCAGCTCGTCGTCGTACTGGAGCTCCTCCTGGAACACCAGGGTCGCGCAGGGACGGGCGAAGGTGAGGCCGAAAACCTCCGCCCGCTCCTTGACCTCGTCCGGGACCACGAGCGGAACGCCGAATGGGACGCCCAGCGGAAGCGGATTCAGCGCGATATCGGATCGCCGAAACGAGGAGTTCGCCTTGCAGGCCACCGCCGATGCGATTACACCCATTGAAATTTCACCCTTTCCACGATTCCGGGTCGTGAAGTCTCATGGGAGGATGACACCTTCCACAGAATCCTGTCAATAAACAATGAATTGCGCGAGGCCGGATGACCTGCCGCACACCCGGCGACCTGCGGCGCGGGCTACGCTCACGGCATGGATAACGAACAAGGGCGCAGGCATTGGAAAAAGGCCCGCGACCGGGCGGCGGACGCCTGGTCGGCGGACCCGGGGACGGAGGCGTTCAACCTGCCGGAGACGTTGCGCGACCTGCCCGATCCGGACCCGGGCGCGGTGGACGATTCAGAACTGCGGGAGCTGTTCGAGCTCGACCAGCGCGACAGGGCGGGGGGCGTGCTCGCGGAGGGCTGCGGCGTACGCGACAGCCGACGGCGGAGGCGGGCGATGGAGAAGTTCGCGGCCGGCCAGGTCCGTTCCCCAGGCGACTATTACCACCTGGCGATGATCCTGCAGCATGGAAGCAGGGCGGAGCATTACCACCTCGGCTTCGAGCTGTGCCGCCGCGCCGCCGCGGCCGGTCACCGCCCGGCCCGCTGGCTGGCCGCCGCCGCGCTGGACCGCTGGCTGCTCCACCACGGGCTGCCCCAGCGGTACGGCACGCAGTACGTGGACACCGGCGGCGCCTGGGCGCTGTATCGCGTCGATCCCGCCACCACCGATGAGGAGCGCGCCGCCTGGGACGTGCCCCCGCTCGCCGAGGCCCTGGCGCGGGCGGAGCGGATGAACGACGCGGCGGGCGAGCCCGGCTGACCGCTCGCGCCCGCCGTGCGGGGGCGTGGCCGGCGCCGCGTTCGGGAAGCCGAGTCCCGCGAGGGGGGCGTCCGCCGGGGCGAGCCGGGCGAAAAATGTTGCCATCTCGGAAACCCGCCCGGCTCTTTCCGGTTTCCGCAGGTCATTCACCGGGTCCGCGAATTAGTGTTCCCTCGGGCCCATCGCCTCGGGTAGGATCATGTCGGCGAAATTTCCGCTTCACCGCGTCGGCATGCGTCGAGTCGACCCCCGAAGGGATGATCATGGGCATGCTGAACAGGCGGCCGTCGTCGGGTCGGCGCGTTTCCGCAGGTCAGCTGCGGACGCCGTACCGATGCGGCCACGAGTGCGCACGGTCCGGCCCCTTCGGCGAGGGGATCCGCCCGCGACTCCGGTTGTGACGTGACGTGGGTGAAATAAGAGCGGCCATTCGACAATTGAGATTTCCTCACGAATTCAGAATCCGGCGGGCGGAGTGGCCGGCCGAGGCGCTCGACGTGCTGAGAGCGGTCGGGAACGGGGAAAATCGCGGGTCCGAGACGGGGAACGGCTCCGATCGTCTCGGGGAGGACGCTACGCATTTCGGCCAGGACGCCTCCGCGCGGGAGCCCGGCCTCTCCGGGCGTTCGCTGGCCGATGTGGCGACGGGCATCTGGCGGATGCGCAACCGGGTGGCGGCGGCGCCCGAGGAGACGCCGCGTTCGGTGGCGCGGCATCTGGAGATGACGTGGGACGCGCTCATCCAGGCCGGCGTCGAGATCCGGGATCACGTGGGCGAGCCCTTCGACCTGGGTCTGTCCCTGACCGTGGTGGCCTACCAGCCGACGCCGGGGCTCGCCCGCGAGCAGGTGATCGAGGCGGTCCGCCCGAGCATCTACCTCGGCGATCGGGCGATCCAGACCGGCGAGGTGATCGTGGGAACTCCGGATTCCGGCGGCGACGCGTCGCCGGACGCGGACGAGCGTGATCGGACGGGGGGATGATGACGAGGACCACGATCGACTTCGGCATCGATCTGGGCACCACCAACAGCGCGATCGCGGTGCTGAACGGGGTCAACGCCGAGATCGTCAAGAACAACGACGGGTTCGAGACGACGCCGTCGGCGTTGTGGATCGATCGCCGCAACCGGCTGTACGTGGGCAGGGCCGCCAAGGAGCGCGGCGAGCTCGACGCGGACAACACCTGCGTCGAGTTCAAGCTCCGGATGGGCACGACCGGCCGGCCCAAGGTGTTCGCGGCGAGCGGGCGGTCGATGGATCCCGAGCAGATGTCGGCCGAGGTGCTCAAGTCGCTGAAGAACGACGTCGCCCAGCGGCTCGGGGAGGACCTGGAGGCGGCGGTCATCACCGTGCCCGCGGCCTTCGACCTGAGCGCCTGCGACGCCACCCGGCGGGCGGCCGAGCTGGCGGGGCTCAGGTACGCGCCGTTGCTGCAGGAGCCCACGGCGGCGGCCCTGGCGTACGGGTTCCAGAGCGAGTCCGACAACGTCTACTGGCTGGCGTACGACTTCGGCGGCGGGACCTTCGACGCGGCCGTGATCAACATGCGGGACGGCGAGTTCACCGTCGTCAAGCACGCCGGGGACAACTTCCTCGGCGGCAAGCTCATCGACTGGAAGATCGTCGAGGAGCTGCTCATCCCCGCGGTGACGCGGGAGCATCGGCTCACCGGGCTCGCCCGGGGCAACCCGCGCTGGTTCGCCGTCGTCAACAAGCTCAAGCTCGCCGCCGAGGCGGCCAAGATCCGGCTGTCGCGGGACGAGTCCGCGGAGATCCTCCTGCAGTTGGAGGACGACGACCGGCGGCCGTTCGAGTTCGAGTACGACCTGATGCGCGCGGACGTGGAGCGGCTCTCCGAGCCGTACATCGTGCGATCGGTGAACCTGTGCCGCAAGGCGTTGCAGGAGAGCGGGCTCGGGCCGGGCGACATCGAGAAGGTGCTGCTGGTGGGCGGGCCCACGCTCTCACCGTACCTGCGGGAACGGCTCGCCGACCCGCGCGAGGGGCTGGGCGTCCCGCTCGACCACAGCCAGGATCCGATCACGGTGGTCGCCCGGGGAGCCGCGATCTTCGCGGGGACCCAGTTCCTGCGCCCGGCCGCGACCGCCGCCGCCGCGCCGCCGCCCGGGCGGCACACCGTCGAGCTGGTGTACCGGCCGGTCGGCCCGGACACCGAGCCGCTGGTCGGCGGCAGGGTGTCGGGCGTGGACACGGCCGGGTTCGCCGTCGAGTTCGTCAACCCGGAGGCGAAGCCGGTCTGGCGCAGCGGGAGGATCGCGTTGTCCGCGGACGGGGCGTTCGCCGTCACGCTCTGGGCGGAGAAGGGGCGGGCCAACGTCTTCCACCTGGAGCTCACCGATCCGACCGGCACCCGGCGCGAGGTGAGCCCCAGCACCCTGACGTACACCGTCGGCGTCGTGGACACCCAGCCCACGCTCACCCACTCGATCGGCGTGGGGCTGCAGGACAACCAGGTGAAGGTGCTGGTGGAGCGGGGCACGCCGCTGCCCGCGCGGCGGCGGGAGGTGCTCAGAACGACGGTCGCGATCAGCCGCGGCGAGGGCCGGGGCATGCTCCGGATCCCCGTGGTGGAGGGCGAGCACCGCCGCGCCGACCGCAACCGGCGCATCGGCCGCGTCGAGGTCCGCCCCGGGCAGATCCGGCGGGACGTGCCCGAGGGGAGCGAGGTCGACTTCACGATCGTCATCGACGAGTCCCGGCTGGTGGTGGCGCGGGCGTACGTCCCCATCCTGGACGAGGAGTTCGAGCATGTGATCAACCTGCGGACCGAGACCGTCCCCGAGCACGCCGACCTGCTGCGGGAGGCGCAGGCGGAGCGGCGGCGGCTGGACGAGGTCCGCGAGCAGGCGGCCGAGATCGGCGATGCGCGCGCCCTGGAGGTGCTCTCCCGGATCGACCGCGAGCGGACCGTGCAGGACATCGACGCCCTGGTGGACGCCGCGCGCGTCGATCCCGACGCGGCCACCACCTGCGCCAAGCGGCTGCTGGACCTGAAGGCGGCCATCGACGAGGCCGAGCGGACGCTGGAGTGGCCCCGGCTGGTCCGCGAGACCAGGCAGGAGATGCCGCTCATCCGCGAGATCGTGCTGTCGCGGGGCGACGCCGACCAGCTGCGGGTCCTGGATCACGCCGAGGCGGCCGTGGAACAGGCCATCACGACGCACGACGCCGACCTGCTCCGCCTGCGCATGGACGAGTTACGGCTGGTGGCGGCGCGGGTGCTGCGGGACTCCGGCGAGCTCGACCTGATGGCCTTCGACCAGCTCCGCCTGCTGCGCCCCGAGATGCGCGATCCGGAGCTCGCCGGGCGGCTGATCGACACGGGCGCGCGTGCGGCGCAGACCGGCGACGTCGACACGGTCCGGGTCGTCAACGACCAGCTCCGGGGGCTGCTGCCCAAGCCGCCGCCTCCGCCGGACCCGTTCAGCACGGTGCGGTGAGCCGATGAGCGAGCCGACCGCGGCCCTGCTCGCCGCACGCGAGGTGGCGCTGGCCCAGGCCCGGATCCTGGCCAGGAACGGGCGGTACGCCGAGGCCGAGGGCCTGCTTGAGGACGCCTGGCGCGGCGCGGACCGCGGCGTGCCCTTTCTGGACCTGCTCGCCCGCATCAAGGCGCAGCAGGGCGACCTGCGCGCGGCCGACCGGTACTGGGCGGAGGCCGAACGGCTCGCCCCGGGCGACCGGGAGATCGCGGCGGGGCGGCGGCGGATCGCCGCGATGACGGCGCGCGGGCCCGTCGCCTGGCGGCGCGCGAGAGCCGCCGTCGTGATCGGCGCGGGGTTCCTGGCCACGGCCGTGCTGGTGCCGCCGGTGGAGATCCGGCTGACCGTGGGCGAGCCCCGGGATGTGATCAAGACGCCGGTCGACTACGCCCTCACGACGCCGACGTCCGCCCCCGCGCCCTCTCCCTCCATCGCCTCCTCCACGTCCCCACGTACGGCCCCACCTACGGCCCCACCTACGGCTTCCGTGCTCGACGAGCTTGACCTCCAGGCGCGGGGACTCCGGGTACGGCGATCGCCGGACGAGATCGCGGTCACCTTCGAGGACGGGCTGTTCCGGAGTGGCGCCACACTCTCGGCGGGCGGCCGGGCGGTCCTGCGCGAGCTGGCCGTACGGCTGCGCCCGCACGCCGATCGGATCTCGGTCGCCGTCATCGGCCACACCGACGATCTCGCGGTGCCGCCCGGCGGCCCCTACGCCAGCAACATGGAGCTGGCCATGCTCCGGGCCACGGTCGTCCGCGAGGTGCTCCGCGACGCCGCGGGCATTCCGACGGCCAGGTTCTCGGTGTCGGCCCTGGGCGCGATGATGCCGCCGTACCGCGGCGACGATCCGTGGGCCAGGGCGCGGAACCGGACGGTGAGCCTGCGCATCGCCGCGGCCGGAAGGGGGTGAACGATGCCCGTCTTCGACGGGGTGGGGCCCGGACTGTACCGGGAGAACGCGTTCCGGATCACCGGGCTCGCGGTGGACGCCACGCCCCGCGACATCCGGCGCAGCGCGGAGCGGTTGCGGGTGATGGAGAAGGTGGGCCTGGCCGCGTCCCCCGGGCCGAGCGTGCTGCCGCCGCCCCGGCCTCCCGACGAAACGGTCGTCCAGCGCGCCATGCAGCGCCTGCGGGATCCGGGCGCCCGCCTGGTCGATGAGCTGTTCTGGTTCTGGCCCGCCCCGAACGGGACGCCGGACGACGCGATGGCGGCGCTGCGCGGCGGCGACCTCGACGCGGCCGAACGAGAGTGGTCGCGGCTGAGACCGGCCGCCGAGCATGGCGACGCGGACGACGGCCCAGGCGGCATGGGCGGCCTGCTGGCCGCGCTGCGCGGCGGCGACACGCCCTCGTCCCCGGACGCGCTCGCCGGGGCCGTCGCCGTACACAACCTGGCGGTCCTCGCGCACACCCGGGCGCTCGACGCGGACGAATTGGACGACGGCAGCCGAGACCAGTGGGAGCGGGCCCTCGCCCACTGGCGGGACGCCCACGCCACGGACGCGGTCTGGGAGCTGCTGGAGGAGCGGGTCAGGCGAATCGACGATCCGCGGCTGACCCCGGCCACCGTACGGGAGATGCGGGCCGCCCTGCCCACCACGCTCCTGTCGATCAACGCCGGGCTGGCCGTACGCGCCTATCACGACGACCGGACGGACGACGCGGCCGAGCACGTCGCGCTCATGCGCGGCTCCGGGTTCGACGGGGCGCTGATCGACGACGCGCTGCGCGGCGCGGTGGAACCCGACCTCGCCCGGCTCAGGGCCATGTGCGACGACGCCGAGCGCGCAGCCGACGCCGATCCGGCCACCGGCGACCAGGCGGCCACCCGGCTGCTCGACCGATCCGCGCCCCTACTCACCATGCTGGCCTTCGCCTTCCCCGAACGACATCCGGTCCTGCAGGGCGCCGCGGACGACGTGGCGCTCAAGGTCCTGCGCTGCGTCGTGCCCTTCGTGACGGAGACCGGCCGCTGGGACGCCGGCGTCGACCTTCTCGAACGCGCCGTCCCGTTGGCGGCGACGCCGGCCACGAAGGACCGCATCAGGGAGAACCTCGACCGGGCCCGCGACCAACTCCAGTACCTGACGTGCCAATTCTGCGAGCAGAACCCCGCCGACGACGCCTGCGCGTACGAGCAGAAGCTGTACGGCGAGGTCGAGCCGTCCGTGGTCGGCTGGGCCGACGGCGGACCGCAGATCCAGGTCACCTGGCGGACCGCCACGGTCCGCGTGCCGCGCTGCGCCTCGTGCATGGCCGCGCACGCGCCGAAGTCGCCGACGGCGCCCCGCCTCGGCTGCGCCGGCACCCTGCTGATCCTCGCCCTCTCGATCCCGGCGTTCGCGGCCGCCGGGCCCGGCCTCGGGTTCGGCGTCATCGGAATCGGCCTGATCGGCGGCTTCTTCACGCTGGCGGCGAGCGGCTCGCAAGGGGGCGTGCCGCAGCAGCCGGTCCAGGCGTTCGAGCCGGTGCGGTATCTGATCGCGCAGGGCTGGCGATTGGGCGAACGGCCGCCGAACCTCGGGTGACGAGAGCGGTCCCCCGAAGGGCGTATGCGAGATGTACGCGGTCCTCGGCGGCGTCGCGTCGCGGCCCTCGCCCGGACCGCCGAGGCCGGGCCGGTGGGCGGCCCCGCCACCGCCGACAGGTTCCGCGCCGCCGCCGAGCCCTCGGGATCAGTTCTTCGGGACGAGTTCCACGTCGAACCAGACTTCGACCTCGTCGTTGAGTTTGAGGGCGCCGAAGAAGGCCGAGTATGGCCGAATACCCCATCGGGACTGTGTGATGCTCGTGGAGCCGCGTACGCGCCCTTCGGCCGACGCGCACTGCACGGTGATGGGCCGCGTGACGCCCGCGATGGTGAGCGTGCCCTCTACGCGGAAGGACTCCGCCGTGCCGGCCACGCGGGTCGAGTGGAACGTGATCGTCGCGTTGCGGGTCGTGTGAAGGATCTTCTCCCGGATGATCTTTTCGATCTCGCCGCGATCGGAACTCGTCAACGGCTTGACGCCGCCGGTTCCTTTCCGCACCTCGAACGACCCCGCGTCGGCCTCGACGTTCACCGAGGAGGCGGCCGGATCTGTGGCGTCGATCGTGGCCTCGCCGTACCAGCGGGTGACCTCGATGGTGAGATCGTGCCCCGCCTTCGCCCCCAGCCCCGTACGGCTCGTCTCGATCATGAGACGCCCGGATTCGGCGCCGAAGGTGTAATCCCCTGAAGCGATGCTCACCGTGCCAGGCTAGCCCGCCCTGGCGGCGCCAGGCCCGCCGCCGGAGAACGGTGGAGTGGGCAGGATTGGGCAAGGCTGCGCCAAGATTTGTGCACGACCGCCGAGGGCGCGACGGGGCAGGTCCGCCGCGGGCGGTCGCGAGTGACGGGTCAGCCGGTTGTCGTCGTGTTTCCGGCGGCGGCCTGTTTGGCGGCCTCCTTGGCGGCGCGGGCCATCTCGACCTTGGCGCTGGCGGCGTACTTGTCGACGTACTCCTGGCCGGACAGTTCCATCAGGGCGTACATGATCTCGTCGGTGACGGCGCGCAGGACGAGGCGGTCCTCCTCCATGCCGTAGTAGCGGGAGAAGTCCAGGGGCTTGCCGTAGCGGATGCCGGGGCGGATGCCGAGCTTGGGGAACAGGCGGCCGGTGGGCATGATCTCGAAGGTGTTGATGAGGGCCCAGGGGACGACGGGGGCGCGGGATTCGAGGGCGAGGCGGGCGACGCCGGTCTTGCCCTTGTAGAGGCGGCCGTCGGGAGATCGGGTGCCTTCGGGGTAGATGCCTAGGATGTTGCCTTCGCGGAGGATGCGGAGGCCGGTGCGGAGGGCGGCCTCGCTGGCCTTGCCGCCGGAGCGGTCGAGGGGGACGGTGCCGACGCCGCTGAAGAACAGGCGGCTGATCAGGCCCTTGACGCCGGTGCCGGTGAAGTACTCGGCCTTGCCGAGGGAGATGACCTTGCGGGAAAGGTGGAGGGGGCCGAAGAAGTGGTCGGCGAAGGACAGGTGGTTGCCCGCGAGGATCACCGGGCCCTGCTTCGGGACGTTTTCCACGCCCTCGGCCCAAGGGCGGAACACCAGATGGAGGATGGGTCCGAGGATGACCTTCACCACCCAGTACAGCACTTGGGCACCTCACTTCTGCGCAGGCGGTCATATGTGTGGCGTCATCTTCCCATCTTCCGACCCGCACTCCCACCCCGGCCGACCGGGGCACTCGCGGTGAGGGCGTGGAACGTGCGACGATCGGGCCAGCGCGTCCCCGCGCGTGCGCGTCGATGGACGAGAGGGGTGCCGCCATGCCGCTGATGCCGGGCGCCGAGCCGTACCACCATGACGGCGGGAAGATCGGGGTCCTGCTGTGCCACGGGTTCACCGGCACGCCGCAGTCGCTGCGGCCGTGGGGGGAGTTCCTGGCGCGGGCGGGCCTGACCGTGTCCCTGCCGCGCCTGCCCGGCCATGGGACCACCTGGCAGGAGATGAGCCACACCGGCTGGGAGGACTGGTACGGCGAGCTCGAACACGCCTATGACGAACTGCGCGGGCGCTGCCCCGACACGTTCGTGATGGGACTGTCGATGGGCGGGTGCATGGCCCTGCGGCTGGCCCAGGTGCACGGGGACGCCGTGCGCGGCGTCGTCGTGGTGAACCCGTCGATCGTCAACGACGCGCCGCTGCTGAAGCTGGCACCGGTGCTGAAGTGGCTGGTGCCGACGGTGGCGCCGGTGGCCAACGACATCAAGAAGGAAGGGGCCACCGAGCTTGCCTACGACCGGACGCCGGTGCGGGCCGCGGCCACGCTGCTCCGGCTGTGGTCGCTCGTGCAGAGCGAGCTGGACAAGGTCACGCAACCGGTGCTCGTCTACCACAGTCCAGAGGATCACGTGGTCAAACCGGCGAGCGTACGGCTGCTGCGCGAGCGGCTCGGGGACAACCTCACCGTGCGGGAGCTGCCGAACAGCTACCACGTCGCGACCTTGGACAACGACGCGGAGACGATCTTCCAGGGGAGCCTGGAGTTCGTCACCGCGCACGCCTCGGTACCCTTGCAACAGGACTGATCGGCCCAGGAACGAAGTGACCGGTGACGCCGCAGAGTGACGAGGACGAGGTCTGGCGTCAGATCGTCGCCTCCTTCAACGAGCCGGCCGAGGTGAGCTCGGCAGGTCAGCCATGGCCCGACCGGGAGAACGTCCCGGAGCGTCCCGCCGATCGGCGGCGTTCCGAGGCCGACGACCCGGTGGAGGAGGACGGCGAGGAGCGGTCCCCGGCGGTCGAGGAGGAGCACTACGTGCCCCCTCCCCCGCCGCCGCTGCCGAAGCTCGATCTGGGCACGAAGATCGCCTGGTTCGCGCTGTTCGGCGGTCCCGCCTACCTGCTGCTCGCGGCCGTGTTCGGCTGGCCGATGGACGGCTGGATCCTGTTCGCCGCCGTCGCCGCGTTCATCGGCGGTTTCGTGGCGCTGGTGGTGCGCATGGGCGACGGGCCGCCCAAGGACTCCGGCTGGGACGACGGCGCCGTCATCTAGTGTCTTGAGGCTGAGATTCGTCCGGTAGGTGCTGGTGCGCCCTGGGATGGAGTACGGCGTCGGGCGGCGCCACGCGGATGGCGCCCGCCCGCTGCACGTTCGCGAACGGCGCGGACGGCACGGACGGCGGGGACGGGCTCACTTGGCCTCGTCGGCGTCGAGGGTCTCGATGATGTCGGTGTAGCGGCCGGAGGCGTCCACGAGGTGGCCGACGGCCATGGTGAGGCCGGCGACGTGGCCGACCGCCTGGAGGCGGACGATCTGGTCGTCTCCGGTCTTCTCCCCTCGGTCGGTACGCCATTTGCCGCTCTCGTAGCGGAGCAGGAACGGCTCGTGGGAGTGGGCCGGGTCGTAGCCGGAGGCCCAGTAGCGGCCGTGTTCGTCGCCGGTGACGCCGTAGAGCTCGGCGGCGTGGTTCGGGACGCGCATGCGGGACCAGCGTTTGCCGTTCCACTCCAGGGCCAGTGGGTAGATACGGCCGCCGGTCCCGTGGTAGACGCCGCCGATGGCGACCGCGCGCTTGGGCCCGTCGGCGTACACGTCGCGCAGGAAGCCGCCCTTGACGCGCGGCACGCGGACGGTCTTCCACGTGTTGCCGGACAGGCGCAGGATCATCGGGCCGTCGCCGGTCTCGCCGACCGCCCAGCCCTCCTTGGCCGACAGCAGGGCCACGCCGTACAGGGTGCCCTCGGCGCGGCGGGCGGCGGCGGTCCAGCCGGTGGCGGCGCCGGTGGCGATCAGGGGACGGCCCGCGCGCCCGCCGACCGCGACCACGCGGCCGGGCACGGCGGCGACCCCGCCGAGCCAGTCTCCGGCGCGCAGCGAGCCGACGGCGACGCGGTCGAAGGTGGAGCCGTCGCCCCTGGCCACGTACGGCAGGCTGTCGTGCCCCTCCCCCACGGCCCACAGCTCGGTCGGGGAGGCGGCCGCGATCGAGCGCAGCCGGCCGGCGCCGGAGGCGTCGTTGCGGATGCCGACGGCGTTCCAGGAGTCGCCGTCCCAGTGGGTGATGACGCCCCGGCTCTGCCAGTCGTCCCAGATCCCCTCCTGACCGACCGCCCACACGTTGGTCGCGCCGAGCGCCGCGATGTCCGACAGCGAGCCGTCGGCGCGCAGCCGGGCGGTGGCGGCCGGGTGACGGTCGGGCGTCGTCGCCGCCGAGGTGATCCTGGCGGCGGGAGTGGGATCCACTCGGGCGTGCGCGGCCGATGTGGGGCGCATGAGCGTCCCGGCGAGGAGGCCGGTGAGGAGCACGCACAACGGCGCCGCACGCCGCGACGGGCGGCGGGTCATGAGCAAATCGTACGTGGCGGCGTGCCGCCCGCGTGGCACACCTGCCTCAAGTCACGGTGAAACAGCGACGTCACGGCACAAAGCGCGACGTCGCAGGGCGGCGGATCGCCGGGGCGCTCAGGCCGGGAACAGCAGGTCGGCCTGGACGGGAAGGTGGTCGGTCGCCACGGCCAGGTCGGCCGGATCCGCCTGGGGCACCCCGCAGGAACGCACGGCGAGACCCGGCCCCGCGAAGATCGCGTCGATGCGTTTGGCCGGGTGGCGGGCGGTGAAGGTGCCGCCGTGGCCGTCGGGCGCGGCCGCGAAGCAGTCGGTGTAGCGTCGCGTCAGGCGGCGCCAGGCGGCCCCGGTGGGCTCCTCGTTGAAGTCCCCGGCGAGCGCGTCCGGCACGCCGAAGCGGTCGCGCACCCAGGCCATGTGCTCCTCGATCTCGGCGACGTGCTCCAGTCGCGCCGTCGCCGACAGGTCGAGGTGGACGCAGCCGACCGCGGCCCGCCGCCCGTCCTTGTCCACGACGGCGATGGCCAGCGCCCGCCGCTGCAGCCTCGGCCGGGGGCTCAGCAGGTGGTATTCGGCGTGTACGGCCCGCACGCCCGGCCCGGCGAGGATCGCCAGACCGCCCTTGCGCCGCCCCGCGACGACGGTCATGCCGACGCGCTCCGCGAGCCGGTCCCGGCCGCGCCGCCACCGCAACCCCGTGGGCGCCTCCTGCAGGCACAGTACGTCGGGCTCGATGGCGCGGATGACCCGCACCAGCGCGCCCACGTCGTCGCGCAGCGACCGCACGTTGTAGGAGGCCACCCGGAGCGACACGGCCGCGGCCCGTTCGGCGTCCCCGCGAGATGGTTCGGGCCCGGGTTCGGGCGCGGGTTCGGGCCCAGGCTCGGGCGTGGTCAAGGCCGTCGGTGCGGGGTCAGCGGGTGCGGGCCAGGTCGGCCGCGCCGACGAGGCCGGCGGCGGGGCCGAGTTCGGCGGCCTTGATGACCGCGAGGGGGCGGTGGCCGCGGCCGACGACGCGGCGGGCGTACTCCTCGCGGGCGGCGTCGAGGAACAGGTCGGCCGAGCGGGAGACGCCGCCGCCGATGATGAAGCAGCCCGGGTCGAGGGTGGCGGCGAGGTCGGCCAGGCCCTGGCCGAGCCAGCGGGCCAGCAGCGCGAACGCCTCCAGGGCGACCGGGTCGCCCTCGTGGGCGGCGGCGGCGACCACCTCGCCCTCGGCGTTCTCCAGGCTGCCGCCGGCCATCTCCAGCAGCCGGGCCCCGCGCGCCGGGTCGGCCGCGATCGCCTCGCGGACGTCGGCGACCAGGGCGCTGCCGCTGGCGTACCGCTCCCAGCAGCCCTGGTTGCCGCAGCCGCACGGACGCCCGCCGGGCACCATCTGCGTGTGGCCCCATTCGGCGCCCATGCCCCATCGGCCCCGGTAGAGGCGGCCGTCGAGCACGAGGCCGCCGCCGATGCCGGTGCCGACCGTCACGCACACCACGTGGCTCTCGCCGCGGCCCGCGCCGAAGCGGTACTCGCCCCAGGCCATCGCGTTGGCGTCGTTCTCCACCACGACGGGCAGGTCGATCAGCGCGCCGACCTTCTCGCGCAGCGGCTCCTCCCGCCAGGCCAGGTTGGGCGCGAAGCGCAGGACCGAGCGGGTCTCGTCGACGAAGCCGGCCGCGCCGAGGCCCACCGCGTCCACCGTGTGGCGGCTCGACAGCTCGCGTACGACCTCGGCGATCACCTCGGCGACCTTGTCGGGCTCCTGTGCGGGCGTGGGCCGGCGCAGATGCTCGATGATCTTGCCGTTCTCGTCGACCACGCCGGCCGCGACCTTGGTCCCGCCGACGTCGATGCCGATGGTGAGCGCCATGGCCTAACCCTTTCCGCCGGCACGTCGCCGCATGCCGGTCGCCGTCCTCCGCCTCCCCGGGATCACCCGAGGTCGATGTGCTCCACCCGGGACGGACGCGGCTCCCGCTCGCGGTCCCGGGACCGGCTCCCGGACGCCGGGCGCTGCAGCGCCTCGAACGCTTGCCGGAAGGCGGCGAACAGCTCGCCGCCCGCGGCGACCAGGTGGTCGGTGACCTCGCCACCGGACTCCCGTGAGGCCGCCTTCATCCGGCAGATGGGGCAGGCGCGGCAAATGTACTCCTCATCGCCGTGCGGGTCGTGCTCGGCGACCGCCTCGCTCCACACGTCGCGCGGGGCGGACCTGCCGGTGCCGAACGCCTGGCCCAGGCCGCTCATGCCGGCCCTGGCGCCGCTCTTGACGACGTTCTTGCCCACCTCGCGCATGACGCGCTGCTGCAGCGCGTCGAACAGCTTCATCGCCTCCTCGGCGACCGACCCGAGCGGGTCGCGCGGGGTCTGGCCGGCGCCTTCGGTGCCGCGCGATCCACCGTTGCCTCCTGCCGCGCCCTCCGTGGCCCCCGTTGCCTCCGTGGCGCCCGTGGCGCCCGTGGCGCCCGCTGCCCCTGCGGTCTCAGCCTGGGGCTCGCCCGTCCGCTCCTGCTCGGGCGCCTCGGCGGATGGGACCTTGCCGTTCTCCGGCTGTCCGTTGTCACGATTCTCGGTCATCTGGCCCTCCTGCCTCGAACCGTACCCGCAGCCGGCCGTCGCGGAGCGCCGCCTCGGCGACGGTGCGCCGGGCGAGCGCCGCGGGCAGCGCCAGGACCCGCCGGTACGGCCCAGCCGTAATGATCAATTCGTCCCCTTTGCGTGCCAGGTCGACCGCGTCCCGGTCGGCGAACGGCAGCGCCAGCGACAACTCCCAGCCTCCCCGGCCATCCGGCGTCACGCGCATCGGCGGCTCGACGGCGGGGCGGGCGAACGGGTCGGCGTCGCCGTACAGGGTCGCGCCGAGGGCGCCGAGCGCCGCCACGCCGACCGGCTCGGCGGGCAGGTACGGCACGGTGTGCACGGGCAGCGGCGCGAACGACTCGGCGACGTCGGCCAGGTGCCGCCCCTGCGCGGCCACCCACCGCTCCCGCCAGGGGTCGGCGCCGTCGGCGGGGAAGACCCGGTTGGCGATCGCGGCGTCGACGCGGTAGCCGTACAGGCTGAGCGAGGTGAGCGTGCGGCGGGCCTCGGCGACGACGACGGCCTCGGGGGTGAGCACGAGCCGCACCGACGCGTTCTCGCCGGTGAGGATGGCGCGCACGTCGAGCAGGCCGCGGTGCAGCCGCTCCCCGGCCCCGACCACGTCGTCGCCGGGCATGCTCACCCGGGCGACCCGCCGCATCAGCGGCGAGACCGCGCGCATCACCCGGCGGCCGACCGGAAGCAGCCGGTTGACGTGCCAGTCCAGCGCCTCGGGCAGGGCGAGCAGCCGCAGCGTCTCGGCGGTCGGCGCGCAGTCGATCACGATGACGTCCCAGCGGCCGGTGCGCACCTGCTCGCGCAGCTCCAGCAGGGCGATCACCTCCTCCGCGCCGGGCAGCACGGTGATCTCCTCGGAGGTGATCTCGTCGAGGCCGAGCTCGGTGAGCACGCCCCGCGCGTACGCCCGCAGCTCGCCCCAGTGCCGCTCGAGCGAGCGCTGGGTGTCGATCTGCTGCAGGTGGAGGCCGGGCAGCTCCGGCGTGACCTCGGCCGGCTCGTCCGTGGGCGGTACGGCGAGGGCGTCGGCGAGCGAGTGCGCGGTGTCGGTGGACACCACGAGCGTCTTGTGCCCGGCGCGGGCGGCGAGCGTCGCGGTGGCCGCGGCGACGGTCGTCTTGCCGACGCCGCCCTTGCCGGTGAACAACAGCACGCGCGGCGTCGCGACCGGCGCCTCCGGACGCGTCACGAGCTCTCGACGCGTTTCTTGAGGCCCTTGAGCGCGGTGTCGATGATGACCTTCTCGGCCTTGCGCTTGATCATGCCGATCATCGGCACCTTGAGGTCCACCGCGAGCTCGTAGGTGACCCGGGTGGCGCCGCCCTCGTCCGCCAGCCGGTAGCTGCCGTCGAGCGCCGACACCATCCGGCCGGCCTCGACGACGTGCCAGGTCACGGCCTCGTCGCCGGACCAGGCGTAGCCCAGCGTGTACTCGTCGCTGATCACCCCGGCGTCCAGGACGAAGCGCACGGTGGCCGGTCGCCCGTCGTCGCCGGCGGCGAGCACCTCGGCCTTCCTCACCTGCCCGGCCCACTCGGGGTAGGCCCCGAAGTCGGCGATGACCTTCATGATGGCCGCCCGGTCCGCGGCTATGGAGATACTCGACGTGGTGCGATCCGCCATGGGTTCACCGTACTCGTTCTCGCGCCGCTCGCCGTTCAGCCGGACCGCCGTTTCACGGATTCGGCGCGTCACAGGTTCCGCGCGTTCACAGAGTCAGCACGTCAGCGCGTTCACAGAGTCAGCGCGTACGGCGTGCCCCGCCCGCGGAAGTGCCCCACGTTGACGCATTCGGTGCGGCCGATCCGGGTACGCGCGTACAGCGGCTGGTGCACGTGGCCGAACAGGGCGTAGCGCGGCTGCGTCCGCCGGATCGCCGCGAGCAGCGCCTCGCTGCCCCGCTCGAACCGCCGCGCGACCACGTCGTACAGCAGCTCGGGGACGGCGGGCGGGATGTGCGAGCAGAGCACGTCGACGGGGCCGAGCGCCTCGACCTTCGCCGCGTACTCCTCCTCGTCGATCTCGTTGGGGGTGCGGTAGCGGGTGCGCAGCCCGCCGCCGACGAACCCGAAGACGAGCCCGCCGATCTCGGCGGTCTCGCCGTCGAGCACCCGGTGGCCGTCGCGCAGGTGCTCGGCCCACAGCGGCGGCACGTCCACGTTCCCGTAGGTGAGGTAGGCCGGGACGGGCATCGCCGCGAACAGCTCGGCGTACTGGGCCCGCACCGCCCGCTCGATGTGCTCGCGCGGATCGCCGCCGAGGCCCGCCCACAGCGCGGCCGACAGCTCCCGCGCCTCGTCGAAGCGCCCCTCGGTGCGCAGCCCGATGAACCGGGAGGCGTGCTCGGCGCCGAACAGCTCGGGGAAGATGCCCTGCGCGTGGTCGTCGTAGTCGATGAACAGCAGCAGATCGCCCAGGCAGATCAGCGCGTCGGCCCCATCGCCCGCCTTGGCCAGCGCGTCGGCACGGCCGTGGACATCACTGACGACGTGCACCCGCATGGGGCAAATCGTAACCCGGCACCGGCGCGGAACGGTTGGTACCGTGGCGTTGAGCGGCCGGAAACGAGCCCGATTCACAACGCCCCGACCGGGCAAGCTACCCATGCGTAAACAATGGGTGTAACGTCCAGGCAGCCACCGGAGCGTGCATCGAGGAGCCACTTGTGCGCGAGTACAGCGTCCCCATGCTCGTGGACGTCCCCGCCACGGACAACTGCGCCGACACGGTGTTCGGCCGCGCGGAGCGGGAGCCCGACGCCGTCGTCATCCGCCGCAAGATCGGCGAGGCGTGGGCGGACGTCACCGCCCGCCAATTCGCCGACGAGGTCTCCCGGATCGCCAAGGGGCTGATCGCCTCGGGCGTCGAGCCCGGCGACCGGGTCGGGATCATGTCGCGCACCCGGTACGAGTGGACCGTGCTCGACTACGGCATCTGGGCGGCGGGCGGCGTGAGCGTGCCCGTCTACGAGACCTCGGCGCCGGACCAGGTGCGCTGGAACCTCTCCGACAGCGGCGCCAAGGCGGTGTTCGTCGAGCTGGCCTCGCACGAGGCGACGGTGCGCGAGGTGCTCGCCGAGCTGCCGGAGGTGAAGAACGTCTGGCGGATCGAGGACGGCGGGCTCGACGAGCTGATCGCCGCCGGCGCGGACGTCTCCGACGAGGTCCTGACCGAGCGCCGCACCGCCCGCGGCGGCCCCGACCTCGCCACGATCATCTACACGTCGGGCACCACCGGCATGCCCAAGGGCTGCCGCCTCACCCACGACAACCTGCTGTTCACCGCCCGCAACGTCACCCAGGGCTCGCTGAAGGAGCTGTTCCACGTCTCCGACCGGGCGGCGCTGCTGTTCCTGCCGCTCGCGCACAGCTTCGCCCGGCTGATCCAGGTGGCGCTGATCGAGACCTCGACCGTGCTCGCGCACACCGCCAACATCAAGAACGTCGCGCCCGATCTGCAGTCGTTCAAGCCCACGTTCCTGCTGGGCGTGCCGCGCGTGTTCGAGAAGGTCTACAACTCCGCCGAGCAGAAGGCGACCGCCGAGGGCAAGGGCAGGATCTTCCACCTGGCGGCGGACGTGGCCATCCGTTACAGCAAGGCGCTCGACACCGGCGGCCCCGGGCTCGGCCTCCGCCTCCAGCACGCGATCTTCGACAGGCTCGTGTACGGCAAGCTGCGCGCGGCCACCGGCGGCAACCTCACCGCCGCCGTCTCGGGCGGCTCCGCGCTCGGCGAGCGCCTGGGCCACTTCTTCCGCGGCGTCGGCATCGAGGTCCTTGAGGGCTGGGGCCTCACCGAGACCTGCGCCCCCTCCACGGTGAACCTGCCGGGCGCCAACAAGATCGGCACGGTGGGACGGCCGTTCCCCGGGGTCACGATCACCGTCGCCGACGACGGGGAGGTCCTGGTCTCCGGGCGGCACGTCTTCGACGGCTACTGGAACAACGAGGCCGCCACCGCCGAGGTGTTCGACGAGCAGGGCCGCTTCCGCACCGGCGACGTGGGCGAGCTCGACGACGACGGCTACCTGCGGATCACCGGCCGGAAGAAGGAGATCATCGTCACCGCCGGCGGCAAGAACGTCGCGCCCGCCCCGCTGGAGGACCGCATCCGCGCCCACCCGCTGGTCAGCCAGGCGATGGTGGTCGGCGACGACAAGCCGTTCGTCGCCGCGCTGATCACCCTCGACCTCGAGGCGCTTGAGCAGTGGAAGCAGGCCAACGGCAAGGCGGACGCCACGCTGGCCGAGCTCGCCACCGACCCCGCGATCCTCGCCGAGATGCAAAAGGCCGTCGACGAGGCCAACCGGATGGTCTCCAAGGCCGAGCAGATCAAGAAGTTCGCCGTGCTTGAGACCGATCTGAGCGAGGAGACCGGGCACGTCACGCCGAGCCTCAAGCTCAAGCGCAACGTCGTCATGCGCGACTTCGGCAAGCAGATCGAGGCCCTGTACGGCTGAGCCGCCCCTGAGCCGCCCCCCTGAGCCGCCCCTGAGCCGCCGCTGTGCCACCCCTGAGCCGCCCCTGAGCCGCCCGGGTCAGATCGCCGTCTGGTAGACGCGGGGCGTGACGCCGAAGCAGCGTACGAACCAGCGGGTCAGGTGGCTCTGGTCGGCGAACCCGGTCGCGGCGGCCGCCTCGGCGATCGGCATGCCCTCGGCGATGAGCCGCCGGGCCCGCCGCAGGCGCAGGTCCCGCTGGTAGTCGCTGGGGGCCAGGCCGTACGCGGCCTGGAAGGAGCGGTAGACGGCGAAACGGCTCGCGCCGGTGGCGGCGGCGAGGTCGGCGGCCGAGATGTCCTCCAGGTAGCGGTCGGCGATCACCTCCCGGGCCCGCCGGGCGATCCCGGGGACGGCGAGGTACCGGTCGCCCGTCGAGACCCGGCGGGCCGCCCCCTCGCGCACGACGGCGGCGATCGCGGCCCGCAGCAGCTCGTCGCGGCGCAGCCGGGACGCGCCGCCGAGCAGGGCCGCGTGCAGGGCCCGCAGCCGGGCCGCGGCGCGCGGCGCGGCCACCACCGGCCGGGGGAACAGCGGCAGGCCGGGCGTCCGGTCCGCGCCGTCGGCGAGGATGCCGTCGTTGAGGATGTCGCCCATCAGGTCCACGCCGACATGGATCATGCGGTAGGTGAAGCCCGCGCCGTCGTTGGGGTGCCCGTCGTGCGGCTCGTCGGGGTTGAAGGCGAGCAGCATGCCCGCCGCGCTGGTGTGCCGCGCGCCCCGGCAGGTGAAGCCCTGGTTGCCGGCCTCGGTGAGGCCGAAGGAGTACGACTCGTGGCTGTGCCGATGGTAGACGTGCCGCCGGAAGTGGGCGTACATGGCCTCCAGCGGCTCATCGGCGCTGCGCCAGTACCTCGCCCAGTCGCCGCCCCGCCCGCCCCGCCCGTTGTGCTCGCCCTGGGAGGCATGCGCGGTCCGCTCGGCCCGCCCGGTCCATCCGGCCCGCTCGACCGTCGGGACGCCCGGCCGCCGCGGCGGGACCGGGGCGAAGCGGGCCCGCTCCCAGGTCTGGTGTCGGTCCACGCTCCCAGAGTAGTTCCCAGGGTATTCGTCGGGCGGGGTGCGGAGGCGGGGGTGCGGGGGCGGGGTCCGGCGGCGAGGTCCGGCGGCAGGGCCGGGGGCGGGGTCCGGCGGCGAGGTCCGGCGGCAGGGCCGGGGGCGGGGTCCGGCGGCAGGGTCCGGCGGCAGGGCCGGGGGCGGGGTCCGGCGGCAGGGTCCGGCGGCAGGGCCGGGGGCGAGGGCCGCGCGTCGGCGCCAGCCGTACGGGCGAGGCGCACCAGCGTTCAAGACGGAGGCGAGGGCGCGAGGCAGGCTGCCGTGCATGCGTTTCGACACCAAGATTGGCATCTGCGTGCGCCCGGACCTGGCCGGCTGGCAGAAGCTCAACGTCGTGGCGTTCCTCGCCAGCGGCGTGGCCGGGGGCGTGCCCGGGGTCATGGGGCTGCCTTACCGGGACGGCTCCGGCAACGATTACCTGCCGATGATCCGCCAGCCCATGTTGGTCTACACGGCCGAACTCCCGGAACTGGCCCGCGTCCGGGAGCGGGCCCTCGCCCGTGGCCTGTCCGTCGCCCTCTACACCGAGGAGCTGTTCAAGACCGGAAACGACGACGACAACCGGGCGGCCGTCGCGGCCGTGCCCGCCGAGGAGCTCAATCTGGTCGGCATCTGCGTCTACGGCCCCCGCAACGCCGTGGACAAGGTGCTCAAGGGCCTGTCCCTGCATCCCTGAGGTCGGGTGCGCCGGTCAGCAGCGCGGCGAAGCGGTCGGCGACCGCGTCCCAGCGCCAGTCGCGCTCGACCCAGGCCCGGCCCCGCTCCCCCATCGCCCGCGCACCGGCGGGATCCTTCAGCAACCCGATCAGGGCGGCGGCCACGTCGGAGGGCCGGCGGCCGTCCACGACGAAGCCGGTCTGCCCGTCCACGACCGCGTCCGGGGCTCCTCCGGAGTTCCCGGCGACGACGGGCAGGCCGGTCGCCGACGCCTCCAGGTAGACGATGCCGAGCCCCTCGACGTCCAGGCCCCACCGGCGGGTACGGCACGGCATCGCGAACACGTCCCCCGCGTCGTAGTAGGCCGGCAGCGTGCTCCACGGCACCGACCCGGTGACGAGCGCCGATCCGCCCAGCCCCAGCGAGGCGATCATGCGTTCCAGCGTCCTGCGGTAGGGTCCGCCGCCGACCAGCAACAGGAAGGCCCCCGGGATCGCGCGCAGCACCTCCGGCCAGGCGCGGATCAGCGTGTCCTGCCCTTTGCGCGGCACCAGCCGCGACACGCACACCACGACGGGCCGCTGCCCGAGGCCGAGCGCCGACCTGATCTCCGCACCGCCCGCGCCGGGGCGGAACACGTCGGTGTCCACACCGGGCGAGAGCCGTACGAGCTTGTCCTCGGGGACGGACCCGGCGAGCCGGTCCCGGCTGAAGCCGCCCAGGTAGGTGACGATGTCGGCCCCCCGCGCGATGCGCCGCAGCAGCCCCCGCCCGACGCCGAGGCCCGCCCAGGCGGCCTCGTGCCCGTGCGTGAGCATCACGATCCGACTCGCGCCCGCCTGCCGCATCGCGGGCGCGAGCAGCCCGATCGGCAACGCCGCCCCGAACACGACCGTGTCGATCCGGTGCTCGCGCACCAGCCGCGCCGCGCGCCGGGCAACCGTCGGCACGGGCAGCATCAGCGTCGTCGGATGCCGGACCACCCGGTACGGCTGCCGCGCGTCGAACGCCTCGCACCCCCGCCACCGGGGCGCGTAGACGATCAGCGACCCAGGGGGCCGGCGCATGGCCAGGGCATGCACGAACGCCTGGATGCCCCCGGGCCGGGGCGGAAAGTCGTTGGTGACGATCAGAGTGCTCACGTGAGGGCAGACCGTTTCGCCGCGCGAGGGATCGGGCCGAGGCCGGCCGCCCCGGAACCCCCGGATGTAACGATGTAACGCGTTTCGAATCTACTGCACGATCGTCTCCACCGGCCGACGTCCTCCCCATCGGATATCGCCATGAGACCCTCGGCCGCCGACGCAAGGGCGGGACCCGTCCACGTCAGTTCCCTGCGCAGATACTCGCGCCAGGCGGCGGTGAACTCGGCCCACGTCCTCCCCATCGGATATCGCCATGAGACCCTCGGCCGCCGACGCAAGGGCGGGACCCGTCCACGTCAGTTCCCTGCGCAGATACTCGCGCCAGGCGGCGGTGAACTCGGCCCACGTCCTCCCCATCGGATATCGCCATGAGACCCTCGGCCGCCGACGCAAGGGCGGGACCCGATCATGTCAGTTCCCTGCGCAGATACTCGCGCCAGGCGGCGGTGAACTCGGCCGACCCCATCCCCAGCACCTGCCGCAGGACCGCGTCGGCATCCCGAGGCCGGAGGCGCATGTAACGGTAGAGGTCAACGAGCCGGTTCTCGCCGAAGCGGGCCGCGACGTACCGGCAGGCGAGCCACGCCTCCTGGTAGGCCCGCACGCGTCGCGGCCCCAGGTCGAAGTCCGACGGGCCGGGCAGGGCGTCGGGAAGCCGTCCCGCGCGCACCTCGGCGGCCAACTCGGCCGCGGCGACGGGCACCGGGATGCCCGAGTCACGGAAACCGACATAATCGGCGAACCCCTCCACCAGCCATCGGGGAGTGTCGTGGTCGACGGCGGCGCCGGTGGCGACGTGGGTCAGCTCGTGAGTGAGCACGACCCGCCGTCCCGCCGCCGAGAGCCGGGCGAACCCCGCGGGCTCGACGATCACGTGGCCGTCGCCCGCGAGCGCGGCCAGGCCGCGCACGTCGGCGGGCGCGGCGAGAACGGCCGCGCGGGCGGTGGTGGACGGCACGAGCACGATCGCGTCCACGGTCCCCCAGACTCGTGCCACGGTACGGCGGGCCCGCTCGGCGAGGTCCACGAGTTCGGCACGCAGTGCGGAGCCGCCGCCGACCACCACGACCCGGTCGCCCCGAGTAATCGCCGCGGCACCCGTCCAGACGGCGGGGTGCTCGCGGACGAGCGCCAGCGCGCGGCCCAGGAGCGGGTCGGGGGGCGGCACCGCTCCGGCGGCGGTCGCCGCCAGCAGGAGCACGGCAAGCGCCCGAGCGGCCCATCTGCGCATGATGCGGCATGGTACGGGGCGTGGCACCCGGACGTGACACAAGGCGTGGCGCGAGGATGCGGCACAGGGGCGTGGCATCCGGATGCGGCACCGGGACGTGACACAAGGGGTGGCGCGAGGATGCGGCAGCCGGACATGGCACCCGGACGTGACATAAGGCGTGGCACGAGGATGCGGCACCCGGGCATGGCATTCGGATGTGGCACCCGGACGCGGCACCGGGACGTGACACAAGGCGTGGCACGAGGATGCGGCACCCGGGCATGGCACCCGGACTGACACAAGGCGTGGCGCGAGGATGCGGCAGCCGGGCATGACGCGGCCCCGCCCACCGTGAGGAGAGGATGGGCGGGGCCGTGGTGCCGCGGTCGGCGTCTCGGCTACGTCACAGGCCGGGACGTACCGCGCCGCTGAACGACGCCCTGCGCCATGCGTTCAGCTTGTCGATGCGCACCCGCTTCCCCGAGCTGGGAGCGTGGATCATTTTTCCGTTCCCGACGTACATGCCGACATGGCCCTTGCCGTAGAAGAAGATCAGGTCTCCGCCACGGAGGTTCTTCCAGGAGACCTTGGTCTTGATCGCACGGTACTGTGCCGTCGTCACTCTCGGGATCTTCACGCCCGCCTTCCGCCAGGCGTACTGCACCAGACCGGAGCAGTCGAAGCCGCCCTTGCCGGTGCCGCCGTAGCGGTACGGCGTGCCGATCTGCGCCTTGGCCGCCGCGATGGCCCGGTTCGCCCTGGCGCGTTGCCGCGCGACCTTACCGAGCTTCCGGGTGGCCTTCCTCGTGCCCAGTTTGACGCCGCCCAAATTGACGCCGCTCAACGTCGCACCGCTGAGTTGCCCGGACATCTGGACGGTGGCCGGCAGGCCGGCCTGGGCTGTCGTCGGCGTGCCGGCGGTCGCGGCGTGGGCCGCGGTGCTCTGCAGGGTGACCGCTCCGGCTGAGACGGTCACGGTGAGGGCCACTCCGCCGAGGGAGACCCGGACGGCACGCGACAGACGGGGGTTGTGCGAGGTGGTGGACAGGATCTCTCCTAGGGTCTTCCACTTGCGCCTACCGGGTTAGCTGACGGGTTCGGGCGGGGAAGTCTGATCGCCCTTCGGTGAACATCACCGATTCACCCCGCTCCCTCGCACCGGAGGGCATTTGGGTCCCCGGCTCCATGCCTCCTGACTGCATGGATTCGGCCTGCCTCCGCAAACCGTTGAACATTAAACCATTGGTTCGGGTTGCGGCGACATTATGGATCTGTTATCTGATCACCCGGTGATCAGCCGGGTGTTCTTGGCAGCGGCATGGCATGTCGCTGCGAGGCGCAAATCTACACACGCCAAGCAAATGCCGTCGACGATTCCGCCGAAATCGCCACAAGACAAGGCTTCGAACGAAATAAAAGCCCAGCACAAACGAGAAGTAAGTTACCCGTTTGTGATGCTTATCACATCACTGGAAGGCGGCCATTGATCGTCACACGAACATCATCAGTAACAGGAGTAACAACCCCGGGAGGGCCCAAAACATGATCGAAAATCTCGGCCATCCAACGAAAGCGGAACATCCGAATGTCCACACAGAAGGGGGCGGATCGGACAAATCATGATGAATCAAGCAGCGATTCCCCGAATTTGACTGCCTCAAAAGTGACTAATGCCACATCGCCAAGAGGCTCACGCCGGACGAGACCGAGCGCACCCCGCACCGGCCTCCTCGACCTGGTGAAGAACGGGACGGAGACGCCCGGCCGACTCATGGACGTCCGGTCTCCCTCGCTCGACGAGGCGAGGTGAGACGGCCTCCTGCGAGGGCCTCGGCGTGGGCCCCCTGACCCGATGGGGCATTCAGGACGTCGCGGCACACCATCTGGGCGCGGGTCGGATGGTCGGCCACGGACCGGCCGCGTGACGCGAAGGCCCGGCATCGATGCGCCCCGGACTGGATGCGCGGCAGCGGTTCGGCATGGATGCGACCGCGAACCGGCCAGGCGGCGCAGCGGTTCGACTCGCCCACGGCCGCTCGCCGGGGCCACCGGCCCGGGCGAGCGCCCTGCTGAGGGTCATGCCGCCGAGGGCCCGCCGGTCTGCACGCACACGATGCCGGACGCGCTGCACCTCACCGCGGGCGGCGATGAACGGCACCGTACGGGCGTGAACGCGACCGGGAACCGACCGCGTCACATGCGAACCCGAATAAACCCCACCAAACCCGGCGCAGCACGCGGGGCGCGGACGCGGAGGGCCGACGCGCTCTTCGCAGGCGTCCCGAGAATCCGGGCCCGAGGTCAGGGCCGCACGGCGCCGACGAACCGACCCATGCCGTAGGACGACAGCGTCACGACCTTCACCACGTCGCCGGTGCGTGGCGCGTGCACCATCTTGCCGTCACCGGCGTACACGCCCACATGCCCGAGCCCGTTGCTGAACAGCAGGTCGCCGGGCTGCAAATCGTCCATCGACACGCGGCGGTTCGCCCCCCAGGCCCACTGCTGCGTGGTCGTACGGGGCAGTTCGACCCCGGCCGCCCGCCAGGCCGCCTGAGTGAGCCCCGAGCAGTCCCACACGCCCGGTCCCGTGCCGCCGTACCGGTACGGCTTGCCGATCTGGCTGTAGGCGAACTGCAGGGCCGTCCTGGCGTTGCCCGAGGCGGGGCCGGTGTACTTCAGGCCGGTGCTGTTGGTGTTCCCGGCGTTGTAGGTCCCCAGCCGACGCAGCAGCCGCTCCTGCTCGGTGACCAGCTTCTCGACCTCGTCCCGCTTCTTGCGGAACTTCTCGCGGTCGTCCGCGGCCTCCTCGAAGGCGGTCTTGGCCCTGTCCCTGCGGGCCCCGAGGTCCTTCACCTCGGCCTCGTACCCGCTCATCGCCTCGGAGCGCACCTTCGAGATCTGGCTCAGTGTCGCCAGGCCGTTCAGCGTCATGAGTGGGTCGCCCCCGCCCGCGATGCCGGGCATGGCGAGCGCGTCGGCCCCCTGGTAGGCGGTGACCGCGAGGCCGACGATGCTCGACCGCATCGCCAGCACGCGCTCCTGCTGCCGCTTGAAGTCGGCGTTCAGCTCCTGGTATTTCTTGCGCTTCTTCTTCCAGCTTTCGTTGGCCTCGTTGTAGCGCTCGACGGCCTGGTCGGCCTTGTCCTCCAGCTTCGCCAGGCGCGCCTTGGCCTGGGCGATCGTGGGCCTCGGATCGGCGATCGCGTCGCCCTGCAGGCCGCCTTGCGTGACGAGCAGCACCGTCATCGAGACGCCGACGGCGAGCGGACCCCTGCGGCTCCACGCGCGACGCCCCCGGCGGAACAGATCATCCCGGCCGGGCTCGTCAAAAGCGCGCCCATCCCGAACTTCGCGAACGGCCACGTTGGTGCCAGCCTTCCCCAGCGAGACAACTGGGGCGAGACGTTACTCAAGCGATCTGTGGTATTCAACCTGTTCAACCGCATTGAACCAAAGATCCGGCACAGCCGTACAAATATGGTATCTACCCACGACTCAGGCGGCGGAGCAGCAGCGACGACGGCAGCGGGCGCGCGCCCATGCGCCGCACCGACTCGGCCACCTCCCGGTCGGAGGAGACCACGGCCATCGCCCGTCCCGGCGGCTCGGCCCGCACCAGCCGGCGAATGAGGTCGTCGGCGATCTCGCCGGGCGCGCTGAACAGCACCCGCACCCCGCGCGGAGCCTGCACCTGCACGGGCCCGTCGAGCTCCGCGCCGTCGAACACACAGGTGATCTCCACGCGCGACTGTACGGCAAGCCCCCCGAGGCCCGTCAAGAGCCGCGAACGCTGATCGACCAGGGTCAGCGACGGGTACCCGGTCTTGGTGACGTTGTAGCCGTCCACGATGAGATGCAGGCGCGGTATCGCCAGCAGTTGGTCCAGCAGCGCCGGATCGTCGTCGGCGAGCGCCCGCGCGGGCACCGCGCGCACGCCGGGCCGTCCCGGGCGCACCGCGCTCACCGAGTCGGCCGGGCGGGAGATGGTCGTCGGGAGCGCCAGCTCGTTGCGCAGCCCGGCGGCGGCGTCCTGCAGCGCGTCCAGCAGCACCCGGATGCGCGCGTCGTCCACGCTGCGCCCCTCGCGGGCCGCCCGGCGGCTCGCCTCCACCTGCGACTCGGCCTCGGCGAGCCGCTCGCGCAGCCGCCGCAGCTCGGCCTCCCCCGCGCTGCCGGCCATCGCCGCCACGGCCTTGGCCTCGGCCGCGGCCTTCTCCAGCTCGTCGGCCCTGGCCTCCGCGGCCTTGGCCCGCTCCCGCGACTCGTGCAGCTTGCGGCGCAGGTCGGAGATCTCCGCGCGGGCGCTCTTGAGCTGCTCGCGCAGCCGCTCGATCTCCTCCCGGCTCGCGGTCTTCTGCGCGGCGAGCTGCTCGCGCAGCCGGGCGATCGCCTGCTCCTGGGCCGTGCCCTCGGCCACGGCCGCGCTCTGCTCCAGATCGACGCGGGCGGCCTCCACCAGCTCCGGCCAGCCGGGCGGACGGGTGAGGTACGCGGCGGCGGCGACCACCACAGGCTCGGCGGCGGGCGGCACGGTGCCCTCGGCGAGGCTGGTCACGAGCTCGGGCCAGGCCTCGGCCAGGGCCTCGGCCACGACCTCGCGGAACTTCTTGTCGGTCTCCAGCTGCGCGGCGATCGGCGCGCCGCCGAGCCGGGCGCGCTTGCGCGGGTCGAACCGGGCGATGCCGCGCAGCGGCGGCGGCACGGCGGCGGGCGGCATCGTGCCCAGAACCTGCGCGGCGAGATCGACGACGTGGGCGCGGACCTGCTCGGGCAGCGGACGAGACAGACCCTCTCCGGCTGAACTCATCCCATTGCTCCCAGTCTGGCCCCTAGCATGCGCGCCTTCGTTGAACTCTCCATGTCTGTTCTGTCAAGGGTACGACCGTGTCGCACCTGATCGAGTCCACGAGGTCACATCGCGCGACATGAAGCGCGGGTAAACGGACGGTCAAGCCGATTCAACCGCGCGTCCGCGCGGCGGTCGGCGGGACGCGTGCCTCCGTCCCAGGGACGGAGGCCGGTGGAGAGGGGAGGTTCAGGCGGGTCCTCGCCGCCGGCTGCGGCGAGCGGCGGGGACAGCGGCGGGGACAGCGGTGGAAACAAGCGGTGGAATCGGTGATCGGGCCGGATACCCGGAACTCGCGGCTTCCGGGTATCCGGCTGCGCCGTACCAGCGGAGGATCGTGCTAGCGGAGGATCTTCGTGCGGGCGGGCTTGCCGATCAGGTCGGCCTTGGTGATCTGGCTGGCGTAGTCCCAACCGGTGCCACCGCCGATCGACACCACCTTGGCGTAGTTGTCGACGCGGTACCAGCCCGCGTAGCGGTAGTTCCAGTCGAGCCGGAATCGCCACTGGGCGCTGCTCTGGCCGCGCAGGAAGACCACGCAGTACACCGCCCACTTGCTCGCGCGGAAACCGCAGGTGGAGTTGCTGGGCCGCTGGATGATGCGCACGGTGCCGAGGTGCCTGGGCAGGTAGGAGACCATGACGATCGCCTCGCCCCGGGCGGACCGGAGCCCGGTGGCCCGGACGGTGTAGGTGGCCAGCCCGCCCCTGGCGACCCGGGTGGGGAAGGTCACCCGGACGTACGGACGGCGTGCGGTCGCGCTCTCGGCCGCGGCGGCCTTCGCGGTGCTCTGGGCCCCGGCGGCCTGAGCGGCGGCCTGAGCCGGCGCGGCGGCCCAGAAGGTACTCGCGGCGACCGCGAGCGAGGTGAACGTCGTGATGAGTCGCTTCATTGCCTGACTCCCCGTCGTAGTGCTGTGGTGCAAGTGGTGCGAGTGACGCATTCGGACGTTTGTAAACGCACCGCTACAAAGCATCCAACGAGTCCTCATGCGAACGATCGCTCTTTCGCGCAAATAGATGACCTTCCGTTACCTTCGAGCACGGGCGGAAAGCCCTGCCACAGCGGCGGATCCGACCGCGACGGATCTCCGCCGAGCCTCTGAGGTGCGAGAACGTCCCCCCGAGACCCCGGGGGGGCCTGACTGGGTACCTGGCTGGGGCGATGGCGATCGCGATGGCGATTGTCGGTGGGCACCTCTAATGTCCTTGGTCGTGGAACCGGTACAGGGCACTCTCGACGACCTCGGCACCCCTCTTCACGAGGTGACGTTCGTGGTGTTCGACCTGGAGACCACCGGGGGGTCGGCGAAGGAGCACGCCATCACCGAGATCGGCGCCGTCAAGGTCAAGGCCGGCGAGCGGCTCGGGGAGCTGGCCACGCTGGTCGATCCGGGCGGGCCGATCCCGCCGTTCATCACCGTGCTGACCGGCATCACCGACGCGATGGTCGTCGCCGCGCCGAAGCTGGAGTCGGTGCTGCCGTCCTTTCTGGAGTTCATCCGGGGAGCGGTGCTCGTCGCCCACAACGCCCCTTTCGACGTCGGGTTCATCAAGGCCGCCTGCGCCGCGCTCGGCTACCCGCCCCCGGCCAACCCGGTGGTCGACACCGCCGACCTGGCGCGGCGGGTGCTCACCCGGGACGAGACCCCCAACTGCAAGCTCGCCACCCTGGCCCGGATCTTCCACAGCCCGAACCAGCCCTGCCACCGCGCCCTCGCCGACGCCCGCGCGACCGTGGACGTCCTGCACGGCCTGCTGGAACGCACCGGCGCCTTCGGCGTGAGCACGCTGGAGGAGCTGAAGGGGTTCGTCCGCGCCCCCTCCCCGCAACAGCAGCGCAAGCGCCACCTCGCCGACGCCATCCCCGGCGCCCCCGGCGTCTACGTGTTCGAGGACGAGCGCGGCGAGCCCCTGTACGTCGGCAAGAGCTCCAACCTGCGCAACCGGGTCCGCTCGTACTTCACCGCCGGCGAGACCCGCCCCCGGGTCCGCGAGATGATCGGCATCGCCGAGCGGGTGCGCCCGATCGTCTGCGCCACGGGCCTGGAGGCCGAGGTCCGCGAGTTACGCCTGATCGCGTCCGCCAAGCCCCGCTACAACCGCAGATCACGCTTCCCCGAGCGGGTCGTGTGGCTCAAGCTCACCGACGAGCAGTTCCCCCGCCTCGCCGTCGTCCGCGAGGTCAAGGACGACGGCGGCACCTACCTCGGCCCGTTCGGCGGCATGCGCGCCGCCGACGACGCCCGCGCCGCCATCCACGAGGCGGTGCCGCTGCGCCGGTGCGCCGAGCGCGTCACCACCCGCGCCCGCCGCCCGGCGTGCGCGCTGGCCGGCCTGGGCCGCTGCGGCGCCCCCTGCGAGGGCGGCGAGACGCCCGAGGAGTACGCGGTGCACGTCGCGAACGCCCGCCGCGCCATGATCGAGGACGCCGGGCCCGTCTACGCCGCGCTCAAGGCCCGCATGGACCGCCTGTCCGCGGAGCAGCGCTACGAGGAGGCCGCCGTCGATCGCGACCGCCTGGCCGTCTTCGTGCGCGCGGCGGCCCGCATGCAGCGCCTCGCGTCGCTGACCCGGATTCCGCAGCTCATCGCCGCCAGCCCGGCCTTCGAAGGCGGCTGGGACATCCACGTCGTACGGCACGGCAGGCTCGCCGCCGCGGGCGTCATGCCCCGGGGCGCCCACCCCACGCCGTACGTGGAGGCCCTGACCGCCACCGCCGAGACGGTCGTCCCCGGCCCCGGCCCCACCCCGGCGGCCACCGCCGAGGAGACCGAGTGCATCCTGCGCTGGCTGGAGGCCCCCGGCGTGCGCCTGGTTCAGGTGGACGGGTCGTGGAGCCTGCCCGTGCGCGGCGCCGGGCGCCTCAAGGCCGGCATCGACCGCGCCTACCCGGGGCGCTCCGACGCAAGGCTGAACGGCGGCGCGGAGCGCTCGCCGCGCGAGGGCCGCCCGCTGAGGTGATCGGTGGCGCGCTAGAGTCGGGCACGGGCCGGGCGTGAGCGCGCATCGGCGGCTCACCGCGACCCAAGGCCCGTCGATTCACCGACCACCCGCGCCGAGGCCGCGTCAGCGCCCCGGCGTGCCGTGACAACGCAGGACGCGTCCGCGTCAGCACGCATACCAACCCGTCCGGGACGCAGGGGCGACCCGGACCGCACTCGTGTCAGGAAGGGGCAGCGATGGTCACCGCGATCGTGCACATCAAGACCGAGGTCGACAGGATTCCCGAGATCGCCGAGGCGATCGCCGACATCCCCGGGGTGAGCGAGGTCTATTCGATCACGGGCGACTACGACCTGCTGGCGATCGTGCGCGTGGCGGCCTACGACGACGTGGCCGAGGTCATCCCCGGCCGCATCAACAAGGTCCACGGCGTCCTCGCCACCGAGACCCACCTCGCCTTCCGCACCTACTCACGGCACGACGTGGAGGCCGCGTTCTCCATCGGCCTGAAGGAGGCCGACTGACGGCGGGCGGGCCGGACGAGCGCCCGCCCCCGGTGGACACCCCACCGACCGGGCGCTCCCGCCCCGCGCACACCACCGGCCAGGGCGCAACACCCAGTACGCCCACCGGCCCGGCACCCGGCCATGACGGCGATCACCCGCCGACCGGCGCTCCCGCCCCGCGCACACCACCGGCCAGGGCGCAACACCCAGTACGCCCACCGGCCCGGCACCCGGCGATGACGGCGATCATTCGCCGACCGGGCGCTCCGGCGTCGGCGGCGCGAGGCGTTCGTCGCGACCGCCGGTCCGACGTGCTCAGGCCGAGTGCAGCGAGCGGCTGACCTCGATCCAGCGTTCCAGGGTCTGCGCCGCCGCGCCGGAGTCGACCGCCCGCGCCGCCCGCTCGTAGCCCTCGGCCATCGCGTCGCCGAACTCCTTGCCCGCGCCGTCCACCGCGGCCAGCGCGGCGGCGGCGTTGAGCAGCACCGCGTCACGCACCGGGCCGGTACGGCCGGCCAGCAGATCGCGCACCGCCTGGGCGTTGAACTCCACGTCGCCGCCCTTGAGCGCGTCCGGCTCCGCCCGCGCGATGCCCAGCACCGCCGGGTCGAACGTGGTCTGCACGGCCGTGCCCTCGCGGACCACGAACACCGTCGAGGTGGTGGAGATGGTCAGCTCGTCGAGGCCGTCGTCGCCGCGGAACACGATCGCCGACACGCCCCGCTCGGCGAACACCCCGGCGACCACGGGCAGCATCCGCGCGTCGAACACGCCGATCGCCTGCGAGGTCGGCCGGGCCGGGTTGGTGAGCGGTCCGAGGAAGTTGAACACCGTCGGCACGCCGATCTCCTTGCGGGCCGGGCCGACGAACCGCAGCGCCGGGTGGTAGACCGGCGCGAAGCAGAACGCGATCCCGGCCTCGGCCGCGATGCGCGCGGTGTTCTCCGGCGTGTGGTCGAGCGCCACGCCGAGGTGCTCCAGCACGTCCGCCGCGCCGCAGGAGGAGGATGCCGCCCGGTTGCCGTGCTTGACGACCCGCGCGCCCGCCGCGGCGGTCACGATCGCCGCCATCGTCGAGACGTTGACGGTGTGCGCCCGGTCGCCGCCGGTGCCGACGACGTCGACCACCGGGCCCTCGACGCTGAGCGGGACGGCGCGCTGCAGCATCGTGCGCGCCATGCCGGTCACCTCGGCGACGGTCTCGCCCTTCGCCCGGAGCGCCACGGCGAACGCCGCCACCTGCGCCGAGGTCGCCGAGCCCGACATGATCTCGTCCATCGCCCAGGCGGTCTCGTCGGCGGTCAGGTGCTCTCCGGCCAGCAGGGCCGACAGCAACGCGGGCCAGGTGGTACGCGCGTCCATATGCGTCTCCGTTGATTCGGTAACTCGCCTGCGCCCCGGACCCTATCGGTCGAGCCCGGATCCGGATGCCCCATTATCTCCGAGGCGTGCCCGGATCCCGGCGCGCGAACACCCCGTCAACGCGGGGTTACCGCGGGGTGGGCGTCACCGCGGGGTGGGCAGCCGGGAGGCGGCCCGGCGGCGCATCAGGTCCGCGACGGTCTCCGCAAGGACCACCGGGTCCAGCGGCCGGGGCACGACCGCGTCCGCCCGCGACCAGTTGGCCAGCCACCGGTCGTCGCGCCGCGCGATGATCAGGCAGATCGGCGGGCAGTCATAGATTTCGTCCTTGGCCTGCCGGGAGATGCCCATGCCGCCCGCCGGCACGGCCTCGCCGTCGAGCACGGCGACGTCGATCTCCCCGGAGTCGAGGTGCTTGAGCACCGCGGGCGGGGTGGCGGACTCCACGATCTCCACGAGGGGCACGTCGGGGGCCGGGCGCCGCCCGATCGCCAGCCGGATCTCCTCGCGGGTGCTCGCGTCGTCGCTGTAGACGAGAACCCTCATGTCACGCTCACTGTCGGTCGGCGAGGTATGGTCACCTGGGATGCTACCCGTCCGCGCGGCCGCGATTTCCCGGCGGGCGGGCGGGGCCCGGCGGCCCGACGGCCGTACACCGCTATCGGACCCCCTATCGGGACCCCTATCAGGACACGCGCACGAGGCCCTTGGGAAGACCTATTGGGGGGCCGTGCGGAGGACCGGCCACCGTAGCCGCAATAATGCTGGGCGTGGCGACAGCATCCGCAACTATGACGACAGCACACTCCTCGCGCCGACCCAATCTGGTCAGCGTGGGGACGATCGTTTGGCTGTCCTCCGAGCTCATGTTCTTCGCGGCGCTGTTCGCGATGTACTTCACCATCCGGTCGGTCAGCCTCGGCCAGGACAAGCCCTGGCCGGCGGTCGAACTTGACGTCCCGTTCGCGCTCACGAACACGACCGTCCTGGTGCTGTCCAGTGTGACGTGCCAGATGGGCGTGTGGGCGGCCGAGCGTGGTCAGGTCCGGAAGCTCCGCTTCTGGTATGTCGTCAGTTTCTTGATGGGCGCCTTCTTCGTGGGCGGTCAGCTCTGGGAATACGGCAACCTGGTCCACGAGGGTCTCACCCTGTCGTCCGACGCCTACGGTTCGATCTTCTATCTGGCGACGGGCTTCCATGGCCTGCACGTGACCGGTGGACTGATCGCGTTCCTGTTCCTGCTGGGACGCACGTACGCCGCGAAGCGCTTTACCCACGAGCAGGCCACCAGCGCAATCGTTGTGTCGTATTACTGGCACTTCGTGGATGTCGTCTGGATCGGTCTGTTCGCGACCATCTACATCATCCATTGATCAGAACGGGGATTCCGGTGAACTCGATCACCGCGCGACGGCGGCATCCCCTCGCGCGATATGCCGTCCTCCTTCTGGCCCTGTGTTTGGCCGGGGGGGCGTACGCCTTGTTCTCCCCCTTGGGGGAGCCGGCGGACGCGGCCATCGCGTCGGGCAAGACCGACGACGTGGGCAGCGGCAAGGCGCTGTTCGACGAGTACTGCTCGAGCTGCCACGGCCTCAACGCGCAGGGCATTCCGGGCCGCGGCCCGTCGCTGATCGGTGTGGGAGCGGCGGCCGTCGACTTCCAGGTCAGCTCCGGACGCATGCCCGCGGCCAACAGCGAAGACGCGCAGGCGCCGCGCAAGCAGCCGGCGGATTGGGTCAATCAGAAGGCCATCGACGACCTGGCGGCGTACATCCAGTCGCTGGGCGGCGGCCCGACGCGGCCGACGGCCGAGCAGGTCGACCCGGCCAAGGGCGACCCGGCCAAGGGCGGCGAGCTGTTCCGCGCGAACTGCATCCAGTGCCACAACTGGACGGGCGCGGGCGGCGCGCTGACCGGCGGCAAGTACGCGCCCAACCTGAACCAGGCCACCCCCGCTCAGATCTACGAGGCGATGATCACCGGTCCGCAGGCGATGCCGGTGTTCAACGACTCCACGATCACTCCCGAGCAGAAGCGGGACATGATCGCCTACATCGTCAAGGTCCGTGAGCAGACCGATCCGGGCGGCAGCGGTCTGGGCCGCATCGGCCCGGTCACCGAGGGACTCGTCGCATGGCTTCCGGGCCTCGGCCTGCTCAGCCTCGCCGCCATCTGGATCACCGCGAAGAAGCGGGCGAAGAAATGACTGAAACGGAAAACACCGGTACGCCGGAGGAGCGCGTCCCACGCCGCGTGATCGGCACGCCGACCCCCGGCGGTCGGCTCAGCGACGGTCCGGGCGGTGCGGTGGGCGTGCTCGGCGGCACCGAGAGCGACGTGCACGAGGCCGAGCCGGGCACCGGGGTGATCTTGCCCGACCCGGCGGACGCCCGCCGCGCCGAGCGCCTGGTCGCGCTGCTGTTCCTGGTGACCTTCCTCGCCGGGATCGCCTTCATCGTGTCCTACGTGGTCTTCCAGGTCGGCGACCTGGACAAGACCGCGACGTCCAACCTCGCGCTGGGCGGCACGTTGACGCTCGCCCTCCTCTCGCTCGCCTGCGGCATCGTGGTCTGGGTCCGGCGGATCATGCCGAAGTACAACCTGGTCCAGGAGCGCCACCCGATGGCCTCGGAGCCGGCGGTGCGCGACGAGGTCGCCAAGGTCTTCGTGCAGGGCGCCGAGGAGAGCGGCTTCGTCAAGCACAAGCTGCTGCGCCGTACGCTGCTGCTCGCCGCCGCGCCGCTCGGCCTCGCGCCGCTGGTGCTGCTGAAGGACCTCGGCCCGCTGCCCCGCGAGAGCCTGCGCCACACGGTGTGGAAGCCGGGCATGCGGCTGGTCGTCGAGGGAACCGGGCAGCCGATCCGGGCGGCCGACTTCAACTCCCCCGGCGGCATCCTGTCGGTGGTCCCCGAGGGGTACGAGCACAACCTCAACGCCCTGGCCAAGTCCACGTTGATCCTCATCAAGCTGCGTCCCGAGCAGTTCAAGTCCGGCACTAACCTGAACTGGACCCACGACGGAATCGTGGCGTACTCGAAGATCTGCACGCACGTGGGCTGCCCGGCCGCGCTGTATGAGCAGACCACCAACCACATCCTGTGCCCGTGCCACCAGTCGACCTTCGACGCCACCGACGGCGCCAAGGTGATCTTCGGCCCGGCCGCCCGGCCCCTGCCCCAGCTTCCGATCACGGTCGACGGTCAGGGGTATCTCGTCGCGCAGCGCGACTTCCTGGTCCCGGTCGGTCCCAGCTTCTGGGAGCGGGGCGACGCGGAAGCGGAAGTTAGGGGGAAGGCATGACCAGCGCGACCGTCGGTTCCGGCGGGCGCCCGACCGCCGGCGGCTTCACGCCGCCCAAGGCGATCGGCGGCGTCAGCACGTTCATGGACGACCGGATCGGCGCGGGGAACTTCCTCAAGCGCAACATGCGCAAGATCTTCCCCGACCACTGGTCGTTCCTGCTCGGCGAGATCGCTCTGTACTCCTTCGTCATCCTGCTGCTGACCGGCACGTTCCTGACGTTCTGGTTCGAGCCGGGCATGCACGAGGTGGAGTACAACGGCTCGTACGAGCCGCTCAAGGGCGTCATGATGTCGCAGGCGTACGCGTCGACGCTGGAGATCAGCTTCGACGTCCGCGGCGGCCTGTTGATACGCCAGATCCACCACTGGGCGGCCCTGCTGTTCGTCGCCGGACTCATGGCCCACATGCTGCGGGTGTTCTTCACCGGGGCGTACCGCAAGCCGCGTGAGCTCAACTGGCTGATCGGCCTGGGCCTGTTCACGCTCGCCCTGGTCGAGGGCCTGTTCGGCTACTCGCTCCCGGACGACCTGCTGTCCGGCGCCGGTCTGCGGATCACGCAGGGCGTGCTGGTGTCGCTGCCGCTGGTGGGCACCTACCTCCAGTTCCTCCTGTTCGGCGGCGAATACCCCGGTTTCGACGTCATCGGGCGGTTCTACAGCCTGCACATCCTGCTCATCCCCGGCCTCCTGCTGGCTCTCATCAGCGCGCACATGATCCTCATGTGGGTGCAGAAGCACACGCAGATGCCGGGTAAGGGCCGCACCGAGACGAACGTGGTGGGCGCGCCGTTCTACCCTGCCTTCATGGCCAAGTCGGGCGCCTACTTCCTGTTCACCTTCGCCGTGCTGGCGGGGCTGGGGACCTTCGCCCAGATCAACCCGATCTGGCTGTTCGGCCCTTACACCCCGGCGGACATCTCCGCGGGATCGCAGCCCGACTTCTACATGGGCTTCCTCGAAGGCTCGCTGCGAATCATGCCGCCCTGGGAGATCAACATCGGGGACTACACGCTGCCGCTCAGCGTGATCATCCCGGCCCTCGTGCCACTGGGCCTGGTGATGACGGGCGCGGCGCTGTACCCGTTCATCGAACGGTGGGTGACCGGGGACAAGCGCGAGCACCACATCGCCGACCGCCCGCGCAACAACCCGCACCGCACCTCCATCGGCGTCTCGGTCATCACCTTCTACGGCCTGCTGTGGCTGCTGGGGGCGAACGACGAGATCTCGGCGAACTTCCACATCAGCCTGTTCGCGCTGTCGATCTTCGGACGCTTCGCCATCTTCCTCGGCCCGGCGCTCGCCTATCTGATCACGTACCGGGTCTGCCTGGGCCTGCAGCGCGCGGACGTCGAGGTGCTGGCGCACGGCGTGGAGTCGGGCGTGATCGTGCGCTCCCCGGAGGGCGGGTACTCGGAGATCCACACCGCGCCGGCGGAGGACATCGCCGAGCACATGCGCGGCAAGAAGGAGATTCCGATGCTGCCCGCCGAGGCCGACGGCGAGGGCATCCCGCCCAAGGGCCTGCGGGGTCCGCTGGGCAGGATCCGCGCCAGGATGAGCCGCATCTACGGCACCGACCACGTCCCGCTCCCCGAGGGGGACGGCCACGCCCACGGCGAGGAGCACGTCGCGGTCGGCGCGGGCGAGGAGCAGAAGCAGCTGCACTGAGCCGGCGTCGCCCGGCCCGCCACAACGAGAAACGGCCCGGACGGGGTTCCCCGTCCGGGCCGTTTCTCGTTCACCTGCTTCTCTCTGCCACCTGCTTCTCTCTGGCACCTGCTTCTCTCTGGCACCTGCTTCTCTCTGGCACCTGCTTCTCTCTGGCACCTGCTTCTCTCTGCGCGGCCCTCACGAGCCGGTACGCGCCTGCGCGGCCACCTCCGTGTGCTTGGGACCGGACAGGGACTCGGTGATGCCACCGGTGCGCAGGGCGCTCCACCGGAGCCACTGCGGCCAGGACTCCTGCCACTGCCCCCATCCGTTGGTGGGCTCCAGCTCCCGCGGCGACCCGGTCACGATGATGGGGTCGCCGATCAGCGTGTGGTCGAGGAACCACTTGGCGTGCGCCGGGCTGACGTTGACGCAGCCGTGGCTGACGTTGGCGTGCCCCTGGGAGCCCACCGACCACGGGGCCGCGTGGATGTACTCGCCGCTGTTGGAGATGCGGACGGTGTCGTACACGGTGAGCTGGTAGTAGCCCGGGTCGCCGGGTCCCGCGTCGGGCGAGGTCATGACGGTCACGTCCTCGCGGGACATGGCCAGGTGGATGCCGTTGGTCGTGTGGTACTTGCGCACGCCGCCCTTGCCGGCGCTGATCGGAATGCTCCGGATGACCCGGCCGTCGCGTTCGACCCGCATCTGGTGGGTGCGGATGTCCGCGGTGCTGATCTGGGATCTGCCCACGCGGAACTCCCGCACGAGGTCGCGGTCGCCGTACACGTCGCCGCCCCCGGCGGTCCCCTCCAGCAGCGCCTCCACCCTGACCTTCGTGTTGGCGGGCCAGAACCGCTTGGGCCGGTAGTGCACGGTCTTGTCGTCGAACCAGTGCCAGGCGCCCTCGACGGGCTTGGAGGAGAGCACCCGCAGGTTGCGCTCCACCGACACCCGGTCGGCGATCGGCCGGTCGAACGTGATCATGATCGGCATGCCCACGCCGACCGTCTCGCCGGTGACCTCCTTCTTCGGCAGCAGCTCGGTGATGGTGAAGGTCTGGGCGGCCGACACGGTCGTGAACGTGCTGGTCCCGCTCGTCTCGCCGGAGGGCCCGGTCACGACGGCCGTCACCGTGTACGTCCGGCCGGGGGCCATGGGCCGGACGCTGCGCCAGCGCGTGCGATCCGCGCTCAGCCGCCCCACGACGGGCTTGCCCGCGGCCTGCACGGTCACCCGCTTGAGCCTGCCGTGGGCGGTGCCGACGAGGATCGGCAGGTCCGGCCGGACGCCGTTCGTGCCGTTGGACGGGGTGATCCAGACATCGGGCGCCGCCTGCTGCCGTTGCGGGGCGGTCTGTTGTCTCGGGGCCGACGAGCAGGCGGCGGCCAGCACCAGCGCGAGCGCCCCCACCCCGTACGCGGAAATGTGTCGCACCTGAGTCCCCCAGCTCCGGATTGATCACTTGCGCAGGATAGATACCCCTGTCGGCGACCATCGCTCCACATATGGCGAAGTGGGGGAGCAAAAAACACCATCGCGGGCGGCCGACGGGTTCTTGGCGAAACCGTGGCCGCCCGCGAGGGCGTGCGATCCGGAAACCGGATCCGGGGAGAGCCCCGGATCCGGTGGGAGATCAGCGGGAGATCAGTGGGAGAAGTGCGAGCGGTAGTACTCGAAGACGAAGCCGACCAGCGTCAGGACGACGGCGGCGGCCCCGATGAGGAACATCCACCACCCGATGACGAAGCCCACCGTGGCGAGCGCGGCCGCCGCGCACACGAACAGCGGCCACCAGCTGTGCGGCGGGAAGAAGCCGACCTCCCCTGCCGCCTGGTGGATCTCGCCCTGCTTGTCGTCCTCGGGCTGATCACCGACGCGGCGCGCGGTGAACATGAGGTAGTAGCCGATCATGAAGGCCAGGCCGACGCTGATGGCGAGCGCCGTGGTGCCGGCCGGCTCACGCGACCAGAACCAGTAGACGATGTCCACCGCCGCGAAGAACAGGCCGATGATCAGCAGCATCCATCCCTGAACTTTCATCGGACCTCCTCAAGCTCCCGCTCCGGCGGGAGGTGCGGGTTCTTTAGGTCGAAAGCGGGACGCTCAGACCGGATGCGGGGCAGGGAGACGAAGTTGTGCCGCGGCGGCGGGCACGAGGTCACCCACTCCAGGGAGTTGCCGAAGCCCCAGGGGTCGTCGACCATGACCCGCTTGCCCTTGCGGGCCGTCTGCCACACGTTGTAGAGGAACGGCAGCGTGGACAGGCCCAGCAGGAGCGCTCCGGCCGAGGAGAACATGTTCAGCGTGGTGAAGCCGTCGATCTCCGAGTAGTCGGCGTAGCGGCGCGGGAAGCCCACGACGCCGAGCCAGTGCTGGACCAGGAACGTGCCGTGGAAGCCGAAGAACAGCATCCAGAAGTGCACCTTGCCCAGCCGGTCGTTGAGCATCTTCCCGGTGAGCTTGGGCCACCAGAAGTAGAAGCCGGCGAACATGGCGAACACCACCGTGCCGAACACCGTGTAGTGGAAGTGCGCCACGACGAAGTAGGTGTCGGTGATGTGGAAGTCCAGCGGCGGCGAGGCGAGGATGACGCCCGTCAGGCCGCCGGCGAGGAAGGTGACCAGGAAGCCGACCGTGAATATCATCGGCGCCTCGAAGGTCAGATGGCCGCGCCACATCGTGCCGATCCAGTTGAAGAACTTCACGCCGGTCGGCACCGCGATGAGGAACGTCATGAACGAGAAGAACGGCAGCAGCACCTGGCCGGTCGGGAACATGTGGTGCGCCCACACGGCCATCGACAGACCGGCGATCGCGATGGTGGCGCCGATCAGGCTGATGTAGCCGAAGATCGGCTTACGGCTGAACACCGGGATGATCTCGGTCACGATGCCGAAGAAGGGCAGCGCGATGATGTACACCTCGGGGTGGCCGAAGAACCAGAACAGGTGCTGGTACAGCAGCGGCCCGCCGTTGGCCGGGTCGAAGATGTGCGTGCCGAGCTTGCGGTCGGCCTCCAGGGCCAGCAGCGTGGCGGCGAGCACCGGGAAGACCATCAGCACCAGCAGGCTGGTGAGCAGCACGTTCCAGGTGAAGATCGGCATGCGGAACATGGTCATGCCGGGGGCGCGCATGCAGATGATCGTGGTGATGAAGTTGACCGCGCCGAGGATCGTGCCCAGACCACCGAGGGTCAGGCCCATGATCCACAGGTCGTGCCCGATGCTCGGCGAATACGTTGAGTCCGACAGCGGCGTGTAGGCGAACCAGCCGAAGGAGGCCGCGCCGCTCGGCGTGAAGAAGGCGCTGATCGCGATCAGGCCGCCGAACAGGAACAGCCAGTAGCTGATCATGTTGAGCCGGGGGAACGCCACGTCGGGCGCGCCGATCTGCAGCGGCATCACCGCGTTGGCGAAGCCGGCGAACAGCGGGGTCGCGAACAGCAGCAGCATCACCGCGCCGTGCATGGTGAACAGCTGGTTGTACTGCTCGGTGCTGACGAACTGGAGCCCCGGCTGGGCCAGCTCGGCGCGGATCACCAGCGCCATGACGCCCGCGATCAGGAAGAACACGAACGCGGTGATCAGGTAGAGGTTGCCGATCACCTTGTGGTCGGTGGTGGAGGCCCACTTGGCGATGATCGCTCCCGCCCGGGTGGGGCGGCGGCCGTCCGGGGGCTGGAGGGCGTGGTCGGCGGCGCTCACTGGGTACTCCTGGCTGCCTGGCTGTTGATGTACTGCTCGAACTTGCTCGGCTCAACGAGCTTCACGTTGAAGAGCATGCGTGAGTGGTCCTGCCCGCACAGCTCGGCGCACCGGCCGGCGAAGGTGCCGGTGTGATTGAGCGTTTTAATGTCGAACTGGTTGTGCACGCCGGGGATGACGTCAAGCTTGAACAGGAAGGCCGGAACCCAGAACGAGTGGATGACGTTGTCCGACTCCAGCTTGAACCGCACCGTCTTGCCGCCGCTCGGCAGCACGAGCTGCGGTCCCTGCCGGTAGTCGCTCACCGGCACGCCGACGACCTGCACGGTCTTGCCCTGGTACTCGGTGGTGAAGCGCCAGCTCCACTGCAGGGCCTCGACCGTCACCGTGACGTCGGGCTTGTCGGTCTTCTCGAACAGGTAGTCCTGGTCGCGCGCGGTGAAGTAGAAGAACACCGCCACCATGACGATCGGCACGGCGGTGTAGAGGATCTCGATCGGCAGGTTGTACCGCACCTGCGGCGGAAGCTCGTTCTCCGGCGCGCCCTTCCGCCGCCGCTTGCGGTGGAAGATACAGGCATAAAGTATGAGACCCCAGACGACGGCGCCGGTGGCCAGCGCGGCCACCCAGGAGCCCTGCCACAGCGACAGAACGCGCTCGCTCTGCTCTGTGACGTTGTGGGGCATCCCGCCCCGGGCCCACTCTTCACCGCTGCACGCCGTCACGGACGCCAGCAGCAATGCCAAGGCGGCAACGCTCGACGCCCTGCGGGCCGCCGGGCTGCGCCGCGTCGAACGGCGGGTCGGACTCACGGATCGCCTACCCCATAGATCAAGCCCAAGAGTCCCTCTCTTGGGCGCTCTTCCTTGTTTCGCAACAATCGCGTTCTCGGCTATTCCAGTTATGGGTTCCAGTCACGCACGGGACACATTAGCGCCTACCACGGTCGCCCTCCCGCGCGGCCCCAGGATGTCGGGATCCCCTGAGAAGGGACGTTCGCCCCGGGGGTGCGAGGATGGGCGGGTGGCGTACTTCGACGCGGCCTCCACCGAGCCCCTGCACCCCCGGGCGCGTGAGGCCCTGCTGGCGGCGCTCGACGCCGGCTGGGCCGACCCGGCCCGCCTGTACGGCGAGGCACGCCGGGCCCGCCTGTTGCTCGACCGGGCCCGCGCCGACGTCGCCGACGCCCTCGGCGTGCGCCCCGACGAGGTGACCTTCACCGCGTCCGGCACGCAGGCGATCCATCTGGGCGTGCTCGGCGCGCTGGCCGCCCGCCGCCGGGTGGGCCGCGGCCTGGTGACCGGCGCGGTCGAGCACTCGGCCGTGCTGCACGCCGCCGCGCTGCACGAGCGGGACGGCGGCGGCGTGGCGACGGTGGGCGTGAGCCGTACGGGGCGGGTGGACGCCAAGGCGTTCGCCGAGGCGGTGGCGGCCCCGGGCGTCGCGCTGGCCTGCCTGCAGACCGCCAATCACGAGGTCGGCACCCTCCAGCCGGTCGAGGAGGCGGCCCGGGCGTGCCGCCAGGCCGGGGTGCCGCTGCTGGTGGACGCGGCGCAGACGCTGGGCCGGCTGCCCGTGCCCGAGGGCTGGTCGCTGCTGACCGGCAGCGCGCACAAGTGGGGCGGGCCCGCGGGCGTCGGCGTGCTGGTGATCCGCAAGGGGACGCGCTGGCGCTCGCCGCTGCCGGAGGACGAGCGCGAGCGCGGACGGGTGCCCGGCTTCGAGAACGTCCCGGCCGTCGTGGCGGCGGCGGCCGCGTTGCGGGCGCGCCTGGAGGAGGCCGAGGAGGAGAACCGGCGGGCCTCGGCTCTCGTCGATCGCATCAGGGAGCGGGTGCCCCGGCTCGTCCCCGACGTCGAGGTGATCGGCGACCCGGTCGAGCGGGCGCCGCACATCGTGACCTTCTCCTGTCTGTACGTGGAGGGCGAGGCGCTGCTGACCGAGCTGGACAAGGCGGGATTCGCGATCTCGTCCGGAAGCTCCTGCACGGCGAGTACGCTTCGTCCATCGCATGTTTTGGAGGCGATGGGCGTGGTCACGCACGGGAACGTCCGGGTATCACTGCCACGAGGAGTCGCGGCGGCGGACGTGGACCGTTTTCTGGAGGTCCTGCCCCCGCTGGTGCGCCGTATCCGCGAAGAAGCAGGAGTGATGTGGTGACGAGCCGGCCAACCGGAACCGAGTGGCAGCAGGCGGCTCCCACGCTGACGATCGACGCGCTCGGCCGCAAGTGCCCGATCCCGATCATCATGCTCGCGCAGCAGATCAATCACGTGCCGATGGGCGCGGTGGTGGCGGTCCTGGCGGACGACCCGGCCGCGTTCAGCGACGTGCCGGCGTGGTGCCGGCTGAAGTCGCACACCCACCTGGGCAGCTTCGAACTGCCCGGGGGCGGCTGGGCCATCCACGTGCGGCGCAACTACTGACGCCGATCCGCGCGGCAAATTGCCACGTTTGTCCGCTTTAGCGGCATTCCCTCGTACGACCGGGGTAGGGGGCGAGAGCAAGTCCGTCAACACTCGGGAGGGACGAGATGAGCACCTACAGCGGTCCCAGCACCGTACGCGACATGATGCATCCGGGCGCACAGTGCATCGGCGAGAACGACAGCCTGCAGAGGGCCGCCCAGATGATGCGCGATCTCGGCGTGGGCGCGCTGCCCATCTGCGGTGAGGACGACCGGCTCAAGGGCATCCTCACCGACCGCGACATCGTCATCAAGTGCTGCGCCGAAGGCAGGGACCTCACCAGCACCAGGGCGGGCCAGTTCGCCCAGGGCCTGGTGTACGTGGAGGCGAACGCGTCGGTGGAGGACGCGCTGCGGATGATGCATCAGTACCAGATCAAGCGGCTGCCCGTCATCGACAACCACCGCATCGTCGGCATGATCAGCGAGGCGGACCTGGCCAGGAGCCTGCCGGAGGACAAGCTCGCCGAGTTCGTCCACCGGGTCTACGCCTTCCGCTGAGCCCCGGCGGCGCCCCGTGACGACCCGGCGCGCGCCCCCGGCCGCCGCGGCTGCACGCCTGGCGGCCGGGCCGGGAACGGACGTATCGGGCCAGCCGGTCAGGGGTAGTAGCAGCGCAGGTGCGCGGCCACTTCGGCGGCGGCGTCCGCGCCGTACGCGTCGGTGAACCGCTCAAGGAAGACCTTCTGCCCCAGCTCGTACTCCTGGCCGCCGACGTGCTCCAGCACGTGGGTCGCGGTCAGGTTGCCGATCTGCCCGCACCGCTCCAGCGACAGCCCCCAGGACAGACCGGCGAGGAAGCCCGCGCGGAAGGCGTCGCCGACCCCGGTCGGGTCGGCCTTGCGCAGCTCGGGGGCGGGCTGGATGTGCAGCGACGGCTCGCCCTTGACGTCGATCCTGGCGCCCTTGGGCCCGAGCGTGGTGACCCGCACGCCGACGCGGGACAGCACCTCCTCGTCGTCCCAGCCGGTCTTCTGCTCGATCAGCGCCTTCTCGTAGTCGTTGCCGAACAGGTACGCCGCGCCGTCGACGAGCCTGCGGATCTCCGCGCCCTCCATCCGGGCGAGCTGCTGGGAGCAGTCGGCGGCGAACGGGATGCCGCGCTGCCGGCACTCGTCGGTGTGCCGCAGCATCGCCTCGGGGTCGCTCGGGCTCACCACGACCAGGTCGAGCCCGCCCACGCGCTCGGCGATCGGCTGCAGCTCGATGTCGCGGGACTCGGCCATCGCGCCGCTGTAGAACGAGGCGATCTGGTTGTGGTCCTCGTCCGTGGTGCACAGGAACCGGGCCGTGTGCCGCAGCTCCGAGACGTGCACCGAGTCACAGTCGACCCCGTGGCGCTCCAGCCAGGACCGGTAGTCGGCGAAGTCGTCGCCGACCGCGCCGACCAGGATCGGCCGCAGCCCCAGGCAGCCCATGCCGAAGCAGATGTTGGCGGCGACGCCGCCGCGCCGGATCTGCAGATCGTCCACGAGAAAGGACAGCGACACCCGGTCCATCTGCTCGGCGATGAACTGGCTGCCGAAGCGACCGGGAAAGGTCATCAGATGATCGGTCGCGATTGAGCCGGATACGGCGATGCGCACGGGGTCATTCTCCTCGTTGTCAGCAGCGCGAACCGGTCAAGAATACGCGACGACCCCGCCGGCCCGAAGCCGGACGGGGGTCATCGTGATCATTGTCCTGTATGCCGCGTGTTACCGCGTTTTGCCGGTTATCGCCGCGTATCGCCGTGATTCGCCGCGTTGTCGCCTAGTTGAACGAGTCGCCGCAGGCGCACGAACCGGTGGCGTTGGGGTTGTCGATGGTGAACCCCGACTTCTCGATGGTGTCGACGAAGTCGATGGTGGCCCCCATCAGGTACGGGGCGCTCATCCGGTCCGTCACGACGCCCACGCCGCCGAAGTCGGAGACGATGTCGCCGTCCATCTGGCGGTCGTCGAAGAACAACTGGTACCGCAGGCCCGAACAGCCGCCGGGCTGCACGGCGACGCGCAACTGCAGGCCTTCCTCTCCCTGCTGCTCCAGAAGGCTCTTGACCTTGGCCGCAGCGGCGTCGGTCAGGATGATGCCCTGCTGCGTGGTCTCGCCGCTCTTAACGGTCATGTGCTAGCTCCCGCGTCTACGCCGGCCGCCCCGGCGACCGGTTGTCTGTGACGTCCTACCTAGACGCTACCAACACGCGGGGGAGACTACACATTCCACCGTCCACCCCCGAAAAAACAGCCCACCCCGGAATAAACCCGCACAATCCATGTGTCATCATTAGTCGTCAGTTCGACGATAAGTCCGCAAGCGCAAGGGGGTGTGGTCGTGACGACCACCCAGACGCCGGCCACTCAGACTCGGCTGCCGCTCTTCATCCTCGGCCAGGGCGCCGATCCGCACAGCGAGCGCGGGGTGGACTGCCCGGGCGAGTTGCCGCCGGCCTCCGATCCCGCCCTGGTGGAACGCGCGGCCAAGGCCAAGGCCGCGCTCGGCGACCGGCTGTTCGTGCTCGGCCACCACTATCAGCGCGACGAGGTCATCCAGTTCGCCGACGTGACCGGCGACTCGTTCAAGCTGGCCCGCGACGCCGCGGCCCGGCCGCAGGCGGAGTACATCGTCTTCTGCGGCGTGCACTTCATGGCCGAGTCCGCCGACATCCTCACCTCCGACGAGCAGCGGGTCGTGCTGCCCGACCTCGCCGCCGGGTGCTCCATGGCCGACATGGCCACCTTCGACCAGGTCGAGGACGCCTGGGACGTCCTGGCCGACGCGGGCGTCGCCGACGTCACCGTGCCGATCACGTACATGAACTCCTCGGCCGACATCAAGGCCTTCTGCGGCCGGCGGGGCGGCGCCGTGTGCACCTCCTCCAACGCCCGCCGCGCCCTGACCTGGGCCTTCGAGCAGGGCGAGAAGGTGCTGTTCCTGCCCGACCAGCACCTGGGCCGCAACACGGCCGTGCTGGAGCTCGGGCTGTCCCTGGACGACTGCGTGGTCTACAACCCGCACCGGCCGAACGGCGGGCTCACCGAGCGGCAGTTGCGGGACGCCAAGATGATCCTGTGGCGCGGGCACTGCTCGGTCCACGGCCGCTTCACCGCCGAGTCGGTGGACGACGTGCGGGCCCGCATCCCCGGCGTGAACGTCCTGGTGCACCCCGAGTGCCGGCACGAGGTCGTCACCAAGGCCGACCTGATCGGCTCGACCGAGTTCATCATCCGCACGATCGCCGAGGCGCCCGCCGGGTCGGCGTGGGCGATCGGCACCGAGTTGAACCTGGTCAGGCGGCTGGCCGCGACGCACCCGGACAAGTCCATCTCGTTCCTCGACCGGACCGTGTGCTACTGCTCCACGATGAACCGGATCGACCTGCCGCACCTGGTGCACGCCCTGGAGTCGCTCGCCGAGGGCACGGTCGTCAACCAGATCACGGTCGACCCCGACACCACGCACTGGGCCAAGGTCGCCCTCGACCGCATGCTCGCCCTGCCCTGAACCCTGCCCTGAACCCTGCCCTGACCTCCACCCGAGGGGCCCTGGCGGCGGTCAGGGCCCCGTCACCGCTGGCGGGCATACAGCAGGAAGGCGGTCTGGTAGGCGTCGTCGGTGGCGGTGGCGAGCAGCCGCACCACGTTCCCCTTCAGGTCGAACACCACCGCCTCGTAGCCGGGCTGGCCGGATTCGCGCTTGCGCCATCCGGCCAGGTGCTCGTCGTCGTACCAGCCGATGAGCTGCTGGGTGGGGAACGGGATGCGGGCCACCTCGCGGCCGTCGGCCAGCGTCCACACGCAGACCTCCGAGCCGTTCTTCCGGCACAGGCTGAGGAACCGGTCGCCCCGGGGGGCCACGTCGTAGCTGGTGACCGCGAGCGGCGCGCCGACGTCGTCGAGCGTGCGCAGGACGGTGCCGTCGAGGTTGAACAACCGGATCGCGTCGGTGCCGCCGCCGGTCGCCCAGGTGCCCACGGTCTGCCCGTCGCCCGGCCAGAAGTAGGACCACTCGCCCACCTGAGTGTCCTTGACCCGGGAGAACGTCCACTTCCCCGTGGCCGCGTCGATGATGCCGAAACCCCGGGGCGTGCTCTTCTCACCGACCCGCGAATGGACCGTGAGCAGCACCTTGGTCCCGTCGGGTGACCAGACGGGGCTCCAGACGTACTGCGGCGACTTCACCGTGACGACCTTGCGGGATTTGCCGGTGGCGCGGTCGACGATGGAGACGGTGGCGTAACCGTCGGCGTTGAGCTGCACGTCGGGGGCGACCAGCCGGGTCATCCCGGTGTCGTACGCGATCTCGAAGTACTTGCTCGTCTTGCTGAAGCGCTCGCCGTCCCTGAGGTAGACGTTGCGTCCCTCGTCGTAGCGGTAGGAGCTCAGCTTGATCGGATCGTCGGCGTTCTCGTACACGGACATGTCGAGACCGGGCAGATCCACCTTGCCCGTCGGAGTCGGCAGCGGGGTCGAGGTCTGCGCCGGGCTCGACGGCGGGTTCGACGGCGGGGCCGAGGTCCGCGCCGGGTCGCTCTGCGCGACCACCTCCGGGGACGGGCTCTGCGACCCGCCCGACCCGCCGGTCAGTTGTATGGTCAGGAAGATCCCGCCCACCAGCAGGACGACTCCGCCGATCGCGCCCAGCACGACCATCAGGCCCCGGTTGCCGCCGCCGGAGGGCCCGGTCTGCTCCGCCGGTCCCGGCCCCTGCGGGCCTCCGGGTCCCTGCCACGGCCCGGCCGGACCGCCCGGATGGCCTCCCGACCCCGGATACGGCCCGCCCTGGTACCCGCCTTGAGGGTGGCCTTGATAGGGCGCGCCCTGGTAGAAGCCCTGGTGGTGGCCGCCCTGCGGCTGCCCGCCGGGATACGGGTACGGCTGGGACGGCTGAGGCGGCCGGTACGGCCCGGCCGCGGGCGCGGGCGGACGCGCGAAGGTCACCCCCTCGACGTAGGCCGGCCCGTCGGCCGCTCCGCCCTCGGCGCCCCTCCCCTGGTCGCCCTGCCGCGCCCGCACAGGCTCGTGCCGGACGGGCTGCGACGCACCGGACCGAGGCGCACCGGGCTGCGACGCACCGGACTGAGGCGCACCGGGCTGAGGCTCACCGGGCCGCGAGTCCCCGGCCGGGCTGGCCCACTGCGGCGGCAGCGGCTTGTTGCCGGGGATGCTGATCTGGGTGGCGGCCGCGCTGCCCTCGGCGAGGATGGCCTCCGGCGGCGTCGGCGCGGGAGCGTGCCCGAGCAGCCGCATCAGCACCTCGCCCGCGGCCGGGCGCCGTTCGGGGTCCTTGTCGAGGCACTGCGCGACCAGCCCGCGCAGCGGCTCCTGCAGCGCGCTGACGTCGGGCTCCTTGTGCATGATCCGGTTGAAGACCGCGGGCAGGCTGTCGGTGCCGAACGGCGGCTCGCCGGTGGCCGCGAACACCATGGTGCAGCCCCAGGCGAACATGTCCGTCGCGGGCCCCGGCGGATCCCCGGCGAGCTGCTCGGGCGTCATGTACGCGGGCGTGCCGATGACCATGGAGGTCAGCGTCGAGGTGCGGTCGAGCGCCCGCGCGATGCCGAAGTCGATCACCCGCGGCCCGTCGTCCCCGAGCAGCACGTTCGACGGCTTGAAGTCGCGGTGCACGATGCCGGCCTGGTGGATGGCGACCAGCGCGGTGACCGTGCCGATCGCCAGCCGGTGCAGCGAGTTGCCGCTGCGCGGGCCGTCCTCGGTGACGACGGCGTCCAGCGTTGGGCCGTCGATGTACTCGCTGACGATGTACGGCCGCCCGTCGTCGACCGCCGTCTCGATGACCTGCGCCGTGCAGAACGTGGCCACACGCTGGGCGACCGACACCTCGCGGACGAACCGCTCCAGCGCGTCCTCGTCGGTCGCCAGGTCCGCGCGCAGCACCTTGACCGCGACCCGCGTACCGGTCGGCGACGTGCCGAGATAGACCACGCCCTGACCGCCCTCGCCGAGCCGCGCGCTCAGGCGGTACCGCCCCACCCGGTCGGGATCGCCCGGCCGCAGCGGCTCCGGGTTCGGCATGTGCCGCCCTCCCTGTCCTCACCCCGTTTTATGGATGTATTTCACACCATTGTGATGCCGTTGCCACCCGATGTCGCGGGCCACGAGACTCACAGCCCCGGCGCGCCCCACAGCGGGAACCAGCGGCCAAGATCCGGCTCCATCCTCAGTTCGTCCGCCAGGACGCCGCGGATGTGCAGTTCGAGGGCGTTGTCCCGCCGCTGGTCCCCCACCGGGGCGAACGGGTAGAAGGTGCCCTGCTTGTAGAGGTAGACGAGGGCGACCCGGCGGACCCCGCCGGAGTCGTCGGGGTCGCCCGGGTCAGTGGCGAAGGCGACGAGGGAGCACAGCAGGGACGGCCCGAACCCGGCCCCCTCCAGCGAGCTGTTCACCGCGTGCAGATCGGTCACGAGGGCGGCCACGTCGTCGGCCGGGCGGCGGACCACCAGCCAGGTGTAGCCGTAGGAGTCGCGGGTCTGCTCGACCGGCGGGCCGCCGCCGGCGTCCAGCAGGGCCCGGATCTCCTTCTCCAGCGTGGCGAACGCCCCTCCCTCGGCCGAGCGGAAGCACACCGAGCCGACGCCGGTCGGGGCGAGGCCGGTGGCGCTTTGCAGCGTGACGGCGGCGGACGGCAGCGCGAACAGCGCGTCGAGGTCGGGTTTGGCCGGTTTGCTGCGGCCGAGCAGGTTGTCCAGCCAGCCCATGCCGCTCACACCCCCCGGCCCAGCTCGGCGGAGATCCGCCGCAACTGGTCGAGCCGCCGCTCCAGCGGCGGATGCGTGGCGAACAGGGCGGCGAGCCCCACCCCGCCACGACCGCCCGACAACGCGGGCGCGAAGTAGAAGGCGTTGAACGGCTCGGCCTCGCGCAGGTCGCGGGTGGGGATGCGGGCCATCTCCCCGCTGACCTTGACCAGCGCCGAGGCCAGGGCCGACGGGCGTTGGGTGAGCAAAGCGCCCGCGCGGTCGGCCGCCAGCTCCCGGTAGCGGGACAGCGCACGGGTGAGCAGGAAGCTGACGGCGTAGACCAGGGCGGACACGAGCAGGATGATCAAGCCGACGGGCAGCGCGTTCCGGTCGCCCCGGCCGCGGCCGAGGCCGGTGTAGAGGGCGACCCGGGTCATGAGCCCGGCGACGATGCCGAGGAACGAGGCGATCGTCATCACCGCCACGTCCCGGTGGGCGATGTGCGACATCTCGTGGGAGAGCACGCCTTCGAGCTCGGCCGGCTCCAGGCGGCGCAGCAGGCCGGTGGTGACGCACACCACCGACGTCTTCTGGCCCCGGCCGGTCGCGAAGGCGTTGGGCACGTCGGAGTCGGCGACGGCGACCTTGGGCTTGGGCATGTTCGCCAGCGCCGCGAGACGATCGACGACGCCGTGCAGTTCGGGGGCCTCCTGCGGGGACACGACCCGTCCGTGCATCGCGAACAGGGCGATCTTGTCGGACAGGAGGAACTGCACCAGCAGCAGGCCCGCGGCGAACAGCAGCACGACAACCGCGCGGACGCCCAGGGCGATCAGCACGCCCACGAACACGACGTACAACAGCCCGAGCAGGAACATCGTGACCGTCATCCGGGTCGTCAGCCCCCGATCGGCGGCATATCGCGTCCTGGTCATCGCCACCGCCCCCTTACGGATCGCGGCCGTCGACCATGACGGCGCGCGACCTGTCGTGCGTCTCCTTTACCCCGGGATGAGGCCGGAGTCCCCGAGCATGTCGCGCACCTCGTCCATCGAGGCGTCGGCGGGCGGCAGGATCAGCTCCGAGGGCTCCAGCGCGTCGTCCGGCAGCGCCTTGCCGACATGGCGGACCTTGTCCAGCAGGGCGTGCAGCTTGACCCGGAAGACGCCCTCGTCGCCGGACTCGATCGCGGCCTCAAGCTCGCTGTCGAGGGCGTTGAGCACGTCGAGGTCGGCGGGGGCGATCTCGACCTGCCCCTCCCCCATAATCCGGACGATCACAGGCCCTCCCCCGGCTGCCGGTACTGCTGGGTGTGCGGCGCCTGCGGAGGCGGCCCTGCCTGGCCCGTCTGGGCGGCCTGGCTCGGCTGCCCGGTCTGGCCCGGCTGGCCGGCCTCGATCGCCTCGCGCGGCGCGGGGCCCTGGCCGAGCTCGGCCTTCATGCGCTCCAGCTCCAGCTCGACGTCCCGGCCGCCGCCGAGGCGGTCGAGCTCGGCCTGGATGTCGTCGCCGCGGCTGCCGCTGAAGTCGTCGAGCGCGCCGCTGGCGAGCAGCTCGTCGATCGCGCCGGCGCGGGCCTGCATCTGCGCGGTCTTGTCCTCGGCCCGCTGGATCGCCAGGCCCACGTCGCCCATCTCCTCGGAGATGCCGGAGAAGGCCTCGTTGATGCGGGTCTGCGCCTCGGCCGCGGTGTAGGTCGCCTTGATCGTCTCCTTCTTGGTACGGAAGGAGTCCACCTTGGCCTGCAGCCGCTGGCTGGCGAGGGTGAGCTTCTCCTCCTCGGCCTGCAGATTGTCGTGCTGAACCTGCAGCTCGGCCATCTGGCTTTGAATCGCCGAGCGGCGGGTCAGCGCCTCGCGGGCCAGATCCTCGCGGCCGACGCCCAGCGCCTTGCGCCCCTGCTCCTCCAGCTTGTCGGCCTTCTGCTTCAGCCCGTTGATCTGCAGCTCCACCCGCTTACGGGAGGTGGCGACGTCGGCCACGCCCCGCCGTACCTTCTGCAGCAGTTCGAGCTGCCGCTGATAGGAGTAGTCGAGGGTCTCGCGCGGGTCTTCCATCCGGTCCAGGGCCTTGTTGGCCTTGGACTTGAAGATCATTGAAAGTCTCTTCATCACGCTCATGCGCGTCGGCCGTCCCCTTCTATGTTGTGCTGCGCCAATGGTCGCGTTGGTCGCCTCGATCGCCGGCCACCGGCTTCGTGCGCTCGCATCCTCGCTCCCTCGCGTCGGTCACCCATGCCACCGGGTCACCCAGCCCCGAACCCCGAATGAACGACGGAGCCGCCTAGGTTAACCCTACGCATAACGTACGGGGGCGTCACTAAGTTGCGCTCCCGGTACGCTTACGACGTGTTCCGACGCCGTAGTGAAACGCCCGCCGAAGACGCCGCGCAGGCCGTCTCCTCCGAACAGCCTAAGTCCGCGACGCAAGGCAAGGGCCGCCCAACCCCGAAACGGCGGGAGGCCGAGGGACGCCGGCGACAGCCGGTGACCGCCCCCGCCAACCGCAAGGAGGCCTACCGGCAGATGCGCGCCCGGCAGGACGCCGAGCGCCGCCGGGTCCGCGAGGGCATCGCCCGCGGCGACGAGCGGTACATGCCCGCTCGCGACAAGGGCCCGGTGCGCAGGTTCGCCCGCGACTGGGTGGATTCGCGCCGGCTGGTCAGCCAGTACTTCCTGCCGTTCGCCCTGGTCATCCTCCTGGCGACGTGGATCCCGCTGCAGCCCGACGTGCGCGCCTTCGTCTACTTCGCGGTCCTCACGATCGCGTGGCCGCTGATGATGGTGGGCGTGCTGTTCACCTCGATCTGGGTCGCCTGGCGGGTCAAGCGGGTGGCCGCCGAGAAGTTCCCGGACGAGAACCTGCGCGGGGTCGGCTTCTACGCCGCGATGCGCGCCCTGCAGATCCGCCGCCTGCGCTTCCCCCCGCCGACCGTGCTCCCCGGCGGCCGCCCGGTCCCCCAGAAGAAGTAGCCGAACACGTAACGGGCGACGCGTTAGAAGTAGGCGTCAGAAGTAACGGTGGGCGCGTTCGATAGCGTCGCGCGGGGCAGTGCGAAACTGGATCACGCACGGTCAACGCTATCGGACGATGGGATGTGTTCATGGAGTTCCGCCACCTAGGCCGCAGCGGCCTGATGGTCAGCGAGATCAGCTACGGCAACTGGATCACCCACGGCTCCCAGGTGGAGGAGGACGCCGCCGCCGCGTGCGTGCGCACCGCGCTCGACGAGGGCGTGACCACGTTCGACACCGCCGACGCGTACGCGAACACCAGGGCCGAGGAGGTCCTCGGCCGCGCGCTCAAGGGCGTGCGCCGCGAGTCCCTGGAGATCTTCACCAAGGTCTACTGGCCGACCGGGCCGGGGCCGAACGACCGCGGCCTGTCCCGCAAGCACATTTTCGAGTCCATCCACGGCTCGCTGCGGCGGCTGCAGACCGACTACGTCGACCTCTACCAGGCGCACCGCTTCGACTACGAGACGCCGCTGGAGGAGACCCTCAAGGCCTTCGACGACCTGGTACGGCAGGGCAAGGTCCTGTACGTGGGCGTCAGCGAGTGGACCGCCGACCAGATCGCCCAGGCCCTCAAGATCGCCGACAGCATGGGGTTCGACCGCATCGTGTCGAACCAGCCGCAGTACTCGATGCTCTGGCGGGTCATCGAGGGCGAGGTGGTGCCGCTGTGCGAGAAGGAGGGCATCGGCCAGGTCGTCTTCTCACCGATCGCGCAGGGCGTGCTGACCGGCAAGTACCTGCCCGGCCAGCCGCCGCCCGAGGGCTCGCGGGCCACCGACCCGGTCGGGTCCACCTTCGTCTCGCGGAACCTGCGGGAGGACGTGCTCACCCGGGTGCAGGAGCTCAAGCCGATCGCCGCCGACCTCGGCCTGAGCCTCGCCCAGCTCGCGGTGGCCTGGGTGCTGCAGAACCCGAACGTGTCCTCGGCGATCGTCGGGGCCACCAAGCCCGAGCAGGTGCGCGACAACGTCAAGGCGAGCGGCGTACGCCTCGACGCCGAGGTGCTGCGGCGGATCGACGAGGTGCTCGACCCCGTGGTGGAGCGCGACCCCGGCAAGACCCGTGCGATGAGCCCCCGGTCCCGTCCCCAGTAGGGCTCAGCGGGGCCCAGATAGGGCCCGGTAGTGCACAGTAGGGCTCAGGTAGGGCCCAAGTAGGTCCAGCGGGGCTAGGGGGCGCTCACTCCGCCGGGCGCAGTGACATGCCCGAGTACTCGACCCGCTCGTCCTCAAGGAGCGTGACCTGCTCGACCCCCTGGGCGAGCAGGTCGCTCCAGTTCTCGCCGAGCCACGACTCCGCGTCGGCCTGGCTGGAGAACAGCTCGCGGGGCAGCGGGCGGTCGACGACCTCGGCTCCGCGTGCATCCTCGTAACGCCACCGCCAGGCCATGTTCTACGCTCCTTGTCTTGTCACGCCGCGCCTCCTTGCGGGCAGGTGCAGCAGACCCTATCCGACCACAGGCCCGGGGAGGCGGCAGGCATGCGGGTACGGCTCGCCGGGACGGGCGGTCCCGAGGGCTGGCCGGTCCCCGGATGCCGGTGCGCCTCCTGCGGCAGGGTGCCGCCGGGCCACCGCCGCCCCCTGTCGGTCGTCGTCGACGACCGGCTGCGGCTGGGGGCGGTCGGCGGCCGTCCGTCGCCGGGCGAGCCGGTGCGATCCGGCCACGGACACCGGTCGATCGACGCGAGCGAGCCGGGCCACCTGGGCGAATCCGGTGACGACGGCAGGCTTCGCGACGCGGCCGCCCCTCGGCGCGGGGACGAAGTGGGCGCGCCGAGCGGGCGCGACGCGGCGGCCGATGCCTCCCATGCGGTGATCGCCACCGCCGACGGTTGGCTGGTGACAGGACCGGACGGGACGCGACTGCTGCACGCCTTCCCCCTCCCCGACGGCTCCTTTCCCGCGGACTCCGCCCAGAGCGAACCGACCCCTCCCTGCGACCTGGTGCTCATCGACGTGCTCGACCGGCCGGAGCGGCTGGGGGATCTGCGTCGGCGAGGCGTGGCGCACGAGCGGACCGTGCTGGTGGCCGTGGGCATCGACCACCGCGTGCCAAGCGAGGCGGAACTGGCCCGGCGGCTGGCCATGTGGGGTGTGACGTCCGTGCCGGACGAGACCGTGCTTGAGGTGCGCCCTGGCATGGTCGAGATACCGCAGACGACAACGAACAGCGTGGGAACGCCACACACGCGGACCGCCGCCGAGGTGACCCCGCAGGAGCGAGCGGGCAGTCCCGGCACGCCGCACACAGAGGCCACCGAGGTGACGCCACAGGAGCGGGCGGGCAGCCCCGACCGACCGCACACAAAGGCCGCCGCCGAGGTGACCCCGCAGGAGCGGGCGGGCAGTCCCGGCACACTGCACACAAAGGCCGCCGAGGTGACGCCAGAGGAGCGGGCGGGCAGCCCCGGCCCACCGCACACAAAGGCCGCCGCCGAGGTGACCCTGCAGGCGTACACGGGCCGTCCCGACACACCGCACGCACAGACCACCGCTGAGGCGACCCCGCGGGCGTACACGAGCAGTCCCGGCACACCGCGCACACGGGCCGCCGCCATGGTGACGGCGCGGGTGCGGGCGGGCGGCGTCGAGTCGCCCGGAGCATGGCCGAATCCGGTCGGTCACCGGCGTCCGCGCCGGACGCTGCTGCTCGGCGGCAGCGGGTCGGGCAAGTCGGCCGAGGCCGAATTGCGGCTCGCCGGGCTGCCCGAGGTGGTGTACGTCGCGACCGGGCCGTCCGGGGTGGGCGACGCCGAGTGGCAAGCGCGGGTGCGGGCGCACCGGGAGCGGCGTCCGCCGCACTGGCGCACGGTGGAGACCGTGGACGTGGCCGGGATGCTCCGCGACGGCACCGCTGCGCTGCTCGTCGACGGGCTGGGAACCTGGCTCGCGGCGGTGTTCGACGCCTGCGACGCGTGGGAGTCCGCGGCGGGACGGGAAGGCGTCGCGCGGCGCTGCGACGAACTGGTGGACGCCTGGCGGCACACCGCCCACACGGTCGTCGCGGTGTCGGACGAGGTCGGTCTCGGTGTGGTGCCCGCGAGCGCGAGCGGAAGGCGGTTCCGCGACGCGCTCGGGCGTCTCAACCAGCGCTTAGCCGCCGAGTCGGAGGAGGTCGCGCTGGTCGTCGCCGGGCGTCTCCTTCCGCTGCCGACGTGACGGCGAACGCGGGCCGCCCCGCGGACCCTCCGGCCTTCTCCGCGTCCGACGTGGTGGACGGGCTGCGCCTGGCGGTGGGGACGCTGAGCGTGCTGCCGGTGCGGGTGGCACGGGTGGACCGGCGGACCGCCGGCTGGGCGATGACGCTGGCGCCGGCCGTCGGCCTGCTCCTCGGCGGGATCGCCGGGGCGGTCTGCGGGGCCCTTGAAGCGTTCACCGGCGCGGGCGCGCTGCTGTCGTCCGCCCTGGCGATCGGCCTGCTCGCGGTGCTCACGCGGGGCCTGCACCTGGATGGGCTCGCTGACCTGGCGGACGGCCTGGGCAGCGGCAAGCCCGCCGAGCGCGCCCTGGAGATCATGAAACGCTCCGACATCGGCCCGTTCGGGGTGATGACGCTGGTGTTCACGGCCCTGATTCAGGTGGCCGCGCTGGGCCGGGCGGGGCCGCTCGCGCTGGTCATCGCCTGCGTCACCGGCCGCCTCGCGGTCACCTGGGCCTGCCTGCCGACGGTGCCCCCGGCCCGCCCGGAGGGCCTCGGCGCGATGGTCGCGGGCACCGTACGCCCCCGGGCGGCCTGGGCGGCCACCGGCGCGGCGGTGGCGGTCGTCGTGGTCCTGGCCGGAGTCGCCGCGCCGTTCGCCGCCGGGGTTGGGGCGGCAGGCCTGCTCGGGACCGCCGTCCGACACGTGCTCGCGGTCGCGGCGGGCCTGGGCGTGGCCTGGGCGCTGCGGCGGCACGCCGTACGCAGGCTCGGCGGGGTGACCGGGGATGTGCTCGGCGCCCTGGTCGAGGCGTCCGCGACGGCCGCGCTCGTCGTCTGCGCGCTGACCGCCTGACGAGCAGCGCTGCGGCGACAGGCCGTACGCAGGCTCGGCGGGGTGACCGGGGACGTGCTCGGCGCCCTGGTCGAAGCACCCGCGACGGCCGCGCTCGTCGTCTGCGCGCTGACCGCCTGACGAGGCGAGGCCGCCCGCACATTCACGCCATGACAATCACGACATGCCCGGGGCAAGATCAGTGCTTTCGCGAAGGTAGGATGAACCCCTGTTTATGAGTAGGCGCAAAGCAGGGCTAGCATCGGGCTACGTGACCACCGTGAATCTCGACTCGTCCGGCACCGTTCCCGGCGATCTCGCCGCCCTGGTCGTGGGCGTGCACTCCGCATCCGACGGCCCGCTGCCGGCTCCCGGCGCCGAGAGCGCCGACCAGGCCCTGGACGGACGGCTCGCCGCGAGCCTGACCGCGCTGGGCTTCACCGGCAAGGCCGGGGAGATCGCCAAGATCCCCGCACCGGCGTCGTCGCCCGCCCCGCTGATCGTCGCCGTGGGCCTCGGGGACGCGCCCGACGGGGGCGCCTACGACCTGGAGACGCTGCGTCGCGCCGCCGGCGCCGCGACACGCTCCCTGGCGGGCTCCGCCCGCGTGGCGCTCGCCCTGCCGGCCGCCACCGCGGAGCAGGCCGAGGCGGTGGCCCTGGGCGGCCTGCTCGGCGCGTACGCGTTCAACCGGTACCGCACCACCGGCGAGCACAAGGACCCGGTGGGCGAGGTGATCGTGCTGAGCGCCGCGTCCGGGGCCGACGAGGCCACGCGGCGGGCGACCGTGCTCGCCGAGTCGGTCACGCTCGTGCGCGACCTGGTCAACACCCCGCCATCGGACCTGTGGCCCGACCGTTTCGCGCAGATCGCCGCCGAGCGCGGCGCCGATGTCGGGCTCGACGTGGAGGTGCTCGACGAGACCACGCTGAAGGAGGGCGGCTACGGCGGCCTCATCGGGGTCGGGCAGGGCTCGGTCCGCCCGCCGCGCCTGGTCCGGCTCTCCTACCGGCACCCGGAGGCCGCCGCGACGCTCGCGTACGTCGGCAAGGGCATCACCTTCGACTCCGGCGGCCTGTCGCTCAAGCCCGCCGCGTCGATGGACTGGATGAAGTCCGACATGGGCGGCGCGGGCGCGGTGCTGGGCGCGCTGGTCGCCATCGCGAAGCTGGAGCTGAAGGTCAACGTCATCGGCTACCTGTGCCTGGCCGAGAACATGCCGAGCGGCACCGCGCAGCGCCCCTCCGACGTGCTCACCACCTTCGGCGGCAAGACGGTCGAGGTGCTCAACACCGACGCCGAGGGGCGGCTCGTGCTCGCCGACGGCCTGGGCCGGGCGGCGCAGGACGCGCCCGACGTGCTGGTGGACGTGGCCACCCTGACCGGGGCGCAGATCGTCGCGCTCGGCAACCGTACGAGCGGGGTGATGGCGAACGACGACACGCTGCGCGCCGAGGTGGTCGAGGTCGCGAACGCCGCCGGCGAGGCGGCGTGGGGCATGCCGCTGCCGGAGGAGCTGCGCAAGTCGCTGGACTCGGCGGTCGCCGACATCGCCAACGTCCACCCCGACCGGGTGGCGGGCATGCTCGCGGCGGGTGTGTTCCTGCGCGAGTTCGTTCCCGAGGGGCTGCGCTGGGCGCACGTCGACATCGCGGGACCGGCGTTCCACCGGGCCGAGCCGTACGGATACATCCCCAAGGGAGGAACCGGCGTGATCACCCGCACGCTGGTCGGCCTCGCCTCCAGGTACGCGAAGTGACGGTCAAGCCCGTCACAACGCGTGCGCGCAAGTGAAAAGATGCCGTTGGGAGCGGCCGTGACCCGGCCCCCCGACGGCGCACCGACATCCGACAAGGAGCATTTCCGTGGCTGAAGGCAGCGGCCCCTTCGACATCGTGGTCCTGGGGGGCGGCAGCGGCGGCTACGCCTGCGCCCTGCGGGCGGCCGAGCTCGGCAAGAAGGTGGCCCTGATCGAGAAGGACAAGATCGGCGGCACCTGCCTGCATCGGGGCTGCATTCCCACCAAGGCGCTCCTGCACAGCGCCGAGGTCGCCGACGAGACCCGCGAGAGCGAGACCTTCGGGGTCAAGGCCCGCTTCGACGGCATCGACATGCCCGCCGTGCACGCCTTCAAAGAGAAGATCGTCAATCGGGCCTGGAAGGGCGTCACCGGCCTGCTGAAGAGCAAGGGCATCACGATCGTCGAGGGCGCCGGGCGGCTGGCGGGGCCGAACCGGGTGGTGGTCGGCGGCCAGACGCTGGAGGCGAAGAACGTCGTGCTCGCCACCGGGTCGGCGCCCAAGTCGCTGCCCGGGTTGGAGATCGACGGCGAGCGCGTGATCACCAGCGAGCACGCGCTCACCCTCGGCCGGGTGCCGAGCTCGGTGGTGGTGCTCGGCGGCGGCGTCATCGGCGTCGAGTTCGCCAGCGTGTGGCGCTCGTTCGGCGCCGAGGTGACGATCGTCGAGGCGCTGCCGCACCTGCTGCCGCTTGAGGAGGAGTCCAGCTCCAAGCTGCTGGAGCGGGCCTTCCGGCGGCGCGGCATCAAGTACGAGCTGGGCGTGCGCTTCGAGGGCGTGAAGACCACCGACACCGGCGTGGTCGTCACCCTCGAGGGCGGCAAGACGCTCGAGGCGGAGCTGCTGCTGGTCGCCGTCGGGCGCGGCGCGGTCACGGCCGGGCTCGGGTACGAGGAGGCCGGGGTCGTCATCGAGCGCGGCACGGTCACGGTGGACCAGTACTGCCGCACCAGCGTGCCCGGCGTGTACGCGGTCGGCGACCTGATCCCCACCCTGCAGCTCGCGCACGCCGGATTCGCCGAGGGCATCCTCGTCGCCGAGCACATCGCCGGGCGGAACCCGGCGCCGATCGACTACGACGGCGTGCCGCGCATCACCTACTCCGACCCCGAGGTGGCCTCGGTCGGCATCACCTCGGCGACGGCCAGGGAACGCGGCTACAAGATCACCGAGTTCGTGTACGACCTCGGCGGCAACCCCCGCAGCCAGATTCTGCAGACGCAGGGGGCCGTCAAGGTCATCGCGGCCGAGGACGGCCCTGTGCTCGGGGTGCACATGGTCGGCCGCCGCATCGGAGAGCTCGTCACCGAGGGGCAGCTCATCTACAACTGGGAAGCGCTGCCCGCCGAGGTCGCCCAGCTCATCCACGCCCACCCCACCCAGTCGGAGGCTGTCGGCGAGGCCATGCTCGCCCTGGCCGGCAAGCCACTGCACGTGCACAACTGAAAAGTGCCCTCACCACACATGCGATAGAAGGAGCCACAGGACACCATGCCGGTCTCCGTACAGATGCCCCAGCTCGGCGAGAGCGTCACCGAGGGCACCGTCACCCGCTGGCTGAAGAAGGAAGGCGACCGCGTCGAGGCCGACGAACCACTCCTCGAGGTCTCCACCGACAAGGTCGACACCGAGATCCCGTCGCCGTCGTCCGGCGTGCTCACCAAGATCATCGTTGGTGAGGACGAGACGGTCGAGGTCGGCGCGGAGCTCGCCGTCATCGACCAGAGCGGCGCCGCCGCGGCGGCCCCGGCCGCGGCCCCTGCGGCCCCGGCGGCCCAGCCCGAGCCACCGGCGCCGCCCGCCCCGCCCGCGCCGCAGCCGGCTCCGCAGCCCGCCCCGCAGCCGGCTCCCCCACCGGCACCGCCGATCTCCTCGATCCCGCAGCCGGCCGCCCCGCCGCAGTACCAGCCGCCGGCCCCGCCCGCGCCGCAGCCGGTCCCCGAGCAGCGTCCGGCGGCCGAGGCCGCGCCCGCCCCGTCCGGCGAGGCCCCGTACGTCACGCCGCTGGTCCGCAAGCTCGCCGCCGAGCACGGCGTCGACCTTGAGACGCTGACCGGCACCGGCGTCGGCGGCCGCATCCGCAAGCAGGACGTGCTTGAGGCGGCCCGGGCACAGCGCGAGCGCGCCGCCCAGGCGGCCGCGGCGGCCGCCCCCGCCGCCGCTCCGGCCCAGCCCGCCACCCCCGCTGCCCAGCCCTCCGCGGCCGCCCCTGAGCCCGTCGCGGTGGACACCACGCTGCGGGGCCGTACCGAGAAGATGTCGCGCCTGCGGCAGACGATCGCCAAGCGGATGATGGAGTCGCTGCAGGTCTCGGCGCAGCTCACCACGGTGGTCGAGGTCGACGTCACCAAGATCGCGAAGCTCCGGGAGCAGGCCAAGGCCGACTTCCAGCGCCGCGAGGGCGTGAAGCTGTCGTTCCTGCCGTTCTTCGAGATGGCCACGGTCGAGGCGCTCAAGCAGCACCCCAAGCTCAACGCCACGATCAACAACGAGACCGGCGAGGTGACCTACTTCGACGCCGAGCACCTCGGCATCGCGGTGGACACCGAGCGCGGCCTGCTCGTCGCGGTCATCCACAACGCCGGCGACCTCAACCTCGCCGGCCTCGCCCGCAAGACCGCCGACCTGGCCGAGCGCACCCGCACCAACAAGATCAGCCCCGACGAGATCACCGGCGGCACGTTCACGCTGACGAACACCGGCAGCCGCGGCGCCCTGTTCGACACGCCGATCCTCAACCAGCCGCAGGTCGGCATGCTGGGCACCGGCGCGGTCGTCAAGCGCCCGGTCGTGCTCGACACGCCCGACGGCGAGGTGATCGCGGTCCGCTCGATGGTCTACCTGGCGCTCACCTACGACCACCGCCTGGTCGACGGCGCCGACGCGGCCCGCTTCCTCACCACGATCAAGCGTCGCCTCGAGGAGGGCCGCTTCGAGGCCCAACTCGGCCTGGCCTGATCCTGCACGGCCTCGGCCGAACCCGGCTGATCTCCACCCGGATCCTCGGCCGAGGATCCGGCCAGCCTTCGGCCAACGCGGTCGCCGCCTGCGCGAACAGGCGGCGACCGCGAGGTCTCCCCGCGTGATCGACCGGAAGCATCACCGCCCGGGCTAATCACCGTCATCGCCGCCGTTGAGGCGTGTTCCTCCGAGCGGCGGCGGAGATGCGCGCCCGACCCGTGATCGCCAACGCGCCCGTATTCCACTTCCCCACCGGACTTCCCCACCGGCGACCGGCAGGTCCGAGTACCTCGGACCTGATCACCGAGCCCGCCGCCATCGAGGCGACCTCCTGCGAAACGGCGACGCAGACACGCGCCCGACCCCTGATCGCCAACCCGCCCGTACTCCACTACCCCACCGGCGACCGGCAGGCGCGACCGCCCCGGGCCCGATCACCGAGCCCGCCGCCATCAAGGCGACCTCCCGCGAAACGGCGACGCAGACACGCGCCCGACCCCTGATCGCCAACCCGCCCGTACACCACTTCCCCACCGGCGACCGGCAGATGCGTCGCCGGGAAGATGGGTGAGCCGGGAAGATCGGTGGAGTGCGGGTCACAGCCGACCTCGCGCCCGTGGGCGAGGAGGCCACACATGGCTGGCGATCGGGCCGAACAGGCATTTTCTCGTTTCCCTGCGACTCCCCGCGACCAGGCTCCGCGACCTTGACTCGACGCGGGTAAAGTCGGGTGGCATCGCGACGCGGATGTCGGGTGGGCGGCGACCGCCGTACGGTGCGGACGGTCGGCCGCGTTCTAGGAGGCGTGATGAGCAGGCTCGGGCAGTCCCACATCCTCGCCATCGGCGGCGGGTCCTTCCGGCCGTCGCCTCGATACGGCTTCCTGGAGCCGTCGGGGCTGCTGCGGTACGCCCTGGACCTGACCGGGGAGGACCGGCCACGGCTCAGCCTGCTCGCCACGGCCCTCGGCGACGACGCGAACTGGCTGCTGAAGATGTACGGCGCGTTCCGCGACTGGGACGTCGAGGTGAGCCACCTGACGGTCTTCCCGATGCCCAACGTGGACGACCCGCGCGAGTATCTGCTGGAACAGGACGTGATCTACGTCAGCGGCGGCAGCGTTGCCAACCTGATGGCGCTGTGGCGCCTGCACGGCCTGGACGAGGCCCTCGCCGAGGCGTGGCGGGCCGGCGTGGTGCTGACCGGGCAGAGCGCCGGGGCGCTGTGCTGGCACGTGGGCGGCAACACCGACTCCTTCGGCCCGCGCCTGCGGCCCTGGGCCGAGGGCATGGGGCTGCTGCCGTACTCCTGTGGCGTGCACTATAACTCCGACCCGCAGCGGCGGCCCCTGCTGCACGAGTCCATCGCCTCGGGTGAACTGCCCGAGGGGTACGCCGCGGACGAGGGCGTGGGCCTGCACTATGTCGGCACCGAGCTCGTCCAGGCGGTGACCGTCGAGCCGGAGGGCGCGGCGTACAAGATCGAGCGTGACGGCTCCGGCGGCGTCAAGGAGCTTCGCATCGAGCCGCGCCTGCTCGCCTCCTGAACTCCTTCGACCCCGCTCCCGAGGAGATCGGCATGACTGAGCTGGCCATCGTCCGGTTAGGGGTGGATGTCCCCTACGAGCAGGCCTGGAGCCTGCAGCGAAAGGTGCACGCGCGGCGTGTGTCCGGCGAGATCGGCGACACGTGCCTGATGCTGGAGCACGCCCCCGTCTACACCGCGGGCAAACGGACGCGTCCCGAGGAACGGCCCGCCGACGGCGCGCCCGTGATCGACGTCGACCGCGGCGGGAAGATCACCTGGCACGGTCCGGGGCAGCTCGTCGCCTACCCGATCGTCATGCTGGGCCCGTCGCTGGACGTGAACCGGTACGTTCGCCTGCTGGAGGACACGCTCATTCATGTGTGCGCCGACTTCGGCGTGACGGCGGGCCGGGTGCTGGGGCGCGGCGGCGTGTGGGTAACCGGCGACCCCGCCAGCGGCCTGCCGGACCGCAGCCTCGGCGCGATCGGCATCCGCGTGACCGGGGGCGTCACCATGCACGGCTTCGCCCTCAACTGCGCCAACGATCTGAGCTGGTACAACCGCATCGTGCCGTGCGGCATCCGGGACGCGGGGGTCACCTCGCTGTCCGCCGAGACGGGCCGCCGCCTCACCGTGGACGAGGTCATGCCCATCGCCGAGAAGCGCCTCGCCGAGGCCCTGGGCGCCGAGCCGGTCGACATGCAGGAGGAGGACCTCCTCCCCCTGTGACGCATCGCACGCCGTGGCCGCCGGGGGCGGCGGGAGGCAGTGCCGATCTATTCGCTGCACGGGCATATGGTGGGAAGGTGACCGAGCACCGTGGTGCGGACAAGGGGGGCGGTGTGAGCGCGCGGACCACAGACCACGGCGGCGTCTCGCTCGCGACGCCTCCGAAGGAGGTACCGTGAGCGTCTCCCCCGAGGGCCGTAAGCTTCTCCGCCTTGAGGTCCGCAACAGCCAGACCCCCATCGAACGCAAGCCGGAGTGGATCAAGACCCGGCTGCGCAACGGGCCCACCTTCAACGAGATCAGATCCTTGGTGAAGGATCAGGGCCTGCACACCGTCTGCCAGGAGGCGGGCTGCCCCAACATCTCCGAATGCTGGGAGGACCGCGAGGCGACGTTCCTCATCGGCGGCGACCAGTGCACGCGCCGATGTGACTTCTGCCAGATCGACACCGGCAAACCGGCCGAGTACGACACCGACGAGCCCCGGCGGGTGGCCGAGTCCGTACGCCAGATGGGCCTGCGCTACGCCACCGTCACCGGCGTGGCCCGCGACGACCTGCCCGACGGCGGCGCCTGGCTGTACGCCGAGACCGCCCGGCTCATCCACCAGATGGTGCCCGGCTGCGGCGTCGAGCTGCTCGTGCCGGACTTCAACGCCGACCGGGGCCAGCTGGAGGAGGTGTTCTCCAGCCACCCGGAGGTGTTCGCCCACAACATCGAGACCGTGCCGCGCATCTTCCGGCGTATCCGGCCCGCCTTCCGCTACGACCGCTCCCTGGAGGTGCTCAGGATCGCGCACGAGGCGGGCCTGGTCACCAAGTCCAACCTGATCCTGGGCATGGGCGAGGAGCGCGAGGAGGTCGTCCAGGCCATGCGGGATCTACGCGAGGCCGGCTGCGACCTGCTGACCATCACCCAGTATCTGCGGCCGTCCCCCCGGCACCACCCCGTCTCCCGCTGGGTGCACCCGACGGAGTTCGTCGAACTGCAGAAGGAGGCCGAGGAGATGGGCTTCGCCGGTGTCATGTCCGGCCCTCTCGTCCGCTCCTCCTACCGCGCCGGCCGCCTCTACCGCCAGGCCGTCGAGCGCCACGCCATCCAGCCCGCCTGACCCTGCTGGCCTGCCGCATTCCGCGCCCGGCACTCCTTCCGGCTGCTGCCGGGACGCGGAACGGGAAGCCACGCCATACGGCCCGCCCCATGTCACCACGTGGCCCCCTCCGCCGCGGCTTGGGTTGCCGGTTGTCGAGAGCTGAACCCCCAGCCGACCACACACAAGCGCATCAGATCGGGCTTCGTACATCTCCATCGGCTCCGTGCCGGGCTTCGCCACGGGCCCCTCCGCGAGTTTGATCCTGCCCGCCTTTCACGTTCCGCGCCCGGCACTTCTTCCGGCTGCTGCCGGGACGCGGAAGCCGGAATCCGGCGACCCTATATCTCTTCCATCCGGCGTAGCCGAGGTGTCCGAGCGGTCGGAGAGCCGCGCAGCCCGTGCCCGCGTCAGGGCGGCGGCGACCGGTCTCGGCTCGGGGCGCTGGAACCTCCTGACACCGGTATTCGAGGCGGCCCGTTTTCCCGAACACCCCCAGGAATTTGTATCCTTCGGGATATGGCGAAGAAGCCCGCCGACCCCGCGACCAAAGATCGCCCGGGCCGCATCAAGCAACTCCGGATGATCGCTCAGATCATCAAGCAGGCCAACCCCAAGGGCATGCCGATCGTCTATCTGTCGGCACTCGGCACGCTGCTGCTGTGCGTGCTGATCGGTGTGCTCACCGGCTGGCTTGTTTACATGATCATCATTGGGATCATGCTCGCCCTGACCGTGGGGTTGCTGGTGTTCGGCCAGCTCGCACAGCGTGCGCAGCACACGCTGCTGCAGGGCCAGCCGGGTGCCGCCGCCGCCATTCTGCAGAGTATGCGTGGCAACTGGCAGGTGACCCCGGCCGTCGCGGTGAACCGGGACCGTGACGTCGTTCACCGGGTGGTGGGCTATCCGGGCATCATCCTGGTTTCCGAGGGGCCGGGCAACCGTGTGCAGCGCATGCTCGTAGCCGAGAAGAAGCGCGTTCAGCGCGTCGCCTTGGATGTGCCGGTGTACGACATCCAGTGCGGCGACAACGAAGGTCAGATTCCGCTGCGCAAGCTTCAGCGCCACCTGATGAAGCTGCCGCGCAACCTCAAGAAGCCGGCCGTCTCCGAGGTCAATTCCCGTCTACGCGCCCTCCCCCAGACGCTGCCGGTGCCGAAGGGCCCGCTGCCCAAGGGAGCCCGTATTCCCAAGGGCGCGCGCATGCCGAAGGGTCGCTGACCCTCGCCGTCCCGACCGTGAAACGACCACGGAACGACCACCGGCGGCCGAACTCGCGCCGTCACCAAGCGAACGGTGTGACATGACCGAGGAGCCTTCCATCCGGGTGACGCGACGGACGTTGTCCGAAGCGGAGACGTCGAGAGCGAGCCGCCGAGGGTGGGACGCCACCGCGGACGAGTACCAGGCCGAGCACGGGGAGTTCCTGCGCGACGTCGGATTCATCTGGTGCCCCGAAGGGCTCGACGAGGAACGGGCGCGGCTTCTCGGCGACGTTCGCGGCAAGCGGGTGCTGGAGGTCGGCTGCGGGGCGGGACAGTGCGGACGCTGGCTGATCGGCCAGGGCGCACGCGTCGCGGCCTTCGACATCTCCCACCGGCAGTTGCAGCATTCGCGGCGCATCGACGCCGACACCGGCTTGGCGGTGCCCGCCGTCCAGGCCGACGCCGCCCGCATCCCGTTCGCCGCCGAATCCTTCGACCTGGCCTGCTCGGCGTTCGGCGCGCTCCCGTTCGTGGCCGACGCGCGGGCCGTGCTCTCCGAGGTTCGCCGGGTGGTACGCCCGGGCGGCATTTTCGTGTTCGCGGTCAGCCATCCCATCCGGTGGGCGTTCCCGGACGATCCCGGCCCGAACGGCCTCACCGCCGACCGCTCGTACTTCGACCGCTCGCCCTATGTCGAGCTGGACGAGGACGGCACGCCCTCCTATGTGGAGCACCACCGCACCCTCGGCGACTGGGTCGCCGCCATCACCGGCGCGGGCTGGCTGCTCACCGCCCTCCTCGAGCCCGAGTGGCCGGAGGGCCACGACCGCGAGTGGGGAAGCTGGAGCCCGCTGCGCGGACGCCACATCCCGGGCACCGCCATCTTCACCTGCACCCGCCCGTAACCCCTGCACCCGCCCGTAACCGGGGCAGGGATCCGACGGACGTCAGATGCGGATGGCGACGGTTCCGGCGGCCCGGTCGTGAAGGCCGCGCTGGTCGCGGTCGAAGATCAGGGCCGGCACGGCGAGGCACAGCAGGACCGTACGGATCAGGATCGCGACGAAGTACGGCCGCCTGGGCGTCAGCGTGGCCAGCCGGATCCCGAACAGGCGCATTCCGAGCGTGCTGCCGGTGGTGCCCGCGACCAGGATGTACTCGGCGGCGAAGATCGCCATGCCGACCCATGACGCGGTCATGGCGTCGAGGCGAAGCAGTCCCTGCGCGATCGCCCACACGCACAGCAGCCAGTCCACCATGAGCGCGCCGAGCCTGCGGCCGATTCCGGCGACCGAGCCGCTGCCGTGCTCCGGCAGCCCCAGTCGCTCGCCGGGATATGCGGGATATTTGGAATCGGCACCCGCGGCCGGGGTGCCGCTGATCCACGTCTGTGTCCACCGCGGCTGCCTGCTCATGCCCCCAAGGTATCCGCTCCACCCGGCGGGTCGTTCCGCAGGACTCCTGGCACGGCCGCGTGGCGAATCCTGGCGGCATAGGTATAGACCAAGCAGCGGCCGAATCGGCGTCGTACCCCTCGTGACCTGGATCACTCAGGGTCCGAAGTAACGGGATGTGCCACTCCCTTAACATCTGCGAAACAAACGGGACACGGGGTCGAAACGGCAGCGGCCTAGTTTCGAGCCTGCAAGCCCGTGCCCCTTGGAGGTTGGATGTTCAACTCCGCCGACGACGTCCTGAAGTTCATTAGGGACGAAGGGGTGCAGTTCGTCGACGTCAGGTTTACCGACCTGCCGGGGACGACGCACCACTTCACCTTCCCCGCGGAGAACTTCAGCGCCAGCGTCTTCACCGACGGTCTCATGTTCGACGGTTCGTCGATCCGTGGCTTCCAGGCCATCCACGAGTCGGACATGCTGCTGCTGCCCGACCCGACGACGTCTGTGATCGACCCGTTCCGTCAGCACAAGACGCTCAATATCAACTTCTTCGTCCACGACCCGCTCACCGGCGAGGCGTACAGCCGCGACCCGCGCAACGTCGCTCGCAAGGCCGAGGAGTACCTCAAGGGCACGGGCATCGCCGACACGGTCTACTTCGGCCCCGAGGCGGAGTTCTACATCTTCGACGACGTCCGGTTCGAGACCAAGCAGAACGCCGGGTACTACTACATCGACTCGATCGAGGGCGCCTGGAACACCGGCAAGGCCACCGAGGGTGGCAACCTGGGCTACAAGCCGCGCTACAAGGGCGGCTACTTCCCGGTGCCGCCGATGGACCACTTCACCGACCTGCGCTCGCAGATGGTCCGCAACCTCATCGACGCGGGCATCGAGACCGAGATGCAGCACCACGAGGTGGGCACCGCCGGTCAGGCCGAGATCGACTTCAAGTTCGACACGCTGCTGCGTACGGCCGACAAGCTGATGCTGTACAAGTACATCATCAAGAGCACGGCCCTGCAGCACGGCCACACGGTCACGTTCATGCCCAAGCCGATCTTCGGTGACAACGGCTCCGGCATGCACTGCCACCAGTCGCTGTGGAAGGACGGCGAGCCGCTGTTCTACGACGAGGTCGGCTACGCCGGCCTGTCGGACATCGCCCGCTACTACATCGGCGGCCTGCTCAAGCACGCGCCGTCGCTGCTGGCCTTCACCAACCCGACGGTGAACTCCTACCACCGCCTGGTGCCGGGCTACGAGGCCCCGGTCAACCTGGTCTACTCGCAGCGCAACCGCTCGGCGTGCGTCCGCATCCCGATCACCGGGTCGAACCCGAAGGCCAAGCGCATCGAGTTCCGCGTGCCGGACCCGTCCTGCAACCCGTACTTCGCCTTCGCCGCCATGCTCATGGCCGGCATCGACGGCATCAAGAACAAGATCGAGCCGCCGGAGCCGGTGGACAAGGACCTGTACGACCTTCCTCCGGAGGAGGCCCGCAACATCCCGCAGGTTCCGGGCTCGCTCGACGCCGTGCTGACCAACCTGGAGTCCGACCACGACTACCTCCTTGAGGGCGGCGTCTTCACGCCCGACCTCATCGAGACGTGGATCTCCTACAAGCGCGAGAACGAGGTGGACCCGATCCGCCTCCGCCCGCACCCGCACGAGTTCGAGCTCTACTACGACGTATGACGGTGGCGTTTCCGGCCTTGGCGATCTCCCCAGACACGGGCGCTGAGCTGGAAAAACCTCGTCGCTAGTTGTTGTTCCCGGCGTTGCCGAGCAACGTCAGACGGAACAGAACCGGAACAGAACGGCCCGGCGTCAATCGTGATGCCGGGCCGTTCCTGCTGGTGAGTCACCGGTACACCGAGGTCCTGACCTCAATCGCGTTGTGCGCCCTCCGGCCAGATAATCCGCACCGCCAACCCCCGTGCGCGGGCCTCGGCCACAACGTCCGCGGTTCCCCCGTACCCTCGGGCCGGCTTGCCGTCCCAGACCGCGTACAGCTCGTCGGCCTTGTCGAGCATGAGGTGGCTGGCCTCCATGTGCGCCTCAGACGTGGACTCGACGAAGTCGAGACGATGCACCCGTACGGCGTGCCGCATCAAGTCGTCGTAGCCGGGATGCGCCTCAACGGGCAGGCATTCGCGATACTCGCGGGCCGGGACGACGACATCCAGTTCGCCGCCCAGATCGACGACGGCGCGTGCGAAGAACCTTCTGGGCCAGGTGCCCCGCCGCATCGGCGCGGACTGCCGACCGGCCTCCGGCTCCGAGTGCAAGCCCGCCTCGGACGGCGGCGACTGCGCGCCGGCCGAGACCCTATGTGAGGGCGACGCCCTCGTCCTGCCCGCGCGGCCGGTCGACCTCGCCCGGACCAGGAAGTGAAGTTCACCCGTATCGAGGAGCAGACTGACCGGCATGAACTGGCAGACCCACGCGCAGCACCTCGCCGAGCAGGTCACCCATCCGGGTTCACGGTGGCGTGACCCGGTCGCGAACACTCCCCGTCACCTGTTCGTCCCATCTTGGTGGGCCCGCAGGAGCGGCCGCTGGGAACTGCGGCACGGCCCGGCCGACGAGGCGGCCTGGCTGAAGTCGGCCTTCCGCGATCAGACGCTCGTGACGAGGATCGGCGCCCTGCACGCCGACCACGCCAAACCCGGCGACAAGCCGCGTGGCTGGCCCACCTCCTCCAGCACGCTGCCGGGCCTGGTGCTGAAGATGTACCGGCACGCCCGCATCGGGCCTGAGGACGCCGTGCTGGATGTCGGGACCGGCTCGGGGTACGGCGCGGCCCTGCTCTGCCACCTGCTCGGCGACGGGCAGGTGACCAGCGTCGACGTGGACGACTACCTCACCACGACCGCCGCGCGGCGACTGGGCGAGCTCGGGCTGCACCCGCACGTCGCGACCGTGGACGCCACCGGGCCGATCCCGGGGAGCTTCGATCGCATCGTGGCGATGGTGTCGGTGCGGCCCGTCCCCGCCTCCTGGCTGGCCGTGCTCAACCCCGGCGGCCGACTGGTGACCACCATCACCAACACCTCGCTCATCGTGTCCGCCGTCAAGACCGATGACGGCGGCGCGGTCGGACAGGTCGAGCGGGACTGGGCGATGTTCATGCGCACCAGGACCGGCACCGACTACCCGCCGGAGCTGGACGCGTTGTGGGAGACGGCGCGCACCGCCGAGGGGGAGCACGTCTCGACCGCGCGGTACCCGGTGATCAACGTCCTGGAGAACGCCTGGGAGCTGCGCTCGATGGTGGAGATCCTCGCGCCCGGCGTCGCATTCTGGTTCGACGAGGAGGGCGACACCCGGACCGAGATGATGGTGCACCAGGACGGGTCGTGGGCCCGAGCCGTCCAGACCAGGAAGGATCCCGGCGTCGTCCACCAGGGCGGACCCCGCCGCTTGTGGGACTTCCTGGACGAGGCCCGCGACTACTGGCTGGAAAAGGGCTCGTTGCCCTTGTACGGCGCGAACGTGCGCATCACGCCGGACGGGACGATCCACCTGCAGCGTGGGGGCTGGGAGGCGACCATCGCCTAATGGGAGCTAGCGGGTCGGTCTGATCAGGCAGACTCGGGGTCGGGTGGCCGCTGGTGAGTGGGCGGTCTCGTCGCCTGGAGCGGCGTCGTGGGTGGTCATCCGTCCGGGAGCGGCGGGCCTTCCTCGGCGGCCCAGGTGACGGGCTCCCGCTCGTGGGCGGTGACGGTGAGGTGGGTGACGGGGACGCGAGGAGAGGGAGGGCCGTAGCCGAGCCGTACGGTGACTGCTCGGGGGTCGCGTGGTGGCAGGATGCCCTCGGCCGCCGCTGCGTCGGCCGCCATCACCACGAGTTCGGTGGGTACGACGAGCGTGGCGGGGCCCGGCGGGGTGGCGGCGAGGCCGGTGAACAGGCGGCGGGTTAGTACCTGCGCGAGGGCCTTGAACAGGCGGGTCCACGCGGCGACGTGCGTGGGGGGTACGGCCTCGGCGCGCAGTTCGGGCAGGCCGAGGCGGGTCAGGCCGGTGGTGAGCAGCGCGGAGCCGCCTCGGTCGGGGCTGACGCCGATCCAGATCCATTCGGCCGACGCGAACGCCTCGGGGCCGGCCGGCGGCGTGGGTCGCCACCGCGATGGCAGCAGGCGGGGGGCCTCGGCGTCGAGTGGGATGCCGCCGGTTGCCTCGGCGAGGGCGTGGACCGCCTTCGCCGCCGCGTACAGATGGGATGGAGGCCAGCCGGGGGCGGTCGTAGCGGTGACCACGAGGTGCCGCTGCCGGGGCTTGCTCAGTAGCGTGCCCAGCAGGTGCTCCGCGCCTGGGGAGCAGTCGGGGCAGCAAAGGATCTCACAGGCCCACGCCAGGGTGGGGTCGTCCTGCGTCGCCTCGGTGACGGTGATCGTGAACGGCTCCCGACCCTCGGGGAAGGGCACGTCCGCGAGGGCGGAGGCGATCTCGCCCGCGGGGTCGGGCAGGGTGTGTTCGGGGGCGGCCACGACATAGGTCGCGCTCACCTTCGCGGGCACGGGCACGAGGAGCGTGGACGTCGGGGGCGGGGACGGCGGGTCGAACGGGTCGGGTGCGGAGGGCGGGGTGGCGGGCATCGGGTGCCTCTCGGGTGGGCGCTGCGGTGGACAACGCACACTCTCTCCGATGCGAACGCTTGCGCGAGTGGATGGGAGGCGATCTGTGGATAACTCCGGGGCTGTGGATAGAATCGAACACGTATCCGAGAGTGGGCACGTGGTCACATGCCGCCGGCGTCCTTTCGTGGCCGTAGCCCGGTGAGGCGGCGCAGGACGTCCCACCAGAACGAGGCGCCGAACAGCAGGGCGATGAAGGTGATCAGGAAGCCGGGCCAGTGCTCGGGCATCGTGACCCTGTCCCACCACGCGGCGGCGTTCCAGGTGATGTGCGGGGTGCCGCTGTCGGGGAGGGTGAGGCTCAGCGGTCCGTTGCCGAAGACCTCGACGAACGCGGGCGTGCTCAGCACCTGGGTGACGCAGGCGTAGGCGTCGGTGCTCTCCGGGGTGCCGGCGCACATGTCCCGCAGCGAGGTGAGTTGTTCCGTTCCGGCGTCGGCGAACGCGGCGACCGTGCTGCGGAGGGCGGCGTCGTTCAGCAGTTCCTTGCCGTACTGCAGCGAGTCCACGCTGAAGGCCAGCGTGACGATGAGGCCGATCAGCGCCACCACCCAGCGCACATACCGGCGGTAGAGCATGGTGAGGCGCTGCATTTCGCCGTCGAACCATCGCTGAGCGCCGGCGCGGAAGGCGTCCAGGTCGTCAGAGACGCTCTCCCACACGCTTTGCAGCGGACGGAACAGTGGGCTGCCCTGGTCTCTGAGCCGGTTCAGCAGGGGCTGTACGCCGCCGTGCCCCATCGCGAGCTCCATCACCGCGACGCCGAAGCGTTCGGGCGGAATCTGGGAGATCGCGGTCTTACCGCCCTTGTAGTGGTCGATCTCCTGGAGCCGCTCGTAGACGGCGTCGGCGACCGATCCCGTGATCGGGATCTCCTTCGGCGCCGGCTCGTCGCTGAACACCGGGCGGGGGTCGCGGGTGAACGGGAACTTCAGGAAAACGCCGGCGACGGTCGTCGGCAGCCGTGATCTGGCGCTTCCCGCCACGAAATCCCGGAAGACGCTGCGTGCCATGCGGCCGATCAACGGCAGGCGGCAGAGTCGTTCCATGACCCGGGTGAGGACGCGGAGGACGCGCGTCCTCGGGTCGTTCGCCTGAAGCCCGCCGTCGAGGGTGTCCCGCAGGTAGGCCCACAGGAACTTGCTGCGCACGCTGAGCAGCCGTACCAGGCCCTCGTTGATGCCGCTCACCAGCAGCGACAGCAGCAGGAAGGCCAGGACGAGACCGATCGCGAGGTCAACGTAAACGGATATCAAGGGGAATCACCGGAACCGTGATACACCCTTGGCAATCATTACCGCAATGCGGAAAGAACCGCGAAGGAAATGCGCCGGGGAAACGTCCCTGAAATCGCGATATGTCCCGTACGCGATGCCGGAGCCCCGGCTCGTGGCCGGAGGAAGGCGGCGGCAGGCAGGCGTGCGCCGACTCTGTGGACGCGCCCAGAAGACACCCGGAAGACACCCGGAAGAACATCCGGAGAGCACCTGGACAGCACCCGGACCGGAACAACGCACTCTTGCCAGCGAGACTGGGCGGAGTCTGCGACAAGGAGACGCCGAGATCCATCAGAAGGTCGTTGCGGCAATCCTCCAGGGAGGGTCGGGACCAGGCAGACCGGAACAGCTGACCGTCTGGGAAGTCTTCCTTCAGCTGGTGAGCGCACACTGCCGGGGTCGACGGTCGTCAGTTCGAGGAGCCCGCGGCAGCGCCCGGAAAACACCCGGAGAACACGTGCGGAGAACCGGAAGGCGCCCGGGGAACACGTGCGGAAAGAACACGCGGCATTCGTTGCCGGGGCCTCTCCTTCCCCGAGGTCGCGGGGCCGGTCAGCCCTCGTAGAAGACGCGCTCGACGACCTGGCGGGCCCGGCGGGTGGCGCGGCGGTAGTCCTCGACGAAGTCCTCCGAGCCCTCGGGCGGATAGCCGAGCGCCCGCGCGACCCTGGCCCGTTCCCGGACGTCGGCGGGCACGGCGTCGCCCGCCCGGCCGCGCACGAGCATGATGGCGTCGCGGACCTGGGAGGCGAAGCGCCAGGCGTCGGCGAGGATCTCCTCGTCCTTGGGCGCGAGCAGGCCCGCCGCCGTGGCCGCCCGCAGCGCGTCCAGGGTGCGGGTGGTGCGCAGGGACGGGACCCGGTAGGCGTGCCTGAGCTGGATGAGCTGGGCGACCCACTCGACGTCCGACAGTCCGCCGCGGCCCAGCTTGATGTGCAGGTTGGGGTCGGCGCCGCGGGGCAGCCGCTCGGCCTCCATGCGGGCCTTGAGCCGCCGGATCTCGCGCAGCGCCTCGGGGGTGATGCCGTCGGCCGGGTACCGCAGCGGGTCGATCATCGCCGTGAACTCGCGCCCGAGGTCGGCGTCCCCGGCCGCGAATCGGGCACGCAGCAGCGCCTGCGCCTCCCAGGGCGACGACCAGCGCGCGTAGTAGGCGGCGTAGGAGGCCAGCGTGCGGACCAGCGGGCCCTGGCGTCCCTCGGGGCGCAGGTCGGGGTCGATGAGCAGCGGCGGATCGGGCGCCGGCAGGGCGAGCAGCCGGCGCAGCTCGTTGGCGACGGCGTGCGCGACGTCGGTGGCGTCCTTCTCCGCGGCCCCCTCGACCGGCGAGTGCACGAACATCACGTCGGCGTCGCTGCCGTAGGAGCACTCGTATCCGCCGAGCCGTCCCATCGCGATCACGGCGATCCGCGTCGGCGTCTGGCCGCCGCGCTCGGCCATGACCTTGCCGATGGCGACGTCGAGCGCGGCCTGGATCGTGACGTCGTTGAGCTCCGACAGGCCCTGCCCGACCTGCTCGATGTCGAGGTGGCCCATCAGCCCCGCCACCGACAGCCGGAACAGCTCGCGCCGCCGCAGCGCGCGCACGGCCTTGACGGCGGTCTCGGCGTCCCCCTCGTGCCGCTGCACGGTCGCGGCGGCCTCGGCCAGCAGCGCCGACACCGGCCGCGCCTCCAGTTCGGCGTCCGAGCCGAGCATCGCCACGGCCTCGGGGGCGTGCAGCAGCAGGCCGGTGACGTACTTGCTGGTGCCGAGCAGCCGGGCCATGCGCTCGGCGACGGCCGTCTGGTCGCGCAGCAGCCGCAGGTACCACGGGGTGGCCCCGAGCTTGTCGCTGACCTGCCGGAACCCCAGCAGCCCCGCGTCGGGGTCGGGGGCGTCGGCGAACCAGCCGAGCATGACCGGCAGCAGCGTGCGCTGGATGGCCGCCCGCCGCGACACGCCGGAGGTCAGCGCGGCGATGTGCCGCAGCGCCCCCTCGGGGTCGGCGTACCCGAGCGCCTCAAGCCGGGCCACGGCGGCGTGGGTGGACAGCCGCGAGTCCTCGCCGGGGAGCCGGGCCACGGCCTGCAGCAGCGGCCGGTAAAAGAGCTTCTCGTGCAGGCGCCGGGCCTCCATCGCGTGCCTCTTCCAGCGCGTGGTGAACTCGCCGACCGGATCGACGGTCATGCCGAGGCCGCGCCCGAGCCGCCGCAGGTCCATCACGCCGGTGGGGACGACGTGGGTACGGCGCAGCCGGTGCAACTGCAGCAGATGCTCGACCTGGCGCAGGAACGTGTACGCCTCGGCGAGCGCCTTGGCGTCCTCCCGCCCGACATATCCCCCACGTGACAGCGCCGCGAGCGCCGACAGCGTGGCCCGCCGGCGCAGCAGCCCGTCCGAACGGCCGTGCACCAGCTGCAGCAACTGCACGGCGAACTCGATGTCGCGCAGCCCGCCCGGCCCGAGCTTGATCTGCCGCTCGGCCTCGTCGGCGCGCACATGGGCCTCCACGCGGCGGCGCATGGCCTGCACGTCCTCGACGAAGTTGTCCCGTTTGGACGCCTGCCACACCAGGTCGTTGACGGCCGCGACGTACTCCTCGCCCAGCGCCAGGTCGCCAGCGACCGGGCGCGCCTTCAGCAGCGCCTGGAACTCCCACGTCTTGGCCCATCGGCGGTAGTAGGTGAGGTGGCTGGCGAGGGTGCGCACCAGCGGCCCCGAGCGGCCCTCGGGGCGCAGGGCCGCGTCGACCTCCCACAGCGAGCCCTCGGGCGTGCTGGTGGAGCAGGCGCGCATCATGCCCTGGGCGAGCCGGGTGGCGACCTGCAGCGCCTTGGTCTCGTCGAGGTCGTCGCGCGGCTCGGCCACGAAGATCACGTCAACGTCGGAGATGTAGTTGAGCTCGCGGGCGCCGCACTTGCCCATGCCGATGACGGCGAGCCGTACGCCGTGGGCGTCGCCGTTCTCGGCGCGGGCGATGGCGAGACCGGCCTCCAGTGCGGCCCCGGCGAGGTCGGACAGCTCGGCGGTGGCCTCGGCGAAGGTCACCTCGCCGGTGATGTCCCTGGCGGCCAGGCGCAGCAGCCTGCCCCGGTAGGCGACGCGCAGCGCCGACAGCGTCTCGGTGGTCGCGTCGCGGGCGACGGGCTCGTCGGCGTCGGGGTCGGCGCCGACCGCGAGCAGCAGGTCGCCGCGCAGCTCCCGCTCCCCCGGCCGCTGCGACGTCTCGCCGTCCTCCAGCAGCCGCCAGTGGTCGGGGTGCCGGGCGAGGTGGTCGCCGAGGGCGGCCGACACGCCGAAGACGCCGATCAGGCGGCGGCGCAGGCCGGGGTCGGCGCGCATGGCGCCGAGGACGCTCGGGTCGCGTTCGGCGAGGCGGTTCAGCGAGGTCAGGGCGAGATCGGGGTCGGCGGCGGCGACCAGTTCCTCCAGCAGCTCGACGTCCCCGACCGCTTCGGGGCCGAGTTCGTCGAGCAGGCGCTCGGCTCGGGCTCCGTCCGCGAAACCGAGCCGGGCCAGCCTACCTGCGGTTGTGTCGATGCGTGGCTCGGCGTTCACTTTGACAAAAGTAGTCCCTTCACTCCGGCCCGTCGTTAGCGCCCCCGGACCGTAATCGCGCCATCACTGCTCCAGTCCACGATTGCAGGGGGGCTTCATCGTTGTTTCGGCCGGGTCACCGGCTCGTGAACTCCCGCTGACGCCGTACGGCGGAGGCGAAACCGTCGGCGAGGGGACGCCATGCCTCGGCCAGCCGCTCTCCGGCGCGCACGGCCGCCCGATCGAGGGCGGCGACGTCGTACCCCTGCGCGGCGAGGCCGTCCGCGCTCGCCGCGGTCCACGAGGTGAAGATCTCGGGCGTGGCCTCGGGGTGGAACTGCACCGCCCAGGCCGCGGGGCCCAGGCGGTAGGCCTGGTGGGGGTAGGTCGCGCCGGTGGCGAGCAGGACGGCCCCGGGCGGGATGACGGCGCTGACGTCGTAGTGGTACTGCAGCGCCGGGGTGCCGGGCCGCAGTCGCCCGAGGACGGGATCGCCCGCCGCCGCGGGCAGCGGATCGATGGCGGCGATGCCGATCTCCAGGCCGTGGCGCCCGCGTTCCACGGTGCCGCCGCAGGCCATGGTCATCAGTTGCGCGCCGAGGCAGATGCCCAGCGTGGGCACCTCCTCGGCGACCGACCGCGCGATCAGGTCGCGGGTGGCGGGCAGCCAAGGGTAGTCCTCGTCCTGCCAGGCCGAGGGCTCGCCGCCGAGCACGATCAGGCCGTCCGCCGCGCGGCCGGGCATCGTCTCGCCCAGGTACGGCCGGACGATCTCGCATTCCACGCCGGCGGCGGGCAGCCACCCGGCGAGAAATCCGAGCCCTGCGTCGGCCTCGTGCTCGATCACCATCACCCGCATACCGCAATTATGGGATGAGCAGGTAGAGGGTTGACATTGCGGGCAGGGCTACGAGTGCCATGCCGCCGCCGCGCCCGGAAGGCGTCCGCACCCGGCGCCTGTGGATCGGCGATCGACGTCGCGACCCTGCCTACCAGATCAGCACGAAGTCGATCACGCGCACGACGGTGACGGTGCCGACGACGACGGCGACCGTTCCTCCCCACCGTTCGCCCCTGCGGAGACCGAGGACGGCGATCAGCGTCCCGGCGAGCCCGACGACGGCGGCGACGACGAGGGGCCAACCCCACCCGGAGGGCAACAGCCAGAAGAGGAGCGACGGGAGGGCGAGCGCGATGGCGATGACGGACATCACCGGAGGCCGCCCGGGCCCCGCGTGGTGGTACGGGCGCGGTGTCGCGGGGCCGTTCGGGTCGTACGGCGGCAGTTGCGACCCGCCGGGCGCGCCGTGATCCGGCCGTCGCGAGTCCCTCGGAACGTTCATTTCACCAACCTGTCGGGGTTAACGGGCCCGTTCGTGGGTCGAGAACGGGCCGTTCGGAGGCGCCGACGATTTCGCGCGGCACGTTCGTGCGAGGCGACGCTGTCAAGAGACGTGCAAGAAATAAGCGATGATCACCTGGACGACCACCACCGCGGCCATACTGCCGGCGACCACAATCGCCGTACCGTTTCGACCACCCCGTAGGCGATCGGCGACCGCAAGCGCGATTGCGACAAAGCACGGAATGATGGGCACCGTGTATTCAAAGAACAAGTAGGTGTTGTCCCGGATGTCCGTAAGCACGACGGACGCGCCCATCAGCCAAGTGACGCAGTAGAGGGCGGCGATCCTCGCGGCCCGTCCACCGGAGTACTCCTTGTCCATATAGCCCGCGAGGGTCAGCGCGACCCCGGCCAGGCCGGGGATGAAGAGGGCACCGACGGCCAGGTCGACGTTTTCCATCCATCGCAGCCGGCCGATCAAAAGCATGCCCCATGTGCCGGCGTACAGAAAAGAGATTCTGACGAACGCCTTGCCGGAATATTCCTTCCGCAAAAGGCCCACGAGGGCCACCACGACCCCGATCAGGGCGGGGGCCCAGAGGGCATAGGACAGGTTACCGCTCCACTGGACGTGGAAGACCTCGTAAATGTTCGGGAAAATAACGAGGTAACCGGCAGATAACAGAGCCAGGACCGACATGGCCGAGATGTGGTCGCGGCCCGCCGCCTGATATTGGCCTTCCCCGCCGGCCGCGTCCGATAAGGGCGGAAGCCGCGCTCCGCCGGACTTCTCACTCGTAGGCCACGGATTACCGGGAACGGCCATGGTGCCGCCTCCTTTTGAACGAACGGCCGGCCCGGAGCCGGTCGTGACAAGTTGACACTCATACGGTCGCGAGCCCGATGGAACGGTCCCGAGCGCCGCCCGCGCGCAGCCGGAAACCGCGGGCGGGCGTCTCCCTCGATCGCCGCCGGGTCGGTTCCCGAATCACAGCGGATGGGAGCGCGAAGTCATACCCCTCTTTCCTTCTGCGACTCCCACACCGCCCATTCGGCCCGGCTCTCTGCGAGCTCCGCTTCCCTTTCGACCTGCGCGGCGTACTCGCGCTCCTGATCCGCCCACTGGCGTTCGAGGGTGTCCCGCGCCACGTCGTTGCGAATCTCGTCGGCCGCGACCTGGGCTTCCAGGAAGGAGGTGTTCTGCCCGGAGTTGTGCAGCCGCTGCTGAGCCGCCTCGAGCTCGTCGGCGGACACCGAGCCGGGATCGATGGTTCCCTTGACGACCGTGTAGGCGTCCGCCTGGCCGGCGTTGAGGGCGTCGAGGAAGGTGGCGAGCTGGGGGTCGAGCTGCGGCGTCGAGCCCGACGCACCCGAGTCCGGGAACGGCCCGGCCCCGCCGGACGACCCGCCGGCGAAGGCGTTCTGCGCGACGGTCTGGGCATCGAACGCGCCGTCGCCGTCGGTGTCGAACAGCCCCTGGTCGACCACTCCGTCGTAGTTCACGTCGACGTAGCGGGTGTTGGCGAATCCGTCGCCGTCGGTGTCGTACTGCTGGACGTCGGCGACTCCGTCGAAGTTGGCGTCGGTGAGCTGGGTTTCGGCCACCCCGTCGCCGTTGGCGTCACTCGTCCATGTCTCCTGGACGCCATCGCCGTCCAGGTCGATCCAACCGGCCCCGGGGTCTCCGCCCAACACATCCATGTCTGCCTCCTTGCGCGAGAACGGGTACGGCGTCACAGAGACAGATGCGAAGGGTGCCGGCATTGTTTCACGTTCTGTTTCACGTTCTCGGCGAACCGCTTCGCGCGCACGCCCGGATCGACGGGCGCCCGCCGCCGGTGAAACAATCCTTCGCCCGCGCGCATCCTCTCTGACGACGGCCACGAGAGGACATCGACTGTGAACCATCCGACCTCGCGGGGAAGATCGGCGCCGAGCCCGTCCCGTCTGCTGGAAAGACACGCGCCATGATGTGGGCTCGGCTGTTCGGCATCGTTCTGCTGCTGGCCTGCGCCGTTCTCACGGCGGGGATGTCCGGCGTCACCGCCCCGACGCCGAAGGGCTCCGCGCCTCCGGCGTCGTCACCGGCCGCGTCGGCGCAAGCCGTGGCTCCATCGAAGGCCCCGCCTCCCTCCCCGTCGCGTAAGAAGCCGTCGCCGTTGGTCACCGCGACGGGCGGAAAGGCCGGCCTCGAACCTCAGCCGACGGCCGCCTCCCCCACCCCCACCCCGACCCCCACACCGGACACGGGCGGCGGTTCGGCCCCCTGGGTCATCACCGGCGTCGCCCTGGCCCTGGGTCTGGCGGCGGGCGCGGCGGCCGTCATCCCCGCCGTACGGCGCCGCGCCTCATGGGCGCCCCCCCGCGTGGCGACGGTCCCGGCGGCGCCCCCGCGCCCCCGTACGATCGAGCGGGTTCCTGCGCGGCCGGGCGGCTCGTCATCTCGCCCGGAAAGGGACCACCGCGCACTGACCGCGGCCTTGCGGGAGGTGGCCGCAGGGAACGTAAGCCAGGCCGTCACCCAGCAGATCGACCGTCTGCTCTCCGGCGGCGACCCCGGCCGCGAGGCCCTCGTGTCGGCGTGCATCCGCTACCGTGATCAATTGGAGGACCGGCATCCGGCGCTCGCCGCCCGGCTGCTTGACGCGCTGCGAGCCGTCGGCGTCCACGAGGTCGTGGCGGACGGGCAGCGCTTTGACGCGCGGATACACGAGGCTGTCGACATGATTCATACAGACGATCCGTCGCTGGACGGCAGGATCGCGGCCACCGAGGTGCGCGGATACTCCGACGGCGACCGCGTGGTGCGAGTGCCGAAGGTGACGGTCTACCGGATGGATCCGCGATGACCCCGATGACCCCGATGGCCCTGATGACCCCGATGGCGCGGCCTCACGGGCGCCCGAGCCGCTCGCGCAGCCCCTTCCGTGCCCGGAAGATCCATACTTTGACCGTGTTGAGGGGCACCTGCAGCACGGCCGCGGTCTCCTCGTACGAGAGCCCTCCCGCCCACAGCAGCAGGGCCTCCCGGTGGGAGGCGTCCAGGGAGGCCAGCGCGCGCCGCAGATCCACCATCGCGACGACCGTCTCGTCGAACGCGATGCCCGCGCCGGCGGCCTCGTCCGCCTCGGGGAACAGCAGGTCCACCGTCGCCGGCCTGCGGCGGATCAGCGCTCGCGCCGCGTTGCGGGCGATCGCCAGCACCCAGACGGAGAACGCGGACCGGCCCTCGAAACGGTTCAGGTTGCGCCACACCGCGATCTGCGTCTCCTGCAGCGCGTCGAGGGCGTCCGCCCGGTTTCCGGTCAGGTGGAAACACAGGGCGAATGCCCGCCTCTCCACCGGAACCCACAACTTCCGGAACGCCTCCGCGTCTCCGGACCGGGCGGCGTCGAGCAGGACCTCATCGTCGTCTTCCGCAGGGCCGTGCGCCAGCCGACGATCTCCAGACATCGGAGACATGCGTCGATGAGATCATATGGAACGGTTTAACGGTACGCAGCGGATGCACCTGATGCATGACCGTAATCATGACCCGGACGATCAGGACCGGGCCGAGTTCGGCCGGCTCCTGTACGACTCGGTGCCGCCCTTGACCGAGGCGGAGAGCGACACCATGTTCGCGGCCACCATGGATCACGTCCTCGGCGGCGAGGAGCCCTCCGACGTCCACGTGGACGACGCGGCGTTCGCCTTCGGCGACGCCGAATCCGAGGAGCCCGGGTCCGAGGATGTCGACGGCGCCCTCTTCGACGTCGTCGAGGCGGGCGATCCGCACGCGGATCACCACCTCTCGGCCGATCACCGCCCCTGGGTCGATCACGACGCTTCCGGCGAGTTCTAGGTGCGCGCGAACCCCTCCGCCGACCTGCGGGAACTGTGCGCCGCGACCGCGGCCAGGCTGGCCGATCCCGGGCTGCGGCGAAGGCTCGACGGGGTGCGGGCCCGGCTCGGCGCACCGCTCCAGGTCGCGGTCGCGGGCGCCGTGAGCAGCGGCAAATCCACCCTGGTGAACGCCCTGCTGGGCCTGCCCGTCGCGACGGTCGCCCCCGGCGAGTGCACGCCGTTCGTCACCCAGTACGAGTACGGTCTGGACGACGGGCGCGTCGAGATCGAGCGCGCCGACGGCCGGATCGCGGTGACCCGCCTGGCGCCCGGCCGCCGCCTCCCCGCCGACCTCGGGGTGCCGGTCGACGAGGTCATGCGCGTCCGGGTCCATCTGCGCTCCGAGGCGCTGCGCGCCGTCACGGTGATCGACTCGCCCGGCATGAACACCATCACCGCCCATAACGAGCGGGCCGCCCGCCGGCTGCTGTTCGGCACCGACGAGGACGACGACCAGGCCCAGGCGTTGATCTACGTCCTGCGCTACGTCCAGCGATTCGACGACGAGATCCTCACCGAGTTCCGGCGCCTGACCGAGGCGTGCGGAATGTCACGCGTCAACACCCTGGCCGTGCTGAGCCAGGTGGACCGGCGCGGCGACGAGGACGACCCGTGGCCCACGGCACGGCGGCTGGCCGCCCGGGCCTACGCGGACCTGCGCGCCTCCGTCTTCGACGTGGTCCCGGTGATCGGGCTGCTCGCGGAGACCGCGCGCATCGGCGCGCTGGGGCATCGGGAGCTGGCGGCCCTGTCGGCGCTCGCCGAGCTGGACGACGCGGACCTCGACTACCTGCTGCTCGACCTCGACGACTTCGTCGACTCGCCCGAGGTCCCGGTGCCCACGCCGGTACGGCGGGAGCTGGTGCGCCGCCTGCACCGGTACGGCATCCGCACGGCGGTCACCGCCCTCCGGAACGGCACGGCCGGCGGCGTCGAGGCGCTCAACCGGATCCTGCTGCAGCGTTCGGGGTTTGAGTCGGCCGAGCCGTCGCCCACGGGCACCGTCGCGGCCGGTCTCGCGCACTTCACGCGGCGCGCGGAGCAGCTCAAGGCGCTGGCCGCGATCGCGCAGTTGCGCCGGTTGTCACGCGCGCTGACGTTCGGATCCGACCGCACGATCCTCGGCACGCTCGCCACCGCGCTCGAGGAGTCCCAGCAGGCCCCCGCCGTACTCCACAGCCTGCTGATCCACGGCGCGCTGGAGGCGGCGGGCCGCGGACAGCTCGTCCTGAACGACGAGATGCGCGCCGAACTGGCGCGGCTGGCCGGCTCCGACGACCCGGCCGAGCGACTCGGCCTGCCCGTGGGGGCGACCGCGGCGGAGGTGGCCGAGGCGGCCCGCGCGGCGTCGGTGCGCTGGCGGGCGCTGGCCATGCTGGGCGAGGGCCGGGTCGGCGGGCAGCGCGCCCGCGACGTCCTGCGCGTACTGGAGGACCTGGCCACCGCCCCGGAACCCGCTCAGGGATCCGCGCCGCCCACGCGTTCGGCCCCCGCCGAGACGCCCCCGGCGCCCCCGCTTCCGCCGGTGCCGCCGGTGCCGATCGACGAGGAGCACGTCCGGCGGCTGCGGGATTCGGCGCTGCTGACGGCCGAGGACCGGCGCACCCTGGATCGGCTGCTGACGGGAACCGGAGCCGCCGCCCAGGTCGGGGCCGCCCTGGACGCCCCCGCGCAGGACGTCGCGGCCTTCGCGGCGGTGCTGAGCGCCCGCTTCCGCGCGCTCATGCACCGCCCGCTGCCGCTGCGGGACCGGCGCGCGGTGGAGGCCGTGTGCGACGCCTTCGCCAGGATCTCGCAGGCCATTCTCCACGCCCCCCAAGGAGACACGACCCATGGAAACCACCGCTGAACGTGTGACCGCGGTGCTGCGCCTGGCGAACGAGGTGCACGCGCTGGCGGGCCGGTACGGCCGCGCGGATCTGGCGGAGCCCTTGGCGCAGGCGGCGGCGCGCTGGAAGGAGGACGAGACGACGATCGTCGTCGCCGGAGCCCAGAAACGCGGCAAGAGCCGGCTGATCAACACGTTGGTGGGCCGGCCGGGCCTCCTCCCCGTGGACGCGGACATCGCCACCGACTGCCACCTGCGCGTACGGCGAGGCGAGAACCTGACCGCCGTCGTCCACGATCAGCTCGCCGACGACGTCCCGATCGATCCGGAACACCTCGCCGACTACGCCTCGGTGGCGGGTGACCCGGCCAGGCGGCGCACCGTGCTGAGCGTGGACGTCACCGTGCCGAGCCCGCTGCTCGACGGCGTGTGCCTGGTGGACACGCCCGGCGTGGACAGCCTGACCGTGGGCCATCGGCAGGTGACGATGGCGATGCTGCGGCGGGCCGACGCCCTGCTGTTCGTCCTCAGCGCCCAAGACCAGCCCGTGCTCCGGCACGAGCTGGAGTTCCTCGCCGAGACGGTCCAACGGATTCCGGCCGTCGCCTTCGTGCTGACGAAGGTGGAGGACTCGGCGAACTGGCGCGACCTCCTGGAGGAGAACCGGCGCCGCCTTGAGACGTTCGTCCGGGAATCGGGCGACGCACTGCGGCCCCTGCTCGACGCCCCCTGGTTCCCCGTCAGCGCCAAGCTCGGCGAGGCCGCGGCGGCCCAGCTCGCCCTGGGGCGGGCCGAACGGGCCGAGGCCCTGCGGACGCGCAGCGGCATGGGCAGGCTCGAGGCCTACCTGCGCGGCTGTGCGCGGGATCGGGCGCTCACCCGGAGCGCCACGGTGCTCTCGGCGGCCCGCTCGGTGCTGGCCGCGCTCGCCGCGTCCGCCGAGGACCACGACGCGGCCTCGTCCCCGGGCCGGGCGGCCGAGCGCCTCGCCGTGGTGGAGCAGGCCCTGGAGGACCTCGCTGCGACCGCACGCAGGCGACGCCTGCACGGCGCGGCGAACCAGTTCCTGGGCCAGGAGATCGCCACGCTCGTGCGTACGCAACTGGCGCAGGTGCGCGCGCCGTACGACCGGGCGATCGCGGAGCTGGACACCCGGTCGAAGCTCGACCGCTACCTGGCCGAGCTATCCGACAGCGTGGAACGTTCCCTGCAGGCGGCCTGGGAGGGCGCCCTCGACGAGGTGACCGCCCTGGTCTCCGGCACGCTCAACGACTTCCTCACCTCGCTGGGGCTCGACCCGATGGAGGTCGACCTGGCCAGGGCGACGATGCCCGCCACCCTCCCGCGGAACCTCACGGTCAACACACCCCCTCCACAGCGCTTCGACCTCTTCCGGGAAGGGGTCCCCGCCGCCACGATGGCCGCCTCCATCGGCCTGATGCTCGCCCACCTGACGCCGCTCGGGCTCCTGGTCGGGCCGGTGCTGGCCGCCGAGGTGCTGCGCCGGCGGCGGGCCTGGGAGCAGGTGCACCGGGACCAGGCCGCGCTGCGGAACCTGCTCGCCGAGCAGTTCGCCCAGGCGGCGACCGCTCTCACGCTCGCGCTGCAGCGGGAGGCCGCCGCCTGGCGCGCCACCGTCGAGCAGGCCGCGGACGAGGCGCTGGCCAAGCAGCGCAAGGAACTGGAGGCCCGGCGCGCCGAGCTGAAGTCCTTGATCGCCGGGAGCGGCGGCCGTTCCGCGCAGGAGCCGGCCGGGGAACGGCTGACGCGGATCGCCGCGCTCGCCCGGCAGGCCGAGACGCTACGCGCCGAAATCGCCGCCGACATCAACGCGCTGGGCGACGGGGCCACCGGCTAGTGTCTCGCGCCGGAAATACGGCGCTTGAGTTCCTTGGCGGGCGCCTCGCGACCATCCGGACCGAACGTCCGGGTGGCGGGGCGGCGTGCCGCTTCCGGCTCCGCGCCCGTCGCCACCGAAACGTCCGCAAACTTACGCACCGCACTGAAGGCACGAGACAGTAGACCACCGGCCGTACCAGACCAACCGACTCTGCCTGCCCGTCGCCACCGAACCGTCCACGAACTCACACCGCGCTGAAGGCACGAGGCACTAAACCACCAGCCGTACCAGATCGGCCGGCTCTGCCTGCCCGTCACCCGGTTCGGCGTCGGGCCGGTGCAGGCACAGCAGCCCGTGCGGCACCTTCGCCACCGGCTCGATCCAGCCCGGGGCGCGGTGGAACTCGCTGACCCCGGCGGGGGTGACGTGCATGATGCGCGAGGTGCCGTCCGGGCCCGACACCGCGATCCACAGCGTGTCGCCGTCGACGAGCAGCCGGGGCCGCTCCGCCTTGTCCCGTGACGTCAGATGTCCGAGCAGGGACGTGCGCTGTTCGTGGTGGAGCAGTCGCACGCGGCCGTCCGCCTCGTAGAGCATGACGGCCCAGCCTCGGGAAGGGACGACGGTGTCCATGCCCACCGCGTACATGCGCCCGCCGGCCGGGACCCAGCGCAGCGCGCCGCCGCGCGGGCGGGGGGCGACCACCCGCACCGGATCCGGGGCGGCGTCGATCTCCAGGCCGACGTTGGTGGAGATGAACCATTTGCCGTCGTACAGCAGGACCTGTTGCAGCCAGTTGGGCTTGGACCGGTCGATGGTGGTGATCTTGCCGCCGGGGGCGAGCACGCACAGCGCCTGCGACGGGGTGAAGGTCCGGTAGACGCCGGTCAGCGATCTCCTGCCGGTGAACCGGCCGAGGACCACGACGCAGCCGTCCGCACCGACCGCCGACGCGGGCTCGTTCCCCGTGGGGCCGTCCTGGTCGAACAGCCGCCGCTGCCGATTGTCCTCGTTCACGAACCACTGCGCCTGCTCTCCCAGGGACGTCTCGGGGACGTCCTGGACGAAGAACGCGCGCAGGTCGAGTTCGACGACGGTCAGCTTGCCGACCTCGCCCCAGGGGAGGCCGCTGACGTGGTTCACCTTGCGGGCCCGATCGTCGGTGAAGAACACCCATCCGGTGGCTCCGCGCACCAGCACCCGTGCCCCGCGCTTGCCCGAAAACCGCTGCCCGGAGCGAATGGTCATCTCGGGCGTCAGCGTGTGCAGCAGGAGGCCACCGGGATTCGTCTCGACCACCACCATGCCGTCGTCCGACACCCCCCAGTCCACGACCCGGCCGAACTGCACCTCGCGGTCGGCCTCGCCGATGGTCGGATCCAGCCGCCGGAGCACGTGATGGCCGTTCTCGTCGGCGCAGAGCGCGTAGAGCCACGTGGTGGTGGACCGGACCTCCAGCACCTCCTCCAGGATCGGGGCACTGGGGTCGTTCTTCCCCAGGCTCCAGGCCAGCCGCGCGGCGCCGAGGGCGACGACGGTCTTGGGGTCGTCCGACATGCGGATCAGGTCGCCGTGCCGCTGCCGCAGGATGTCGTCGACCAGCGGCATCCTGCTCGCGCCCCCCGGTCAGGAAGATTCCGGCGAGGTCCTCCGGGGCGACGTTGGCACGCTCCAGCGTCTCACCGACGAGATCCGCCGTGCGTACGATGTCGGCCTTGACCATGTCGTCGAGTTCCGCCCGCGTGATGGTGACGTCGGTGTCGGCGCCGGAGATGTACTGGCTGGCGGTGTCGTAGGTGGACAGGGTCTCCTTGGCGACGCGGGCCTCCTCCAGCAGGTTCGCCGCCGCGGCGAGGTACCGGCGGTCGGGGTTGCTGCCGACCTCGGCGAACCATTCCGGGTTAACCCGCTCCACCTGCCGGCCGAAATGGTCGTAGACCCGTACGTCGAACTCCTCGCCGCCGATGGCGTCGTCTCCCCCGGGTTCGCCGACGACCTTGAATCCGTCCCCGTCCGCCTCGACGATCGCCGTATCGAACGTTCCACCGCCAAGGTCGTAGACCACGACCCGCTTGCCGCCGCTCACCCGGTGCGCCGACGCGTAGTGCAGGGCGGAGGCGACCGGCTCCTCCACGAGCACGATCCGCGCCTCCGGCGCGACCGCCTCGCCCGCGGCACGCAGCACGCTGCGCCTGCCCTCGCCCCAGGCCACCGGGCAGGTGAGCACCACGCACGAGGGCTCGACGCGGTCGAACCGGGCCCGGCCCTCGTCCACGAAGAGCCTGAGCAGCGCGGCCAGGGCGTCACGCACCTCCACGGGCACTCCGGCGAGCAGCATGGTCCCCTTGCCCACGTATCGCTTCGGGTTGCGTTCCACCCGCTCCGGATACGCCCCCAACGCCCGGTGCGCGACCCTTCCGGCGACGATGACCCCCTGCTCGTTGAGCAGAACCGTGGAAGGGACGCGTTTGTCGCCGTTGATCTCCAGGAGGTCCACCCGGCCCTCGACCGCGACCGCCCCCGCCGAGAAGCTGGTTCCCAGATCCACCCCAACACACCACTGCACCACATGGACCTCCAGAATCCACGCGTCTTTCGATCAGTGGGATACTCGTGCACTACGGTGCAAACAGCAATCCATGTTGCGAAAGCGATGCCGCTCGGTGCCGACCGGATCGCCCTGCGCGCCGGGTCGCCCTGCGCGCCGGGTCGCCCTGCGCGCCGCTTCGCCGAGCCGGTACGGCTAGCGCACCGCTTCGCCCGAGCTTGTACGGCTAGCGCGGCGGGCCGTCGGCCGGGAGGTGGAAGCGCCGGCCCGACCCCACCGGTTCGGGCCACTCGACGGTACGATCATTACGAGTCCCGCCCCCCGATATGATCACCAGGAGTTTTCGGCCGACCTCCGCATGCTGCTGACGCGCGGTGCGCCGAAAGGCATCAGCGTACACCTCGCCGAAACGTCCGACTTTTCGACAGCAACGAAAACGCTCGTCTCGATCACGTCATCACTCGCACCGGTGTGCCGACGCGCGGCGACACTGGCTTGCAGCCGAAGAAGCTTTCTGCGCCATCGAGGTGGTCTCGCCCGCAGCCGATTTCTCTCCCTGGCCTGGCGCGCCACCAGCCACTCAGCAGCCGAGCCTGTCGATCATCGCCGAACCACGTCGGCTGCGGGCACAAATTGGCCGATCCAATTGAGTTCTGCACATATGGGGACATTGCACTGCGTATGTGAATCGCACTGTCATCACATGGTCGCTTACCGGAGTTTGGAGGTGGCGAGCGTCTACCAGGATGGGTGATCGACAGTTAGAGTCGGGTACGGCAAAGCGAGTTACCGGCACACGGGACGCATATGACCTCTTCCCCCCTTGAGCCACCTCCAGATGACGCCGAGGACGACGACGCAATACCGGAAAAGGAGAAGGTGCCGCTTTCGGCGCTCGACGTACTGGCTCGGCGGCTGGCCGAGATGGAAGAGACGATGCGCCGGGAGCACGAGCGGGCCGCGCATCGGGAGAAGGTGATCGACCGGCTGCACGCGGAGAACCAGGAGTTGCGGCACGGACTGCTGGAGGAGGCTCTCACCCCGGTGCGGGCGGGTCTGTACCGGCTGTACGACAACGCGCGGCGGCAGGCGGCCCGCTGGCGACAGGAGCCGCCGTCCGCGGAGCACGCCGCGTCCCTGCTGGAAGCGCTGGCCGACGAGGTGGCCGAGGTTCTCGGCCGGGCGGGCGCGGAACGCGTGTCCGTGAACCCTGGTGACATTTACGACCCGGTTATCCACAGGCCGGTGCGAACCGCCGACGTCGCCCCCGAGGCGGATGGCACAGTCGTCGAGGTGCTCGCGGACGGATTCGCGGGCGTGACGAGAGGAGCCGGGGGTGCGGTGCGCGAACGGGTGGCGCGAAAGGCCGACGTCGTGGTCGGACGTGTCAGACGAAAGCCCGAAGCGGCGAATCAGGCCGCTGTGGGCACTACGGGCACTGTGGGCGCTGTGGGTGCTCTCGGCACTTCTGCTGGTCTGGCGGGCAAGCCGGAGGTTCCGACCCGGGCCACGGCGGCACCCGCATCCGATGACGGCCCAGCCGTCGGTGCCGAGCAGGCCGCCGAGACCACGCCGACCGACTCCACAATCGCCGACCATGGCACCGCGACCACGGCTGGAACCGATACCGGCAATGACGCCACGACCGCCGAGTCCCGGACCGGAACCACCAGCGGGACCGACACCGGCACCACGAGCCCAAGCACGACCGGAACCGAGACCGACGGCACAACCACGACCGGCGCCGGGACCGTATCCGAGTTGGGGACTGTGACCCAGTCCAGGAGCGGATCCAGGTCCGAAGGCGAATTCGGGTCTGGGAGCGAATCCGAGAGCGGAACCGGGACCGCGGCCGGAACCGGGACCGGAACCACAACGTCCGGCACGGGCACTGCAGCGACCGGGGCCGGGGCCGCATCGGTCCTGGGAGCCGGTGGACGCGAGGAGGGGGACGGATAGCAGATGGCCGTTTACGGGATCGACCTTGGCACCACGTACTCCTGCATCGCCTATGTGGACGATGTCGGCCGGCCCACGGTGCTGCGCAATCAGGAGGGGACCGACACCACCCCCTCGGTGGTGTTCTTCGAGTCGCCCGACAACGTGATCGTGGGGGCCACGGCCAAGGACAGCGCCGTGCTCGAACCGGATCTCGTGGTCAGCCGGATCAAGCGCGACATGGGGCACGACGTGCCGCACAGCATGCACGGCCGTGACTACTCCCCAGAGGAGATCTCCGCGCTCATCCTGCGCAAGCTGGCCGAGGACGCCAAGGTGACCACCGGCGACGAGGTCCAGGACGTCGTGATCACCGTACCGGCGTACTTCGGCGCGGCGGAGCGGGAGGCGACGCGCCGGGCCGGGCTGATCGCCGGGCTGAACGTGATCGACATCATCTCCGAGCCCATCGCCGCCGCGATCACCTACGGCGTGCTCAACCCGGGCGAGGACCACACGATCCTCGTCTACGACCTGGGCGGCGGAACCTTCGACACCACGGTGATCCGGCTGTCCGGCGGCGACATCGAGGTGGTGTGCACCGACGGCGACCACGAGCTCGGCGGCGCCGACTGGGACGATCAGCTCGCCGAGGAGCTGGCCGGGCGATTCCGGGCCGAGCACCCGGACGTCGGCGACCCGCTGGGCGACAAGCAGACCGAGCAGCAGTTGCGCCGCGACGCCGAGGATCTCAAGCGCACCCTGTCGGCGCGTACCCAGCATGTGGTGCGCGTCATGCACGAGGGCCGCGTCGCCAAGGTCGAGATGACCCGGGAGGGCTTCGAGGAGCTCACCCGCAACCTGCTCGACCGCACCATCGAGATCACCCGGCGCACGATCGAGACCGCCCGGTCCAAGGGCGCCACCGAATTCGACCATCTGGTGCTTGTGGGCGGCTCCACCAAGATGCCGGCCGTCCAGGAGGCGCTGCGCGAGGAGTTCGGGCTCACGCCGCGCGTGCACGACCCGGACCTGGCGGTCGCCAAGGGCGCGGCCCTGTACGCGTTCGAGGAGGTCTACCGGCGGCTGCTGCGGTCGGGCGAGGAGGGCAGGGCCGAGGACCTAGCCGCGCAGGCCGGCCTGACCGCCGACCAGCGCGAGCAGATCGCGGGACGCACGATCAGGACGGTCGCCTCACGGTCGTTCGGCATCGTCATCACCGACAAGCACACCCGCCGCCGCTCGGTGTCGCACCTGGTGCACGTGGACGACCCGCTGCCCGCCTCGGTCACCAAGGACTTCTACACCCTCGACGACAACCAGTCGGGCGTGGACATCGAGGTCATGGAGCAGGCCGGCAGCGTGGAGTCCGAGGAGATGGAGGACAACGAGAAGATCGCCGAGGGCATGCTGCGCATCCCGCCCGGCAAGCCGGAGGGCTGGCCGTTCGAGGTCACCTACGCGCTGGACACCTCCGGCCTGCTCAGGGTCACCGCGCGGGAGCACGAGTCGGGCGAGATGCTGGAGCTGGAGATCCAGATCGGCGGCATGTCCGAGGAGGAGGTCGCCCGCTCACGCAGGGCTCTCTCCCAGGTCCAGGTCAGTTAGCCGGGAGGCGGGGGCGTCGGCGTGGGCGAGCGGTTCGACGAGCGGCGGTACGTCCAGGAGGTGCTGGAGCCCGCCCGGGAGGCGGACAACACGCCCCCGGCGGACCTGCGCGTCCGCTACGCGCTGCGCGAACCGCTGCGGCCCGCCGAGGTGACCGAGACCGTCCGCCTGGTGCGGCAGTGCTGGCGCCGCCATCGGGGCATGCTCAAGTTCAAGCGCCTGATCAATCGCCTGGAGGCCGACCACGCCCGGCTCGCCCCGGTTTTCGCCGCCGCAGCCGACGACGACCTGGGGCCTCTGCGGAAGGCGCTCCGCGAGGCGGGCAGGCAGGCCGACGCCAGGCTGGCGGACGCGCGCAGGCGGCTCGACGACGCCGCCGGGCGGCTGCGTCTGATGGCCCCCGAGGTGCTGTCCTCCGTCGTCGCCTCGACGGGCGTCGGCCGTGCCGAGGCCGAACGGCTCGTCGCCGAGTTGTCCATCGAGGTGCGCGAGCCCGACGAACTGCCCGCAGTCTCGCCCTATCCGGGCTACGGCCGGGCCAGGGATGCGCTCGACACCCTCGGTGCCCGGCATCTGGCCCACTTCGCCTACGGGGACCGTTGCGCCGGTATGCGCGTGCTCGACCGCTTCCGCGTACCGGGCGGCGAACCCCTGGCCCATGCCCTCGACGGCACCGCCGCCGAATGGGCCAGACGACCCCGCGGCCCCTCGACGACGAGCGCCGACACCGTGCTCGCCGCCCTGCGCGCCGCCCCGGATCCGGCCGCCCTGATCCGCTACGACATCGTGACGCGGCTGCGGGAGCGGGCCCCTGAGCACCCCTACGACGACACCCTGCTCCGCCACGCCGTCGAGGACCTGGACCTGGCCCCCAGCGACGCCCGCAGACTGATCTTCGCGCTGCGCATGGAACGAGGCGTGGCGGGCGGCGGCGTCACGGCACGCCTGCGCGACCTCCTCGACGCCGGCGAGATCCAGGCGGCCGTCGCCTTCGCCGACGCCCTCGACGCGAACGCCCTGACCGGCGACGCCGCGTCACTCATCGCCGAGGCCCGTGCCCGGCTGACCACGGCCGAACGCCTACGCGACCTGGCCCTGTCCGCCGAAGACCCCGACCAGGCCTGGCTGGCCCTGGAGGACGCCCTGCGCCAGGTCCCCGACCTGCCCGGCGCCCACGACATCCTGTCCCGCCTGGCCCCCAAACCGATCCAGGACCTCCGCGTAGAGATCCTCGCTCCGGCTCCTCCCTCGCCCCACCGCCCCACCGAAGCCACGCCGTCGCACGCCACCTCCCCACACAACGACCCCAGACACCAACCAAAACGCGACCCGAACACACCACCACGACACACCGACCCCCACCCCCACCAACCCACAGACCACTCCCCACCCCACACCGAGCTCGTTTTGTCGGGTGACGGGTTCGAGGATCCGCAGACGAGGGGGTCCGGGCAGCGCGTGAGACTGGACCGGGAGGTCGTCGTTGTGTCGTGGCGTCCGGGGTCGAAGGCCGGAGAGATCGTTTATAGCGTCACAAGGAATGGTGAGCCGCTGGCCACGACCACCCGTACGCGGGTGTGGGACGAGGACCCGCCGGTCAACTCCCCTCTCGTCTACCGGGTGACGGCGCGGCGCGGGGAGGCGGCGGCGGTGGCGGTGGCGGCCGAACCGGTCATGGTGCGTCCCGAGCCCCGTGACATCCGACTGCTGGCGGGCGATGGCGTCGTGACGGGGCGGTGGTCGCTGCCGGAGGGGGCCTCTCGGATCGTGGTGCGCAGGGACGGCATGCCGGTGGAGTGCGGCGTGGCGGGCTTCCAGGATCGGTCTGTCACCAACGGCACCGGCTACACCTACCTCGTCTCCGCCGCGTACCCGGATCTGGGCGGAGAAACGATCACGCCGGGTGTGCGATGGCACGTAACGCCACGGGCCCGGCCGACCGCGGTGCTCGACTTCAGCCTCGAACCGGACCCGTCCATGGCCGGACGCTTCCTGATTCGATGCGCCGACCCGGCCGAGGGCCTGCTGGAGATCATGGCCATGTCGGCTCCTCCACCGTGGCGTCCCGGGACCACGCTCCCCGTCGCCGAGGTACGCCGCATGGGCCGGTCTCTGCCCGTCACGCTCACGGACGCCGGCTACGCCGTACGGCCCGGGGCGGGCGAGAGCCTGCTCCTGGCCATCACCGTGGCGGGTGACCTGGCGACCGTCGGCGCCTGCCGAGAGCACGTGTATCTGGCCGCCCCCACCCGGCTGACGGCAGCGCGGCGAGGGCCGGTGGTGTACGTGGGCTTCGAGTGGCCGCCGAACGCTCCGGAAGTGGAGATCCGCTGGAATGAGGCGGAAATGCTTGTCACTCGGGCCGCGTACCAGGCCCAGGGCGGCGTCCGACTGGATGTGCCCGAGTCCCGGGCGGTGACGATCGAGGCGGCGGCGACCGCCGTCGTCCACGGTCGCCGACTCCGCGGCGCGCCGACGCGAGTCGAACTGCCCGAACAGCTCACTGTGCGCTACTACCTGATGCGTCAGGGGGCGCCGTGGCGACGCGGCCTGGCGATCGACCTCGCCGGCGACCGCCCGCTGCGCCTTCCCTACCTGTGCCTGGTGCTCAAACCCGGCTCGCACCAGCCCAGCTCACCCGCGGACGGCCAGGTGATCGCGGAGTGGGTCGATGTCGACGTACCCACCCGTCTGACCCTGCCCGCACCGCGGCATACCCGCCCATACTGGCTGCGTTGTTTCGCCGAAGGCGACAGCGAGCTGATCGACCCACCGGTCCGGCAACTGAAAGCCGAGTAACCGGTGATCGCCACAGCCGCCGAGCGATGGACGCTTGAAACGCTTGAACCGGCGCATGCGCACGGGCACGCAGAGCCGACACCGAGCGAACCACCGCCGCGACCGGATGCCACGTCTTCCTGTGGAAGGGCAACGGCAGCAGCCCGGAGCCGCGAGTGTGAGCGGCCCGGGACCATCCGGCACCGGCCCGGGACGCGCATGCCGGAGGAACCGCAAGCACGCGGAAGACCGGCCCGGGGGACACGCGACACCGAGCCGCTACCCGCCGACAGCCCGCTGCGAAACGCGCCCAGCACCGTGCTCCTGGCGCACCTGGGGTACGTCGTCCACGGGGCAAAGGCCCGGAAAACACGCGCTCAGGGGACACAAACCCGTGGAAGGCATGCATGTGACACACAACCCCAAAGCACACCAGCCCCGAGAGCGCCCGCCCAGCGGACACAGACGCGTGGGACGCAAGCACGAAGGACACCGGCTTGGGGAGCGCGAGGCGGTGGTCGGCGTGGTGGAGGTGCGGGGTGAGGTGGCCGGAGAGGGTGATCACGTGCCCGTACTGCTTTGAGCGGGTCGCCCTGGCCGAGGTCGCGTTCCGGTGCGTGGGGCGGCAGGGGCGCGGAGGCGGGTGTGGGCCTGAGCTTGATGAGAGGCTGGCCGCCTATCTGGGTTCGACGGCGGCGGCGTCGCTGCCTCCCGTGTTCTCCACGCGGCGGCCGGGTCGCAGGGCCGTCTGCCCGCGCTGTGACCGATCGACCGGATGGCGGGTGTGCCCGCGGTGTCATAACCGACTGCCCGCCGAGTACTGTGCCAACCCCGGGCGCATCGTCGCGTTGGTCGGAGCCAAGGGTTCGGGCAAGAGCACCTACATCGCCGTTCTCCTGCATGAGCTCATGCACCGTGTGGGTGCCGAACTGGACGCCAGCCTGGTCGCATGCGACGACCGCACGATCGCCCGCTACAAGCAGGACTTCGCGCTCCCGCTGTACGGGCGGAGCAGGCTGCTGAGCGCCACCCAGTCGGCCGCGACCGACCCGCGCGATCCGCTCGTCTACCTGCTCACGCGCACGATCCGGGGCCGCTTGCGCACCACGACCGCGTCGCTGACCCTGGTCCTGTTCGACACCGCAGGCGAGGATCTGCGCAGCAGGCAGATGAGCGAGTTGCACCTGCGCTATCTGGAGGCGGCCGACGCGATCGTGTTCCTGGTCGATCCGCTCGACCTGGTCGGGGCGCAGTCCTCCCTCAGCGGCGCGGCACGCGCCCTGTCCTCGGCAAACCAGGGCGATCCGGACAGCGACCCCATCAATGTGATCAGCCGGGTCACCGAGCGCCTGCGGAGCGAGGATTCCGGCCGCAGGATCGGCGTCCCGGTGGCCGTCGCCCTCAGCAAGATCGACGCGCTGCTGCCCGCGCTGGAGCGCCAGTCCCCTTTGCACCGCGCACGCACACCCACCGGCACCCTCGACCTCGACGACCGAGAGGCCGTACATGAGCAAGTGCGGGCCCTGCTAGAGGAATGGCAGGCGGGAATGATCGACCGTTACCTGTCACAGAACTACACCGACTACGCGTTTTTCGCCCTCTCCGCCCTCGGCGGCATCCCGGAAACCGACAAGGTAGGCCCCGGCGGCATCCGCCCCTACCGGGTCGAAGACCCCCTCCTGTGGCTCCTGTACCGCTTCGGCATGCTCAAAGGCACCCGGAGGACGCGATGACGACAGCCTCGGCGTCGACTTCTACCGCAGGTGAACCATGGCGCGGCAGTTCCTGCACACCTCGACGAAGCCCGGTCCACACCGGCCACCAGACACTCAGGCACCCCGAAAACCCGATCACGACAACCCCGGCATCCGCCCCAACCACGGATAAGCCGCGACGTGACAACTCCAACACACCCCAACAGAGCCCGGTCCACACCGGCCACCAGATGCTTGGGCACTCCAAGGACGCGATCACGACAGCCCCGGCACCCGCTCCGACCACAGGTAAGCCGCAGCGTGACAGCTCAAGCACACCTCGACGGAATCCAGGCCCCACGAGCCACCAGTCATTCAGGCACTCCGAGGACGCGATGACGACAGCGTCGGCGTCGGCTGCTGCTGGGAGGTGAGCCGTGGCGTGGCAGTTGCAGTACACCTCGGCGGAGTCCGGGCCGACCGGACGGGCGGGCTTCCAGTTCACCGCCGAGACCCCCGGCCTGCCTGCGGGGACGCATGCCCGCGCCGGACTCTACCTCGGCTACAAACCGCCGCCCGGCGCGACGATCACGCCGACACCCGAGCAGGCGCGGGCGTTTCCGGTGGCGCTGGCGTACGGGCCGCTGGACGACGGGCTCCGCGTGTTGTCGCGGTGCGTCTACTTGGGCCAGGACTATTCGGGACGGTACGGCAACTTCCTCGGGCATGCCCTGATCGTCACGCCCGCCGAACTGGCCGGTCTGCGCCCGGTGGAGTTCTGGGGCGCCGAGATCTGGGCGGACTCTCCCGCCCCACCCGGTACGGCCCTGCCCGAGCCGGGCGAGCTCGTCCCCGGACGCCTCGCCGACCCCGAGTCCCTGGGCGAATGGCTCGTGGCGGGCGGCGACGCCGCGTACATGCGGCTCGGCGTCCTGCTCGATGTCGTACGGCACACGCTCGACCGGGGACACGGGCGGCTCATCCTGGTGGCCGAGCACCTCGACGGCATCGAGGACATCGTGCGATGGATCGCCGTGATCTCCTACTCCCTGCCGTGGCCCTCGGCCGACCGGCTGTCCTTCATCACCTACAGCGGCGACCCGGTCAACGCGGCCCAGATCATCGTCGGTACCACCCCGGACGTGTGGATCCCGGCCGAGATCGACGCGACGGTGGTGCGGCTCGCCGACCCCCCGGACAGCGCCTCGGGGGCCGCCGGGGGCCAATCGACGTTCACCCGCTTCACCCGGACCATCGTCTCCTGCTGGAGATCGATGGACCTGGCCGCCATCGACGCGATCGCCGAACTGTGTGACACGGCCGGGCGAGCGGCCGGCCCGGAGGCCGCAGCGGCGTTGCTCGCCCTGTGCCGGGGCGATGAGACGGTGACGCCCCGGGAGCAGGCGGCCGTCGCGAGCCTGCTGACCGGGAGGCGGCCCGACTGGGTGTGGCGGGATCTCGGCGGCGCCGTCGACCGCATGGGCTTCGAACTGGCGTCAGCGGTCGCCGCCACGGCCCCGGACGGTCTGGCCAAGCGGTGCGCGGCGCGCTGCGTCGTGCTGGCCCTGGGCGACCGCGACCTCCCACCGCCCGCCCGCGCCCTGCCCCCGGGCGCCCGGGAGTGGCTGGCACCCGCCGTGGCCGAGGCGCTGGCCGCTGCGCGTGACCTGCACGGGCTGTCGCATGTGATCCGCGTGGCCCGCTCGGCGGGCATCGCCGTGCCGTACTCAGAGGTGGAGCGGGCCGTGCGCGCCCTGGTGGGCACGGGCGCGGCCGGTCTGCGCGCGGCGATCGACGCCACACCCCGCGAGGCCCGCGACACCTTGATCACCGCGGTGGTGGACGGCCTGGAGTCGGCGACGCCCGAGGTCCGCGAGAGCGTGCTCGCCGACGACGTGGTGTGGGCGCTGCTCTCCCCCGGCGAATGGCCGCACGCACCCCGCACGACGGCGTCGCTCCTGCTGACGGGCGTCCGCCGTGGACGGCTGTCCCGGGTCGAGGCCACCGCGCTCCTGATGTCCCTCCCCCGGCGCGCGGACCACGACGACGCCGACGACGCGGACTACGACGCCGACGTGCCCGACCGCGCACTGCGGACGCTCTGGCGCGTCCCTCCGTCCCCAGACGAGTGCACCGCCCTGGTGGAACGACTCGGCCCCCGCATCGGCTCCTCCAGCACGCTGAGCGACCTGCCGACCCGCGCCTACCTCGCCGTCGGTCCCGACCAGCAGGAGGCGGTACGGCTGGCGCGCCTAGTGGCGGACGAGGTGCCCGGATACGCCGCGAAGGACGCCGAGGCGGTTCTGATCATCGTACGCACCGCCGGTGCGGACACCCCTGTGCGCGCCGCCGCACATCTCGACAGGCTCACCGAGTTGACGCCCGAGGTGGACCAGACCCTCCACGCCAGGATCAGAACGGCGCTCGCCACCGCCCTGGCACGGCGGTCCCCCATGTACCGCGCCGCCCTGCTTGAGAGCACGAGCGAACACACCGCCGGATGGCTCACCGGCGAATGGCTGCGCCGCCCACGCCCGAACCGAGACGAGCAACTCGCGCTCCTCGAAATCGCCATCCGCCTGCGCCGAACCGGAAAAATCATCTCGAATCTGGATGCTTGGGCCCGAGAACGGGCCAATGCCTGGTCCCTATTCGGCTCGGTCGACTCCCGCTTCAAGCACGACGCCGAACTCTCCGCCGGCCTCGACGAACTCAAGAACCCTCGCCCCTCCACCGCGTTCCGCTGGGGCCGAAAGCCTCGCGACTCCGCACGGCCCGACACCGGGGAGACGGCCAAGGGAGGAGAAGGCTGATGCCCCCGGCCACACTCCTCCCAACCCACCGACCCCACCGCCGACCTGCGCAAACCCAAAGACCCACACCCCGGCAAGTTCCGCCACCACGAAAGGACGCGCAGGCCGACACCGGAAGCGGCGCGAGAGGAGAAGGCTGATGTGGCTGGCCGTGATCCTCGGAATTGGGTTGGTGCTTGCCTGCCTGTATCTCGGTTTCCGTGTGGTCGCTCCAGTCCTTTTCCCGGTCACGGTGATCGCCGCTGTGATCGCCGCCGTCGGCGTCTACTTCTACGACGCCGGCCGGGTTCTGCTTCCCGCCACCGCAGCGGGGGGATCGCCCGTGACCGCCGAGCAGGAGGATCCGGGCCGCGATCCCGCGTACCGGCACTATCTGATCAGGCAGGTGTGGCGTGACTGGCACGCGGTGCTGCGGGCCGCGGTGCCGAAGATCGTGCATTTCGCCCAGGTCATGCTGGCGGCGGTCACGCGGGCGTTGCTGTTGGGGTGGCAGGGACTGTTCCTGTTTCCGGTGTGGCTGGCCCTGGCCGGGGGGATCGTGCTGGCCGCGGTGCCGCTCGCGGTTGTGGGTGTGGTGCTCGCCGCCGTGCATCTGGTGATCGTCGGGGTCGGGCTCTCGGCGTGGCTGCTGTGTTTGCTCGTGCTGCGTGGCGTCGAGCATCTGTTCCTGCTGACCCGCCGCATTCTGCAGGCGTGCCCGCATGAGGGCTGCTACGCGCGGCTGGCGCTGCCCGTGTACGCCTGCCCGGACTGCGGGGCGCGGCATCGCCGCCTCACGCCCAACCTGGACGGCGCGGCCCGCCATGTGTGCCGTTGCGGGGCCCGGCTGCCGACGACCGTGCCGCTGGGCCGCTACCGGCTCCAGGCGTACTGCCCCGACTGCGCGCGCCCGCTGCCGCACCGCATCGGCCGGGCGCGGGTGGAGTCGCTGCCGTTCGTCGGGGGCCCGGATGCGGGCAAGACGACCTTCATGGTGCTGGCGATCAACGCGATCTCCGGCGCGGTCGAGGCGGCGGGCGGGCGGGCCAGCTTCACCGTGCGGGGGGACGAGATCGCCTTTCGGCGGCTCGGGTCGGAGCTGAGCGCGGGCAGCGTGTCCAAGACCGGTACGGCACTGCCGACCGCGACCATGCTCGATGTCACGTTGCCCGTTCCGATGCCCCGGAACGGCAACCGCATCCTCTACCTGTTCGATCCCTCCGGGGAGCACTACACCGGCGCGAGCCGCGTCGAGGCGATGGGCTACCTGGCGCACGGCGAGGCCCTGCTGCTGATCATCGACCCGTTCGCGCTGCCTGCGGTGCAGGAGGGGCTGTCCGCCGACGAGCGGCGCGTGCTTGAGGAGAAGGGCGTGGTGTTCTCGCCGGAGGATCCGGCCGACACCTTTCAGCGCGTACGCAACGAGTTGGCCGCCCGTGCCGACGGGGGCCGGCAGGAGCGTGTGGCGGTGGTTGTCACCAAGGCCGACCTCCTGCGCGGCACCCGCGTGGGCGCGGGGGTCGATGACCTGCCCGCCTGGTTCGCCAACGTCGGCCTCGGCAACATGGTCCGCGACCTGACCAGGACGGCCGGCGAGGTGCGCTACCTGGCCTCGGGCCTGCCCGCCGACCTCGCCGCCGTGGCCGCGCTGCTGGGCTGGCTGACCGGGCTCCCCCTCAACGGTGCCGCCCGGTCGGCCGCGGAGGCCGCGGACGGCGCCGATCTGTCCGCCGAGGACCCTCGGCGCCCGTGGACGCCGAGCAGACGCGACCCGCGTCTGGTCCCCCTCGGCTATTTGATCGCCCGATGGGCGATCTTCATCTCGACGATCCTGTTGTCGCTCGCCGCCCTGGCCCTGCTCCTCGCCGCGAGCGCCGCCGCGCTTCTCGGCGTTCTGCCTTGACCTGCCCGGCCCGCTCCTCGGGTTCTGCCGTGACCGGTCCGGCCCACCCGCACGCGCCGGTGTGGTGGCGCCGCGAGCGACCGCGACGCCGCCGCATCGGCGCCACCGCCGTGGCGCGCGGCATCAGCCCGGCATCAACCCGTTATCAACGCGGAGTGATCCAGGCGGCGCGGCATTAGCGCGGCATCGACGTGGCATCAATGTGGCATCAGCGGGGAGTGATCCAGGTGGCGCGGGCGGCGGCGATCAATGTGCCGTCGGACTCGTAGATCGCGCTGTCGCCGAAGAGCTTGCGTCCCTCGCGTCCCGTCGCCCTGGCGACGATCGAATAGGTGCCGCCGGGGTGGACGCGGCCGAAGATCTGGCCGGTCAGGCGGCCCAGCAGGGCGTACTGGCCCGGCTTGAAATGGGCCCAGCCGGTGGGGCAGTCGAGTGCGGCCCACAGCACGGCGTCGGGCACTTCGCCGTCGTCGCCGGCGACCGCCACCGGCACCCGCCAACCCGCGGCGACGATACCGTCGCGCACCGGGCCGGGGAACACGCGCAGCCCGTCGCCCGGCGGGCGCACGCCGCAGACGAAGCAACCGGGGAAGGGGTGCTCGGACAGCCCTGCGAAGCCGGACTCCGCGCGGGCGGCCTCGGGGAACGGCACGAACGGCGGCGGCGTGAGCGTCTCCGCGACCGGGATGGCCTCGACGAGTTGCTCGCCCTTCTTGGTGAGGGCGACCGTGTTGGCCATCTGGCCGAGGTCGAGCTCGGTCTCCAGCGGGACCGGACGATGGAGGGTGACCTCCACCGGGGAGTCGTGCCCGGCCCCCGCCAGCATGCTCGCCAGCGTGCCTGCCACCCAGCCGCCGTTGGCCGTGGTGTCAGGGCCCCGGAACCGCTCCGGGACGGTCAGCACGGTCTGCACTCCCGCAGCCGTCGTCATACTTGTCCTCCTAAGCCCTGCCATAGGACGAAAAATCCGAAAAGGTGATAGGGAATAGATCTACTTTACCTGGGCTAAGTCGATCACGATCTAACCAGGATGCCATGACGCGACCGTTAGTCGCGCGTAACGCAGCGATTACCATCCCGCCCAACCCGCCAGGATGTCGGCAAGCACCCACCTTGTCCGCAAACTTCGACACAAGAGCTGAGCCGGTCGCCGTCGCCGGCGCGGGCATCAGGTACCACGACGGGACCGGACCGCGACCGGGGAAGTTCCCCGCGGTGATCACGGCGGCGATGCCCACCGGGGACGCGGAAGGTGAACAGGTTCTTGTCCGGCATCTCCGACGGGACCGATGGCCGTACAGGCGGCGGCCCTCGCCCAGGAAGAAGTCGCAGGTGTCGATGATCTCCAGCGCCTCGCCGAGCGCCTCGGCGTACGGCTTGCCGATCTGCCGGGTCGTACCGGCCGTTGAGGACGGGAGCAGGCTGTTTGCTTCACTTCATTCACGGCGATGGACGACGGGGGGCCGCGTCGCGACAGCCTGAGATGCGACACGGCCCGCGCCGGGTGCCGGGTGGAACGCCGTTCGGCAGGTTCACCAGGGACGACAGCGACGAAGCGGTACAGTTTGCCACTAGGCGGCGAAGTGGGCGTGTCCCCTAGAATTTCGCGTCTGCGGTGCCTGTGGAAAGGACACGTCCATGCCCGAGTCCCCCTTCGACGCCCTGCTCTCCCGGGTAAGGCAGATCGACGGCTTCCTGCTCGGGTGCATCATCGACGCCGCCACAGGCATGGTGCTGGGCTCGGCGCAGGATCGTGACGAGTTGCGTCTGCCGGTCGCGGCGGCGGGCGCGGCCGATGTGGCCAACGTGGTCTCGCTCATGGCCGGTGGACTGGCGGCGAACGGCGGCCTCGAAGACGTGATCATCACGATGAGTGGGCACTACCACCTGATCCGGCAGTTCAGCCCGGCTCCCAAACTGCAGTTCCTGCTCCTGGTGGTGCTGGACCGGTCGCAGGCGAATCTGGCGATGGCGTTGCGTGAGCTGCGTGACTTCGACATCTCCTTCGACATGGGCTCCGGCATGGGCCCCAACGCAGGCCCCAACATAGGCTCCGACGCGAACGTCGCCGGCCGGGCCGGTGCGGCGCTGCCCGGCAGCCACCAGGGCGTATGACGCCGAACGAAGAGGAACCGCCGTGTACTTCCACAGGGAACCGCTCGTCGTACGGCTGAGCAAGCTCGCCGACTCCGGACAGACAGGCGTGCTGCGCCTGCCCGGCGAGTACGGCGGGGCCATCCATCTCAGCGAGGGCGACGTCGTCTACGCCGAGTCCAGGCGCACGCCCGGTCCGGGCAGATGGTTCGCGCAGTTGCAGCCGCCGGATCAGCCGAACGCCCCCGCGCCGCCGGTCGGGCCCGTCCCTCCCGGTGGCATGGCGGGCAACGGACTGGCGTGGAGCTTCGCGGTCCGGGAGGCGACCATCGACGCCGCGCTCGAACTGTTGTCCAGCAGGCCCCGCTACTCGCTGCGGCAGCGCTTCCGCGAGTCGGGTCCGCCGGTGGTGGACGGCGCCGGCGCCATGCCCTTCACCGCGCTGCTCGTCGAGGTGGGGCGGCGTCAGGAGCTCGTGAAGCAGATGGCCACGGCCGCCACGCCCCTCACCGCCGACACGCCGGTCGTACGCAACCCGGACCTGCACGCCCCCCGCCTGCAGGTGTCGACCCTGCAGTGGGCGCTGCTCATCCGGGTGAACCGACCCACCACGCCGCGGGAGCTGGCCTGGGAGGTCGGCAACAGCGTCTTCGCCACGACCCTGGAGGTCTTCCGGCTGATCTCCCTGAACTTCCTGCAGACCGCCAGGCGCCCCGACCCCCGGTCACTCCGCGACCAGGCGCCCCCCGAGCCGGGAGAGAACGCGCCGCATCGCACCGGGCGCCAGATGGTGTCGTTCCTCCGCGCGGTGACCCGATGATCCTCCGGCGTCCGCACCTCCTTTCGCGTCCTCTCCCCTCGCACGTTCCTTCGTACGCCGTCCGCCCGCTGGGAACGTTCTACGGATCGGGCGGCCGAGCGCGGTTCATCGCGCAGCCGCAACCGCTCGGCCGCGGTGCGACGGCGACCACGACAACGTTGATCATGCATGGGATCCGCCACGGATCCGGACCTGGTGGGATGGACGAATGACGATGCCCTACACGGAGGACGCTCCCGAGGAGCGGATCCGCCAGGAGTTGCGCAGCCTGCGGGACCGGGTCGTCGGCGTGTACGGGAGCATGGTCGCCACCAGCGACGGCTTCCTGGTCGCTCACGACATCCCCCGGCTGGAGCCGACCCGGATCGCCGCCCTCGTGGCCACCACCCTCGGCCTGGCCCGCCAGGCGACCGAGACGACCGGCCGGGGGCGGTTCCGGGAGTCGGTGGCGCGCGGCAGCGAGGGCTATCTCGCGGTGTTCGCCGCGGGCGACAGCGCGGTGATCGCGGTCATCGGCACCAACGAGCTGAACATCGGCATGCTCCACTACCAGACCCGCGACCTGATCAAGCGCATCAGCGACCACCTGACCCGGTTCGACGGCGGCTGGCGGACCACCACGCTCCCGCACGGCTACTTCGGGACCTCGGGCGATCCCTTCACCGGCCGCTGACGCCGCCGAGAGGCCCGCTCCCGGCCGCCCGAGCGCACCCTGGCCGACGCCTCGACGTCGCCCCGCGTCCGTCGGCGGGCGGCGACGGGCTTCCGCCGGTCACCGGGACGGGGGGTCGTCCTCGTCGAGCTCTCTGAGCCCATCCAGCAGCCTGCGCAGGAGCTCGGGCGTCGCGGCTGCGAACGCCGTCCTGGCCGCCTACGACAGCTCTCGGGATAGGCCGACGTATCGCATGTCGGTCTGAACCCTGCCCCCATCACCGGGACGGGGGATCGTCCTCGTCGAGCTCTCTGAGCCCGTCCAGCAGCCTGCGCAGGAGCTCGGGGGTCGCGGCTGCGAACGCCGTCCTGGCCGTCTGCGACAGCTCTTGGGGTAGGCCGGCGTCTCGCATGTCGGTCTGAACCCGGTCCCAGATGGACGCGCCCGGGCGACGACGCGGCATTGGGGGCGGCGCCGGAGACGGCGTCGGGGTCGGCATGGGGGCCGGAGGGGGCGTACCCCACGGCGCGTCGGACCGCCGGGGGATCGCCGGGTGCCCGGCGTCGTCGGCGTACATGTCGTCTCGTACGTGGGGAGACGAGACATCGGGGTCCATAACGCTTCCCGACGTGGTCGGGGAGCCCGGGTGCGTGGGGGCCGCCAGGATGGGAGCGGCGGCCCAGGGGGGATCCTCGCCGGTGTCGGCCTGCTCCGGCAGCGCAGTTCTCGTCCCCGGCGGCCCCGGCACTCTCGGCGTGGTGCCGGGGGCCTGCTCGCCCTCACCCGCGCGGTCGGGTGCGAGCAGGACGAACAGGCCCTCGCGGACCAGGCCGTCGACGCTCTCGACCGTGTCGTACAGTGCGAGGCCGTTGCGCCACACCAGGTCGCGCAGGGGCGTGACCCCGTCGACGCGGGAGGCCACCAGCCACTGGTCGCGATTGAGCACGCCGTAGGGGCGGCGCAGGTCCGCACCCACGGGAAGGGCGTCGAGGGGAACGTCGACGCCCGCCATCAGCCGGGCCCGGCGCGTCATCTCCGTGCGCACCGCCTCGATCTCCAGGGCGAGCATCGATCCGGCCCATGAGCGTTCGCGCGACGCGAACCACACGCCGGTGACCGACGGCCGACCGGCCACCGGCACCGTGAGCGCCGTGATCGCGTCGAGGGAGGCCGAGCGCAGTACGGCCAGCATGTCGTCCCTGCCGACGAGGCCGCGTTCGACGAGCAGCTCGCCGAGCCCGCCGGGGGCGCGCTCCACTCGGCGCAGCGCCTGCCACTCCTCGGGCGACACCCACCGCGAGCCGACGAGCCGGGCGCCGAGGTCGGGCACTCCCGCCGCCTCGGCGAACACCAGCCGCCCGCCGTCCAGGTAGACGACGCCGCCGGGGTCGCCGTCGATGCGCAGAGCGCCCGAGGCCCTCCCTGCGGCCAAAACGTGCAACTCGTCGAGAATCCGGGTCTCGCCGCCCGTCTCCGGGCGTCCCGGGCGGGTCCCATAGTCTGCCGAGGACAAGTGACCACCAGATGTTCTCGTTCACAACCGATGCGGCCATGGCCTTCGGCCATCCCGAGTTCGGGGACGCGACTCTAGCACAGGGCCGTTACGGAGGGATCACGCGTCGTATACCGAATTAGCCTCTGTCGGTGTCGATGGCCCCATATCACTATCCGTAATTCTTTACACACAGATATCGTCTTGCTTGACTGCCGTCCACAACGCAAGACTCTGCTCCCACGGCGCGCGGCTAGCATCGTCCCTCGCACCGCCCGCCAGACCCGGCACACCAGCTCAGAAAGCTTCCAATGAACCTCACCCAAGTCGTCAGCAACGCCTTGAAGGCCTTCCGCCGCGACGTCCCCGATTACATCGGCTCGGGCGTCGTCGACATCTCGACCGGCATGCTGCTGGCGGTGGACACCGTCGACAATCACCCTCGCGAGATCCTCGACGTCGTCGCCGCCGCCACGGCCGACATCTTCCAGGGCCGGACGGTGGTGCAGATCGAGGACCTCTGGAAGCAGAACCGCGGCGTCTCCGACAACCGGCGCTACTTCAACGAAATCCTCGTCAACAGCGAGAACCTCGTCCACCTGTTCATGCGGAGCAAGAGCAACCCGGACATCGTCGCGGTCGTCATCTGCACCCGCAACGTCAACGTCGGCATGCTCTTCGCCCAGGCCCGTCGCGTCATGGCGGACCTCGACGCCCGCTGACCGCCCTTCCCCGGGCACGCGGCCCACGGTTCTCCGCCCCGGCCGCGACGCGCAGGAGGAGCTCCTCCGCCGCGTCGCCACCCCCCAACCACGGGCGGAGCCCGAAGGCATGCCCCCGGCGGGTTCTCCGATGGGACGCACGTTAACGTCACATCCTGACACCGGAGCAACCAGGAAGGGCGGTCGGCATGGGGCGGACACGCACGTACGAGTGGGCTGACCCGACGCACATCGCCGAAGCGGCGATGTCCATGAGCGGCCTGGAGTTCGTCCAGGCGTTGCGCGACGGCCGGCTTCCCGCCCCGCCGATCACCGCCACCCTCGGTTTCACTCTCGCCGAGGTCGAGGAGGGCCGCGCCGTGTTCGTCCTGGTCCCCGGCGAGGAGCACTACAACCCGATCGGCAGCGTGCACGGCGGCGTCCACGCCGCGCTCCTCGACTCCGCCGCCGGGTGCGCCATCCACTCCACGCTGCCCAAGGGCATGGCGTACACGACCCTCGACCTGTCCACCCGGTACCTGCGCCCGATCACCATGACGACCGGCCCCGTCCGGGCGATCGGCACGGTCCGCAACCGGACCCGGCGCACCGCGTTCGCCGAGGCCGAGATCCTCGACTCCGAGGACCGCATCCTGGCCCACGCGACGACCACCTGCCTGCTCTTCCCGGTGACCGGAGAACGCTGACGCTCCGGCGCGTGATCCCCCGGGCCCGGTCCCTCGCCGCCGCAGCGGCCCGAGACCGCCGACGAAGCGGGCCGTACCCGACCTTGAAGATCGAGTACGCCGACGGCTGCATGCGAGTTTCGCCGACCGCGCCGTAACAAGCCGATACCGGGCGGAGCGCATCTGTCGATCAGCGTGAACAGACTTGGCCGCGGCCTTTTCTGCGCATAAAGCGGTCAATCCGGATGCCGTGGGCGGATACGCTTGCCTCGCCTTGACGATCTTCTGGGGCCACGTTCCGGCCGTCGGCGGAAGGAGACCCGGGTGCCATTCACGCTGAGCCACGTCTCCGCGGTCGTGCCGCTGATATCGCGGACCTCCATCCGCCGCTACCTCGACCCGTGGACGCTGGCGCTGGGTTGCATGGCGCCCGACCTGCCGCTGTTCCTCCCCGGCGTGGCCCTCTACCGGCAGTTGCACTCCCCCACCGGGGTCCTGCTGTACTCGATCCCGCTGACGCTCGCCATCTTCGTGATCTTCCAGTGGCTGTGCCGCGACCCGCTCACCGCCCTGCTGCCTCCGTCGATCGCGGGCAAGGCGGCCGCACTGCCGCGGCCCTCATGGCGACGCCTCCCCGCCCTCGCCGCCGGGGCGATGATCGGTTTCGGCACGCACGTCCTGTGGGACTCCTTCACCCACTCCTGGCACGGTCTGTACTGGGACTGGGCCTGGCTCGACGCGACGGTCCACGGCTCGATCACCGTCTACCGCGTCCTGCAGTACTCGTCGTCGATCATCGGGCTCGGCGTGCTCGCGTGGTGGGCGCTGCGCGGCCTCGCCCGTCAGGAGGCGCGAGCCGTACCGGCCCGGCTGGTCCTGCCCCCGTCCGTACGGCACGCCGTCCTAGCCGTGACCGCCCTCGGCACCTGCCTCGGGGGACTGCTCTGGCCCACGGTCATCGACCCGCCCAGAGTCCCGAGCTGGGCCGGCATCGCCGTCAAGTTCGGGGCGGGTGTCATCGCGGGCTGCTGCCTGGTCCTCATCGCGTACGCCGTCCTCTGGCACGCCACGAGGCCGCTCCGCGCGGTCGGCGGAGCCGTTGGCGACGGGCTGCCCGGCGAGCACGGCCACCCGTGACCGGGCAGGCCAGGCGGCCATCTCCAGATCGATGGGCTCCGCCGACCGGCGCGCTTCCTGAAAGCCGCTGATCTTCAGAACGACCGCGGCGGCCAGCACGGCCGCGACGATGTAACAGACGGCGCCGGCGACCTCGACCCGCGCCGCGTCCCGCAGTGACGGCAGGTGCTCCGCGTCCGTCATGGGTTCGACCAGGCCGTCGATCAGCAGGGCCATCAGCAGTGCGGACCACCAGGCCCACACCAGGCCGGCACGACGGGCGAGCGCGAGGCTGGGGGCCTTCTCCAACACCCCCGGCTTCGAGGAGATCCAGATGTCCTCCACAATTTGCCGGGGAAACCATAAACACACGACCGGAACAACCCACCCGAGGACCAGCCATGGCTTGGCTCTCCGGTGCCGCCAGGGTGTCAGCATCTCGGCGTTCGCGCGGGCCTGAAACAACCAGGCCCAAAAGGTTATTCCGGTGGCAACGAAAACCCCCATCGCCACCAGTTCGGTGGAGAAACCGAGAATGAAGCCCGCTTCGATCTGCACATCGTCGGCGGAGCCGGAGGAGTCGATACTCTGCTCGATGAGAACGGCGTACCGCGCGCTGAGAACGGCCGAGACCATTTCGACCAGGCAGTCGAAGGCCAGCATGACGACGACCACCATCGCCACACCGCGAATGGGCCGTAAAGGAATGGGAGGTGTTGCCGGGTGCATGAGGGTCTCCCCAAGTGAGGCAAGCAGACCGATCATTATCCTCGGCACCGTACCGGCCTCAGCCGCCCAAATCCCTCATGCGCAACGCTATCGTGATCATTACGCGTACTTCGGGCACCACACGACGTGGAACGCGCGCTGGAAGACGACGTTGCCGTTCAACCGCAGGGCGACAGCCACGTGAAGCAATATCCGGGTAGGAGCTCAGTGGTCGTGGATCCGGAGGGATGGGCCAACCCCACGAATGCGTCCGGAGGTCTGCGCCCAAAATTTCAATCAACGGACGTCAACCGTCGTGGCACCCGGCGACGCCGGATGACATCCGTTGATCGCAGGCGATGCGTCCCACCGGGATTCACCCACGGTGATCCGCGGTTACAGGACGGGCAGGTAACGGCCCAGTTCGAATTCGGTGACCTGGCGGCGGTATTCGGCCCACTCGGCGCGCTTGTTGCGGAGGAAGAAGTCGAAGACGTGCTCGCCGAGGGTCTCGGCGACGAGTTCGCTGCGTTCCATGGCGGCGATGGCCTCGTCGAGGCTCTGCGGGAGGGGCTTGATGCCGAGGGCGCGGCGTTCGCCGCTGGTGAGGGCCCAGACGTCGTCCTCGGCCCCGGGGGGCATCTCGTAGCCCTCCTCGATGCCCTTCAGGCCGGCGGCGAGGATCACCGCGAAGGCGAGGTAGGGGTTGCAGGAGGAGTCGAGGGAGCGGAACTCGATGCGGGAGGAGTTGCCCTTGTGCGGCTTGTACATGGGCACGCGAACCAGGGCGGAGCGGTTGTTGTGGCCCCAGCAGATGTACGCGGGGGCCTCGCCGCCCTGGCCGGCGGTGGCCTCGGCGCTGCCCCACAGGCGCTTGTAGGAGTTCACCCACTGGTTACAGACGGCGGTGATCTCGGCGGCGTGCCTGAGGAGGCCGCCGATGAACGAGCGGCCGACCTTGGAGAGCTGGTACTCGGCGCCGGGCTCGTAGAAGGCGTTGCGGTCGCCCTCGAACAGCGACATGTGGGTGTGCATGCCGGAGCCGGGGTGCTCGGTGAACGGCTTGGGCATGAAGCTGGCCCAGATGCCCTGCTCCAGCGCGACCTCCTTCATGACCAGGCGGAAGGTCATGATGTTGTCGGCGGTGGTGAGGGCGTCGGCGTAGCGCAGGTCGATCTCCTGCTGGCCGGGGGCGCCCTCGTGGTGGCTGAACTCCACCGAGATGCCCATCGACTCCAGCATCATGATCGCCTGGCGGCGGAAGTCGTGGCCCGCGCTGTGCGGGGTGTGGTCGAAGTAGCCGCCGGAGTCGATCGGCTCGGGCTTCTCGCCGACCTCGGGCTTGCGCTTGAGGAGGAAGAACTCCACCTCGGGGTGGGTGTAGAAGGTGAAGCCCATGTCGGCGGCCTTGGCGAGGGTGCGCTTGAGCACCCAGCGGGGGTCGGCGTGCGAGGGCGAGCCGTCCGGCATGAGGATGTCGCAGAACATGCGGCCCGCGCCCGGGGACTCGCTGCGCCAGGGCAGGATCTGGAACGTCGAGGGGTCGGGCTTGGCGAGCATGTCGGACTCGTAGACGCGGGCGAAGCCCTCGATGGCCGAGCCGTCGAAGCCGATCCCCTCCGCGAACGCCCCTTCCAGTTCGGCCGGTGCGATCGCCACGGACTTGAGGAAACCGAGCACGTCGGTGAACCATAGCCGGATGAACCGGATGTCGCGCTCCTCGAGCGTGCGCAGAACGAATTCCTGCTGGCGGTCCACGGCATACCTCTCTAACAACCGGACGTGATCGACATCGTCGTCGTCGCGCTGGCGGTCAGCGGAAGAGACATGTCAGGTCTCTTCCAGTCTGCCCTTCGCGTGTTTCGCACACGTTACGGCAGCCAGTAGTGAGATGACCAATCGGTGCTGTACTTGACCGCGAAATTCGTGGATCCGGGTACGGCACGAGCCTGCGGGGCAGGCAGCCCACCTGCGCCGACGACTGCTATGGCGGAATCATGCGCAATATCGCCCGGTTTGTGACATATACGGCCACGGCGTCCGCCATGAGCGGATAACCTCCCGGCACAGGGGGAGGAACGGCGCGGCGAAGGGTTGATCGGGGTGACGGGGATCGCACCGGTGGGGACGGAGGGCGCCACCGCGAAGACGGGGCGGGGTGAGGCGTCCGACGCGGGTGAGCCCTCGGGCGCGACGCCGGACATCCCGGGGTACGGCCGGGGCATCACGCTCGCCCGGTCGGCGGCGGTCGTGGCGGCGGTGGCGTCCCCCGCGTTGATCATCGCGGCTCTGGTGATTCAGGCCGCGCTGCCGCCGGAGTGGAGGCCGGAGATCCCGGCCACGCCCGAGGTCGGGGCCGGGCTGACGTTTCCCGCCGTCGGCGCGTTTCTCGTCCACCACCGGCCGAGACTGACCATGGCGTGGATGATGATCGCCGGCGGCCTGGCAGGGGGCGTGGCCGAGATCTGCTCGGCGCTGATGCTGCGCACGGCGGCGGACGGTGACCTGGTCACGGCCGGTTATCTGCGCTACGGCCTGGCGGTCGGCTGGGCGATGTGCGGGCTGCTGCTGGCGACGCTGCTGCCGCTGGTCTCCCCCGACGGGCGGCTGCCGTCCCGCCGCTGGCGGCCGGTGGCCGTAGTGTGCTCGCTGCCCATCCTCGTCGAGATGGCGCGCATCATCGTCCGTCCCCGCCCGGTACGGCCGGAATTGCCCGCCGTGGTGGCGAACCCGCTGGAGATCCCCGCGCTCGCGCCGTACAACGCGGCGATCAGCCAGTGGGCGTGGGTCGGCATTCTCGCGGCGATCGTGGTCGGGCTGCTGTCGCTGGCGGCGCGGTTCCGCCGGGCCGGGCCGGAGCCGCGGCGGCAGATCGCCTGGCCGCTGCTCGGCTTCACCGGGTACGTGGTCTTCCTGCTCATCGGTCCCCCGGTGTGGCACGTCGCCACGGTCTGGGCGGCGCTGATCCCGGCCGCGATCGCGTTCTCGGTGACCCGCTACCGTCTGTACGGCATCGACACGGTCATCAGCCGCACGTTCGTCGCGGCCGGGCTACTGGCGGTCGTCGGCTCGGTGTACTTCGCCGCCGGGGCCCTGTCGAGCCTGGTGGTGTCGGAGTACGACCGGATCGCCGGGCTCGTGGCGGCGCTGTTCGCCGGGGCCGTCTTCCAGCCGCTGCGGCGGCGGCTGCAGCGCCTCGTCGACCGCATGCTGTACGGCGACGCCGGCGATCCCGGCCGCCTCGCCGACCGGCTCACCCGGGAGTTGCACCAGGCCGACCCCGCCGAGGCGCTGGCCTCGGTCGTCGCCGTGCTGCGCGACGGGCTCGCGGTGACCGGGGCGGCGGTCGAGGTGCCCGACGGCCGCCCGTCGTACGTGGAGAGCGGCATGGTCGGGTCCGCTCCCCGCCGCATTCCGCTCATCTGGCACGGCGAGCGGGTGGGCAGCCTCCTGCTCGGCCCGCCCGGTCCGCGCCGCTTCTCCGCCGCGCACGGCGAGCGGGTGCTGGCGGCACTCACCCCGCACGCCGCCGATGTGGCGCACGCCGTACGCATGGCGGCCGACTTGCAGCGTTCCCGGGAGCGGATCCTCGGCGCGCGGGAGGAGGAACGCCGCCGTCTGCGCCGCGACCTGCACGACGGGCTGGGGCAGAGCCTGTCGACGATGGCGATGACGCTGAACATGGCCCGGATCCAGCTCAAACGCTCCCCGGACTCGGCCGACGAGCTGCTGATGGGGCTGCGCAGCGGTATGGACGCGGTCGCGGGCGACATCCGCGAGCTGGTGTACGGGCTGCGCCCGCCCGCGCTGGACGATCTCGGCCTGGAGGGGGCGATCCGGGCGCTCGCCGGCGAGGCTCCGCCGCAGACGGCCGTGGTGGTGAGCGGCGATCTCGGTGGCCTGCCCGCCGCCGTCGAGGTGGCCGTGTACCGGATCGTGCAGGAGGCGCTCACCAACATCCGCCGCCACGCGAACGCCACCGCCGCCCGCATCGACATCCGCCGCTACGCGGGGGATGGTGACCGAAACAGGGGTCTGGACGGCGACCGAAACGGGCACCGGGCGGGGACCCGGGCCGAGGGCCGATTCGGAGCCCGCGCTGAGGACCGGGTTGAAAATCGGGATGGAGACCGGATCCAGAACGAGGACGGTCACCGAGTCCAAGGCCGGGATGGCGGGTCGTCCAGGGCCGGAGATGGGGGTGACCTCCGGCCCGGCGGCGACGGATCCGGGGCGGCGGGTCACGGCACCGTGCTTCGGTTGCGCGTGGCCGACAACGGAATCGGCCTGCCGTCGCGGCCGCGCTCGGGCGTGGGCCTGACCTCCATGCGCGAACGCGCCGCCGAACTCGGCGGCACCTGCTCGGTGATCTCCGGCGAGGCGGGCGGCACCCTGGTCGAGGCGATGTTCCCCTACGGCTGACGATCTTCACCCGCGGCATGTACCAGCGGCGTCGCGGGGCCGTACGCTTGCGAAGCAATGTTGACATTTCATGTTCTCGGACCGTTCGAAGTACGGCGCGGCGGATCGCCCATCGATCTGGGCGGGCATCGCCAGCAGTCGGTGCTGGCGCGGCTGGTGGTCGCCGGGGGCCGTGCCGTACCGATGAGCGTGCTGATCGACGAGTTGTGGCCGGGCGAGCCTCCGACGCAGGCGTTGTCGACGATCCAGGGGTACGTCTCGCGGCTGCGGCGGGCGCTTGAGCCGGATCGGGCGCCGCGGGAGGAGGCGGCGGTGCTGGTGTCCGCGCCGCCCGGGTACGCGCTGCGGACCGATGCCGGGCAGGTGGACGCCTGGCGGTTCGAGGACCTGGTGAAGAACACCCCGGCGGACGACGCCGCGCGGGTGTGGGAGCGGATGGGGACGGCGGTCGGCCTGTGGCGGGGGCCGGCGCTGGCGGAGTTCGCCGAGCTGGGGTGGGCGAAGGCCGAGTCGCTGCGGCTGGACGCGTTGCGGCTGGTGGCGGTGGAGCGCCGGGCCGAGGCCGGGCTGCGGCTGGGCGAGGCCCCGGCGATCGTGCCCGATCTTGAGGCGCACGCCTCGGCGCATCCCCTGCGCGAGGAGGCGTGGCGACTGCTCGCGCTGGCGTTGTATCGCGCCAAACGGCAGGGTGACGCGCTCGGGGCGCTGCGCCGGGCGCGCACGTTGCTACGCGAGGAGCTGGGACTCGACCTGGGGGTGGAACTCCAGCGACTGGAACGGGACATCCTCGCGCAGGCTCCGCATCTGGACGTCGATCGGGCCGCCGCGCCTAACGCGGCATCGGGCGCGAAACCGGGCACAGGGGCCATGTCCGCCGCCGTCCGAGACGCCGGATCGGCCATCGGCCCGGATGCGGCGGCCGGATCCGCGCCGGGGTCGTCCGCCGACTCCTCCGGGGAGCCGGGTCCGAGCGGTGTGAACGGCATCCTGCGGGTGGCGGTCGCCGACGACCAGGCGCTGGTGCGTACGGGGCTGCGGACCATTCTCAACCTGGAGCCGGGCCTGGAGCACGTGGGCGAGGCCGAGGACGGGGAGCGGGCCATCGCCCTGGTCCGCGACGTCCGGCCGGACATCGTGCTGATGGACATCCAGATGCCGCGCCTGGACGGCCTGGCCGCGGCCCGCCGCATCCTCGCCGACGGCGACCCGCCCAAGGTCATCGTGATGACGACGTTCGGCACCGACGAGAACCTGTACGCGGCGCTGCGCGCCGGGGTGAGCGGCTTCGTGCTGAAGACCTCGCCCCCCGAGCGGCTCGTCGCCGCGATCCGCGCCGCCGCCGAGGGCAGCGCGCTCATCGACCCGGTCATCACCACCCGCCTGATCGCCTCGTTCGCGGGCCACAGCGACCCCGCCGCCCCCGCCCCGCTCGCCGGTCTGCCCGACGCCGACCTGGACCTGATCAAGCTGGTCGTCCGAGGGCTGACGAACGCGCAGATCGCCGAGACGCTCGCCGTCCCGGAGGCGGACGTCGCCGCCCGCGTCACCGCCCTGCTGCACCGGCTCGGGCTGCTCGAACGCGCCCAGCTCGTCGTGCTCGCCTACGAGACCGGACTCGTCACGCCGCGAACCTGAACGATCCCTCCCCCTCCCCGGGTCGCCCCCTCCCCAGGTCGCCTCTGCGGAACGGACCGTACGCTGGGTCTCGTGGCCCAACTGCGTATAGCCCTGGCACAGACCGATCCGGCGGTGGGAGACCTCGCCGCCAACGCCGACAAACTGCTCAAATGGACGCGCCGCGCGGCGGATCGCGGCGCGCATCTGGTGGTCTTCACCGAGATGTTCCTGACCGGATACCCGGTGGAGGACCTGGTGCTGCGCCGCTCGTTCGTCGACGCCTCGATCGCCACCCTGGAGGCGGCGGCGCGGCGGCTCGCCGACGAGGGGCTGGGCGAGCTTCCCGTCGTGGTCGGGTACGTCGACCGGGCGAACCTGGAGCCGCGCGTGGGCCTGCCGAAGGGGACGCCGCTCGACGCCGCCGCGCTGCTGCACCGGGGCCGGATCGTCACCCGTACGGCCAAGCACCATCTGCCCAACTACGGGGTGTTCGACGAGTACCGCTACTTCGTGCGCGGCGACCGGCTGCCGGTCTTCCGGCTGCACGGGGTGGACGTGGCGATCGCCATCTGCGAGGACCTGTGGCAGGAGGGCGGGCCGGTGTCGGTGGCCGCCGAGGCGGGGGCGGGGCTGCTGGTGGTGCCGAACGCCTCGCCGTACGAGCGGGAGAAGAACGACGTGCGGCTGGAGCTGGTCGCCCGCCGCGCCCGCGAGGCCGGCTGCCCGGTGGTGTACGTCAACCAGGTCGGCGGGCAGGACGAGCTGGTCTTCGACGGAGACTCGCTCGTGGTGGACGCCCAGGGCCGGTTGCTCGCCCGCGCGGGCCAGTTCGTCGAGGACCTGCTCGTCGTGGACCTGGAGCTGCCGGCCGCCTCCGCCGACGCCCGCCCCGGCCGGTTCACGGTGGACGCCAAGGACGGCACGATGATCACGGTGGAGCGGCTGGAGCTGTCGGCGGACCCGGTCGCGCCGTACGCTCCCGAGCCGCCGCGGATCGCCGACCGGCTCGACGACCTGGCCGAGGTGTACGCGGCGCTCGTGCTGGGGGTGCGCGACTACGTCGCCAAGAACGGCTTCTCGTCGGTGATCCTCGGCCTGTCCGGCGGCATCGACTCGGCGCTGACGGCGACGATCGCCTCCGACGCGCTCGGCCCGGACCGGGTGCACGTGGTGCTGATGCCCTCGCGCTACTCCTCCGACCACTCGCTCACCGACGCCCACGAGCTGGTGCGGCGGCAGGGCGTGCACGCGCGGGTCGCCCCGATCGCCGAGATCGTGAACGCGGTGGAGAAGGAGATCGACCTGCACGGGCTGGCGGAGGAGAACCTGCAGGCCCGGATCCGCGGCGCGGTGCTGCTGATGGGCCTGTCCAACGAGCACGGCCACCTGGTGCTCACCACGGGCAACAAGAGCGAGCTCGCCACCGGCTACTCCACCATGTACGGCGACGCGGCCGGCGGCTTCGCCCCGATCAAGGACCTGTTCAAGACGATGGTGTGGGACCTGTCCCGCTGGCGCAACGCGCAGGCGGGCCGGGAGAACGAGTTCCTGCACGGCTTCGCCGAGCCGCCCATCCCCGAGCACTCCATCATCAAGGAGCCCAGCGCCGAGCTGCGGCCCGACCAGCGGGACACCGACTCGCTGCCGCCGTACGAGATCCTCGACCGGCTGCTCATCGACTACGTGGAGCGGGACATGGGCCGCGACGAGCTGATCGCCGCGGGCCACGACGCGGAACTCGTCGCCCGGGTCATCCGCATGGTGGACCGGGCCGAGTACAAGCGGCGGCAGTACCCGCCGGGGCCGAAGATCACCCCGAAGAACTTCGGCCGCGACCGCCGCCTGCCCATCACCAACCGCTGGCGCGAGACGGCGCCTTAGCGGCACTCGATGGCGTCGAATCCGCTCCGGTGCCGGACGCCCCGCCCCCTTCGCCGATCAGCCAGGGGGATCCTGCTTTCGGCGGGTGAGCCGTTTCCGTCGGCCTATCGCCTGAAACGACCGGTCGCCTGCGCGGCGCCGAGCCGGAATCTCTCACAAGAAGAAGTCCGGCGCATGGCCGCGCAGGCAGGTCGTGCACAGGTCCACCCCCGCTGCTCTACCCCCCGGCTTTACCCCCGGCTTTACCCCCAGCGAACCCCCGGAACAGGGCCTCGACGATGCGCTCGGGGAGGTCGGCGGGGGGTTCGTTGCCGTGATTCCACTTGGTGAAGTAGAGCATCGCGCCGATGATGGCGGACATGGCGACCTTGATGTCCAGGTCGGGGCGGAGCTCCCCGCTGTCCACGCCGCGTTGCAGCATATCCCGCAGTACGGCCCGCCGGGGCTCGATGGCGAGCTTGTGGAAGCGCTCCGCCAGGTCCGGGTAGCGTTCGCGCTCGCGCAGCGCGACGTTCATGATGCACCGGGCGCGGGGGTGCTCCGACTCGTTCTGCATGAGTCTGAGGTAACCCACCAGCGCGTCGCGCGTGGACCGGTCGCCGAAGTCGGGGACCGGGGCCTTGAGCGTGGTGAGCGCGTCGAGGACCAGATCCTCCTTGCTGGACCAGCGGCGGTAGATCGTGGTCTTGCCGACGCCCGCCCGCTGCGCGATCGCCTCGATCGATAGCTCGGACAGGCTCAGGCCCTCGGCGAGCAGGTCGATGACCGCCGCGATGATCGCCTTTTCGGCCTTCTCGCTGCGGGGACGGCCCGGGGCGCGGGCGGCCACGGCTTCGCGCTGCGTCGTCATGATTACCTCACCCTATCGTTGTCTGCTTCTCCGATACCGTTGTCTGCTTCTCCGATTCGATGGGCTGCTGCGCGAAGGGCTCGGCGGGCGCGGCCTTCTTCCCGGGCAGCCACTTCAGCACGACCAGCGCGCCCAGCAGGGCGATGACGGACGCGGCGAGCGCGGTGACGTGCATGCCGTCGAGGAAGGCGTGGTTGGCCGGCTCGATCAGGGCCGCGCCGCGCGGGCCGAGGTTCTGGGCGACGGCCATGGTCGCGGCGAGGGACTCGCCGGCCGCGTGCCGTACGGCCTCGGGGAGCGCGGTCAGCGCGGGTGCGACGCCGTCGCGGTAGATGGCCGACAGGAGCGAGCCGAGCACGGCCACGCCCATCGCGCCGCCGACCTGGCGGATGGTGTTGCTCATCGCCGAGCCGACGCCGGCCTTCTCACGGGGCAGCGCCTCCATGATCGCCGTGGTGGCGGGCGGCATGAGGTTGGCCATCGCGGCGCCCTGCACGAAGAACAGGACCATGAGGACGGGGATCGGGGTCTGCGCGGTCAGCAGGGAGTAGCTCGCGAGCACCCCGGCGACCACGAGCATGCTCACCGTGGCGGTGGGCCGGGGGCCGAAACGGGCGTTGATGCGCTGGCTGAGCGGGGAGAACAGCAGTTGCGCCGTCGCGAACGGGATCATCAGCGCGCCCGACTGCAGCGGGCTGTAGCCCAGCACGACCTGCAAGTAGAACACGAGGAAGAACAGCGTGCCCATCATGGCGAAGAAGACCATGCCGATCAGCGCGACCGCGGTGGAGAAGCGGGCGTCGCGGAAGTAGCGCACGTCGAACGCCGGGTGGTCGATGCGCCGCTCGTACCAGACGAACGCGGCCAGCATGAGCACGCCGAGCACGACCGGCGCGAACACCTGCGGGCTGGCGACGGTGGCGAGCTCGCCGCCGCGGATGATGCCGTACGTCAGGGCGACGAGGCCGACGATGGACAGCAGCACGCCGATCGGGTCGAGCTTGGCCGGCATGGGGTCGCGCGACTCGGGGACGAGCACGGCGATCAGCACGATGGCGATCAGCACCACCGGCACGTTGATCAGGAAGACCGAGCCCCACCAGAAGCTCTCGATGAGCAGGCCGCCGGTGATCGGCCCGACCGCGACGGCGAGGCCGACGCCGCCGGCCCAGATGCCGATCGCCTTGCCCCGCTCCTGCGGCGGGAAGACGTTGGAGATGATCGCGAGCGTGGCGGGCATGATCGCGGCGCCGCCGATGCCCATCAGCGCCCGGGCCACGATGAGCTGCGTCGGGTCTTGGGCGTACGCGCTCGCCAGGGATGCCAGGCCGAACACCGCCATGCCGATCAGCAGCATGCGTTTGCGGCCGGTGCGGTCGCCGAGCACGCCAAAGGTGAACAACAGACCGGCGAAGACCAGCGTGTAGGAGTTGATGGCCCATTCGAGCTGGCTCTGGGTGGCTCCCAGACCTTCGACGGGGTCCGCGATCGTCTTGAGGGCGACGTTCAGGATGGTGTTGTCCAGCACGACGGTTAACAGGCTGAGCACCATCACGGCGAGGATTTGCCAGCGGCGCGGGTGCGCGGATTGCGCGGATTGCTCCACAACAACTCCAAACGGATTTCGATACGGGCGTGTTTCGCTACGCTACCGTAGCGCACCCATAATGCGATACGCAACCGTTGCGTTTCGATTCCTTCGGAGGTGTTCGCGCACAGCGAGACCAGCGGCGGGGTGAAGGAGCGGGGGCGGGGGTGTTGTACGTGACGGTGGCCGTGCCATCATCGGAGACGTCCGGGGACGCCACAGGGGCGCCTCGAGGCTTGGAGGTATCGATGTCCTCTGCTTCCACATCGTCCGCTTCCCTTGTCACCGCCATCGACCGGTCGACCGCGCTGTACGGCGGCCAGGCTCGGCGCAGGGTGACCGTGCGCGACATCGCCGCCGCCAAGGAGCGCGGCGAGCGGTGGCCCATGGTGACCGCGTACGACGCGATGACGGCGCGGGTGTTCGACGAGGCCGGGATCCCCGTCCTGCTCGTCGGCGACTCGGCCGCGATGGTCGTCTACGGCTACGACACGACGATCCCGGTGTCGGTCGACGACCTCATCCCGCTCACCGCCGCGGTGGTGCGCGGCTCCTCCCGCGCCATGGTCGTGGCCGACCTGCCGTTCGGCTCCTACCAGGCCTCGACGCAGCAGGCGCTGGAGTCGGCCGCACGGTTCATGAAGGAGGCCGGGGCACACGCCATCAAGCTGGAGGGCGGTCGGCGCGTACTGCCCCAGATCGAGGCGCTCGTCTCGGCCGGCGTCCCGGTGATGGGTCACCTCGGCCTCACCCCGCAGTCGGTGAACGTGCTGGGCGGCTACCGGGTGCAGGGCCGGGGCCAGTCCGGCGACGAGCTCATGGCCGACGCCAAGGCCCTGGAGCACGCGGGCGCCTTCGCGGTCGTGCTCGAATGTGTCCCGGCCGAGCTGGCCGAGCGCGTCACCGCCGCGCTGTCGATTCCCACCATCGGCATCGGCGCGGGTCCCGGCTGCGACGCCCAGGTGCTCGTCTGGCAGGACATGATGGGGCTCAACACCCGTCCGGCGAAGTTCGTGAAGAAGTACTTCGACCTCGCGGGCGAGATGGACCGCGCGGTGCGCGCCTTCGCCGACGAGGTCGCGACCGGCTCCTTCCCCTCGGCCGAGCACAGCTACGCCTGAGCACGCCGCCCCGCTCGTCCCCGCCGTCAGGCGAGCGTGGCGAGGTCGGTGTTGGCGCCGCAGACGATCACGGCGACGCGCTCACCCGGCGAGCGGCGGTACGCGCCGGAGAGCAGGGCCGCCGGCGCGGTGGCTCCGGCGTACTCGGCGGCGATCCGGTAGGAGCGCCACAGTTCGCGGCGGGCGGCGATGATGTCGTCGTCGGAGACGAGCAGGCTCCGCACGCCCGCCGCCGTGGCCGCGTCGAACGCGACCCGGCCGACGCGGCTGGCGCCGAGGGAGTCGGCCGCGACGCCGGAGACGTTCACGGTGACCGGGCGACCGGCGGCGAGGGCGTCGTGCAGGGTCGGGATCAGCTCGGGCTCGACCGCCACCACCCGGGCGCGGCCCGCCACGGCGGCGGTCACGCCCGCGATGAGGCCGCCCCCGCCGACGGCGACCAGGATCGTGTCCACTCCCCCGGTCTGCTCCAGGATCTCCAGGCCCGTCGTGCCCGCCCCGGCGGCGATCTCGAACTGGTCGTAGGCGTGGAGCTCAAGCGCGCCGGTGTCGGCGGCGCGCTTGACCGACGCCTCGTAGGCGTCCGAGTAGATCGCGCCGGTCTGCGTGATCTCCGCGCCGAGCGCGCGCAGCCCGGCGACCTTGACCGGGCTGGTGACCTCGGGCACGAAGATCTCCGCCCGTACGCCGAGCGTCCCGGCCGCGTACGCCACCGCCAGGCCGTGGTTGCCGCCGCTGGCGGCGATGACCCCGGCGGCGGGCAGCAGACCGGCCTCCCGCGCGCTCAGGATGCGGTTGAAGGCGCCCCTCGCCTTGAACGACCCGCTGTGCTGCAGCGTCTCCAGCTTCAGCCACAGCCCCGGCTCGACCTCCACCACGGGCGTACGCCGGGCGTACCCGGCGATCCGCTCCGCCGCCCGCTCGACGTCGGCCCGCGCCGGTGTCGCCGCGCCGTCCACTCGCCTCACAACTCCCCCGCTATCAGTCGTTTGATCTCGGCGATGCGCTCCTCGTCGCGGCGGTAGAAGACCCACTGCTTGATGCGCCTGCCGCGGATCAGCCCGGCCCGTTCGAGGATCTTCAGGTGGCCCGTCGCGCTCGGCTGCGTCATGCCGAGCTTGTCGGCCAGGTAGACCGAGCAGACGCCGTCCTCCACCAGGTCGCCGTCCGTCTGCGGCGGGAAATGGGCGACGGGATCCTTGAGCCACTCCAGGATGCACAGCCGCCGCTCGCTGGCGAGGGCCCGCATCACGTCCACCGGAAGCACTGAGGAATTTTCCTAAGTTCCGAATGGTCCTGTCAATCCCGGTCCCCGCCGGAGTGCGCGCCGAGCCGGGCCGAGATCAGGCCCGGCAGTGCTCCAGCGCCTGCTCGAAGTCGGCCCACAGGTCCTCGGGGTGCTCGATGCCCACCGACACGCGAACCGTGCCCGCGCCGATGCCGACGGCGGCCAGTTCCTCGGCGTCAAGGCCGCGGTGCGAGGTCGTCGCCGGGTGCAGCACAAGCGTCTCCACGCCGCCGAGCGAGGGGGCCAGCAGGGCGAGCCGTACCGACCGCATGAAGGTCTCGCCCGCGGCCCGCCCGCCGACCAGGTCGAAGGAGAACACGCCGCCGAAGTCGGGCAGCAGCTTGGCCGCCAGCGCGTACGACGGGTGGGTGGGCAGGCCGGGCCAGTGCACGCGGGCCACGGCCGGGTGCTCGGCGAGCCGGGTGGCGAGCAGCCGGGCGTTGGCGCAGTGCCGCTCCATGCGCAGCGGCAGCGTCTGCATGCCGCGCAGGGTGAGCCAGGCCGCGAACGGGTCGGCGGTGCTGCCCAGCTCGACCGCGAAGTGCCACACCCGCTCATGCAGCTCCTCGGTGGCGAAGACCGCGACGCCGCCGAGCACGTCGGTGTGGCCGCTGAGGTACTTCGTGGCGGAGTGCACGACGATGTCGGCGCCGTGCTCGATCGGGCGGCACAACATCGGCGAGGCGAAGGTGTTGTCCACGACCGTGATCACACCCGCCTCGCGGGCCACCGCGCACATCCCGGGCAGGTCGGCGACCTGGGTCATCGGGTTGGCGATCGTCTCCAGGTAGAGCATCCGGGTCTCGGGGCGCAGCGCGGCCCGGACCGCCTCCGGGTCGTCCTCGGGCACGTACGTCACCTCGACGCCGAACCGGGCGGCCAGGTCGGCCACGACCGCGGCGCTGCCGCCGTACAGGGCCCGCTGCGCGATCAGGTGATCGCCGGCCTTGAGCAGGCCGAGCAGCACCGTGTTGATCGCCCCCATGCCCGAGCTCGCGGCGACGCCGCCCACCCCGCCCTCCAGATCCGCGACCGCCTGCTCCAGCGCCCGCACCGTGGGGTTGGACAGCCGCCCGTAGACGAACGCCCCGTTCGGCCGCCGCATGCCCTCGGCGAACACGGCGGGGTCCTCGAACACGAAGCCCGAGGTCTGGTAGATCGGGATCTTTATCGGGCCACTGCCCTCCAACGACGGCTGCGGCAGGTGGACGGTACGCGTTTCAGGGCGCAAGGGATTCATAGAGTAAGAATGACCTTAATAGCGCTATTTGTCAGTTTTAGTCCGCCATCGCCGCCACCGATGACAACCATATGCGATCGATCGCTCACGTTGCGAATCCATCGGTCCGCGGGCATCATCAAGGACATGGCCAAGGTCTTGGACAAGCACGAGCACATGACACCACCCGTCACGGTCGATCCACGGGCGGAGTTGGAGCAGAGGTGGAGACAACTCTGCGACGAACTACCCGATCACCGTGTTGAGATCATTTACCACCGGATCGTGATATCCCCCATGCCCGGCCCGAAACACAATGACGTGATCTTCCTCCTCATCGAGATGCTCATGCCCTTCACCAGGCTGCGTGGCTGGCGCCTGTGGCCGGACGCGTCCCTGTTCCTCGGCACGAACATGGACCGATACCGCCCCGACCTGACCGTCGTGCCCAGAAACCCGCGCCTGTGGGGTGAGCACGAGGTCCACGCCGACGACGTGCTCCTCGCCGTCGAAGTGGTCTCACCGAGCAGCCAATTCGACGATCACACGCTGAAGCCGAACTTCTACGCGCGGTCCGGCGTCCCGCTCTGTCTCGTCGTGGACATATACGACGCAAGCCTCCGACTGTTCTCCGAGCCGAGCGCGGAAGGCTACGGCAAGGAGCACAAGGTGGCGTTCGGGCAGCCCCTCGAACTGCCCGGTCCCATGGACGTCACCCTCGACACCGAGGTGCTCTGGGAGGCGCTGCGCCCGGAGCAGGCGCAGTGAGCTAAAAGTGAGGCCACAAGTTAGGCCACACGTGAGGCCATGAGTTAGGCCAGAAGTACGGTCAGACGTCGGTGATGCGTATGCCGGCGTGGGCCTTGTAGCGGCGGTTGATCGAGATGAGGTTGGCGGTGAACGCCTCGATCTGGCCGGAGTTGCGCAGGCGGCCGCCGTAGACGCCGCGGACGCCGGGGATGCGGCTCGCCAGGGCCTGGACGGTGTCGGTGGCCTCGCGGTCGTCGCCCAGCACCAGGACGTCCAGGTCGACCTCGTCCACGCCGGGGTCGAGCAGCAGCACCGCCGACACGTGGTGGAAGGCCGCCACGACCCTGCTGTCCGGCAGTACGGCCTGGGCCTGCAGGGCGGCGCCGCCCTCCTCGACCGGCAGCGCGTAGGCGCCCTTGGCGTCGAAGCCGAGCGGGTTCACGCAGTCCACCACGATCTTTCCGGCGAGCGGCTCGCGCAGCGCCTCCAGCGTGGCCTTGTGGCCTTCCCAGGGCACCGCGACCACCACCACGTCCGCCTCGGCGGCGACGACGGCGTTCTCCGCGCCGCGCACCTTCACGTCCAGGCTCGCCGCCGCCTCCTCGGCCCGCGCGGCGCTGCGTGAGCCGATCAGCACCGTGTGCCCGGCCAGGGCGAACCGGCGGGCCAGGCCCTTGCCCTGGTCGCCCGTGCCGCCCAGGATCCCGATCGAAAGTCCGCTCACGTCCGGCAGTTCAATGCTCATGGTGTAGATCCTGCCAGGTGGCGGGGAAACCGGGAGCGCCGGGTCCGGTGGGAACGGGCGTTCGCGGGACGTATGGCCGACGCTGCGGCACGATATGGGGCATGGACGCGGCTTCGGTGGCCTTCCTGCGTGAAGTGCTGTCCTCGGCCTGGGTGGAGGGCACCCGGCGGCTCGGCCGGGCGCTGCGCTCCACCCGGTCGCCCGGCGGTCTGCTCGTGGTCGGCACGCCGGAGGAGGATCCCTGGCATCTGGCCGCGCATCTCGACGACGAGGCGCGGCTGTCCGGCCTGCCCCAGCTCACGCCCACGCTCGTGCGCTGGTCGCCGCCGCCCGGCGCGCCCGCGCACCTGTCGATCGGCCTGGAGCGCGTCGAGGCGGCCCGGCGCGGCGAGACGCTGCTCGTCGTCGCCGAGGACCCGGCACCGGCGCCGCTGCTGGAACGCGTCGACGACGCCCGCCGTACGGGGGCGACGATCCTCGCCTTGGACGGCGGCGACCCCGAGCTGGAGGGCCTCGCCCACGAGGCGCTCGCCGTGCCCAAGGCGGCGCCGCTCAGCTTCGACGCCGCCCAGCACCTGGTGAGCATGGCCGCGGGCGAGCCGCCGCAGCACCGCCTCGGCCTGCGCGAACGCCTCGCCCGCCTCGCCGACCGCGTCACCGGGCCATACGTCCCCGAGTGACGGGTTACGGCCTCGGCGTTCCAGGGTGATGCCCGGCGGCTTCAATCGTCGTCCCATTTCTTGTCGTCCTTCCGCCAGGCCTCGTTGCGCTCGGCGGCCGTCTGGAGGGCGGCGGCCGCCTGCGCGCGGGTCGGGTAGGGGCCCATGCGGTCCTTGTTGGGGCAGCCTTCGTCGGGCTCCACCCGCATGTGCTTCAGGCAGAACCACCAGCGCTCGGTGATCTCCCCGTGCAGGTCCTCGTTCCACTCCTCGCTCACCGGGCCTCCTCGGCACTCGTCCCCGCCGCGTCTCCGCTGCGATCCTGCCCTGCCGCGAGCGCAATTAGACTTGCCGTCATGACGACCACTCTCCGGCCGGGGCGGATCTCGCCCCAACGCAAGGTCCCCTCCTCCATCGAGCGCCCAGAGTACGTCGGCAGGAAACAACCGCGCAGGGGCGAGACCGACGTGCAGACGCCGGAGACGATCGAGCGCATGCGGGTCGCGGGCAGGATCGCCGCGCAGGCGCTGGAGGAGGTCGGCAGGCACGTCGCGCCGGGCGTCACCACCGATGAGCTCGACCGGATCGGGCACGAGTTCCTGTGCGACCACGGGGCCTACCCCTCGACGCTGGGCTACCGCGGCTATCCCAAGTCGCTGTGCACCTCGATCAACGAGGTGATCTGCCACGGCATCCCCGACGACACCGTGCTGCGCGACGGCGACATCGTCAACGTGGACATCACGGCGTACATCGGGGGCGTGCACGGCGACACCGACGCCACGTTCCTCGTGGGCGAGGTGGACGAGGAGTCGCGGCTGCTGGTGGAGCGCACGCGCGAGGCGATGATGCGGGCCATCCGGGCCGTCGCGCCGGGCCGCCAGCTCAACATCGTCGGCCGGGTCATCGAGGCGTACGCCAAGCGGTTCGGCTACGGGGTGGTGCGCGACTTCACCGGGCACGGCATCGGCGAGACGTTCCATTCCGGGCTGATCGTGCCGCACTACGACGACCCGTCGCTGACGCGCACGCTGGTGCCGGGCATGACGTTCACGATCGAGCCGATGCTGACGCTCGGCACGATCGACTACGAGATCTGGCCGGACGGGTGGACGGCGGTGACCAAGGACCGCAAGCGTACGGCCCAGTTCGAGCACACCATCCTGGTCACCGAGAGCGGGTACGAGATCCTCACCCTGCCTTAACCGGTCCTCATCCTGCCTTAGTCCGCCCTGCGCCGCACCGGTCGGCGGCTCAGGAGGTGAGGGCCTCCGCCGGGATGAAGCCGCTGACGGTGGTGCCTCCGCCGGGCACCGAGTTGACGGTGAGCCTGCCGCCGATCTCGGCGAAGTACGCCCGCATCGCGACCAGGCCGCGCCCGGTCGTCCAGGACGGGAAGCCGTGCCCGTCGTCGCTGACGGTCAGCCGCAGGCCGCTCGGGCCGACGGTGAGGGCGACGGACACCGTCCGCGCCCTGCTGTGGAGCGCCACGTTGTCGAGGGCCTCGCGCACGGTCGCGTAGACGTTGGCGACCACACGAGGGGACGGCTCGCGCCGGGGCAGCGCCCACACCTCCACGGCGATGCCGGTGCGTTCGGACCACTCCGCGAAGTGGTCCTCCAGCATCTGCGAGAGCCCCCGGTCCCCTCGCATGCGAAGTTCCTCATGCACCTACGTCCCCCGACCCTCCTGAGCGCGTCTCGGCGGCGACACGTTCGCCTCCCCACCCCGGCCATGAGCGCGTCGATCAACTGTGACGTTACCGGCTCACGCTCGACGAGTGATTGAGAACGGTCAGGCATCCCGGCGGCGGCCCCCCACCTCCGACGCGTGACGCCCTCTCCAGGAAACGCTACCCAAAGGTATGTCGCAGCACTCCGGAAAGTTAGGGCTCCATAGCCTCGCGGGTTACCCGGCCCCGTCCGACTTGTTCAGCCGCGCCAGGTACTCGTTGTAGGCGTCGAGTTCGGCGTCCCCGGTGCCGCCGGTGCGGGCGGCGACCGCGTCGGCGCGGCGGTCGGCCTGGCGCGCCCGGCGCTCGTCGCTCTGGTACCACTGGAAGGCCAGCGCGATCACCACGATCAGCGTGGGGATCTCCCCGAACCCCCAGGCGATCCCGCCTCCCGCCGACTGGTCCGCCAGCGACGACGCCCCCCACGTACGGCCGAGCTGGACGTACCACTCCTCGGCGATCACCGTGGTCATGCTCATCAGCGCCACGCCGAAGAACGCGTGGAACGGCATGGTGACGAACAGCAGCAGCAGCCGCCAGACGTGCGGCAGCGCGTGCGGGGCCGGATCCACTCCGATGATCACCCAGAAGAACAGCGAGCCGGCGGCGAGGAAGTGCGCGGTCATCGCGATGTGGCCCAGGTGCTCCTGCATCGCCGCGGCGAACAGCGGCGTGAAGTACAGCGCGTAGGTGGACCCGACGAAGATGATCGTCGCGTACGCGGGGTGGCCCACGACCTTCATCACGCGGCTGTGCAGGATCACCGTCAGCCACTCGCGCGGGCCGCGGTCGCCGCGGCGCGCGGCCGGTTTGAGCGCCCGCAGCGCGAGCGTGACCGGCGCGCCGAGCACCAGGAAGATCGGCACCAGCATGGAGAGCACCATGTGCTCGGCCATGTGCACGCTGAACAGCACCGGCGCGTAGCGGGCCGCGCCGCTCTGGGTGGCGATCACCAGGATCACCACGCCGGTGAACCAGGACAGGGTGCGCGCCACCGGCCAGCGGTCGCCGCGGCGGGCCAGCCGGACCACGGCCGCGCCGTACAAACCGGCGAGGGCCGCGGCGACGACGGCGAAGAACAGGTCGAACCACCACAGCGTCGCCAGGTTGGACAGCGAGACCGGCGGCGGCAGGGGGTAGCCGAGCAGTTCGAAGGCCCGGTCGACGGGCGCGTCCACGGGCGGCGTCGCGGTCCGCGACAGGGCCACGGCCAGGCCCATCGTCGCGGCCATGAGCAGCACCTCGCCGGTGGCCAGGTTCACGAAGGCCCGGGAGCGCCCGGCGGCGATCTCCGGCAGGGTGCGGCGGCGGTGCCACCAGCCGATCACGCCAAGACCGGCGAAGGCGAGGGTCTTGAACACGATCAGCCAGCCGTAGGAGGAGGTGACCAGGTCCGTCACCGACGTCAGCCGGGCCAGGGCGCTGAACAGGCCGGACAGGCCGACCCCGACGAAGCACCACAGGGCCGTGCGGGAGAACCGCGCCGCGGCCTCGGGCAGGTGCCGCCCGCCGCGCAGGGCGTGCACGCACAGCACGCCGAGCCCGCCGATCCACAGCGCGAGCAGCAGGATGTGGAAGGCGACCGAGGTGGTCGCCAGGCCGTGGTTGGGGGCGCTTGACGAATGGCCGGTGAGCGGCGACGGCAGCAGGGTGATCAGGGCGAGGACCAGCATCCCGGCCGAGGCTCCCGCCGTGATCGCGCCCCGGGCGAACAACGCGATCGCCACGGCGAACAGGACCACGAGCACCAGCGCGACGCCCTGCTGGGTCTGCCCGGCGAAGCTGGTCAGCTCGTTCCCGGCGAGCAGCTCGCCGACCGGCATGCCGAGGGTGTCGGAGACGGTCAACACGAGCGTGGCCGCGGCGGCCCCGGACCAGGCGAGCGCGCTCCAGGAGGCGGCCTTGACGTAGCCGAGCGCGTTCTTGCCGAGCATGCCCTTGTCGCTGGGCAGGAACGCGGTCGCGGCGAGCAGCAGCCCCACGGTGAGCACGCCGGCGACGTCCATGGCGAGCTTGGACACCGGCAGCATCCAGCGGGTGAACATGCCCTGGTCCGGCAGGCCGGGGATGATGCGCGGGTTCGCGGCTCCTCCGGCGACCATCGCCACCACCAGCGCGCCCGCCGCCAGGCACGCGGCCGAGATGATCAGCCGCGCCGTGCCGCCCCGCCCGACCGGCCCCGCGGTCCGCTCGTCCCGTCCCTGCCCGCTCGCCGTCTTCATGTCCTCGACTTCATGTCCTTGTCGTCATTTCCTCGGCGTCATGTCCTCGTCGCCACGTCCTCGTCGCCACGTCCTGGTCGTCACGTCCTCGGCGTCACGTCCTAATCGTCATGTCTTCGGCGTCACGTCCCGGTCGTCACCGCTCTCCGGCTTCGTCGCCGTTCCCGGCGGGGCCGCTCACTGTTCCCCGGTCGTCTTGGCGTCCTCGGGCGTCTTGTCGCCGGTCTTCTTGGGCCGCAGGCTGATGGCGAGGCCGATGCCGACCCCGGCCAGGCCGAACACCACGATCCACAGCCACACCGGCACGCCGCCTTTTTGCTCCTCGGTCAAGGCCAGCGTCGCCGCGGTGGAGGCGGGCGGCGCGGTGGACGGTGCGCCGGCCGCCCCGACGGCGCTCGCGTCCGGCGAGCTGGTCGTGTCGGCCGAGGCGGTCGCGTCCGGCGAGTCGGTCGCGTCCGGCGTCGCGGATTCGCTTTCGGCGGGCTCGGGCGCGACCACGGTGAACGGGATCTCGCCTTCGACCGGGTGCCCGTCCGCCGAGACGACCCGGTAGGCGATCGTGTACTTGCCCGCGGGCAGGTCGTCGACGACGTCCTGGGTCACGATCCGCCCGTCGGCCTTCGCCTTGCCGTCGTGGACGTTCTTTCCGCCGGGGCCGCGGACGATCACGGTCGGCAGCCGTACCTGCTCGGTGAACTCCAGCTCCACCCGCTCCAGCTTCTCGACCTTGGCGTTCTTCGCCGGGTCGCTGCGCTTGAGGGTCGTGTGAGCCAGGGCGGGCGCGGCGAGCACGGTGCCGAGCAGGACGCTCACCAGTACGGCGAGCGCACCGGCCGACACGGCCGCGAAGGATGAGGTCCTCATAACGTCACCAGGCTACCGATGCGGGGGCCCGGTCTCGACGCCACCGGCGTAATCCACGGGCCGACGGGCCAAGGCGGGCGGGACCGCGCACCGCGCCACGCTCCCCCTTAATCGTTGGCCACCAGGTCCACCGAGTGAGCGCGCGATCAGGGGCGCACATGGGCGAGCCGCCCGATCGGAGAGAGGTCGATCGGGCGGCTCGCTGAGGATCGTGAGGGGGATCGCGGGGTGGATCGTGAGGTGTTACAGGCCGACTCCGGCGAGGGCGCGCTGGTAGGCCTCGGCGCTGGCCTCCTCGTCGTCGAGGTTCTCCAGCGCCGCCGCGGCGGTGACCCAGCCCTGGGTGATCGAGCGGGAGACCGGGGCCTGGCCGAGCCATTCGGCGGCGGCGGACAGCTCGCTCGCCGCGGCGTCGTCCCTGCCCAGCCGCAGGTAGGCGTGGCCGAGCACGAGGCGGGCCTCGGCGCGGGGGCCGCGGGCGTTCTCCTTGAGCTTGCCGAGGGCCTCGATGGCGTACTCGGCGGCCTTCTCGTTGTTGCCGAGGGCGAGCTCGGCCTTGGCGAGGTAGACGTTGCACAGCGCCCGGTCGGTGATGCTCGCCGACGTCTCGTTCAGTTCGGCCTTGGCGCGTACCAGCAGGTCGCGGCAGGTCTCGGCCTCCTCGGGGCGGATGCGCAGCAGCAGGTAGGCGTAGGCGCCGCGCACGCGGGCGAGGTTGCGGGCGTCGCCGTTCTCGGAGTGGATGGCCAGGGCGCGCTCGGCCAGGGCGAGGGCCTCGTCGCCGCGCCGGGTCTGCTCGGCGACGATGGCGGCGTTCCAGCAGGCGGCGACGGTGGCCCGGGGGGTGCCGAGCTGCTCGGCCGCGGCCAGCAGCTCGCCGGAGAACTGCCGGGCCCGCAGCAGGTCGCCGCGCTCGATGTAGGCGAGCAGCAGCGTCGCCCCCAGCTCCACCAGCTCGTCGCTCCAGGACGGCCGGTCCTCGCGGCCGAGCATGCGCTCGCCGACCCGCACCGCCGCGGTCAGGTCGCCCTGCTGCCGGTAGCAGCGGCACAGCGCCAGCGAGATCGCGATCCGCCGCTCGGTGGCGAGGTCCTCGGACTCCAGCAGCCGCACGTGGACCTCGATGGCCTCCTCCAGGTCGCCGCAGGCCTCGGCCGCGAGGGCGTAGCCGTACTCGGCGTCGAGGCGGAGCTGGGCAAGGCCGGCGAGGCTGGGGTCGGCGCGCAGCTCGGCGAAGCGGGCGCGTGCCTCCTCCACCTCGCCGTTCTCCAGCGCGAGCCGGGCGAAGCGGAGGCCGACCTCGATCTCCTCCATCTGCTCGGCGGTGACGCCGTTGAGCAGATAGGTGAGCGAGCATTCGAGCTTGGCGGCGAGCAGTTCCAGGACGGCCGGTGTCGGAGTACGCTTTCCACTCTCGATTAGGGAAACGTAGCTATCCGACAGCTCCGGATGTGCGAGTTGGGCTTGCGACAGACCGCGCTGACGGCGCACCGTCTTGATTCGCTGGCCCACGAGATCTTGACTGCTCACCGGCACCCCTAAGATGTTCCGAGCCGTACGACACGACGGGAGTCAACATGCGCCGACGCCTCGCCCTCATTGGTCTGGCCGTTCTGACCGGTCTATCGGTCGCGGCCGCAGGGACCAATGCTACGACTATCACAGCCAACAATGCGACGTTTTCCGCGTCACCGATCCGGCTTATGGACCTGCCATTCGGCTGCTGCTGACGTTTCTTGATTCAGTTCGCCCGCAGGGCCAGGAACAGGTCCACCCGGTCGGCCATCGAGGAAAGATCGCGGCCGGTCAACTCCTCGACGCGTCGAATTCGATATCTAACCGTGTTCACATGGATATGAAGCCGGTCGGCGCAGGCGTGCCACGACCCGGCGCATTCGAGGAAAGTCGCCAGGGTCCGCACAAGCTCCGACTGGTGCCGCCGATCATAATCAAATAAAGGATCAAGCAGTCGCGCGGCGAACGAGCGCCGGACGTCGTCGGGCACCGTCGCCAGCAAAAGATCGTGTGTGTAGATCTCGTCGCTCGTCACGACGCCGCCGCCGCGCGACTCGGCCATCCGCCGGGCGTGCCCGGCCTCCTCCACCGCCCCGCGCACGGCCCCCGGCCCCCGCACCGCGGCGCTCACGCCGACGGCCGCGCCGGCGCCCGCGAGAGCGGGGGCCAGGGCCTCCACCCCCGCGCGCAGCCGCTCGGCCAGCGCCCTCGCCGTCTCCGGCGGTCCGCCGGGCGCGCCGGAATCCCCGGGTACGGCGAGCGGCACGATCGCCACCGCCCCGTCGGCCCCCGCCACCGCCACGACCCGCCGGTCGAGCAGCTCCTCCAGCACCTGCCCGCCGAGCGCCGCCGGATCCGGCCCCCGGGTCGCGCCCGGCCGCCGCACCGTGGCCGCCACCACCGCGTACGGGTCGCCCGCCTCGATGCCGCAGGTGCGCAGCCGCGCGGCCAGCTCGACGGGCTCGGGATTCGCCGAGCAGGCCAGCCCGATGAGCTGGGCGGCGAGGCGGCGCTCGACCCGCCGCCCCTCCTCCTGCCGGTTGCGCTCAAGCGCCACGCACGCGGCCAGTTCGAGGCCGACGTCGACGCCCGGCTCCCCCGCGCACGCCAGCACCCACCCGGCCGCCCGGTGCGACCGGTCCACCGCGAACAGCGTGTACGCGCCGCCGCCCACCCGCGCGACGTGCGGCAGCTTGGCCGCGCCCAGGTACTCCCTGGCCAGCCGCCCCGCCAGGGCGGGCAGCTCGCCCGGCGCCACGCCCAGGGAGCCCGCGATCGGCGTGCCCGCCGCCGAGATCACCCCGCCGGTGATGCCCAGCTCGCTCGCCGTCAGCGCCAGCAGCTCCTCCAGCCCGGCCCCCTCGGCCACGGCGGCGACGATGCGCCGGTGGCGGCCGAGGGCGCTGCTGAGCTCCCCGGCCCGCGCCCCGGTCAGCCGGCGGTTCACCTCGTCCACGATCGCACCGAACGACACCTCGACGGGCACCTCGATCAGCGGCAGCCCGCGCGCCCGGCACGCCTCGACGAGCGCGCCGGGGATGTGCCCGAGGCGGGCGTCCCCGGCCCCGAGCGCCGCGACGCCGGCCGCGGCGAGCACGTCGGCGAACCGGCGGCAGTCGGCGGGCTCGTCCAGCCACATCAGCCCGGTCAGGACGAGTTCTCCACTGGCGACGTAGCGTCCGGGATCGGGCAGATCGGTCACCTGCGCGCCGCCGATCACCCGGTCCAGGTGCTCCTCGCCCCAGAGCAGCCGCAGCTTCAGGTGCGGAATGGCCAGAAGATCGCGAATGCGCACGTACCAAGACTAATCCCCCGCCTTTGGAGGAACCTCCAACGACGGGCCCCGCCACGCCCCCGCGCTTCTCCGCGACGCCACTAGGCCCCGCCGTACGGCCCTGCTGTACTGCGACAATGAGCCACACCGAGACGGACGCGCGGGCCGATCGAGCGCCCGGAGGCGTCGGCGACAGCGCGCCGCGCCCGGACGGCACGCTGAAGGTGACCGGCGAGTTCGCCTACTCCTCCGACCTGTTCCTGGAGGGCATGCTGTGGGGGGCGACCCTGCGCAGCCCGCACCCGTCCGCCTGGATCCGCTCGATCGACGTGGGCCCGGCGCTCGCCATGCCGGGGGTGTACGCCGTGCTGACGCACGAGGACGTCCCCGGGGCCAAGCACTACGGCCTGGACGCGGCCGACCAGCCGGTGCTCGCCATCGACCAGGTGCGCTACCAGGGCGAGCCGGTCGCGATCGTGGCCGCCGACCATCCCGAGACCGCGCGCCGCGCCGCCGCCGCGATCGCGGTGCGCTACGAGGTGCGGGAGCCGGTGACCGACGCCCGGCGGGCCGCCTTCGACCCGGCCTGCCCGCCGGTGCATCCCGGCGGCAACCTGGTACGGCGCCAGCCGGTGCTCACCGGCGCGGGGCGTGACTCGGGGCCGGGCATGCGGCTGGGCACGGGACTGGGCACAGGACTGGGCACGGGGCCGGACGCCGCCGAGGTGGTGGTGACCGGCGAGTACGAGGTGGGCATGCAGGACCAGGCGCCGCTCGGCCCGGAGTCGGGGCTCGCCGTGCCCGCCGACGACGGCGGCGTGGACCTGTACGTCGCCACCCAGTGGCTGCACGTCGACCAAGCGCAGATCGCGCCGTGCCTGGGGCTGCCCGCCGAGAAGGTACGGCTCACGCTCGCCGGCGTCGGCGGCGCGTTCGGCGCCCGCGAGGACCTGTCCATGCAGATCCACGCCTGCCTGCTGGCGCTGCGCACCGGCCGCCCGGTGAAGTTCGTCTACGGCCGCGAGGAGTCGTTCCTCGGGCACGTGCACCGGCATCCGGCGTGGATGCGCTACGAGCACGGCGCGACCCGCGACGGCAGGCTCGTGTACGTGCGCGCCGAGATCGTGCTCGACGGCGGGGCGTACCGGTCCTCCTCCGGTGCCGTGGTCGCCAACGCGGCCTCGCTGGGCGTGGGGCCGTACGAGGTGCCGAACGTGGACATCGACGCCCGCGTCGTCTACACCAACAATCCCCCGTGCGGGGCGATGCGCGGCTTCGGCGCGGTGCAGGCGTGCTACGCCTACGAGTCGCAGATGGACCGGCTCGCCGAGGCGTGCGGGCTCGATCCGGTGGAGATCCGCGTGCGCAACGCCGTCTCGCAGGGGTCGGCGCTCGCCACCGGCCAGGTGATCGACTCCCCCGCGCCGCTCGCCGCCATGCTGCGCGAGCTGGCGGCCATGCCGCTGCCGCCGCCGGGGCCCGCCGACGACCTGCGCGGGCTCCCCGGCGGCGTCGCGCAGACCACGCACGGGGAGGGGGTACGGCGCGGCGTCGGCTACGGCGTCGGCATCAAGAACATCTGCTACTCCGAGGGGTTCGACGACCACTCCACCGCGCGGGTGCGGGTCGAGCTGCTCGGCGGCGAGCCGCACGCGCTGGTGCACACGGCCGCCGCCGAGGTGGGCCAGGGGCTGCTCACCATCCAGACCCAGATCGCCCGCACCGAGCTGGGCGTGCGGCGGGTCACGGTCGTGCCCGCCGACACCGGCGTCGGCTCGGCCGGCTCCACCTCGGCTTCCCGCCAGTCGTACATGACGGGCGGCGCGGTCAAGGCCGCCTGCGAGGCCGTGCGGGCGAGGCTGGACGCGCTGCGCGCCGCGAGCCCCGGCGCGTCCCTGGCCGAGCTGCTGGAACGGCACGGCCCGGTCGAGGAGACCCGCGAGTTCCACCACCGGCCCACCGTGCCCATGGACCCGGTCACCGGCCAGGGCTCCTCGCACGTGCAGCTCGCCCTGTGCGTGCACCGCGCCGTGGTGGACGTGGACGTCGAGCTCGGCCTGGTCAAGGTGGTGGAGCTCGCCGCGGTGCAGGACGTCGGGCGGGCGCTCAACCCGCTCGCGCTGGAGGGCCAGATCCACGGAGGCAGCGCGCAGGGCCTCGGCCTCGCCCTGATGGAGGAGATCCAGGTACGCGACGGGGTGGTGCGCAACCCGTCGTTCACCGACTACCTGATCCCCACGATCCTGGACGTGCCGCCCATGCGGCTGTCCATCCTGGAGAACCCCGATCCGCACGCCCCGTACGGCCTGCGCGGCGCGGGCGAGCCGCCCACGCTGTCCTCGACGCCGGCGATCGCCGCCGCCGTACGCGCCGCCACCGGCCTGCCGCTCACGCGCGTCCCCATCCGCCCCGAGGACATCGCCCTGGCCGGGGCGGCGGCTCAGGCCGCCAGGTCCTGAGGATCACAGGCGACGCCGTCATGGTCGATGTCGCCGTCGGCGTACCAGTCGTACTCGGGATGCCAGCCGCGGGTGTAGGGGCCGTAGCCGTTGGCGACGGCCTGGCGGCAGGAGTCGAACCTGGGGCTGCCGCCTGCCGCGGCTGCGCCCGTGCCGCGGGTGCCGCCCGTGCCCCCTGTACCGCCCGCGCCGCCGGTGCCCCCTGTACCGCCGGTGCCGCCCGCTCCGCCAGTGTTGCCGGTCCCCGAGGCCGGGTTTCCGCCTCGGGTGCCCTGCGTGGCCCCGGAACCGGCCGAGGTGGAGGCGGTCGCCGCGGGCGAGGTTCCGGGCGCGGTGCCCGCGTCGGTCCCGGCGGATGACCGCGTCGTATTGGGCACCGTGGACGGCCCTGTGGCCGGGGGCGCGCCGGGGGCCCCGACCAGTCGCGCGACCAGCGCGTCGGCGCCCTCCTTGGTGAAGCCCGCGATGCTGAGGCTGTCCTGGATGATCGCCTGGGTGACGCGGGGGGCGGTCACGACCTTGTCGCCGACGATGACGGCGAGTTGCCGCTCGACCGTGTCCCTGGTGAGGTCGGAGATCGGCCCCCGGTTCTGCGGCGACAGCACGATGCGCACCGAGTAGGAGCCGTTGCGCTCACGCAACGTCTCGATCTTCTGCACGGTGGTCACGGTGACCCCGGGCTCCACCTGGTAGCAGGTGGTGCCCGCCTCGTCCAGCACCGCCTCCGCGCCGGGGCAGGGCGCCTGCTTGACCGCCTTGACCGGGGCGAAGTGCATGGGCGTCTGCAGGCGGCGCACCGCCACGGTGGACAGCGGCGGGGCGTCGGGGTTGCGCGTCATCAGCACCGCGACGGTCGCCAGGACCCCGGTCAGCACCACGACCAGGACGAGCGAGACCGTCAGAGCGATCGTGGCTGCGCGCGGGGCCCCGCTGTGCCCGGCCCCATTCTGTCCGGTTCCGTTCTGTCCGGTCCCGTTTTGCCCGGCGGCGCCTCCCTGCGTCCGGGGCGCCTCGGGGGACGGTACGCCGGGAGGTTGCGGACCCTGTGGTTGGAGGCCCTGTGGCTGGGGGCCCGCTGGTTGCACGCCCGGTGGCTGGGCACCCGGGGGATATGCGCCCAGGGGATATGTGCCAGGTGGCTGGGCGCCCGGGGGGTACGCGCCCGGGGCGGGACTGTCGTGCACTCACTCCCCCGATCCGTCCGCCGCGTCCGCGCCAGAGCCTATCGAGGCGCGGGATTTCGGGCCAATCAAACGATCACCCCGACGCCCGGGCGCGGAAGCCCTGACAATTTGTCAGGTAACGATAAACAATCCATGCCCATTGTGCGGTGCGCGGAGGGCGGCCAGGACCGCAGAGTGAATGGGGGATGGGCACTGCAGGCGGTCTCCTCGGAGGGTTTCTGATGAAGGTCGCGGTTCCTCGTGAGATCAAGAGCCAGGAGTATCGCGTCGCCCTGACCCCCGCGGGCGCACACGAGCTGACCCGGCACGGTCACCAGGTCCTCGTCGAACGCGGCGCGGGCGAGGGGTCGGCGATTCCCGACGAGGATTTCGCCGCCGCCGGGGCCGTGATTCTCGATTCGGCCGACGACCTCTGGGCGGAGGGCGAGCTGGTGCTGAAGGTCAAGGAGCCGATCCCCGCCGAATACCACCGCATGCGCAAGGGGCAGACGCTCTTCACCTATCTGCACCTGGCCGCCTCGCGGGAGTGCACGCAGGCCATGCTCGCCTCCGGCGTCACCGGCGTCGCGTACGAGACCGTGCAGACCCCGCAGGGGTACCTGCCGCTGCTCGCCCCCATGTCGGAGGTGGCCGGACGGCTCGCCCCGCAGGTCGGCGCCTACCACCTGATGCGGCAGGGCGGCGGGCGCGGGGTGCTGATGGGCGGGGTGTCGGGCGTGTACGCGGCGAAGGTGGTGGTGATCGGCGCCGGGGTCTCCGGCATGAACGCCGCCGCCATCGCCCTCGGCATGCAGGCCGAGGTGCTGCTGCTGGACAAGAACATCGACCGGCTGCGCCAGGCCGACGTGATCTACCAGGGGCACTGCCAGACCGTGGCGTCCAACATCTACGAGATCGAGCGCGCGGTGCTCGACGCCGACCTGGTGATCGGCGCGGTGCTGGTGCCGGGCGCGCGGGCGCCGAAGCTGATCGGCGACGACCTGGTGGCGCGGATGAAGCCCGGTTCGGTGCTGGTGGACATCTCCATCGACCAGGGCGGGTGCTTCGAGAGCTCCCGCCCCACCACGCACGCGGACCCGGTCTACCGGGTGCACGACTCGATCTTCTACTGCGTGGCGAACATGCCCGGCGCGGTCCCGCACACCTCGACGTACGCCCTGACCAACGTGACGCTGCCGTACGCGCTGGCCATCGCCGACCGGGGCTTCCGCGCCGCGATGCGCGCCGACCCGGTGCTCGCCGGGGGCCTCAACACCCACGAGGGTCATCTGACCAACGTCGCGGTGGCCGAGGCCCACGGCATGACGGCGCTGCCCGTGGAGCAGGTGCTCGCCTGAGGTCCGCTACTTGTCCTGCGCGGGGGTCGGCGTGGGGGTCGGCGAGACGCTCGCGGATGCGGTCGGGGAGGCGCTGGGGCGGGCGCTCTCCGCGTGCGGGTCCCCCGTCGGGGACGGCAGCGGCGCCTCATCGGCGACGGCGTCGGTGCCGCCCTGGCAGGAGGCGCCGTTCTCCGGGGTGTAGGTGGCGTTCTGCTTGTACCGGGCGATGTACTTCGGCAGCCGCGGGTCGTCCGCGCCGGTGAGGTAGAGCTGGTTGTTCCAGGAGCTCGCCACCACGGGGGCCGGCAGGCCGGGGTACGGGCTGAGCAGGATGTAGTCGCTGGTGACGAGGCTCTTGAGCTTCTCCACCTGGTCGGCGGGCAGGTCCGGCCGGTAGGTGATCCAGACCGCGCCGTGCTCCATCGAGTGCACCGCGGTCTCGTTGTGAATGGGCTTGTCGTAGATCTTGCAGTTCTGCCACACCGGGTTGTGCTCGCCGCCCACCGGCGGCGTCTCTTTATAGGTGAGCTTGGTTTCCCGGTGGATGGCGCCCCGGTAGTTGTAGGTGCGCACGCCGTCGAGCGACGCCGCCGCGCGTTCCCGGACCAGGTAGAAGCCCACCAGGCCGATCAACAGGACGATGACGAAGCCGCCCGCGCCCCACATCAGCATCGCCGCGCGCCGCTCCCTGCGCTGCTGTTCGGCGCGCAACTTCGCCAACTGCTCGCGCCGGGCCCGTGTCTTGTCCTTCGCCATCAATCCTCCATTGGATGCCCAAGTCCGGGTTTCGCCAGTTCGCGCGACGTATGTGGAGGATAATGCGTTGGCATGGCTCTTCGCCCCGCCTAAGCACGAGGTCCGGTCCGCCCCGACAATGGGTACGCTTGCTGACAATGATCTGGCAAAGGCGCAATCTACTGTTCGCCGCCGGGGCGCTGTGCCTGGTGGCGGGCCTGGTGCTGTTCTTCACGCTGCGCGGGTCGGGCACCCCCGGCGACGCCTCGGTGGACGCCGGTTTCGCGCGGGATATGGGGGTTCATCACTCTCAGGCCGTGGAGATGTCGTTCATCGCCAGGGACGCCACCACCGACGCGGAGATCCGCACGCTCACCTACGACATCATCGTCACCCAGTCGGCGCAGCGCGGCATGTTCATGGGCTGGCTGCAGCAGTGGGGGCTGGACCAGGGCACCACCCGCCCGCCGATGGCCTGGATGGCCGGGCACGGCGGGCACGGAGCTCCCGCCGCCGCCCCGACCCCCGGGGCCGGACCGGCGGCGATGCCCGGCTTGGCGACGCCGCAGGAGATCGAGCGGCTCAAGGCGGCCAAGGGCAAGGACGCCGAGATCCTCTTCCTCCAGTTGATGATCCGCCACCACGAGGGCGGCGTGGAGATGGCCAAGGCCGCGCTCCGTCTCAGCGATCGAGCCGACGTGCGGACGACCGCCCAGCACATCGTCGACTCGCAGAGCTCCGAGATCGGCCTGATGACCGAGTTGCTCAAAAAGCGGGGCGCCGAGCCGTACCCCTCGATCCTGCAGGAGGGGAATTGAACCAGGAGCAGGAGCCGGAGAGCCACCTCGAGGTGAGCATCTCCGCCGAGGTGGAGGCCGGAAGCTATGCCAACTTCGTCTCGGTCTGGCATACCCAGGATGGCTTCGTGCTCGACTTCGCGGTCATCACGCGCCCGCCGCAGCTCGCCGACGACCCGTCGTCCGGGCAGCGCATCCTCAGCGTGCCCACCCGCATCGTCAGCCGCATCCGGCTGCCACCCGGCCAGGTCTTCGAACTCATGAAGGCTCTGGAGCAGCAGCTCACCGCGTTCGAGAAGGAGACCGGCCGCGCGCCGTGAGCGCACGGCCGTCCACCCCCGCTCGATCGGTCCGGCTCAATCGGTCCGGCTCAATCGGTCCAGCGCGGTCAGTCCGGCTCGGTCAGGTCTATGCGCCGCCCGTTGAGCTCGCCGGCGGGACGGTCCCACAATGCGGCGACGCGGTCGGCCAGGTCGCGGACGTCGGTGAACCCGGCGAAGGTCGCGCCCGGCCTGGCGGCCCGCATCGCGTCGTCCGCCAGGGCCTTGATCACGAAGATCACCGCCGCCGAGCCGGTGCCGTCGAGCGCCTCGGCCAGCGCCAGCGTCCAGGCCTCCGCCGCCGCCTTCGCCGCCCCGTAGGCGGCGTCGCGCCGCGTGGGCGCCGCGGCGGCCTTGGACGAGACGATGAGGAAGCGACCGTCGCCGCTCGCCCGCAGCAGCGGCTCGAACTCCAGCGACACGTGCTGCAGCGTGCGGATGAGCAGGTCGTGCAGCACGTCCCAGTCCGCCAAGTCGGTCTCGGCGAAGCTCGGCGCGCCACGCCAGCCGCCCACCAGGTGGATCACGCCGTCCACCCGCCCGTGCCGTTCCCCGAGGTCGGCGGCGACATTCCGTACGGCGGGCCGGTCGAGCAGGTCGACGGCGACGGCCTCGGTCGCCTCCACCGGCAGCCGTTCCTTCCTGGTGCCGGCCGCGATCACCGTGTCGCCGTCGGCGGCCAGCCGCCGCACGACCGCGTGCCCGGCCGCGCCGCCCGCGCCGGTCACCAGCACAACCCGGTTCATTCCGCCTCCCGACACCGACGTTCTCGGTGCACAAACCTCTCATACAAGGCCATGCTTCGGCATCCGCCCCGGCGTCGCCGGTACCGGGCCGACGCGACCCCCGGCGGGTGAGGCGGGTTCCGCCGGACGGCGGATGGTTCATCAGCCCCGCGAGGGACGTGGCGGCCGGCTCCGGTCTCCTACCTTTCCCGGTGTCCGTCACCTCGAAGAAGGCCGAAGAGCCATGTTGAACAATCAGATCACGTTCCGGCGCGTCGCCGCGGGAACGCTCCTCATCCTCGCCCCGCTCCTGCAGTTCATCGCCGTCCTCGTGGACCCCGGCACCTGGGGGGACGACCACGAGACCGTGAGCTTCGGCGACAACCCGGCGCTCGCCCAGGCGCAGTCGGCGCTCTACCACTGGAGCTGGATCCTGACGGCCGTCGCCGCGTTCGGCCTGCTGCACCTGGCACGCCGGTACACCGTGAACGGCGTCGCCGGCCAGCCCGCCGGCAAGGGCCTGAGCGTGCTCGCCAATATCGGGGGCACGCTGACCGTGGTCGGCTACATCAACCTGTCGGCGCTGCTGCTGATCGACCCGGTCGAGTGGTGGTTCGGCCAGCACTATCCGCCGGACCAGGCGGGCAAGCTCGTCGACGAGGTCCTCAACCTGCCCGGCGTGATCTTCGGCTTTCAGATGCCGTGGGCGTTCGTCGGCCTGGTGGGGCTGCCGCTGCTCGCCGTGGCGGTGTGGCGGGCCCGCTTCATCGGCTGGTGGGTGCCGGCGCTGGTCGCGGTCGGCTATATCGTCCCGTTCGTGGTGCCGTACGGCCCGGTGACCGTCTTCTTCTGGGCCGTTCCGGTGATCGCCCTCGGCGCGGTCGGCGTGCGCGTCCTGCGCATGGGCGACGCCGCCTGGGCGGCCTACTACCCGGCCGTGCCGGCGCCGGGCCGTACCACCCCGGATTCGTACGCGAACACGACCGCCTGAGCGCGGTCCCGCAGGTCGAGTTTCATGAGCACCCGGGCCACGTGGGTCTTGACCGTGGCCTCGCCGACGAAGAGCGCCGCCGCGATCTCGGCGTTGGTGAGGCCGCGGGCCAGGTGCCGCAGCACCTCGAGCTCCCGGGGGGTGAGGTCGTTCAGCCGCGGCGAGGCGACCGGCTCGTGGCGGTGCGCGAACGAGGCGATCACCCGGGTGGTGACGGCGGGGTCCAGCAGGCCCTCGCCGCGCGCCACCACCTTGATCGCCTCGACGAGCTGCTCGGGCGGGGAGACCTTCAGCAGGAAGCCGCTGGTGCCGGCGCGCAGGGCGGCGTACAGGTTCTCGTCGGTGTCGAAGGTGGTCAGCATGATGATCTTCGAGGGGTGCGGGTCGGCGAGCAGCTCCCGGGCGGCGGCGAGGCCGTCCTTGCGCGGCATGGCGACGTCCATGAGCACCACGTCCGGCCGCAGGCGGCGGACCACCGAGACCGCCTCGACCCCGTCCGACGCCTCGCCGACGACCTCGATGCCCGGCTCGCTCTCCACCACGAGCCGCAGCCCGGCGCGGATCATGGCCTGATCGTCGGCGACCACGATCCGGATGCCGGGGCGGTCAGGGGCGGTGCTGTACGACATGCTCGCAGCCTAATCTTGACACACCACTCTGAATATGTCTGAAACACCCCCTAAAGGGACAACGCAAGCCATACGCAAGCGATCTCCAAGATCGCAGGGCGTTTAACACCCGATTGCAACTGCATGTCGGTAACGCATTGAGGCTTGTACGGCCCGTGGCGCGCTGAGACGCTTGAATCGGATACGTCAGTGAGGAGACGCCGGATGCCGCGCCTGCACTCCCTCGTCGCGGGGTTCGCCGCCCTAAATGTGCTTTTGGTGCTTCCGATGCACCCGCACCCGAGCGGCTCGACCGACCGGGTCACCCCAGGGGCGGTGCGTGTCGAGGCGACGTCGCGCGTCTCGATCACCCTTCACGACGATCGCAGCATCATCAGGCGCGTGGAGCGCGAGTACGAGACCCTCATCGCCGAGGGCAGCGGCTTCACGGTGACGCCCGACGGCGCCGTCGTCACCGCCACCGGCGTGGTGAAGAGCGATCGAGATGCCCGCGTCTACGCCGCCAACCGGGTGTTCGCCGAGTACTTCAAGGTCAAGATCCCCGCGGACTACTCCCGGCACAGGCTGAAGGACCCCGATCTCAACGCCCGCCTGCAGCGCTGTTATCCCCCGGTCGAGGAGAACTCCATCTGCGAGGCGACGGTCACCACCAAGGTGACGGTCTTCCCGTACACCATCGCCGAGAACTCCGACGGGCTGCCCGCGGAGGTCCTGCAATCGGGCTCATCCCCCTCGTCCGCCGCGGTGCTGAAGATCACCGAAGACGTCGACGGCCTGCCCACCGTGCCGCTCGCCACGAAACTGGACAGCAAGGTGGAGTCGATCGACTTCATGACGCTGCCCGACCGTCCCTCGGCGAAGAAGCCGCCCGTGCTCACCGCCGCGCACCTCGAACCGCCCGGCAGCGGCACGTTCCGCAAGAGCGAGACCGAGAAGATCGACAAGGCGCTGAAGGGCGACGGCGACGGCGCGGCGGTCATCGACGACGGCAAGAGCGAGATCATCGGGCTGGTCACCGGCGGCGGCGACGAACCGGTGATCCTCACCCCGGTCGAGGACATCCACAACGCGCTGGTCGCCGCCGACGTCACCCCCCGGCGCGGCCAGGTGGACGTGGTGTACGAGACCGCGCTGGCCTCGTACCACAACAAGAACTACACCAACGCGATCCCGGTCCTGCAGCAGGTGCTGCGGCTGCGCGGCGACCACGCGGTCGCCGCCGACCACCTGCGCGTCGCGCAGAGCAAGCGTGGCACCGCCGAGGACACCGGGGCGAAGGGCGCGCAGCCGAGCGCGGCGCCGCAGCGGACCTCGTCGGCCTCCCCCTGGCTGTGGGTGACCGGCGGCGTGGTCGTGGCCGGGCTGCTGGTCGCCGTGCTGGTGCCGATGATGCTGCGCCGCCGCCGCGAGCGCGCCCAAGAGGACCTGGGCGGGCCGACGCCGCCCGACGCGATGCAGATCTCCTCCTGGCCGCCGCAGCCGACCGAGATGCTGGAGTACGCCCAGTCCGCCGAGATCGGCCTCCAAGGGGCGAACCTCCCGCCCCAGCAGGGCGCGCCCCTCGGCGCACCCGCCTATCCGGGGGACCTGCCGCACCCCGCCGTCCCCCACCCCCGCCCGACCGAGGTCCCGGTCGGCGGCACCCAAACCATGCGCTTCTGCACGCAGTGCGGCATGCGCCTCGGCCACGCCCACAGATTCTGCGGCTTCTGCGGGCATCCGGTGGAGTCGCCGTGACCGATCTCGGGGGACCTCCGTTGCCACCGCTCATCGGGACGCGGCTCGGCGACTATCTCGTCGAGTCCGTGGTGGGCCGGGGCGGCATGGCCACGGTGTACCGGGCGCACGACCACCGGTTGAACCGGGCCGTCGCGCTGAAGGTGCTCGCCCCGCAGCTCTCCCACGACCCGCGCTTCCGCGACCGGTTCATCCGCGAGTCGCGGCTGGTGGCGAGCATCGACCACCCGCACATCATCCCGATCTACGAGGCCGGCGAGAGCAACGAGCTGCTGTTCATCGCCATGCGCTACGTCGACGGCAGCGACCTGCGCAAGCTGATCCAGTCCGGCGGCCCGCTGCCGATCGCCCGGGCCGGGCGGCTGTTCACGCAGATCGCCTCGGCGCTGGACGCCGCCCACCTCAACGGCCTGGTGCACCGCGACGTCAAACCGGCGAACATCCTGGTCGCCGAGGGGCCCGCGAGCGACCCGGAGGCCGACCACGTCTACCTCACCGACTTCGGGCTCACCAAGAGCACGTACGCCGAGGCGGGGCTGACCAGCCAGGGCCAGTTCATGGGCACGCCCCGGTACGTGGCGCCGGAGCAGATCCGCGGCCTGCCGGTGGACGGCCGCGGCGACCTGTACGCGTTCGCGTGCGTGGTCTACGAGGCGCTGACCGGGCTGCCGCCGTTCCAGCGGGACACCGAGCTGGCGCTGCTGTACGCCCACGTGTCGCACGAGCCGCCCCCGCTGACGCCGTACCGGCCGGAGCTGCCGCACGCGGTGAACGCCGTGATGGCGCGGGCGCTGGCCAAGTCGCCGACCGAGCGGTACGCCACCTGCCAGCAGTTCATCACGGCGCTGCGCGACGCGATCGCGGGCGGTCCTGGCACGGCCGGGGTGGCCCCGGAGATCGGCACGACCAGCACACCGCCCGTGCCCTCGCCGCCCGAGCCGGTCGCGGGTCTGGCGCCAGGGCCCGTGTCCGGTCCCTTCCCCGGCCCGATCTCCGGGCCGATTTCTGGGCCGGTGACGGGGGCGAACACCTGGCCGCCCGGAGGCGCGGGGCCGCACAGCCACCCGGGGCAGGGCATGTCGAGCCTGCCGCCGGGCGCGGCCTGGACCCAGCCGGCCGCCGAGTACCGGCCCCGGCAGGCCAGGCGCAAGGGCGTGCCGAAGGGACCCCTGATCGGCATCGCCGCCGCGCTGGTCTCGCTGGCCGTGGTGGCGCTCGTGCTGTTCAACCCCGGCGGCCAGTCGCCGGTCACCTGGCACACCTTCTCCGGCAACCTGGCCGCGCCGTTCACCTTCAGCCACCCCGCCGAGTGGAGCACCCGCGTACACGGGGACGAGTATGTGATCATCTCGCCCAGCGCGGCGGAGTTCGAGACGCTGTTCTCGGTGCCGCTCGTCTCGGACTGGACGACGGTGAACCGCATCATCAACAGCGAGGACCCCGGCCGGGCGGCCGGAATCCTCGCGCAGGTGAACAACACCCTCGACGTCTCCGACGTGCAGCACCTGAAGGACACCCTGCCGGCCGTGCTGCCCGGCCCGGTCGGCTTCGGCTCCGAGCCCACGGCGGCCACGGTCGGCGGACGCCCGGGCTTCCGCGTGACGGGCACGATCAACGACCCGCAGCAGGGCGGCCGCCTCGACTTCGTCGCCTACCTGGTCAGACGCGCTCAGGGCCAGCCAACCGCACTGATCACCTTCTTCTGCGCCCCGGGCCGCTGCGACAACTCCATGATCGACCGCGTCGTCGGCAGCGTCGCCTTCCAGTAGTCGCCTTCCACTCGGCCGCCGCCCGGCAGCGGGGCGGCGGCTCAGCGCGGACGGGGCCCCCGATGCCACTCGTGGACCCCGTCGCGCACGGCGGCGTGCACGGCGCGAGCGATGCGCGCGCCCCACACCGAGCGCGGCCCGCCGAAGATCTCCTCGGGACCGTCCTGGCGCACGGCGACGCAAACCGCGTCCGAGGCGGTCCCCGTGCCGGGAAAGCCGGTCTCGACCAGCGCCTGCGTCTTGGCCTCGGTCACCGTCATCACCGCGTTCACCAGGGCGGCGTCCGACATCGCGACCGGCACCACGACCACGATGTTGATCGTCCCGGGAGCCGGCGCCCGCCGACCGGAGTCCACCGCGTCCGCCGTGGCCACAGCGTCCACCGTGGCCGCCGCGTCCCGCGCACCATCGGCGCTCGGCCCGCCGTGCGAGCCCGCCTCGCCTCGCGGCTCAAGCTCCGGGTCGTCGGCGTCCGGCGGCGCGGCGGCCCAGGTGGGACGGCGCAGGCCCACGGTCGCGACCGCCTCCACGCCGCCGTCATGACGGCGCACGTAACGATCGGCGTACGCGACCGTCATCATGCCGACGCCCGATCCGCCCGGCCCGAGCTCCCGCAGGTGATCGGCGGGGTCGAGGCGGGCGTACCCGCTCGCCACCTGGGCGTTGAGCACCCACTCCCGCGGCCCGATCCCGCCGCCGAGCACCGCCGAGGAGATCATGCGCCAGCCCGGCCCGAACTCCCACAGCAGCGAGGCGAGCCGTGCCCCGTCCTCCTGCCGGTAGGCGAGCGTCATCGGATGCGGAACCGGTTCTGCCATGGACTACCTCGGCGGCTACCCGCCCTCGGGGCGGACCAGGTGGATCAGGGGGCGGTCGCCCGGCCCGGCCTCGACCCGGACGCGGGCGCCGAAGTGCTCGGCCAGCGACGTCGCCGTCAGCACCTCGGCGGGCGGCCCGGCCGCGACCGGGCGGCCCTGCGACAGTAGCAGCACCGCGTCGGCGTACTGCCCGGCGAGGCTCAGATCGTGCAGGACGGCGACGACCGTGAGGCCGTCGGCGAGCCGGAGGCGGTCCACCAGTTCGAGCACCTGCTGCTGGTGGCCGAGGTCGAGGGCGGTCGTCGGCTCGTCAAGCAGCAGGATCGGCGCCCGCTGGGCGAGGGCGCGGGCGAGCACGACCCGCTGGCGTTCGCCGCCCGACAGGTGGGCGAGGCGGCGCCGGGCCAGCGCCGCGAGCCCGAGCCGGTCGAGCACCGAGGCGGTGATCTCCCGGTCGGTGCGGCCCTCCCGCCCCAGATAGGAGATGTACGGCGTGCGCCCGAGCAGCGCGTAGTCGAACACGGTCATGTCGGGCGGCAGCGACGGCGTCTGCGGCGCGTAGGCGAAGAGCCGGGCGCGTTCGCGCAGGCTTCCGGCGTGCGCGGGCTCGCCGTCCACGAGCACCGCGCCCGCGTACGGCACGACCCCGGCGATCGCCTTGAGCAGCGTGGACTTGCCCGCCCCATTGGGCCCGATCACGGCCAGCCAGGCCCCGCCCGGCACGGTCAGCTCGACGCCGGACAGCACCGGCTTCCCGCCGAGATCCACGCCCAGCCCTCGCACCGCGAGCCCGCCGACCGTCTTCCGCGCCGCCTCGTTCCGTCCCTCGCGGGCGGGGGCGCTCACGTCTCCACCGACCGGGTGGCGCGCAGGACGGCGACGAAGAAGGGGGCGCCGACGAAGGCGGTGACCACGCCGATGGGCAGCTCCGCCGGGGCCACGACGGTACGGGCCACCAGGTCGGCGACGACCAGGAACGCGGCCCCGCCGACGAGCGAGAGCGGCAGCACGATCCGGTACGAGCCGCCCGCCAGCCGCCGCACCACGTGCGGCACCACCACGCCGACGAAGCCGATCAGCCCGCTCACCGCGACCGCGGCGGCGGTGGCGAGCGACGCGGCGGCGAGGACCACGAGCCGGACGCGGGCCACGTTGACGCCCAGCCCGGCCGCCTCCTCGTCGCCGACCGACAACACGTCGAGCAGCCGCCCGTGCAGCAGCATGACGGCCGTGGACGCGACCGTGTAGGGCGCGATCACCGCGAGCTGCTCCCAGCTTCCGCCGAGGTCGCCGAGGATCCAGGCGTACACGCGCTGCAGCTCCTCGACGTCGAGCTGCTGCACGAACGTCTGGATCGCGGTGAGGAACGACATGACCGCGACGCCCGCGAGCACGAGCGTCGCCGTGCCGCCGCCGTGCACCGCCGTGCGGCCCAGCGCGTACGCCAGGAAGACCCCGCCGACGGACCCGGCGAACGCGGCCACCGGCACGGCCGCGTTCCCCGCCTCACCCGGCAGGAGCACGACGGCGAGGGTGACGGCGAGCCCGGCCCCGGCGGCGGCGCCGAGCAGGTAGGGGTCGGCGAGCGGGTTGCGGAACACGCCCTGGTAACCGGCCCCGGCGATGGCGAGCAGCCCGCCGACGACCACCGCGGTCAGCACGCGCGGCAGCCGCAGCTCCAGCAGCAGCGCCTGCTCGACCGGCGACAGCCCCGGGTCCACCGTGACCAGCGGCAGCCGGTCGAGCAGCGTCAGCAGGACTCCCCTCACCGGCATGTCGGCGGCCCCCACGAGCAGCCCGGCCGTCATCGTGGCCGGGAGCAGGATCACCGCCACAAGCACCGGCAGCACCCGCGCCCGCCGCCCCGGCACGGCCACGGCCGGACGCCGGAGGAACCCGGAAGGCGCGGAGGCCGCAGGCTGCTCGGCGACAGCGGTGTGTTCGGAGGCGGCGGAGTGCTCGGACGACGCGCGACGGACGCCCATGGATCAGCCGGACGCTTCGCGCACGGCCCCGCCGACGGTCTTGGCGAAGTCGACGACGCGCGGCCCCCAGCGGGAGGCGATGTCGTCGTCAAGGCCGATCACCCGGTCGTTCTTGATCGCCGACAGGCCGGACCAGCCCGGCCGCTTGGCGAGGGTGTCCCGGTTCTGCCCGCAGCACTTCGCGGTGGCGAGGAAGATCAGATCCGGGTCGGCCTTGGCGATGAACTCCGTCGACAGCTTGGGGTAGCCGCCGCTCGCGTCCGGCGCCTCGTCGGCGATGTTCACGAGCCCGAACAGGCCGTAGACCCGGCCGATGAACGTGCTGGACGTCACCGAGTACGGCGTGGTGTCCACCTCGTGGTAGAAGCTCAGCTTCTTGTTCTTGGGGGCCTCGGCCGCGAGCCGGTCCAGCTCCCGCTTCATGCCGTCCGCGACCTCGCGCGCCTTGTCCGCGTTGCCGGTGGCGGCCCCGAGGTCGGCGATCTGGTCGTACGCGTCGTCGAAGTCGGCCGCCGACGGCTCGACGAGCACGGGCACCTTGACCTTGCCCAGCTCGGCCACGATGCCGCCCACATCATTGGTGATCACGACCAGGTCGGGCCGCTGCTCGACGATCGCCTCGACGTTGGGCTTGAATCCCGACAGCGAGGTCTTCGGCGCCTCGGCCGGGAAGTTGGAGCGTTCGTCCACGGCGACGACCTGCGGCCCGGCGCCGATCGCGAACAGCGTCTCGGTCGCGGTCGCCGAGAGCGAGACGATCCGCTCCGGCCGCGCGGCGATGGTGACCGCGCCGTTGCCGGCCTGGACGGTGACGGGGAACGCGCCGGACGCGGACGCGGTGGCGGCGGGGGGTGCGGACGAGGGGGCGGGTGCGGAGTCCTGTGCCTGGCCGCAGGCGGCCAACCCGAGGACACCCAGCAACGCGCTCGCCAAGGCCAGCCGTACGGGCCTCACGAGATCCTCCAGGGGTTGCCGGGAATCGAGGGACCCGTGCGGACGGATCACCCTTTTCCACGAGGGTTGATGTCGTCGGCGCGGTGCCCAGGCGACCTGGCTCGCCCTCACGGGCATGACAGTTGCGGGACAGCACCGGACTCCCACCGGATTTCGCTGAGCACAGCGCGTCCCTGGCACGGTATCAACCCCTGATCGCCCCATCCAGCCGCGGGTCGGGCTTCGGACGGCGGCCGAGCGGCGGCACCGACCGGGCCCCGGCGAGCCCCCCGTACGGCGGGGAATCGGCGACCGGCATGATGGTCGAATATGGCTGAGTTGATTCTGCTCCGGCACGGCGAGACCGAGTGGAGCCGCGACCACCGGCACACCGGCCGCACCGACGTCCCCCTGACCGGGCGCGGCGAGCAGCAGGCACGGCTGCTCGCCCCCGAGTTCGCCGGCCACCGCTTCGCGCTGGTCCTCGTCAGCCCGGCGCTACGCGCTCGCCGTACGGCGGAGTTGGCCGGCCTGACCGCCGGGAACGGCGCGGCGGCCCCGGAGCCCGACCCCGACCTGTGGGAGTGGGACTACGGCGGCTACGAGGGCGTCACCACGGCCCGGATCCGCGAGGACCGGCCCGGCTGGTACCTGTGGCGCGACGGGGTCATCCCGGGCGGCCCCGAGCATCCCGGCGAGACGATCGACCAGGTGGGGGCACGCGTCGATCGCGTCATCGCCCGGGTCCGGCCCGTCCTCGCCGACGCCAACGCCGAGGCCGACCCCGACACCGACGACGGCGGCGGCGGGAACGGCGGCGATGTGGCCGTGGTCGCGCACGGTCACCTGCTGCGGGCGCTGACCGCGCGCTGGCTCGGCCTCCCGCCGCGGGACGGCCGCCTGTTCCGGCTCGACACCGGAACGATCAGCGCCCTCGGTTTCGAGCACGGCGAGCCGGTGATCCTCCGCTGGAACGCCCCGGTGCGCTCGCCGTGAGGCGGCACACGCCGGAACGCTCAGACGGTGGCGACCTGCTGCGGCTGCGGACCGCGCCCGGTGAGCCACTCCAGCACCTTGCGGTGCCCGCGGCGGGCGTCCTCGAAGTGCCCCCAGCGCCAGTAGCGGGGCTGGTCGCGCACGCCGGTGACCCAGGTGCGGTAGGCGACGGCCCGCTCCTCGCCCGTCTCCCCCGTGGCCGACTCCGCCGGCGCGGCCACGCCGTAGGTACGGATCACGACACGGCCGCCCGGTGCGAACAGCACGTCGTCGGCCACGGGGTACAGCGTCATCCGGTCCAGCATCAGGGCCCCCACGATGTCGTCCAAACAGATGTCCGAACGCGTGTCGTCGTCGCGATGGACGGGTCCCAATGTGCCGGACTCGACGATGATCCGGGTTACACCACCACCGCACCCGCGTTAATCGGATGCGGTCAATGTTAATAAGCGGTTACGCCAGCAGGTTGTCGAACTCGCCGTCCTTCACCCCCATGACGAGGGCCCGGATCTCATCTCGCGTGTAGATCAGGGCGGGGCCCTCGGGGAAGCGGGAGTTCCTGACGGCGATGTCACCGTCGGGGAGCTCGGCGAGCTCCACGCAGTTACCGGTCGAGTTGCTGTGGATGCTCTTGCGCCACCGGACCCCGTCGAGGTCGCTGGCCGGCATCCCGTTGTACGTCTGCTGCATCTACATCTCTCTGAGAATGTCCCCGAGTATCTCAGCGGTGCCGCCTGGCGTGGTGCTCTCCACGCACAACTGCTCCATCGCGGTGAGGTACGGGTCGATGTCCTCACGCTTGTCCAGGTATAAGGCACCCCAGAGCTGCTCGACGTAGACCACGTCCGACAGGTCGGACTCTGGAAAACGCAAGATTGTGAACGCCCCGCCTTCGGCGGCGTGCATGCCGAACTTGAACGGCATCACCTGGATGGTGATGTTCGGCAGAGTCGAGACGTCCAGCAGGTGCTGGATCTGCTCGCGCATGATGTCGGGGCCGCCGATCGGCCGCCGGAGCGCCGCTTCGTCGATCACCGCCCACAGCTTCGGCCCGTCCTTGCGGCCGAGACGCTCTTGCCGCTGCATGCGCATATGCACGCGGCGTTTGAGCTCCTCCTCCGAGCCATCCGGATATCCGAGCTGGATGACCGTGCGGGCGTACGCCGCGGTCTGCAGCAGGCCGGGCACGAACTGCACCTCGTAGGTGCGGATCACGGCCGCGGCCTCCTCCAGGCCGACGTAGGTGGTGAACCAGCTTGGCAGCAGGTCGCCGTACTTGTGCCACCAGCCCGGCGTGTTCGCCTCACGGACCATCTCCAGCAGGCTACGGCGTTCGGCGTCGTCGTTGACGCCGTAGAGCGTGAGCAGGTCTTCGACGTCACGTGTCTTGAAACCGACCCGGCCGAGCTCCATTCGGCTGATCTTGGACTCCGAGGCCCGGATATGGAATCCGGCCACCTCGCGGGTGAGTCCTTTTTGCTCGCGCAGCCGCCGAAGGCTGGCACCGAGCATGATGCGCCGAACTGTGGAGCCGGAACCCGGCGGATCTATGGACACGTCACTTTCCTCCGGTTGTGGACTGCATCACACAGTCTGTCAAAGATCGCGCGTGGGCTCCCCTTTCAGATTCAGGGTTCCTTGAGACAACGGTAGCGCGTGCACGAGGCTCTTGCACGTGCATTCGCTCTTGCACTTGCACATGATGTTGGAGCATCCTTGTTCCCATGCATTCCACGGACCTGACGCGTGGACAGAGCAAGCCGGCCTTCGACTGGTGGCCCCCGCTCGGCTGGTGGCCCGACCCCGCCCGCGATCTGCTGGGCGGGCGCTTCCACGACCCCGCCGCCACCGCCACCTTCGCCCTCCCCGCCCGTCCGGAGGTGGCGCGGACCGCGCGCACCTTCGCGATGAACACGCTGTGCGGCTGGGCGATGGAGGACCTCGCCGAAGGCATGGGGCTGGTCGTCTCCGAGCTCGCGACCAACGCCCTGCGGCACGGCCTGGCGCTCGCCGCACCCCGCGCGGCCGAGCCGATCCGGCTCTCGCTCATCCGCCGCGGGTCCCTGGTGGCCTGCGCCATCGCCGATCCGGGGACGACGCCGCCGGTGCTGCGGCACCCCGCCCCGCTGGAGCCCGGCGGACTCGGCCTGCACATCGTCGACTCGCTCAGCGTGCGCTGGGGATGGTCGCCGCTGACCCCCAGCGGCAAGGCGGTCTGGGCCATCCTGGAGACCTGCGCCGGGCCCGCCGCCGCCTGCTTCTGAAGATCTTCCTGTTAATGGTGGGACTTCTGCGTTCCCCAATTTTTCCCGAGTTTCGCGGGCTTCCGCGAAGAGCATTGACGACTTCCGATAAGTGGAGAACAGTTCCCGGTAACGGGAATCGCCGCAGACGTCCGCACGGCGTGCGAGGGCCCGGGACCCGGCTCGGCCGGGCGACGGGTGCCGGAGGACGGAGGCGTCCCGACCTGATCCACGGCACGTCCTGCTCGTAATCGATCCGCGGAGAACATGTAGATGACGGGATCCATGTCGTACCTGGGCATCCCGTCACACCGGCTGCGCCGGGAGACCCCCGCGCCGCCGTCGGCACGGGCGGAATCGGTGTGGATTCCGGCAGGCAGATCCCGAACAAGGGTGATCTGCATTACGGTGGCTTTCTGGTCGGTCCCGCAAGACCTATGAGAGATCTGTGATGGACGATCACCTACTCGGCTGGCTGACGACCCTCGACGAAGACCGGCTCGCCCGCGTTCTGGCCAATCGGCCGGACGCCATCGCGGCCCCCTGGCCCCGGCGTTTGAACACCCTCGCCGAGCGCCTCATCGACAATCTCGCGGTCATGGAGGTCATGCGCGGCCTGCCGCTGCCGCCGCTCGAGCTGCTGCAGGCGTGCCTGGTGATCGGCGACCGCGCCACCGAGGACGAGCTCGCCCGCTTCCTCGGCGTACCGACCTGCGAGGTGCGGCCCTGGCTTGAGCACGTGTACGACCACGCGCTCGCCTGGCCCGGCCCCGACGGGCGCATCCACCTGGCCGACGCCGTCGCGCGCTGGTGGACCGCGCCGTGCGGCCTGGGCGACTCCCTCGCCTCGTTCCTGGAGGCCTGGACGCTCAACGTGGAGGAGCTGCGACGGGTCAGCCGCCGCCTCGGCCTCTCCACGCAGGGCGGGAAACGGCAGCTCATCGGCCGTATCTGCGCGACGCTCTCGGACAGCGACCAACTGGGCGCGCTGCTCGCCGACGCCCCCGACGGCACGCTCGGCCTGCTCGACGACTTCGCCTGGGACGGGCCGGTGCGCAGCGTGAACGGCGAACGTTTCACCGTCGAGGGCACCGCGGAGAAGTGGGCCGCCGACCGCGGCCTGCTGTTCCGCACCCGGTGGGACATCGCCGAGATGCCGCGCGAGGTCGCGCTGGCGCTGCGCGGCCCCGACTACCATCCCCCGTTCACCCCCGAGCCGCCGGACGTGGCGACCGTGCGGGTGGACACCGCCGCGGCCGAGCATGAGATGTGCCTGGCCGCGCCGCACGTGGTCGACCGCGCCGCGGCCCTGCTGGAGAACACCGACAAGACCCCGTTGCCGCTGCTGAAGAACGGCGGCGTCGGCGTGCGCGAGGTGCGGCGGGTGGCCAGGGAGACCGGCAGCACCGAGGCCGAGACTCGGCTGCTGCTCGAGGTGTGCGCGGTCGCCCGGCTGATCGCCCTCGACGAGACGGCCGGCGGCCTGGTGCCCACCGAGCGCTTCGACGCCTGGCGGCTGGAGGACGCCCCGGCCCGGCTGCGGGTGCTGCTGTCGGCCTGGTGGCGCATGGAGCGCTCGTCGTTACGCCGCCAGGACGGCCGATATCCGACCGTCCTGGGTGACGACGCCGCGGGCGAGACGGTGGCCCGGATCCGGTGGGCGGTGCTCGGCGCGCTCGCCGGGCTGCCCGAGGGCGCCGCGTTCGCCACGCTGCCCGAGCTCGTGCAGGCCGTGCACTGGAGGGCGCCGCTGCTCGACCGGGAGCTGCTGGCCGCCTGCTGCCCCGCCGTACTGGAGGAGGGGCGGCTGCTCGGCCTGGTCTCCGGCGAGAGCGCGACCTCCCTGGGACGGGCGCTGGCCCACCTCGGCGCGGTCGCCGGGGCCGAGCAGGACGAGCAGGTGCCCGAGGTCGAGCACGATCCGGCGCTCATCGAGCATTCCACCAAGGCCCTGGCCGGCGCGCAGCGCACCGCGCTGTTCGGCCCGGACCTCACCGCCGTGGTCACCGGCCCGCCGTCGGCCGAGCTCGCCTCGCTGCTGGACCGGGCCGCCGACCGGGAGAGCAAGGGCGCCGCCTCGGTCTGGCGGTTCTCCCCCGCGAGCGTACGGCGCGCCCTCGACGCCGGCCACGGCGCGGAGAGCCTGCTCGCCGACCTGGCCCGCGCGGGCACGCTGCCGCAGGCGCTCACCTACCTGATCCGCGACGTGGCGCGGCGGCACGGCGAGGTCACCGTGACCACCGTGGCCTGCATCATCCAGGGCTCCGACCCCGGCCTGCTCGCCGAGATCGCCGCGCACCGCCGGCTGTCCAAGCTGGGCCTGCGGCAGCTCGCGCCGACCGTGCTGGCCAGCTCGCAGCCCGCCGAGCGCACCCTCGCCGCGCTGCGCGAGGCGGGCTACGCCCCGGTGCCGGTGGACGACACCGGCGAGATCACCATCCGGCGCGAGCCGCCGGGCGGCAAGCTGATCCTGCTGCCGGGCGGGCAGGTCGCCGAGCTGGACACCACGCCGTTCGCCCTCGCCGAGCCGCCGCCGGACCCCCGCGAGCACGCCCGCCGCCTGATGCACGCGCGGGACCCGGAACGGCAGCCGGGCCAGACCTGGGCGGTGATCGGCCGCCTCGCCTCCCGCCTGCCGACGGCGCAGCAGTCCCTGCTCGGCTTCGTCGTCGACCGCGGCGTCCGCGCGATGATCACCTTGACGGACGGGATCACGGCCACGATCAGCCACGGCGAGCTGCGCCGCAACGTCCTGGACGCCTGGTGCGAGGAGGCCGGCGACTACCTGGAATTCCCGCTCGCGGAAATCTCCTCCGTCACCAGCGCGTACTGAGGGCGGTTTGCGGGACCGGCGCCTGCTCACAGGAGGCTCCTGCGTCCCGGTTCAGGCATGAGGGAACCGAGCGATGAAACGTGAGTGAAAGAACAGAGAAAAGCGATTTACCGAAGCCGGTGCATCTGCACGTGCATCTGCGAGTTACCGAGGTGTGAGTGTCAGGGTGGTGACGGCGTCGGCGCGCACGGCGCGTTCGGTGTGGCGCATGGGGATGGTCCTCCCATCGGCCCACAGATCGGCCTGATCGGTGTAGTTGGTGTGGAAGGCGTGCCCGGAGGCACCCGTGAGGTTGATCCATCGGGATGCGTCCAGGTCGGCGAGATCGACGATCATGCGCATGGACGGGACGTGGTCGACCTCGTACCCCTCGGCGGAGTTCCAGCCGGTGGCGTTCACCGCGTCCTTGCCGCCCGCCAGGCGGAGCGGGGCGTGGTTGAACAGCCATTCGATCGGGGCGATGCCCGAGGTGCCGAGGCTCTGGTGGGTGAGGGTCAGCGTGTGCAGGTCGCCCCATCGCCACTCGGCGGGGTCGTCGCCGAGGCGCTCACGCAGCTCGTCCTGGGCGTCGCGGGACGCGGCGGCGAGCATGTCGTCGCGGGTCTCCATCTTGCCGGTGGTGCGCACGTCGTCCCAGAACCGGTCGTCCGGACGCGTCAGCAGGGACCGCATCACCTCGAACCAGCGGTCCCCGCCGCCGGCGCGGGCCCCCTCGGGGATCTCGTCGTCGAACACGCGCTTGAGCAGATGCCGCCAGACCGCGTTGTAGTAGGCCGCGCCGGCCGAGTCGCGGCCCTGGTCGAAGTCCCAGCCGCTCGCCACCTCGCGCAGCGCCGTACCGAACTCGCCGTCCGGGAACGGAACCTTCAGCAGGTACGGCATGAGCACGGGCGCGAAGGTGTTCGCGGAGTCCCGCTGAATGTCCGCCATCGTGTCGGCGGTGACGCGGCCCCGGGCGATCGCCTGCTTGAGCCGGTCGGTGATGCGCTGGGCGCGGTACCCGTAGGCCCAGTCGGCGGTGATGAACGGCCCGGCGTCCTCGGCCGTGACCGCGTTGTTGGCCGTGACGATGAAGCCCTCGGGCGGGTTGTAGACGCTGGGGAGCTTCTCAAAGGGGATGAATCCCGTCCACTCGCTGTCGCCGGTCCAGCCGGGCACCGGGCTGCGGCCGTCGCCCTTGGCGCGAACGGGGATGCGGCCCGGCGCCTGGTAGCCGATGTTCCCGTCCACGTCCGCGTAGATCATGTTCTGCGCGGGGGACTCGAACCGCTCGGCGGCACGGCGGAAGTCCTCCCAGTTCCGCGCGGTGTTGAGGAGCATGATCGCGTCGCCCGTACGGCCGGGGTCGAGGGCGGTCCAGCGCAGCGCGAGGGCGTGTCCGACGCCCCCCTCGTCCGCGCCCACGGCGCCGCGCAGGGCGCTCCGGGCGTCGTCGAGCACCTCGGAGATGATCGGCCCGTGCCGGGTCGAGCGGACCACCAGGTCCACCGGCTTGCCGCCCGCGACGTTGATCCGCTCCCGCCGCACCTCCATCGGCCGCCACTCGCCTCCGACCTGGTAGGCGTCGCCCTTCACCCGCTCGACGTACAGGTCGGTGACGTCCGGCCCCAGGTTGGTGAAGCCCCACGCGATCCGGGCGTTGTGGCCGATCACCACGCCGGGCAGCCCGGAGAAGGTGTAGCCGACGACGTCGAAGGGGCAGGCCGGCCCGGCGCGGCGGCAGTGCAGGCCCGCCTGGTACCAGATGGACGGAAGGGTCGGTCCCAGGTGCGGGTCGTTGGCGAGCAGCGGGCGGCCCGTGGCGGTGTGCCGGCCGGACACCACCCAGGAGTTCGACCCGATCCCCGCCCGGTCGGTCTCCGCCCCGCCCAGCGGTCCCGGCACCGCCCGCAGGGCGCGTACGGCCCCCTCCAGCGCGTTCCCCGCGATCGGCCGAGCCGCCCGGACCGACGCCGTGGCGGCCTTGCCCCCGTCGCCGGAGGCCGGGGCGCCGGGGACGATCACGGCATTGCGGTCGTAGGGGTAGCCCGGGAAGAGCTGAGCGACGCGGTCGGCGGGCAGGCGGGAGGCGTCGATCGCCCGCTCCAGCTCGGACGCCACATTGGAACGCAGATCCCACGCCATCGCCTTGAGCCAGGCCAGGGAATCGACGGGGGTCCACGGCTCGGGGGCGTAGGACCCGTTGATCAGCTTGAGCACGGCGTATTCGAGGCTCTTGTCCCAGGCGCCCTCGTGCTGGGCCAGCCAGGCGTTCACGCCCGCCGCGTAGGCGTCGAGCGCCCGGCGGGTCTCCGGCGCGAGCAGCGGCAGCTCGCGTTCGGCGACCCGCCGCCAGCCGAGCGTGCGCACCACCTTGTCGACGTCGAGCGTGGACGCGCCGAACAGCTCCGACAGGCGACCCGCCGTGGTCTTGCGGCGGAAGTCCATCTCCCAGAACCTGTCCTGGGCGTGCACGTAGCCCTGCGCCCGGAACAGGTCGTCGGTGGTGTCGGCGTAGATGTGCGGCACGCCGTACCGGTCGCGGTGAACGGTGACCGGGGCGCTCAGCCCGGCGAGGGCGATCTCTCCGTCGAGTCGCGGAAACGAGCGCCTGATCGTGAACGTGGCGAATCCGGCCGCGACGACCGCGAGCACCAGGATCACGGTCAGAACGCGGGCCGCCCACCGGAGGGGACGCGGCAGCCGGGCAAACGGAGCGAGTCTCGCCATTCGGGACCTTTCACCGGGGGGATCCGTTCAGTGTGACGCCAGACGGCGTCGATGGCGATACCCGCCGGTATATTTCCGGCCTCGGCTCGGGCGGGGTCTCCGGTCAGGGCCGACGCCTCGTGCACGTCCCGGCCTACGGCGGCGGACGCCGGAGCGGCGGTCTCCCAGGCGCACCCGGTTCAGGAGGGCGCGATATACGAAAAAACCACCGTTAGGCGCTTTACGAACGGACTATCGTCCAGATGTGGACACGGCTACACCCCGGCTGCTGGTGGGGCGCTACCGGCTGCACTCCCCCCTCGGCCAGGGTGGCATGGGCACCGTGTGGCGCGCCACCGACGAGCTGCTGCACCAGGACGTCGCCATCAAGGAGGTACGGCTCCCGCCCGAACTCGACGAGTCCGAGCGCGCCGAGCTGCGCGAGCGCATGCTGCGCGAGGCGCGCGCGGCGGCCCGGCTGCGCTCGCACCCCTCGATCGTCACCGTGCTCGACGTGGTCGTCGACGACGGTCGGCCGTGGATCATCATGGAACTGGTGCGGGCCCGGTCCCTGCACCAGATGATCCGTGAGCACGGCCCGATGCCCGCGCCGCAGGTGGCCCGGATCGGGCTGAGCCTGCTGGACGCCCTCTCCGCCGCGCACCGGGCGGGCATCCTGCACCGCGACGTCAAGCCGAGCAACGTGCTGATCACCCCGGAGGGCGGGGTGGTGCTCACCGACTTCGGCATCGCCAGCCTCAGCGGGGACGCCACGCTCACCCACACCGGCGGCCTCACCGGCTCCCCCGGCTTCATCGCCCCCGAGCGGCTGCGCGGCGAGGGCGACCGCCCCGAGTCGGACCTGTGGTCGCTCGGCGCGACGCTGTACACGGCCGTGGAGGGGCGCGCGCCGTACCACCGGGAGCGGCTGGAGGCGATGTTCACCGCGCCGCTGCTGTACGACCCCGACCCGATGCGGCTGGCCGGGCCGCTGTCCCACGTGCTCTCCGGCCTGCTCGACAAGGACCCGGCGCGCCGGCTCTCGGCCGACGAGGCCGCCTGGCACCTGCGCGCGATCACGGCGGCCCCGGACGCCCCGCCCGGCCCTCCGCCGCCGTACGGGCCGCCCCCGCAGGGGCACGCCTCGCCCACCGGACCGACCTTCCCGCCCCACCCCACGGACGCGACGGTCCCCGGCGGGGGCAGGCCGACGATCATGGCGCTCGTGGGCGCGGCGCTCGCGGTCGTGCTGCTCGCGGCGGCGGGCCTCACGGTCTGGCGCGTCTGGGACTCCGGCCAGGGCTCGAACCAGGCCACCGGCGGCACCACCGGGGAAACCACGGGGACGACCACGGGCACCGGCGGCGGAGGGACCACCCCTCCCCCCACGGCCATCCCCACCCAGACCGGTAAGGCGGTCTACGCCCAGGAGCCCCGGGCCTGCGACATGCTCACCGACGCGCAGGCGGCGAGCCTGCTCGGCGGCCCCGCCAAGCGGCAGTTCTCGACCCGGGGCGCCTGCTACTGGCAGACCACGTCCGGCCCGTTCATCAGTGTCACGATCGTCCGATTGCCGGACGACAATTCCGCGAGCCAGACCTTCGACTACATAACCAGGACCACCTTCGAGGAGGAGGTGGAGCGCAATCCGAGCACGGTGCTCCGCAAGGGCCGCCCGGCCGTCGGCGCTCAGGGGATCAGCTACCGGCGCGCGGAGTCATTCGGCCACATCTCCTACGGCGCGTTCCGCCTCCACAACCTCATCGTGTACGTCTACCTGTCGCAAAAGTCCGCCGGCTTCGCGAAACTCGACCAGGCGGCCGCCATCCTGACCAGGCGCATCGACGCCGCCCGCTGAGCGGGAGCGGGACCCGGCGAGCCCGCGTCAGTCCTCGGGCCGGGGCAGCTCGACGCAGGCCTGCTGGGCCGCGTCGAGGCTGTCGTGCAGCGCCTTCTCCAGATCGGCGGCGTTGCGGGCGAGGCGGTCGATCTCGGAGACGGCCAGTTCGTCGGCGACGGTCTCGGCGAGCAGATCCTGGTACTCGGCGGCGCGGCGGGCCACCCGCACCACCTGGGCGTGCGCCTGGTAGGCGGCGTCGGCCTCGGCCGTACGGTCCGCGTAGCGCTCCAGCGCCTCGACGCGGGCGGTCACCGAGGACTCCACCTCGTCGAGGGCGGCGCGCAGCGGGCGCAGCGCCGCCTCGGCCTGCGGCGTGACCCCTTCGGCGAGCACGTCGCGCTGGTCCTGGCGAAGCTGCGCGACCTTGCGCAGCGTCTTGGCGATCTGCCACTCCTGCTGGGGCAGCGTCACGGCGTTCTCCCCGGGCTCCAGCAGCCCGGCGCGGGCGACCTCGGACTCGCGTACCCGGCGGATGGCGTCCTGGGCGCGGGCGAGCAGCGCCCGGCCGGTCTCGTCCAGGTCGCCGGGCAGGCAGAACCGGTCCGGGTTCGCCTTCGCGGCGGCGCGCAGGCCGCCCAGCCGCCGGTGCCACACGCTCAGCCGCAGCCCGTACGTCACGGAACTCGACACGATCGCGAAGAAGATCAGCGGCGCGGTGTCCACGTTGAGCGCCGCGCTGAGGAACAGGATGACCACGAGCGTCAGGCCGGTGAAGCGCAGCCACTCGGTCCCGCGCGGGCGGAGCCGGTCGCCCGCCCACGCGCTGCCGGTGCGCACGTGGCGCAGCAGGTCGTGGTTCGCCTTGAGCCTGCGTGCCAGGCGCTGGTCGAGGTCGGGGTCGATGACCGGCAGGGCGCCGGACTCGCCGTCGTGGTCCTGGGCACCCGGCGTGCCGACCCGGTGCCAGTCGCCCGGCATGTGGGTCTGGAAGGCGACGTCCCCCGTCTCGATGACGACCTCGGCCTCGCCGGGCGCGTCCGGCCGCCCCGCCACCGGCCAGGTGTTCCCGGCGGGGTAGCGGATCCAGCGCCCGTTTCCCGGTGCCCGGCACACGTAGCGACCGGGCACGACATCGGCCCCCACCACGAACATCCCCTTGGCGGGGATGCGGTCGAGGTACCGTACATCGCCCCGTGGGACCAATACGCCTCCCGCACCCGTCCCGATCCTTCTGATCCCTATGGAACCAGTATGGCTCGCAAGTCGCCTAGGTCAGGAGGAAAAGGTCAGCCAGGTGAGGCGAACAGGCAAGCCTTTACCCGTCCGGGGCACATAAACTTCCAGCGTGACAGAACCGAAGTTCGAGATACAGATGCTCCACGACCGCGTCATGATCAAGGTCGAACGCGACTCCGAGGAGCGGAGAAGCACGGCGGGCATTGTCATCCCGGCGACGGTCAAGATGGCCAACCGCCTGACCTGGGGTCGGGTCTGCGGGGTCGGCGCGAGCGCCCGGCAGGTGAAGGTCGGCGACAAGGTGCTGTTCAACCCCGAGGAGCAGTACGAGGTGGAGATCCACGGCGAGGTCTACCTCGTGATGCGGGAGCGCGACCTGCACGCGATCGCGACCCAGCACACCGACCACGGCACCGGCCTGTACCTCTAGCCCGGCCCGTAGCCCGGCCCCGTAGCCCGGCCCGACCCCCGCCCCGATCCACACCCGGCCCCCGACCCGGCACAGCCGGGTCACAGGCCCACGATCTGCCGGCCCTCCACGATCAGGTCGACGCCGAGGGTCAGCCTGACCATGAACCAGACGATCGCGCCCGCGATGGCGAGCGTGACGACCGAGACCAGGATGCGGACCGGCCAGTTCTGCCGCAGCAGCCACTGCGTCCAGATGCCCAGGACCTTCTTGCCGAACTCCAGCACGTGGTGCGCCCAGGCGAACTCGGTGGCGAGCACGGCCAGGCCGCCGAACACGATCAGCCACCCCGGCCCGGGGAAGGGCACCAGGATCAGACCGCCGATCACCATGGCCGCGCCGAGCACACCCACGACGATCTTGAGGGTGAGGCGGCCCGCCGGATTGGCGCGCACTCCGTCCAGCCAGCGGCCAAGCGCCGTCCGCGGCTCCGCGTCCCCGTCCACCTCGGCCCGCTCCCCCCGAACGGCGGCACCCTGAGCCCTGTCGTCCACCCGTCGCTCCCCTGCCCCGCCCGTCCTTCGCCCCGTTACCCAGCATAGGTGGAAACACAGTCCCTGGAGCGTTCAACCGAATACCTCCGGTTCAAGCTAGCCTGGAGCGGCAGAGCATTGTTCCGCTGGCGGAGGTATGCATGAGCAAGGCGCTGGTTCTCGCGGGCGGCGGGATCGCCGGGATCTCCTGGGAGGTCGGCATGATCCACGGCCTGATCCGCGAAGGGGTCGATCTCACCGACGCCGATCGCATCGTGGGGACGTCGGCCGGCTCCGTCGTCGGCGCGCTCGTGACCGGCGGGGCCGATCTGGAACAGGCCATCGAGGCCCAAATCGCCGCCGAGACCGGAAGCGCGAGGTCCCCGGAGCCGACGCCGGACGCCGACCTGCTCGCCGCCTTCGCCATCCTCTTCGATCCCACGATCGACCCCAAGGAGGGACGGCGCAGGATCGGCGAGATGGCCCTCGCCGCCGAGACGGCGCCGGAGGACCACACGGCCAGGGTCTTCGAGCGGCTGCCCATCCAGGGGTGGCCCGATCGCGATCTGCGGATCACCGCCGTGGACGCCTACACCGGCGACTTCGTCGTCTGGGACAGGGACTCGGGGGTGCCGCTGGTGAAGGCGGTGACGGCCAGCTGCGCCGTGCCCGGCGTCTTCCCGCCGGTCACCGTCGGCGACCGGCGGTACATCGACGGCGGCGTGCGCTCCCCCGTCAACGCCGACCTGGCCGCCGGCGCCTCCTCGGTGGTGGTCCTCGAACCGCTGTCCGCCCTGTGGCCGCGCGAGCGCGTCCAGGCCGAGATCGACACGCTGGGGGACGCCAAGGTCCTGTCCCTCACCCCCGACGAGGCGGCGCTCGCCGTCTTCGGCGCCAACGTCCTGGACCCCGCCCTGTGGGGCCCCGCGTTCAAGGCCGGGCTCGATCAGGCGGCGTCGGCCGCGGACGCCGTACGGAAGGTGTGGAAACCCGCCGAGGACTGACCCGGACGGCCTGCGGCCGCCTCAGGAGTCGCCGCCCCACAGCGTGCGGACCTCCTCGAACACCTTCTGGTCGTGGGAGATCTCGACGACGTTCCCGTCGGGATCCCGCAACGCGCAGACGTAGCCGACCGGAGGGGGCAGTTGCACCGGCTCCCAGTGCAGGCAGCCCATCCGCCTGGCCTCCTGCGCGATCCGGTCCACCTCCTCGCGGGAGGGCACCTCCATGCCCAGGTGGGCGAAGGGCGCCAGCTGTGGCTGCGGTCTCCCCCTGTCCTTGGCGAACTCCACGAGCACCAGCACGAACGGCGTCTCCACCTGCCCCTTGTTGGACAGCCAGGCGTTGCGGCCGTCCTTGTCCTCGTGGGTGGAGACCACGACCAGCGGCGTCATCGTGGTGTAGAACTCGATTGATCTGTCCAGATCGCCGCTGGGCAGCGCGACGTGGGTCCAGCGCGCCTCGGTCAGCCTCTTGTCGAGCATGCGTCCTCCTCCGAACGCCCGTATGCGGCATCGTAGGCGGGCATCGAGGAGGGCTCGGCAAATCCCCTGCGGGGCAGGCATCGATCACCTCGCGCAAGTAATCGAGCACTTGCCCCGCAGGGGCCGCGTAGGGGTGTCTGCCGACATTCCCAACGTCTTCCACAACCGTACCGTCGCGGCGCGTGTGCCACATCCGTAACCCCGGTTTCGGCATGTGATCCACTGCCCGCGTCTCCGGCTCGGGCGTGGCGTCATGACGGCCGAATACAGCCCGACTACACTCACAGTAGTCGTTCAACTACAAAGGGAGAGCATGGTGGCTGAATCGGACGCGCGGACTTCGCTCCTGGGCAGGCGGCGCCTCATGGAGCTCGGCACGGCGGTGGCCGGCGGCGGGACGATCGCCGCCATGAACGTCGCCACTGCGGCCATGGCGGCCGACGAGTTGCCGATCAGCCCGCCGGAGGACCTCATGCGCGAGCACGGGGTGCTCAAGCGCGCGCTGCTGGTCTACCGCGAGGTGATCGCGAGGATCGAGCGCGGCGACGACGTCCCGCGGCATGAGCTCGGCGGCGCCGCGAGCGTCATCCGCTCGCTCATCCACGACCACCACGAGCACGTCGAGGAGCGGTACCTGTTCTCGGTCCTGCTCAGGGCGAACAGGATGACCTCCACGGTCGAGGTGCTGCGGAGCCAGCACGAGGCCGGCCGCATGCTCACCAGCGTCCTGCTGACGGTGGACAACACCCGCGGCGCGTTCGACCGGCGGGCCCGTCAGGAGCTGGTCGAGACGATGGCCGCCTTCATCCGCATGTACGAGCCGCACGAGGCCCGCGAAGACACCGAGGTCTTCCCCGCGTTCCGCGCCATCATGCCGCCCCAGACCTTCGCCGACCTGAGCGAGCGGCTTCGCGAGGAGGAGTACCGCCGCTTCGGACCGATGGGCTTTTCCCGGTACGTCCGCAGGATCGCCGACATCGAGAAGTCGCTGGGCATCAACGAGCTGGCCCAGTTCACCCCCACCGTCCCGGTCGCGCGGCAGGCGGCGGGAGGCCCCGCCTAGCGCGGTTGACCGCCTCGCCTCGCCGGGTCGCTCCTCGTACGGCACGGTCGATTCGGCCCCGGTGCACCATGCGCCGCTCGGTACGTCAGAACACCCTCGCGGCGGTGCCGGCGCGCCACTCCGCGAGCAGCACGGCCGCGTCGTCCTGGAGCCGCCCGTTCTGGTACAGCAGGATGTCCCGCATCAACTGCCGCAGGGTCTCGGGGGCCGACAGCCCCTTCGCCTCCTGCCGGACGACGAAGCCGGCGAACCGCTCCATGCCGAACAGTTCCCCGGACGGATCGCGGGCCTCGGGGATGCCGTCGGTGTAGTAGAGCAGCCGGTCGCCCGGTTCAAGCCGGCGCCGGTACTCTCGTGGCCGCTCCGGCAGCAGCAGGCCCATCGGCAGCGCCGGTTCGCTCTCCAGCGTGTCGATCCACCGCCCGCCCCCGATGATCAGCGGGGGCGGGTGGCCGCGGTTGACCCAGGTGAGCTCGCCGGTGTCCAGGTCCAGGTGGGACAGGATCCCGGTGACGTACCGCTCCCCGTCGAACTGCTCGATGACGTCCCGCGCGATCGCCTCGCTGATGGCGGCCAGGCCGAGGCCCATCCGGCGGTGGCTGCGCCAGCTTCCGATCGCGATGCTCGCCGTCAGCCCCGCCGAGGTGTCGTGACCCATCGCGTCGAAGATCGACAGGTAGAAGCTGCGCCCGCTCAGCGCGTAGGAGAAGGCGTCGCCCCCCACCTCGTACGCCGGCTCCAGCGCCGCCCCCACCACCACCTCCTTGTTGGCGAACGCCAGCGGCGGCATCAGTTGCCACTGCACCTCGGCCGCGAGCGACATCCTGCGGGTGCGGGTGATCCTGGCGAAGGTGTCGCTGTGCACCCGCTTACTGATGATCATCAACGTCACCAGGCTCGCGAGCGCCCGCGCCCGCTCGATGAGATCCCGCCGGGCCTGCGGCATCCGAAGCTCCATCACGCCCACCCGCTCGGTGCCGTCCAGCATCGGAACCCAGAGCCAGTACGGCTCGCCCGCCGCCTCCTCCTCGGGGGTGCGATACGGGCCGACGACCTCGATGTCGCGGAACGCCAGGCCGGGCAGCGAATCGTCGATCTTCAGCTCCGGCTCGCCCAGGACCTCGTCCGGGACCCGCGGGAGGACCCGCAGGACCGCCTGCTGCCGGTCGACGAGGTAGATGCGCAGGTCGCCAAGGCCCACGGCGGCGGCATGCCGGGCCACCAGCATGGGCAGGGAATCGAAGTCGCACAGATGGCCCGCCTCAAGCAGCTCGCCCAGCACGCCGTCCACCCCCGCACACATGATCCGTTCGCCTTCCCATCGGGTGACGGTGTTCCCCCTACCCTCAGGGGTAGCTCGCGATCCATGCGGCTGGATGTGAACCTCCTCGACTATCTGGCTCGACTAGCTGGTCCTCGCGCTCTACTTCGGCACCGTGCTCGGAATCGGCTTCGCGGCGCGCCGTGCCGTACGGACGAGCCTGGACTTCTTCCTGTCGGGACGGTCGCTTCCGGCCTGGATCATCGGGCCGGCGTTCGTGTCCGCGAACCTCGGCGCGATCGAGATCCTCGGCATGGCGGCCAACGGCGCCCAGTACGGGGCCATGACCCTGCACTACCGCACCACCACGACGACGACCGCCCACCCTGAGCCCGACGCCCTCACGGCACCTGAAACAGGTGATCACGCGCATCCGTGATCGCCATATGCCCAGGCAGATGCCCGATCGCGAACGGAACCCCGCTCGCCATCACCGCCGCCTGCGGCGTCACCCCACACGCCCAGAACACCGGCGTCTCGCCGGGCCGTACCTCCACCGGATCCCCGAAGTCCGGCGCACCCAGATCCCGAATCCCGATCCCCGCCGGATCCCCCACATGCACCGGCGCCCCATGCACCGCCGGATACCGCGACGTCACTCGCACCGCCGTCGCCACCAACGATCCCGGCACCGGCCGCATCGACACCACCAGCGGCCCCCGTAGCACCCCCGCCGGCCGGCACTCCACCGACGTCCGATACATCGGCACATTCGTCCCCGCCTCAAGATGCCGCACCGGCACCCCCGCCTCCAGCAGCGCGTCCTCAAAGGTGAAACTGCACCCAATGAGAAAGGCCACCAGATCCTCCCGCCACACCCCCCGAACCTCGTCCGGCTCCGCCACCGGTACCCCGCCCTCGTACACCCGATATCCCGGCAGATCCGTCCGCAGATCCCCCGCGAACAGCCCCGTACTCACCGCCCCCGGGTCCCCCACATCCAGCACCGGACAAGCCTGAGCGTTACGCTGCGCGAACAGCAGCAGATCAAAGGCAATCTCCCTCGGCACCGCCAGCAAATTGGCCTGCGTCCACCCCCGACACCACCCCGCCGTCGGCACCCGCACCCCCGCCCTAAACCTCTCCCGCGCCTCCTCCGGCCGCAAGTCCCCCACATCCATCCCCGCCGCCACCATCACGCCTCTCACCCCATCCCATCCCAAACCCGAACCCCCACCGGCTCGCCGCCGTGTACCACACCTCTCGAACCCGTGATACCGTCCCAGAGGCTCCGGGTACATCCCAGCCAAACCGGTTCTCCGGGGCGATAGCTCAGCCGGTTAGAGCAGCGGACTCATAATCCGTCGGTCCTGGGTTCAAGTCCCAGTCGCCCCACCCTCATCCACCCCGCGTATGCGGTGTGACCTGGGATTTCTCCAGGAGCGGCCAGCGGATCACGTACCGCCGGATGCCACACGACGCAGCCGTGAACCACTGCTCGCGGAATACACGCGGAATGGAATCGGGGCCGTTGCCAGGTCGCGCGGGGAAACGCAAAGGGCCACGGGATGAACCGCGGCCCCTCCGAAGTAGATCACGCTCACCGGTCAGTCGCCGACGATGCGTTGGTTGGCGACGTCCCGTTGCCCGTCGAGACACTTCGCGTAGACCCGAAGCAGCACCTCTACGCCGTACCCCGCCCGCTCTGCCACCGCAGGCGCGTGGCCCTGTCGCCGGATCTTGAAAGCTGGTTCTGGATCACATTTGGTGCCAGGGCCACGCAGAGTCACCGACTCCACGATCATGAAGGGTCGTGACCGACGATTCCCCCCACGACCTCTGGCTCGGCCAAACCCCCGACGCCGCGGTCAACGCCCTCACCATCACCGCCAACCGCCTGACCGTCCATGCCACAACAACCACCGACGGGGCGGTGTGCCCGTCGTCCGGGATCACCTCGGCGCGGGTACGCAGCAGCTACGTACGCCGCCTGGATGACAGCGCCGCAGGTCAGCGCCAGGTGCTGATCAAGTTGCGGGTCCACCGGTTCCGCTGCCGCAACGGCGCCTGCGCGCGAACGACCTTCGTCGAGCAGGTCGCCGGTCTGACCTTCCGGCACGGGCGGCGCAGCCAGGCCCTGCAGACCACGCTGCAGCGACTCGCTTCGATGCCGGCCGGGCCGGCTCCCGCCTGGCCGAGGGCCTGTCCAGCCGTACGGTCCCTCGCCACACTTCCCGTACGGTGGGGTCGTGACCGAACAAGAGACCCCACCTATGGCCACTCCCCGCGCCGCAGCCGGGGCACTCTTCTTCGACGAACACGACCGCCTGCTGTTGGTCCAACCCCATTACAAGGACCACCGCGACATCCCAGGCGGCTACATCGAACCCGGCGAAACCCCCTTCCAAGCCTGCGTCCGCGAAGTCCACGAGGAACTCGGCATCCAACCCCCCATCGGCGACCTCCTCGTCGTCGACTGGGCACCCCACCCCACCGAAGGCGACAAAGTCCTCTTCCTCTTCGACGGCGGAACCCTCACCCCCACGGCCCGGCAAAACATCAAACTCGGCACCGACGAACTCGCCGGCTACGACTTCCACCCAATCGAAGAAATCCACAGCCTGCTGATCGACCGTCTCGCCGACCGCGTCGGCGCAGCCCTTACCGCCCGCAGGCTAGGCCGCCCCCTCTACCTGGAGCACGGCCGCACACTGCCGAATTAATCCTTCAGGGGATCAAGGCGATGGCACGCCAGGCCGCCGCCCGCTCCGCCCGGCCTGGCGGGCGGTGTGGGCACCGGTCCCGGCCAGTGGCGGGAACGCAGGCCGCCCGCCGCACTACAGCGCCGCCGCACCAAGCCGCACTCGCCGACCAGGGACGCGCCGCCGCCGCACAGGTACAGCACGAAGATCGCCTTATTATGGCTGGCCGCCACACGAGGTTCGAGCGAGCGGGTGGGCCGGGATTTCGTTCCCCAGCCACGGCACACCTTGCCGCACTCGTCAAGCGACAAACACCCACTATCGACATCTCACAAACAAGGTCTCGATTTATGGCCCGCACGAGCCGTCCGGTCGATCTACGCTCGACGAGATCGTAGATTACACGGCCACCTGATGGATAAGTCGGTCGCTCCGGAGCTACAGCGAGCAGAAGCCTTCAGAAGGCTCGCCGACCACACCTTCTCATCCTGCTTGATATGTCCACCGCACGCACCAAATAGTACGATAGAGATCTTGCTAAGCCAGCTCCTGCCGCGATATCGCCAGTCGGATCGACGTTAGCACTAGACCTCCAAAAGAAATGCTAAGCCGATGTCTGCAGTCCTGTCATAAGTTCTACTATTTCTTGCATGAGGCCAGGCCCGGATAGCCCGCTAGCTCCGAAGGCCAGGACATCGAGCGGGCAGCTAAAGTAACGTCCTCTCCGGGGGTTCAATAGTGTGACGTTTTCTATTGGCACCCCAGAGGCATAATACATCGCACTATACGTCAATACCTGACGAAAGTCCGATGATCTAAATGGGCGCGTGACAGCCTTCACCTCAATCAATTCGGCACCGTGCACAATATCTGCCGTAGCCTCATCTACCACCCCGCATCCCGGAACGGTCGGGCTAAATGTAAACCCTGCATTGCTTGTTGCGTACTTCGCGATGAGTCTGGACATCCTGTACGCTTCATACCATTCGCCGGCATTAAGGCTTTCCATGGAGAACTGCCCCCGAGGGAGTCTGGCCACAAAGTCCCTGGCATTCTGCTCAAACTTCTTTGGTGGGACATATGGTAAATTAGATATCCCCTCTGCGGCCATGTTGAATGCGACCTCGGCGAGCAGAGCATGACGGTCAGAACTTCCTGATGCGACCACTGCCGCGCCTAGTGACCGCTGCTGGGAATTGGACCATCTTACAACCTGATCCAGCGTGGGTGCTATCTGTCGCCAGATTGAAGCATGGCCAGCGAAAAGCTTAGCGGATATCATATCGGCACCTGCCAATTCTGGACCTGGACTTTCGACGCTGCCCAGTCCCGTAGAAGCTTATCAAAAGGTCTCAGGCTATGTTTGTTGGCATCTCGCCAATGCTTTCCCTCATCACCCAAAGCATATGAGGCTACAATGAATGCTCGCTTGACCCACGGATCCGCAGCGCTCACATAGTTCTTTAGATCGCTCAACCAGTACGCGGCGCGCCAACGCGCCATCGCCAGGACTATGTCACGCTTGATGTTGGGAGCTGGTCCACTCCCAAAGCCGTGGGTTCTATCGAAGATCGCTATGAACAGCTGTTCATTGGCAAGCGATCGATGACTGGCTAGCACTCGAATCATGAAGGCTAAGTTCAGGGCTATATTTGCCGCATAGTGCGAAGAGGTGATTAATTGGCGAATTCGATCATGCACACCGTCCACGAAATTCGGATCGTCGATATCGGTAAGGGTGCTACGGACTGCCAGCATTACCTGTGGGATCACTGGCGCCAGAATGTCTATATTCTCCAGCAGTGAGATCACGGCCTGTTTGCGAGTGCTTGTGTCCATGTATTGCAGAGCGGATATAAGGCGTCGCGCAAGGGCAGCATGGATGCGCCCCTTTGTTAACTCCTCTCGCAAGAGAGCCAATATATCGAACTCATGAAGTTTGTCTTTCAGGCGGAAATAGTCTTCAGTGGCCGTTGGCGAGTAGGGGTCGAAGTGAATATGAAGCCCAAGGAATTTTGCAGCGCTGCCCTCGGGAGGGTTGGGCGGATCAAGGGTGGCGAGATATTCCGAAGAAGACATTATTCGAGTCTTCCCCTTCTGCAAAGACAGCCCTTCATTAACCAACAGCTTCTCCGATACGAATCCGATAGCCCTGTACGCGGTTTGCATGTCGTTGACAAAAAATCGATAGTCGTCAGCATATCGGCAAAAATTAGCGGTGCTGGGATTCGCTGCAAGTAGATCGTCCACCCGATCCAGCACAAGTTCGGATAGCAAACGGGCTGCAGGACCTCCCACCGGCAGCCCGTATGAAGTATTGCGGGAGAGCTTAGAAAGGATGGCCATTATCTGGCGGGTGTGCATCCCGCCGGCATCAACCTCCCGTAAAGAATTTTCTAGCCGGTGATGATAGATCCGTGAATAAAAGTCCGCGATGTCGACTGCTATAACATAGCGAGACAGTTCTGCTCGCCGCCGGGCCTCCTTCTGGAAATCACTCCACGCTCCTGCCGCGAACAGGCTTCCGTCGCCGTTTGGCTGATATCGGTATGAGAATACATGCTTTTGGGCTGCCGGAATTCGGAATCTCTCAATTTCAGGAGCAAGAGCAAGAACTAGGCTTAGCAGGTAAGCATTCCAGAGCGGATCGATCTGGGTTGCCCAGCGGAACCCCGTATACCCCACTGGAGCGAGGGTCGAGTAGCTAAAAACTGGGTCCAGATTTAGGTGGTTATCAAAGTCGTTAGCCACGTCCGCGAGCAAGTCGGCAATATCGGACGACCTGTCATGGAACATATGATTCTCGATAGGAAAAGGAAAAATATCAGTATCACCCCAACGTGCGATATTCGCTATTGCTTTAGTGAAGGTGGACTTGTCGATCAGTGGCACAGCACTCTCCATCGAGGGCCAGGACTAGTGCACGGTTGTAAGGCTGCAGAGCAGCACTCTCCCAGAGGTTGTACTACTCTGCAATTGGTTACGGTAACAAGTATGTAGCAGTGTGTGGAGAAGATCGCGTTATGCGCTCTGCTACCAGCACCTGCTTCGGCGGTACCTTTTGCCGCACCGTCCCGTGAGAGGCTGTTCCCCGCCATTGAGGGTCGAGTAGAACAATGCCTTCGGTGAAGGCACTCTGACTCCGAGGGCGATCGTCAAAATCGTCTTCGTCGGTTGAGTGTGCTCATCTCGTCTGCCGTCAACCTAGGACAAGCCGAGCAAACCGCAGGGAGGGGGCGAGGTCGTTCGTCCGGTAGGTCCGCTCCACCTTGACCCCTCCCCGCGGCCAGCTTCCGCTTCGAGAGGGGTAGACGGGTGATCGAAAGCTAGGGCGTGCGCGTTGCAAACGGGAAGACCAGTGACCTGCTGATAGCCCTGCACTAGAGCGAGGTCATAGAGGGGTCAAAGACGGTCATATGCAGGGTGTACGAGAGTGGGCGACTGAGACTTGAACCCAGGACCGACGGATTTATGAGTGCAGCGGCGATTACGGGCCACACCAGTCGGCTGAGCTGCCGATACATGCAATTCTCTCGTTGCGGAAGTTGCAAGTCATCCGCACATATCCCAAGCATGAAATCCCTTCCTCCAAGTAGCCGGAGAAACCCTGAGCTGCCAGATTGCAAGTGCGGCAGTTGCAGGTGGGGGCGGATGACCGTGGGATATAAGACGATGTGACCTGGGATTGTCCGGAGGCGGCCAGCGGATCACATCCCGCCGGATGCCACGCGATGCAGCCATAAACGGCTGCTCGCACAGTACTTACGGAAGGAGACCGAGGCCGTCCGCTCAGATCGCGCAGGCAAGCGAAAGGGGCCACAGCATGAACCGCAGACCCTCTGAGGTTGATCGCGCTTGGCATGGTTGTGAAGAAGCAAGTGACCAAGACGCCGGCGCTCCGCGGGTGATACCTCCGCAGCTTCGGTATCTGTGGTGATGTCCCCCAATCGCAATCTCCCGTAGGCGTTATGTACAGCGCCAGTCCCAATCGCTACCGTGGCGGTCAAAGACCTCGACGATGACCTCACGGCCTCTCGTGTCGCCGAGGTCTCCGAACCACAAGGAGACCACCGCCCTGTGCTCCGCTCCCGCAATCGCTGCCCTGCGGTAGTAGCTGCGGATCTCCTCCATCGTGAGTGAGGTCTCGATGGTCATCCTGATCCGGTAGTCGCAATAGTCACCGCTTCCTCCGCCCATGTTCCTCCCGAAGGCCACGTCCTAGAGGGCGAGGGAATGGCTCGTGTTCGGTGGAAGCGTGTAGTCGAGGACCCGCTGTTTAAGGCGTCCAGGCGTGCGTTGTCGCGCCAGACCGCAATCATGATCAAGACGAACAGCGCGGCCAGCGGTACGAGAACGGCCGGGCATCCTCTACGACCCCGCGTCATGAGATCGCAGACTAGTGCATGACCGACGCGCACGGATGAATCGATCATGCAGATCGACAACCTGCACCACCGCGTCTCGACGAGAAGCCGGCACCGGTAGCTTGCGCCGCCCACGTCGAGCGAGGGGCGGAGATGTCGATTGGTACTTGCAAAGCTAAGTTAGCATGCTAAGTTGTACGCATGGAACGGAACCTGAGTCTGAACCTGCATGTGCTGACCGCGCGTCTGGATCGGGCGGCCGACCGGATTCTGAGGGCCGAGCACGACATCTCCTACAGTCGCTTCCTGGCGCTGACCCTGGTCGGGGAACTGGGTGCCTCGACGCAGCGGGACCTCGCCAACCGGCTCGGCGTGACCGAGCCGTCCGTGAGCCGGATGACCAGTGTTCTCGCCGCCGACGGGCTGCTTGACGTACAGCCCGAGGCGGCCGGGGGGCATCGCCGGAGGCTCAGCCTCACGGACAAGGGCAAGCGACTGGTGACCTCGATCCGGCAGGATTTCGAGGATCGGCTCGCCACGCTCGTTGAGGACAGCGGCGTCCCGTACGACGAGTACGCCGAGCACACCGCCCGTTTGCTGGCGACCTTCGACCGCTGGGAAAAGGAGGCAGGGAAATGAGCCGGCCCGTGGAAACCTTGCCGATGGTACGAGCGCGCTCGGTGACCTCGGCTGACGGCACCACCATCGGCTATCGGACGCTGGGCGAAGGGCCGGGGCTCATCGTGGTCGGTGGGGCCCTGCAGACCTCTGAGGAGTATCTGCCGCTGGCATCGGCGCTGGGGCGCTCGTTCACCGTCCATCTGGTGGAGCGGCGAGGGCGCGGCAGGAGCGGTCCGCAGGGGCCCGGGTACTCCTTGGGCAAGGAGGTCGAAGATCTCCTCGCCGTGCAGGCGGAGACGGGGGCTCGGCTGGCGTTCGGTCACAGCTATGGAGGGCTTGCCGTCATGGAGATGGCGCGGACGTCCTCGGTGCTGGATCGGGTCGTGGTTTATGAGCCCGGCGTCCCTTGTGCTCCCGTCCCCACCGAGTGGATGGAGCCCTACCGGCAGCGGCTCGCCGCCGGCGATGCCTATGGCGCGTTCGTACACTTCATCAGGGGTTCGGGTGGCGCGCCGGCCTTTGTGGCCAAGATGCCGTACTGGTACCTGCGCTTCGTGATGCGCGTCGGGTTCCGCGGCCGGGCCTGGCAGCGCATGCGGTCCCTTCTTGAGCAGAACCTGGCCGAGCACCAGCAAATCGCGGCCAAGCAGGGGCGGCACACCGAGTTCGCGGCCGTCGCCGCTCCCGTACTGCTCCTGTGCGGAAGCCGCACCCCTGCCGCGCACAGGGCCGGATTCGTCATCCTCCGCGACACCCTGCCCAATGCCGTTCTCGAAACCCTGCGCGGCCTGGACCACTTCGGCCCGCTCGGTAAGGCGGCCCCGCTCGTAGCCGAACGGGCGATGGAATTCCTGCGCTGACCCCCGGGCGGAGCTCGCGCCGTGTTGAGGAGGCGTAGCCTCGGTTCAAGCTGGTCAGACCGCCTTTGTGATCACCAGCCGGTCGCCGACCGGGCGAAGGCCCGGCTCAACCAGGTGCGTGCCGTCGAACATTCCCCAGGAGCTCCGTCCGGCGGCGGCCGATCGCCGGGCAGGCCATTCCCCCACAGGAGCACAGGTATGAGGCTCCAACGCCAGGAGGCTCTCGTACGCAGGAGAATCATGCTCGCAATCTCAGCCGCAACTCGTCGGTTTTGTCCTTCACCGGGCTTCAACTTCTCGGCTGCGACAAAAGCCCGCCCTAGCTCCCTAGATACGTCGGCGGGTTCGGTTCACCCTGAACTCTCGATCATATGTAAGGCCTGAGCCAAATCATCATAGAAGTCAAATGGTCGATCCAACCTTCGCTCTTCGAGGGATCGCAGGACTTGCTGTGGAGTCGCCGCGACCATTAGGCGACCTCCGGCACTGCGTAGCCTTTTCAGAGCTGCGATCAGTGAAGCAATCCCGTTTAGATCGGCTGTATCCACTCCTTGCAGATCAAGGACGATACAGGGCGACACACGCCCACGCATCGCCGGTACCATCTCGTCACGAAGTCGAGTAGGTGCCTCGCCGCCGAGGTTACCCACCAAGTGGAGGACCGTACACCGCCGGCGATCCTCACGATGAATGTCAAGTTCGGGTTCGCTCTCCTCGGTGCTCAAGTGCGTGCCACCTCCTCACAGCGTCATGGCCGCCATCGGATCATACTCAGCCTTTCTCCTCTTCAACGGGGGTGGAGAAATATTTCGCCGTTTCTCAAACTCGCGACCGAACCGGATTTCGAAACCGCCCGAGCCTTCCCGCGCTCTCGGAGAAGGAACAAAGGGGGAAGGGCTCCCGCTCGGCGGCCGGGTGTGTGGCCTGGGGCCGGTCCCGGCCGCCGCAACTCGGGCCGCGGGGCGCACGATGTCACCGCTCGGTTTTCAAGAGGCTCCTTGCCACACACGGCAGGGGGATCAACGGGTCCGAAAGCTGAGCACTACCGCGGCGGTCTCGTCCCGGGGATCGGCGGCTACGAGGAGGAGCGGAGCAGGGGACGGGGCGCGTACTGGGTGGAGCGGGTGACGGGGTGGTCGTCACGGGTCACCTATACGCGGCCTACGGGGACGATGTCCTTGCCCAGCGGCATCAACGAGATCGGGATCATTTTGAGGTTTCCGATCGCCAGCGGGATGCCGATGATCGAGATGAACAGCGGGATCGCGGTGAGGAGGTGCCCGATCGCCAACCAGATGCCGGCGACGATCACCCAGATGACGTTGCCGAGCACCGACCACGCGCCGGCGGACGGCTTGTCGGCGATGGTTCGGCCGAACGGCCACAGCGCGTAGCCCGCGATCCGGAACGACGCGATGCCGAACGGGATGGTGATGATGAGGATGCAGCAGATGATCCCCGCCACGACGTAGCCTAATGCGAGCCACAGGCCGGCCAAGATCAACCAGATGACATTGAGGATAGTGTTCATGGTGCCTACTGTCCCACCCCGGCCCGGTCAGCAGGTGCTAAATCGTCTGGCGGCCAAGGAGCACGCGACGCGGCGATCGGTCGGTTCTGACCGGTCCCTACGGCCCCTACGGTGCGAAGGACCGGCCGACCAGGCGGATGGGCCTCATCCGCCTGGTTGTGGCACGGGCTGACGCTCCTTCAGCAGGCGTCGGATCACCTTGACCTGTTCCGGTACGGCCGGGCCCGTCCAGGTGGAGAGGGCGGCCAGGCCGGCCTTGCGGTGGTTGGCCGCGTTCTCCGGGTCGGCGCGGATCAGCCACAGGTGGGCGAGGGCGGTGGTGAGTCCGTGCCGGGGAAGGCGGTCGGCGGCCTCGCGCAGCAGGGTGGCCGCCCTGGCGTGGTCGGGGTTGTCGCCGTCCAGGAGGGCGGCGGCCTCGTGGACGTGGCAGCGGGCGCGGCCGGTGGCGTCGCCGACGCGGTCGAACAGGTCGGCCGCCTCGCGCCAGCCTTCCACGGCGTCGTGCGGCATGCCGAGGTACCAGCGGGCGAGGGCCAGGAGTTCGGCGGCGTGGGCCTCGGCGGCGCGGTTGCCGGACGCCTTGGCCATGCCGGCGGCGCCCACGAGGAGGTGGTGGGCCTCGTTGTACGCCTCGCGGGCCTCGGCGGGGTTGGTGGTGGGCAGCTGGCCGCGGCGGAGGCGTACCACCGCTCTGTTGATCAAGGCGGTGGCCTGGCCGGTCAGGTCGCCGCCGGGCAGCGCCCGCGTGAAGTGCGTCAGGTGCTGTTCCACGCCGTCGAGTTCGTCGCCCTGGGCGAGGAGGGTGGCGGCCTGGGCGACGTGCAGGGCCGCGGGCCAGGAGGCGACGTCGGCGGGCAGGCGCAGGCGGCTTTTGATCTCGTTGAGGTGCTGGGCGGCGGCGCCGGGGTCGCCGAGCGACAGGGCGATCTGGCAGAGCCGCAGGTCGGCCATCATCCGCATGGTGTCGTCGTTGAGGGCGCAGGCGGCCTTGTGCAGGGCCCGGGCGGCGTCCCGCCGGTCGGTCGGTCGCTGTTCCAGCAGGAACCAGGTGTCGAGCGCGGCCCAGATCCGGGTCAGCGGGCGTGCCGCCCACGGCGCCGGGGGCGTCTTCAGCACGACCAGCAGGGCCTTGTCCTCGATCTCGAACCAGTCGCGTGCCCGGCGGGCCTGCGGGCCGCTTTCGGCGAGGAGCCGGGCCGACTCGGTCGCCCGGTCGGCGAAGTATCCGACCAGGCGTCGCCACGCGGCGTCCAGCTCGCGCTGCGGGAGCGGGGGCGCGACGGCGTGGGCGGTGTCCTGGACGCGGACGCGTGACTCGCGCACCTTCTCCACCAGGCAGTGCCGGCTCAGCTCGTCCATCGCCGCCTCGACCTGGTACCGGGGGCCGGCGGCGAGGGCGGCGGCGGCGTCGGCGCCCAGTTCGGCGACCGGGACGTGGCTGAGCAGCCCGAGCAGGCGGCGGGCCTGCGGGGACACGCCTTGGAGCAGCTTGGCGAGCACGACGCCCAGGGCCTGGTCGTGCGGCTCCTCCTCCAGGTCGGCGACGAGGGAGGCGATGGTGACCTGGGGGTTCTCCGCGAGCCAGCGTTTGATGCCGACGGCGACGGCGGGCCGGGTGAGGAACCGGTCCGCGAGCAGTTCGGTGGCGGCCGGGTCCGCCCGGAGGCGGTCGGCGATCTCGGGCTCGGCGTACTCGGGCTCGGCGAGCAGGGCGATCGCGTCCTGGCGGGACAGCGGGCCGACCTGGACCATGGGAAGGTCCACGTCCATCGGGATGCCGTCCACCTCGCCCGCCACGAGGATGTACGCCCCGGGCACCTGGCGGGGCAGCCATTCGACCTGGCGCCAGGTGCTCACGTTGTCGAGCAGCAGCAGCCGCCCGGTGTCCCGCAGGGCGTGCTCCACCTCCCGCCGCGCGGCCGAGACGTTCGTCACCTGACCCGGATGCAGTCCCAGGGTGCGCAGTACGCGGCGCGCGACGCTCAGTGGGTTCTCCGGGCGTTGCCGCTCCTGGCCGCGCAGGTCGGCGTAGCGTTGCGCGTCGGGCTCGGGGGCCAACTCGAGTCCGGCGGCGACGGCGAGCGCGGAGGTGCCGATGCCGGCCACGCCGCGCACCACCACGATGCCGTGTTCCCTCGCCTTGCGCACGGCGTCCCGCAGTTCGCCGTCCCGTCCCACCAGGCGTCCGGGCCGCGGCAGGGCGGTGCGTTCGGCCGGGGGCGTGTCCGTGGCGGCGCGGCGCCCGTGCAACCAGCGCAGGATCGCCAGGGGCACGCACACGGTGAGGAGGAGCCAGAGCGGGATCAACTGGAGCAGCCCGTCGGTGAACTTCTCCAGCAGCAGCATCGTGGCCACGCTGCCGGCCAGGGTGATCGCGACGGCCCGCCACTCGGCGGGCGTCGTCGGGATGGCCCAGCTCAGTCTGGTCGGTTTCCGGGGCGGCGGTTCCGGCTCGGTTCGGGTCATCGGCGTACTCCCTGGGTGAGACCGCGGACCAGCACGCGGGCGGTGAGGACCGCCAGCAGCATCGGCACGGCGGACGCCACGACGGCCTCGGCCGCCAGGGTCCCGGCGCCGGTGCTGAACTGGCGCGCCTGCTGGAGCAGGACCAGCGGCACCTGGTTCGCCGCCGGCCAGCTCAGGAACAGGCCGACGACCAGGTCGTTCCAGGCGAGCACGAACGCGAGGACGGCCACGGCGACCACGGCGGGGCCGCTCTCCAGCACCACCTCGTAGACGGCCGAGCGGCCCTCGGCGAGCGGGCGGGCCACCACCGGGGCGCGGACGGTCGCGAACGCGTTGCGCAGGACCAGCACCGCGAGCGGCAGCATCAGCGCCGCGTACACGACGCTGAGCGCGACCACGCCGCCGACCCACTGCCCCAGCACCGCACCGAGCGGCCGGGCGATGACCTGGGGCGGCAGTACGGCGAGCGCGGTCAGCACCACCACGGTCGCCCGGCCGCCGTGGTGCGGCACCCGGGCGTGCGTGAGGCCGTACGCGGCCAGGACCGCCGCCACCAGCACGATGACCACGACGAACACCGCCCGTACGGCGGTGCCCGCCAGCGCCTCCGCGAACGTGCCGTCGGCGAACGCGTCGGCGTACGACTCGGGGCCGTAGCCTCCCGCCCACGGCCCGGAGGTCGCCACCGCCTCCGACGAGCGCCACGAGGTGAGCAGCAGCACGCCGAACGGAGCCGCCCACAGCACGGCCGCCGCCAGCGCGAGCACCCGATGGGCGAGCCTGGTGGCCGACGGGCTCGGCGGGGGCGGCGGGGGCGGTGAGCCGCCGGGCCGGCCCGGCAACTCGCCGCGCAGCCGCCACAGCACCGCCAGCGCCACCGCGGCGGCGACGGCGAACTGCAGGAACGCCAGCGCGGAGGATCGGCCGGGGCCGAGGTCCTGGCGACGCCACCAGGTGAGGCCGACCACCTCGAGCTCGGACTGGACCGCGCCCGGCGCGCCGATGAGGACGATGTCGAACACCCGCGCGGCGGCCGTGAGCACGATCAGGAACGCCAGCGCCGCGGTCGGGAACAGCGCCGGGATCTCCACCAGGCGCAGCCGGCGCAGCGGGCCGACCCCGAGCACCCGGGCGACCCGGCGCAGGTCCGCGGGCACCTGGGGCAGCCCGGCCTGGAAGACCAGGAAGGCCACCCCGGTCCACTGCCAGACGAACGCCGAGCCGAGCACCAGCCAGATCCAGCCGGGCCCGAGGAACAGCACCTGGCCGGGGAGCACGGCGTTCACCACGCCGCGGCCGGGGTTGGTGTCGAAGATCAGCCGGAAGGCGATGCCGGCCGTCAGCGGCGAGATGACCGCGGGCAGGGCGAGCGCGGCCGTCAGGACCGCCCGGGTCCGCGGCGGCAGGTTCCGCGCGAGCAGGGCGAGGCCGAGCCCGGCGGCGCACACCAGCACGGCGAGAAGCAGCCAGATCACGTTGTTGACCAGGGCCTGCCGGATCTCGGGGTCGGCGAGGACGGCCCGGTAGTTGGCCGGGCCGTCCTCCTCCGTCAGGCTCGCCACCGCGGTGGCGACGAGCGGCGCGACCAGCACGCCGCCCACGAGCACCGCGGCGAACAGCAGGTACGTCCACGGCCGCCACCGGGCCCGGCGATGCCACCGGGCCGGCACGCGGGTGTCGAGCAGCGGCGCCGCCTCGAACAACAGCGCCCGCTCCGAAGACGTGCCATCCGGTTTCATGATCGCCCCCTCGCCTCACACGGCCGGTACGCCCGTGGCCACCACGCCGCCACCCGGAGCTCCCGTGGCCTGCGGGGCTTGCGGCCCTCCCTCATGAGCGGTCCCCCGCCGCCGTGGCCGCCATCGATTTGACGGCCTGCGCCACGGCGTTCTCCGGTCGCTCCCCGTCCACGGTCACGGCGGTGAAGAACTCGGTGAGGATCCGCCACAGCCCCTGTCCGTCGCCGCCCGCGAGCCCTCCGGTGAGCTGGTCGGACAGGTCGAACACCATCGGCTGTGCGTCCTGGACGCCCTGCGCCCGGCGTACCGTGGGCGGGTGGTCGTCCGCGGCGCCGATGAGCGGGGTCGAACCGATCTCCTGCGTCCAGTCCAGCCGGGGGGCTTTGGCCTTCTCCTTCGGATCGTCGAGCCACCGGAGAAAGTCCAGCGCGTCCTCCCCGCCCGAGGCGAGCGCGACGGCGACGTCGCCGCCGACGACGATGGGCTGTCCCCGGTCGACGCCGGGGAAACGGAACCGCAGCAGGTCGAGCCGGTCGCGGTAGGAGTCGGCGGTCGTCCGGGCGAACCTCCGCACCACCTGCCAGGCGAAGTCGGGCGCGGCCACGGCGTGCGCGGTGCCGAAGCGGAACACGTCGAGGACCGAATCCTCGAACTGGGTGGTCAGCGCCCGGCGGCCGCCGCCCGGCAGCAGCCCGGGGATGGCCCACAGCCGCCCGAGCCGGGTCAGGGCCTCCTCGACGGCTTCGCGCCACAGGGCCGGATCGTCGCCGGCCACGAGGCGCGGGTACGCGGCGCGGCCGGCCACGGTGCCGAGCAGGGCGTTCTCGAACCAGTCGGTGAGGACCCATCCGTCGGCGGCGCCGATCGACAGCGGCGCGACCGGACAGCGGGACCCGCATGCCTGCTTGGTGGCCGTTTCCAGCTCCGTATGCCACTGCTCCCAGCCACCGGGCTCGGCCATGGTGCCGGGGCGGTGCCAGACCAGGGACTTGTGCGCCGTTTTGATCCACACTCCCCGCAGGGTGGGGACGCGATCCCGGCCACAGCTCGCGAGGCCGTCCCAGAAGGGGGAACCCACGCCGCCCTTGCGGTCGTACGTCTGGAGCTTGCCGCAGATGTCGGGTTCCTGGATCAGCCCGGGCCGTGACACGATCGCCACGTCCGGCACGGCGGCGGCCGCCGGGTTGCGCAGCAACGCCGCGATGTTGTCCCCGGCGGAGTAGACGGAGACCGGATTACGGTAGGTCGCCAGCAGCCGCTGGAAGGCACGCAGCTCGTAGCCGCTCCAGATCACCGCGACTCGCAGCCGGCGCCCGCCGGAGCATCCGGCGGCCCCCGCCCCGGCCGCGGCGAGCCCCGCGAGGGTGGCGAGGAGATGTCTACGTCTCATCGGCGTCGATCACCTCGTAGGGCTCGCCCGGGGCGGCGAGCGTCCTGCCCCTGTCCGGCCGGTCGCAGACGACGAGGATCGGCAGTTCCCCGAAGTCGCGTGCGGCGCCGATCGCCGCCTCGCAGGGCGGGGACCCGGAATGCTCCTCGATCACGATCGCTCGCGGAACCTGGGAGTGGCACACCGCGCGGGCGACCGCGGCCCGCAGCCGTCTGCTCGGGGGAAGATCGGCGGGTCGCAGCCGCAGGTCGCCGGTGAGGTGCAGGCGGTCGGCGACGTATCGGACAACGTTCCGGCGCTGCCCGGGCGGTTCACGCAGCCCGATGCCGATGTTCTGCTCAATCGACAGCGCCGGGGAAAGACCGCCACCGGCCGGCACGAACCCGATGTCCCGCTTGTTGGGTTCCGTCACCATGGTGATTTCCCGGCCGTCGAGCAGAATCCACCCTTTATCCGGGAATTCCAGTCCGAGTACGACGTCGGTGAAGCTTCGTGCCTCGGCCGCGTCGCGTGCCACGACGACCGTGACGTTCAGGGCCTCGGCGACGAGCGGGCTCGGCCGCAGGGTGCGTGGCCGGCCTTCCGCACTCCAGACCAGTCCCTTGAGTTCGAGCTCCAGCGTTTTCATCGCCTCAACCCGCTCCCGTGACACCGTCGTCGCGCGATACAGCCTAACTCTCAGAATTTCATCGTGTGAGGTTAGGTTCAACGCAATATTCGGACGGCAGGGAAGAACTCAGGGAGGAGTTACGCGGCTCGGCTGCGTGGGATTCCCTGGTATCGCCTCTCCCAAATGGATAGGTCGATTTCGGTCCGCGATAAATGCCGTGGCGTCCGTCCGACAGGGGTGTGGCGGACCGCTCGATCGGCGCCCGGCGCCGGAGGCCGGTTCGCGGCGCCTCGCAGGCCAAGGGCGCGGCGGACCTCGTTACGGCACGCCCGTGACGACGGCCACGACGGTCGAACCCGGCGGGATCCGCCCATCGGCGACGAGGGTGAAGACGCCGAGCATCATCTTGGCGACGTACACCCGGTCGAGTCGCAGGCCGTGACGGCGTTCGAAGTCGGCGGCGAAGCGGTCGAGATCCGGGGTGCGTCTGGCGTAGCCGCCGTGGTGGTGGTCCAGGTCGACGTGCCAGTCTCCGACCGTGTGGCCGTACGCCTGGCGTTGCAGCCTGGCGACCTCGGCGACGAGGAAGGACGCGCCCTTGAGCACGGCGAAACCGATCGCGCGTGTCCCCGGCGGCGTTCCCGCGGCGATGCCGGCGAGGGTGCCTCCGGTTCCGCAGGGGCAGCAGATCACGTCATAGGGTTCGCCGATCTCGGCCGGGATCTCGGCGCAGCCGCGCACCGCCAAGGCGTTGCTGCCGCCTTCGGGCAGCAGGTAGAAGTCGCCGTGCTCGTGGTGGAGGCGCTCGATGACGCCGGGGTCGGTCTTGGCGCGGTAGGTGGTCCGGTCCAGGTACGCCAGGCGCATCCCCTGGCGTACCGCGAAGTCGAGCACGGGGTTGAGCGGCAGGTGCCGCTCGCCGCGGATCACGCCGATGGTGTCGAAGCCGAACAGGCGTCCGGCGGCGGCGGTCGCCCGGATGTGGTTGGAGTAGGCGCCGCCGAAGGTGAGCAGGGTGCGGTGACCGGCCTGGCGTGCCGCCGCGAGGTTGTATTTGAGCTTGCGCCACTTGTTGCCCGGCAGGTCGGGGTGGATCAGGTCGTCGCGCTTCAGCAGCAGCCGTACGTCATGGCGGGCGAGCCGATCGTCGTCGATCGGCTCCAGGGGTGAGGGAAGCAGCAGTTCCAGATCGGCGCCGGTGACTCCCGGTATCCGCATGGTCATCCCTATTCCCTGTCGGACTCCTGGCGGGGCTCTGCCCAATGATGCCCGGCCGCCCGCGGCCCCCGAATGGCCGCATCCTGTCAGCGATTGCGTTGAACGCCCAGGCAGGTGCGTCCGTACACCGGTATATGCCTGACTTACACGACGCGATGTCGCCCGTACGGCCCCGCATCCCCCCGCCCGGCCGGAGACTCAAACGCCACATGTAGGAGACATCGACTTTTCATAACATTCACGTACCAGCGGGGCTCTTGGGGCGATAGTGTCCCCTGTGGCGTAGTCCAACGTCCCCGGGCTGACACCCCCCAACCTCGCCCCCACCATCCACGAGGACGGTATGAAGGACATGCGACAAGGTCAGGTGTCCAGGACGGGCTCCCTGCCGGGATGGCCGTTCCTCGCGTCGGCACTCATCCTCCTGGTCGTGCTCATCGTTCCCATTCTCAAGGGCCCTTCCGTGAGCGTCTTCGGCTTCCTGGAGCGCTACGCGGGGGTGGTCGTGCTGGTCTCCCTCAGCAACGCGGTCATGTTCGGCCTGGCCTGCACCGACCGTCTCATCCTCTCGATCCGGTTCCGCGTCGCGCTGCAGCTCATCCACCGGGCGATGGCGTTCATCGGGGTCGGATTCCTCGCCGTGCACGTGGCGACCAAGGTCATCGCGGCGAAGGCGGCGGCGCTGGAAGGCGTGGTGCCGTTCATCGGCTCGGTCCCGGTGGGCCTCGGCTCCGTGGCCGGCTACATGATGGTCATGATCATGGCGATCGGCGTGCTCCGCGTGCGGTTCCACGCCAAGCCGTGGATCTGGCGCGTGCTGCACAGCACGGCGTACATCTGCTGGCCCATCGGGCTGGTGCACGGCCTGACCGCCGGCCGGCCCGGGGCGATGTGGGTGATCCTGAGCTACGCGGCCTGTCTCGCCGCGGTCGGCCTCGGGCTCCTGGTGCGCTTCACGTTCTCCACCCGCCGGATGCGCAGCTTCAGCCAGGCGCCCGCGGCGGGGCCGCGCCCGGCCACGCCGCGCCGGCCCGGCGCCTACGCCACCGGCCCGCAGGCCCTGGTGGGCGGCGAGGGCGCGGTGGACGCCGAGTTCTGGGCCTCCCTGCGCAAGGAAGTACGCCGCTGATCCGGAGCGTCTCCGGGGGCGCCGGTCCTGGCCGCGCCCCCGGAGACGCCCCCGGGCAGGCCCCGGCGGCCCTTGTCCTTGCGGTTCAGACTCCTTTGCTGCCGTCGAGGCGCTCGCGCAGGATGTCGGCGTGGCCGTTGTGCCGGGCGTACTCCTCGATCATGTGGACGAGGATCCAGCGCAGCGAGACGGTCTTGCCGCTGCGTGCTGAGACGCCGGTGACCTCCAGGTCGGGCTGGGCGGCGACCAGCTCGCGGGCGTGCTCGACCTCGGCCCGCCAGGCGGCGAAGGCCTCGCCGGCGGAGGCGGAGTCGACGTTGTCGAACTCGCCGTCGGGGTCGCCCGGACCGTAGAAGAGCGGCGGGGCGTCCTCGCCGGCCAGCGTACGCCGGAACCAGGCCCGCTCCACGTCGGCCATGTGCCGTACCAGACCGAGCAGGGAGAGCGTGGACGGCGGGGCGACCCGCTCGCGCAGCCGCGCCTCGGAAAGCCCCCCGCACTTGAGCGCGAGCGTCTCCCGGTGCCAGTCGAGCCAGGAGATGAGCATTTCACGTTCCCCCGCCACGTACGGCGGGGTGGTTCGTTGTTCCTCCACGGATTCCGTCACAGCCTATGATCATGCCGCACGCGCACGGATATCCGTAGGAAATCGCCCGCCAACCTCCCGGGCGCGCACCGCGTCTTCGCTGAGTGACGACACCGCGACGGGGAACGGATGAGGTGGAGCGGTGAATCGCGTAGGCAGAGGCAGGCGAAGCGGACGCCTCGGCACCGATGTGGATGGTCCGCTCGATCCGGACGTGCCGCTTCACCTGCTGGTGGTGATGGCCCTGTGCGCCGAGGCCGAGCGGCTGGTGCCGGATGGCGCCCCGCCTCCGGAGGGAGACGAGGCGCCCTCGTCGCGACCGGCGACCCGGACCACCGGTCGCATCATCCCTCGCCGTGGCCCCGCGAGGGGGCCGGGATGAAGATCAACGAGTATTGACCAAATTAGCACTTTTCGGCCCATCCGTCAGATCGGGCGCGGGGACTCCTCGACCAGCAGCGCCGCGAGGCGCTCCACCGTCTCGCGGGAGACCACGTGCAGGCGGGCCACGTCGAGCCCCTCGTCCCCCACGACGACCAGCAGGCCCTCGTCGCGGATGGAGTACACCACCACATGGCCCCTGCCGCAGCGGATCACCACCTCGCGCAGGTCGCCCAGCCCCGTCTCATATCCGGTGCGCTTGCCGAGGCCCAGGGCGGCCGCGGCGAGCGCGGAGATGACCTCCGGCCGGACGATCTCACAGTCGGCGGCCACGAGCAGCCCGTCGACCGCGGCCACGGCCGTTTCGGTCACACCGGTCACCTGCTCGCGCAAGGCGAGTAATTCGGCAAGAACCGCTTCGTAGCTCATCGCTGCACCCTCTCTGCCAATCGTTTCAGTTCCCTCATTCAGCGCCAACTATGGCAACCGAAATCGGTATAGGGGGCTCACTCGCCGTCCTCCTTTTCCCGCTCGCTCTGCTCTTCGGAGCCGACGGACGGTTGGAGGGGTGCGATCGCACGCAGGCGGCGCAGTTTGAGCGGTCCGTCCGTCCGGGGCCGGGGCAACATCTCGTTGATCATGCTGGCGCCTCGGCGGCGCCGGGGCAGCCCGCCCGGGGCCTCGCCGGACACGCCCGAGGCCAGGGGCACGCCCGGTTCGAGCAGCCCCTCCTCCGCCATCCGCGCGATCTCCCGCATGACGACGTAGAGACCGCGGCCGACGGCGAAGGCGATGTCGCGGGGCGTCCGCCGCCCGTTGACCGCGCCGAGGATTCCCCGCTGGATCGAGTCGGGCACGATCCGGGCGGCGGGCACCGTGGTCGCCGGGCGGGGCCGCACGCGCACGGTGACCCCGAGCTCCTCCCACCCGGCCAGGGCCCGCGCCCGGCGGGCGGTCTCGCGGACCAGCCGGGCGGGCGCCATGCCGGGCAGCAGCGGCAGCGGCGGCGGCAGCGCGTCGGGTCCGGCGGGCTCGCGCAGGACCGCCGTGGCGCCGTGCGCGGTCAGGGCGAAGGCCGCGTCGGCGATCGCGAGCAGGCACACCGCCTCGATCCGGGCCGCGCCGACCAGGCCGCGCTCGGCCAGCTCGTCGGCGAGCCGCCCGGACGGCAGCGCGGAGTCGTAGGCCCGGGTCCAGTCCTGTTCGGCGATGCGTCCCGAGCGCAGCAGCAGCACCTCGGGGCCGGGGGCGGCCGGGGTGGCGGCGGCGATCACCAGGCCGTCACGCAGGCACAGCGAACCACCGGGGGTTCCGTCGACGTGGAGCAGTCCGGTGAAGTTCTCCCGGTGGCAGCGGAGCAACTCCGGCCCTAGGGGGCCCGTGTCCTCGGCCCGGGTCACGGCGAGCGCCGTAGGACCCTTCCGGGACGGCGAAATGCAGCAAGCTCCGGCACATCGCCTCCTTCTCCACTCCAGACGCGTAAGGATACTTTATGCTCACCAACCACATGAGGACGACAAAGGCAGGCAGATGAACATCGAGACCGCGCTCAAGGAGGCCATGGCCGTCAACGGGGCGATCGGCGCGGCCCTGGTGGACTACGAGAGCGGCATGTGCCTCGGTACGGCCGGCGGCGGGCGCGACCTGGACCTGGAGATCGCCGCGGCGGGGAACGCCGAGGTCGTACGGCATGAAATGCGCATGATGGCCACGCTCGACATGGACGAGTCGATCGAGGACATCCTGGTCACGCTGCACCGCCAGTACCACCTGATCCGGGTGCTGACCCGCGACGGCGCCTACATGTTCCTCTACCTCGCCCTCGACCGTGAGCGGGCCAACCTGGCGCTGGCCCGCCACAGCCTCAGGCGCATCGAGCGCGAGCTCGCCCTCTAGCCTGCCGCCCGCTCCAGCACCTCAAGCACCGTCCCGCGCAGCAGCGCGACCTTGTAGCCGGTCTCCGGCAGCGGCGCGCAGCGCTCCGTCGCCAGGTCGGCGGCCTCGGTCGGCCCGGCCGTCGTGGATCGGCCCGTCAGCGCGCGCTCCACCTCCGGCAGCCGCAGCGGCGTGCGCGCCACGCCGCCGACCGCCACCGCCGCGTACGCGATCACGTCGCCGTCGAGCGCCACCCGCGCCACCGCCTCGACCAGCGGCCACTCGGCCTTCAGCCGCCCGATCGCCCGGTGATAGGCGGCCCGCTCCCCCGCCAGCGGGGGCGGCAGCCGTACCGCGGTGAGGATCTCGCCCGGTTCGAGCAGGTGGTCGCGGTCGGGGGCGTCGCCGTACAGGGCGGCGATCGGGATCTCGCCGCGCCCGCTCACCTCGGCGACCGCGCCGTCGTAGGCCAGCAGCGCCATCGCCATCGACGACGGGTGCGGCGCCACGCACGCCGAGTCGCCGATCACCGTCCCGTGCAGGTGCCGCCCCTGCCGCGCCGGGCAGGCGTCCCCGCCCTTCTGCAGGCAGGAGAACCCGGGGTGGCGGAAGTACGCGCACCGGTTGCGCTGCAGCAGGTTGCCGCCGAGCGTGCCCACCGCCCGGATCTGCGGCGTCGCCAGCGCGCCCGCGGTGAGCGTCAGCGCCGGGTAGGCGGCCGCCAGCCGCGCGTCCCCGGCGATCTCCGCGATCGTCGTCAGCGCGCCGAGCCGGGCCGAGCCGTCCGCGTCCCACGTCACCCCGCGCAGTTCGGGGAAACCCCGCAGGTCCCGGTACGGCCCGCCGCCCCGGCGCGCCATCACGTCGGTGCCCCCGGCCCGCGGCTCGCCCCCGTCGGCGGCCAGCGTCTCGGAAAGCTCCCGCAACGTCATCGTGCTCACGATCCCATACCCTCCAGTCCCTTCAGCCCCTGCAGCAGACGGTCCGGGCGGATGGGCAGGTGCCGGGGCCGCCACCCGGTGGCGTTGTACACGGCGTTGCCGACCGAGGCGGCGACGCCGATCGTGGACACCTCGGCGAGGCCGATGCCTCCCCCGGTGACGTGGTCCCAGCCCTCCTCCAGGAACCGCACCGTGATCTCCGGCGTGTCCCCGATGCCGGGGATGCGATAGTCCTCCAGGTTCGCGGTGAGGACGTGCCCGGTCTCCGGGTCGAACTGCCGCTCCTCGTACAGCGCGTACCCGATGCCCTGGATCACGCCGCCCTCGCACTGGCTGCGGGCGAGCCGCTCCCGATAGATCCGCCCGGCGGCGATGCCGGCCCAGACCCGCAGCGGCCGGATGACGCCCAGCCGGGTGTCCACCTCGACCTCGGTCACCTGCACCGCGCCGCTCAGCCCGCGCCCGACGCCGACGCCGTGCATCGATATGGGCACCAGGTAGCCGCCGCGGTCGCGCGCCCGCTCGCCGACGACGCGCAGCCCCTCGGCGTCGACGAGCCGCTTTTCCGGTCGCTCGGCGAACTCCGGGCCGAGAGCGTCGCGCAGTTTCCGGCCCGCGTCCCGCGCGGCAGGGCCCACCGAGGTGGTGGCCCGGCTGCCCAGCGACGGCGGTCCCGACACGGTCCCGGACCGGCCGATCTCCACCCGGATCTTGTCCTCGGGCAGGCCGAGCTCCTCCCGCAGCACCTCGGCGATCACGCTGCGGGTGCCGGTGCCAATGTCCTGCGTCGTGCTGCGCGCGACCACCACCCCGCCCTCGACCGTCAGCTCGACCTGGGCGTTCGTGGTCAGCGCGTACAGCCACGCGGCGGCGGCCACGCCCACCCCGCGCCGGAACCGCCCGGTCCGCGACCCGCTGGGCGCGCGCTCGCGCCACACCGGCAGCTCGGCGGCCCACTCGTAGAGCACGCGGCGCCTGCGGTTGCCGTCCCAGCGGCGGCGCAGCGCGATCGGGTCCTCGCCGAGCCGGTGCGCCATCTCGTCCACGGTCTGCTCAAGCGCCCACGCCATCGGCGGCCCGCCCGGCGCGCGGAACGGCGAGCCCGGCGGCAGGTTGGTGAGCATGTCGTAGTCGCGCAGCCGCCGGGGCGCGGTGCCGTACATCAGCCGGGCCAGCCCGGCGACCACCGACCCGATGGCGGCCCCGCCGTCGGCGCGGGTGTCCATGGTGAGCGCCTTCAGCTCGCCGTCGGCGCCGGCGAGCATCGCGATCCGGGTCGTGGTGCCGGGGCGGTTCCCGGCGTCGGTGAGCTCCTCGGCCCTGCTGAACACCACGCGCACCGGCGCGCCGGCCGCCCGCGCCAGCTCGGCCGCGGCGATCGCCTCCACGCCGAGCTGGACCTTGGCCCCGAAGGCGCCGCCGACGTGGTCGGCGACGATGTGCACCTGCTCCGGCCGCAGCCCCCACCGGGCGGCGGCCCGCTCGGCCACCATGCCGATCGCCTGGGTGGACAGGTACAGGTGCAGGTCCCCGCGCTCGTCCCAGCGGGCCACGCAGGCGTGCGGCTCCAACGGGGTGTGCACCTGGACGGCGGTGCCGTACTCGCCGGTCACCAGCCGCGGATCGCCGCGCTCGGCCGCCGCCGCGATCCTGCGCACGGCGGCACCGCCGCGCCAGCTCAGCAGCGACGCCGGGCCGCGCATGTTGCCGCGCCACTTGCCGGGCATCGAGAAGCCCTCGCTGGCGTTGTGCACGTTCTTGCGGTCCTTCTCCGCGTAAATGGGCCGGCCCTCTCCGGTGGGCCGCGTCGTCGCGGGCAGGTCCGCGTAGCGCACCCGGACCCGCGCGGCGGCGGCGCACGCCTCGTCGTACGTGGCGGCGGCCACGGCGGCGATCGGCTGCCCGGCGTAGCGGACCACGCGGTCCTCGGGCAGCAGATCCACCAGTGCGGCCTCGCCGTCGAACGCGACGGCGAGCACCCGCGCGTGCGGCCGGTCCGCGCGCACGATCACCCCTTCGAGCTGCCCGTCGAGCCGCACGTCGGTGGTGTAGCGGGCGCGCCCGGTGACCTTGTCGGGGGCGTCCACCCGGGCCGGGGTTCCGGGGTCGTCGTCGTAGCGGCCCTCGCAGGCGGCGGCGATCGCCCGGTAGACGCCCTCGTACGCGCCGCACCGGCACAGGTGCCCGGCCATCGCGTCGGCGATCGCGCGCCGGTCGGGGGCGACGTCGCCGTGCTCGGCCCGGTGCCGGTCCACGAACGCGGCGGCCTCGACGACGAAGCCGGGCGTGCAGTAGCCGCACTGCAGCGCGTCCTCGGCGGCGAACGCCCGCTGCACGGGGTGGTCGCCGCCCAGGCCCTCGACGGTGGTGACCTCCCGCTCCCGCAGGGCGGCGGACGGCAGCAGGCAGCTCGCCATGGGCGTGCCGTCGACCAGGACCGTGCAGGCGCCGCAGACCCCCGTGCCGCAGGCCACCTTGGTCCCGGTGAGGTCGAGCCGGTCGCGCAGCAGGTGCGCCGCAGGGAGGTCGGGATCCGCGTCCGCCTCGGCGGGCGCGCCGTTCACTGTGATCTTCACGTTGAGGCTCCCTTGGTTGACGTTGTCAACATGGCGCATCGGGTTGACGTTGTCAACCTGATAGGCGCACGATCACGGCATGGGAGATGATGACCCTGTGAAAGATGACACGAGGTCGCGGCTGGTGGACAGCGGGTTGCGGCTGCTGCGCGAAGGGGGCCTCGACGCCGTCACGCTCCGCGCCGTCGGCACGCTGACCGGGGTCTCCCGCACCGCCCCGTACCGGCACTTCGCGGATAAGGCGGAGCTGCTCGCCACGATGAGCGCGCGGGTCCTCGACGACCTGACCCGGCACGTGCGCGCCTCGTACTCCGACCAGGACTCGCCGGAGGAGCGGCTGCGCACCTTCTACGAGAGCTACATCCGCTACGCCCTCGCCCATCCCCAGGAGTACCGGCTGCTCTTCTCCTCGGCGCTGAAGTCCGCCGGCAAGTATCCGGAGCTGGCGGCGGCGACCGACCGGGCGATCCAGGAGCTGGTCGCCGACTGGCCGGGCGCCGAGCCGCACGCGGACGCGGGCGCGTCCAGGGCCCGCCTGCTGGCCCTGGTGTCCACCGCGCACGGCCTGGCCGAATACACGCTGTCCGGCCACTACCGGCACAAGGGCATCGACCCGCAGGACGTGATCGACGCCCTGCTCGACGTGATGCGACCGGTGCCCGCCGCCAGGTAACGAACAGGTATCCGGGGCCTCACGCACCATTGACCGCTACGGACAGCGACGTTAGCTTCCGGTCATGACATCGATGTCATCTCCGGGCTTCGCATCCGGAGCGCCGCGGCGGGAACCGGGCAGGTCAGTGGGCCGTCCGCGGCCCCGCCCGCAGCCGCTGCCGGTGAACCAGGTCGAGCACTTCTACCCGGGCGGCGACCGCATCGCCGCGCTACGCGGCCAGGGCGCGCCGGGCGGGCCGCGGCGTCCGGAGAAGTGGATCGCGTCGATGACCACGATGACATCGCAGACCGAGCGCGGCCTGTCCCGCCTGCCCGACGGCACGCGGCTGCGCGACGCCGTCGCCGCCGACCCCGTCGGCTGGCTCGGGCCCGAGCACGCCGCCCGCTTCGGTGCCTCCACCGAGCTGCTGGTCAAGCTGCTCGACCCGGGCGGGCGGCTCCCGGTGCACCTACACCCCGACCGGGCGTTCGCCCGCCGCCACCTGGGCCTGCCGCACGGCAAGACCGAGGCGTGGATCGTGCTCGGCGTCGATCCCGGCGCGCGGGTCCGCCTCGGCTTCGCCGAGCCCGTGCGGCTGCCCGAGGTGCGCGCTCTGGTGGACGCCGGCGACGCCGCCGGGCTGCTGGGGCTCATGCGCACCCTGGAGGTACGGCCCGGCGACGCCGTGCTCGTCCCGGCCGGGGTGCCGCACTCCATCGACGCCGGGGTGTTCCTGCTGGAGCTGCAGGAGCCGAGCGACCTGTCGATCCTGCTCGAAGCGGACGGGCTCGACCTGGACCCGCACCGCGAGGGCCACCTCGGCCTCGGCTTCGACGTGGCGCTGACGGCGCTGCGGCTGGACGCGCTCGGCGAGGACGAGCTCGGCACGCTCGTGGTGCCCGGCGAGAGATTGCACGCGTCAGGGCAGGCGGACCTGCTGCCGGTGGCGGCGTCGCCGTACTTCCGGGCGCACCGGCTGCGGGCCGGCGGGGCCGGATCGCCGGACGGCCCGGTCATCGACCCCGGTTTCGCGGTGCTGCTCGTGGTCGGGGGCGCGGGCCGGCTGGTGCCGGACGCCGGGGAGGAGGTCCCGCTGCGCCGGGGTGACGCGGTGGTGGTCCCGTACGCCTGCGGGCGGTGGCGGCTGGAAGGCGGGGAAGACACAGCAGGCGCGGCAGGCGGGGACGTCGGGGTCGAGGCGATCCTGTGCCGCCCGCCGTCGCCGGTGGAGGGACGATGACCGGGCTCTTCGTGGGCGTCGACGTCGGCACCACCCGCATCAAGGCCGTCGCCGTCGACACCGCGGGCAAGGAGCTCCAGTGCGCCGAGCGGCCGACGCCCTGGCGTCACGACGACTACCACGCCGAAACCGACCCGGCGCGGCTCGCCGAGCTGGCGGGCGCGGTCGCCGCCGAGGCCGCCGCCGCGTCGGCCGCCGAGCCGCGGGTGCTCGGCGTTGGGGTGACCGGCATGGCCGAGACCGGCGTGCTCGCCGACGCCGCCGACCGCCCGCTCGCCCCCGCGATCGCCTGGCACGACCCGCGCGGCGACGTGGAGACGATCCACCGCGAGCTGGGCGCGGAGGTCTTCCAGCGCACCACCGGCATGCGGGCCGGGCCGCTGCCGTCGCTGGCCAAGCTGCTGTGGCTGCGCCGCGAGCGGCCCGAGACCGCCGCCGCCGTCCGCTTCTACTCGGTCGGCGAGTGGGTGGTACGCCGCCTGGGCGGCGAACCGGTGGCGGAGCTGTCGCTGGCGAGCCGTACCGGCCTGCTCGATCTCGCCACGGCCCGCCCCTGGCCCGCCGCCGCCGAGCTGCTGGGCGGCCGCGTCCTGCTACCGGACCCGGTGGTGGCCGGTACGCCCGCCGGGCGCGCCGGGGGCGAGGACGTGCCCGCCGTCCTGCGCGGCGCGGTGCTCACCGTGGCCGGTCACGACCACCAGGTCGCCGCGTACGGCGTGGGGGCGGCGACCGACGGCGCGCTGTTCAACTCGCTGGGCACCGCCGAGGCGCTGGTCCGCACGGTGCGCCCGCCGCTGCCGCCCGAGCGCGTCGGCGCGCTCACCGAGCAGGGCATGAGCGTCGGCTGGCACGTGGTCGCCGGGCACCTGTGCGTGCTCACCGGCCTGCCCACCGGCCTGACGCTGGGCAGGATCGCCGCCCTGCTCGGCGTCACCACCGCCGAGGGCCGCGCCGAGCTGAGCCGCCGCGCGCTCGCCGAGCCGGGCGGCCACCCGACGCTGCGCCTGGTCGATCCGCGCGACGACCACTTCGGCCTCGCCGGGATCACCGACGACGTGACCCCACCCCGCCTGTGGCGCGCGGTCGCCGACGGCCTCGCCGACCACGCCGAGACGCTGCTCGGCCGCATCGACGCCCAGGTGGGCCCGTACCGGCGGGTGGTGGCCGCGGGCGGCTGGCTGCGCGACCCGGTCGTGCTCGCGGCCAAGCGGCGCCGCTTCCCCGCCATGCAGACCACCGCCATCGCCGAGCCGGGCGCGTACGGCGCGGCCCGCCTCGCGGCCGAGGCGGCGGGCATGCCGCTGACCACGACGGAGGGCTGACGACGGAGGGATGACGACGGAGGGATGATCATGCGCACCACGGCGGCCTCACGCGTGCCGTGCGGGCGAACATCGCCACCGAGTCGCTCATCGTCACCAAGGACAACCTGAACGACCCCGAGGTCAACAAGTACATCTACAAGGACAAGTGCTGATGGAAGGCGACAAGTGACCTCAAATATCGCCGCCCAGGGCCTCGATACCCGGCGCCTGGGCACGTTGCGGCGGATGAGCCGGCTCGCCGACCCGGGCGGCTTCCTCCTCGTCGCGGCGATCGATCATCCGGAGAACTACCTGGCGCTGTTCGACGCCGACATCAGCCGGGTCCCGCACGAGACCGTCGTGGCCTCGAAGCTGGAGCTGGTGGCGATGATGGCGCGGCATGCCTCCGCGCTGCTGCTCGACCCGGTGTGGTCGCTCGGCCAGGCCGTCCTCACCGGCGACCTGCCGGGCTCGGCGGGGCTGATCGCGCCGATCGAGCGGCTCGTGTACGCCCCGGGCACCCGGCTCGGCTGGGAGCTCGACGTACGGCCGCGACCGGGCTGGGGCGTGGAGAAGATCGCCGCCGTCGGCGCGGACGGCGCCAAGTTCCTGGTGTTCCACCGGGCCGAGCTGACCGAGGTGGCCGCCGCCCAGCGGGAGCTCGTGGCGGAGCTGGCCGCCGCCTGCCACGCGCACGGGCTCCCGCTGATCGTCGAGCCGCTGTGGTATCCCCTCGACGGCGAGGATCCGGCCGACGAGCGGGTGGCCCGCGCCCGCGAGGAGGCCATCGTCGCCGCCGCCGCGACGTTCGCCGACGCCGGGGCCGACGTCCTGAAGGTGCAGTTCCCCGGCCGGATCGGCACGGCCGGGGATCGCGCGTCCGCCCACGCGGCGGCGCGCGACCTCGACGCGGCGCTGCGGGTCCCGTGGGTGCTGCTCAGCGAGGGCGCGGGGTACGACGACTTCGTGGTGCAGATGGACATCTGCGCCCGCGCCGGGGCGAGCGGGTACATCGCCGGGCGGGCGGTGTGGGGCGACGCCGTGGGCCGGCTGCCCGACGCCGAGCGGCGGGCGGCGGTGATCCGCGCCGGGCAGCGGCTCGCCGCGCTCAACGACATCGTGCGCGCGCACGGCCGCCCGGCGATCGAGCGGCTGCCGACCGCCCAGGCCACCGCCGCGCTTCCTCCGAAATGGTATGAAAACAGCCGATACGGATGACCGCCGCCGACGCCACTTCACTAGGAGTCGCCTTGCTGATCGCCTCTCCCAACATCGCGGTGGACCGTACGGTCCGGCTGCCGGAGCTGCGGCCCGGCAGCGTGCAGCGCCCCTCCCGCGCCGTGGTGACGGCGGGCGGCAAGGGCCTCAACGTGAGCCGGGTGGCGGCGGCGTTCGGCCGGCGCGCCACGCTGGTGAGCTTCCTGCCGCAGACCGACGCGGCGCTGGTGGAGCGGCTGCTCGCGCCCGAGCCGGTGACCTTCACCGGCGTGCCGGTGCCGGGCGAGGCCCGGGTCGCCACCATCTACCTGGAGGACTCCGGCCGGGTGACGGTGCTCAACGAGCCGGGCCCGGCCGTGCCCGACGGCGGCTGGGATCGGTACGAGCGGGCGGTCGCCGACGAGCTGGCCCGGGGCGACCACCCCACCCTGGTGTGCTCGGGCAGCCTGCCCCCGGGCGCCCCCGACGACGGGTACGGCCGCCTGGTCGCGATCGGCCGCGGCGCCGGGGCCCGGGTGGTGGTGGACGCCTCCCGCGCCGCGCTCGCCGAGGCGTTACCGGCCGGCCCGGACGTGGTCACGCCGAACCTGGCGGAGGCCGAGCAGGTGCTGCACGGCCACGCCCACGAGTCGGTGGCCGAGACCGGCGACGACGTGCCCGACCGGGCCCGGCACGCGGTGCTGGAGCTGTGCCGCCGGGGCGCGCGCAGCGCCGCGGTGACGGCGGGCGCGGCGGGCACGGCGTACGGCGACGCGGACGGCGTCACGTGGGTGCCGACGGTGCCGGTGCGGGTCGCCAACCCGATCGGCGCGGGCGACTCGTTCGTGGCCGGGCTCGTGGAGGCGTTCGAGGAGGGCCGCTCGGGCGTGGACGCCGTCGTGTTCGCCGTCGCGACCGCCACCGCGTCGGTGGAGCAGGAGCTCGCCGGCGGCGTCGATCCGGCGCGGGCCCGCGAGCTCGCCGCCCGTCTGGCGGACGTCATGGCCGGCATCGCGGCGCGAACGGGGACCTGATGTCCCGCCGGCCCACGCTGCGCGACGTCTCGGCGATCGCCGGAGTGAGCCCGAAGACCGTCTCCCGCGTGGTCAACGCCGACCCCGGCGTGGCCCCGGCCACCGCGGAACGGGTGCGGGCGGCGATCCGCGAGCTCGGCTTCCGCCCCAACCCGGTGGCCCGCTCGCTGCGCGTCGGGCGCGACGACGCGATCGGCCTGGTGGTGGAGAACATCGCCGACCCGTTCTTCGCCGAGGTGACCGGCGCGATCGAAGAGGTGGCCCGCGAGCGCCGCATGTTCGTCATCGTCACCAGCTCCGGGTACGCGCCGGAGAACGAGCGGGTGGCGGTCGGCGGCCTCACCCACCGCCGCGTCGCCGGCGTCATCGTCACCCCGACCTCCGACGACCACTCCTACCTCGCCCGGACGCTGCCGAAGCTGCCCGCCGTGTTCGTGGACCGCCCGCCCATCCAGTACGAGGCGGACACCGTGCTCGCCGACAACGAGGGCGGCGCGTGGACGGCCACCACCCACCTGATCCGCCACGGCCACCGCCGCATCGCCTTCGTCGGCGACCGGCTGCACGTCTACACCACGCGGCTGCGCTACCAGGGCTTCCGCGCGGCGATGCTCGACGCCGGCATCCCGGTGGACGACCGCCTGGTCCGGGTGGACGCCACCGGCGCGCAGAACGCCACCGCCGAGACCCTCGACCTGCTGTCGGTCACGCCCGCCCCCACGGCGGTGATCTCGGCGAACGCCCGCAGCTCGCTCGGCGTCGTCCGCGCCCTCCACCTGGGCGGGCGTACCGACGTGGCGCACGTGAGCTTCGACGACTTCGCCGCCGCCGACTCGCTCAGCCCGCCGGTCACGGCCGTCTCCCAGGATCCGCGGCGGCTCGGCCGTACGGCGGCGGAGCTGCTGTTCGACCGCATCGGCGGCGAGTGCGGGCCGCCGCGCCGCGTGGTGCTGCCGGTGCGGCTCATCGTCCGCGGCTCCGGCGAGCTTCCCCCGGCGCGATAGGCCCCCAAATAGACCCCCGACTCAACCGAACGCGCTGGGCTAGATCGTCTCCGGCAGGCCGGACACCTGGCGCAGCCAGGGCTCGTAGCCGTCCCCGAAGGGCTCCCGACCCGAGCGCACCGCCTCAAGGAGCCAGGAGGCGGCGGTCTCGGCCCCGGCGACGATCTCGGGCGGATAGCCGTACTTCACCCGGTGCTCGGCGAACTCGTCCTGGTCGTCGAGGACGATCCGCCCGTCGTCGAAGCGCAGCACGTCGAGGTCGAGGTCGATGGCGGTGACCTCGTCGCCGTTCCAGCGGGGCGGGGTGGTGACGTCGCAGTAGACGCGCGTGGTCCTCGGCTGGGCGTTGAAGGACGCGGTCCACCACGCGCCGCGGGGGAACAGGATCACGAACGCGTGGTGCCACACCACCTCGGGCTCGTACCCGCGCCGCCCGATCGCCCCCGGCTCGCAGCCGACCCACCGGCCGTACTCGTCCTCGCCGAGGTAGCGGGCCGAATGATGCCAGTGCAGGCTGCCGTCGAACTTGCGGTAGACGACGCGGACGGATTGCGGCTCCATGTCTCCGGACTCTACGAGTCCCGGCCTGTTCCGATCCAACGAGTTTCGGCATGCGGGACGGCCCCGGGGCGACCTGGGGAGAGCGGCCGGTCAGGCCAGGCGTCGCGCGCCGGGCGAGGGCACCGCGGGCAGGAAGCGCGGCGCGGCGAATTCGCGCTCGCGGTAGGCGCGGCTCACCTCGTCCCGCACGCCGTCCACGCGGTCGGCGGGCACCAGGGCGATCGCCGAGCCGCCGAAGCCGCCGCCGGTCATCCGCGCGCCCCGCGCGCCGCCGCGCACCGCCGCCTCCACCGCCACGTCGAGTTCGGGGCTCGACACCTCGAACTGGTCGCGCAGCGACAGGTGGGAGGCGTTGAGCAGGGCCCCGACCTCGGCCACGGCCCCGGCCCGCAGCAGCCCGACCGTGGCCTCGACCCGGTGGTTCTCGGTGACGACGTGCTGGACGCGCTTGCGTTCGTCGCCGGTGAGCCGGGCGAGGGCCGCCGCCAGGTCGGTGACGTCCCGCAGCGCCGCCACGCCCAGCCGCTTGGCGGCGTTCTCGCAGTCCTGGCGCCGCCGGGCGTACTGGCCGTCGGCGAGCTCGTGGTGCACCCCGGTGTCGATGATCATGAAGGTGTATCCGGCGGCGGACACGTCCAGCGGCACGTTGCGGTGGCCGAGGGAGCGGCAGTCGAGGAACAGCGCGTGCCCCTCGGCGGAAAGCGCGGACGCCGCCTGGTCCATGATCCCACACGGCATGCCGACGAACTCGTTCTCGGCCCGCTGCGCCAGCCTGGCGAGCGTCATCCGGTCCAGGCCCAGGCCGTACAGCTCGTCGAGGGCGACGGCGACCGACACCTCGAGCGCGGCGCTCGAGGACAGCCCCGCGCCGCGCGGCACGTCCCCGTCGAGCACGATGTCGGCGCCGCCCACGTCGTGCCCGGCGTCCCGCAGCGCCCACACCACGCCGGCCGCGTACCGGACCCAGCCCTCGGCCCGGTCCAGGTCGGTGAGCGTGTACGCCTCGTCCGGTGCCTGCAGCGACCGGATGGCGACCACGCCGTCGTCGCGGCGCGCGACCGCGGCGGACACGCCCCACGGCAGCGCGAACGGCAGCACGAAGCCGTCGTTGTAGTCGGTGTGCTCGCCGATCAGGTTGACCCTGCCCGGCGCGTGCCAGACCCCCTCCGGGGCACGGCCGTGGGCGGCGAGGAAGGCGTCGGCGACTCGCATGACGTGCGGCCTTTCGTCAATGATGTCGGCACTCGGTGGTGGCGGCTACCAATTCTCGCCGGTGATGCGCTCGTACGCCTCGACGTACCGCTGCCGGGTGATCTCCACGATCTCCGGCGGCACCTCCGGCGCGGGCTCGGTCTTGTCCCAGCCGGTGCTGGTGGCCCAGTCCCGCAGGTACTGCTTGTCGAAGGCGAACTGCGGCCCGCCCGGCCGCCAGTCCTCCGCGGGCCAGAAGCGGGAGGAGTCAGAGGTGAGCACCTCGTCGCCGAGGGTCAGCTCGCGCTCGGCCGACCAGCCGAACTCCAGCTTGGTGTCGGCGACGATGATCCCCCGCTCGGCGGCGATCGTTGCGCCCCGCCGGTAGACCTCCAGGGTGAGCCGCCGCAGCTCGCGCGCCACATCGGCGCCCACGCCCCGGGCGACCTGCTCGTAGGTGACGAACTCGTCGTGCGCGCCGAGCGCCGCCTTGGTGGTCGGGGTGAAGATCGGCTCGGGCAGCCGCGACCCCTCCACGAGCCCGGCCGGCAGCGGCACCCCCGAGATCGCCCCGTCGCGCTCGTACTCCTTCAGCCCGCCGCCCGCCAGGTAGCCGCGCGCGATGCACTCCACCGGGATCATCTCCAGCCTCCGGCACCGGATGGCCCGCCCGGCGAACTCGGCCGGCACGTCGTCGGCGGAGATCACGTGGTTGGGCACGACGTCGGCGAGCCGCTCGAACCACCACAGCGACAGCCGGGTGAGCGCCCGGCCCTTGTCCGGTATCGGCGTGGGCAGGATGACGTCGTAGACCGACACCCGGTCCGACGCCACCAGCAGGATGTCCCCCCGGTCCTCGTAGACGTCGCGGACCTTGCCCGAGTGGAGAAGCCGCACGATGCCCCCCTGCGCTGCGATCGGCTGTCGACGGCGGGCAGCGGACCCGCCAGGGCAACCGTACTAGGAGGGCAGCGGCGGGAAGTCGGGGGCACGGCGCTCCACGAAGCTGGAGACGCCCTCGGCGAAGTCCGGGCGGGCGAACGATTGGAGCATCTCGCGCACGGCGTCGTCGCGGGACTCCTCCAGCGTCCGGGACCAGTCGCCCCAGACCTGCCGCTTGATCACGGCCATCGACGTGGGCGAGCTGTGCCGGGCCAGGTCCCAGGCGTACGCGAGGGTCTCCTGCATGAGCCGTTCCCCCGGTACGGCCCGCCGGGCCAGCCCGAGCGCGGCGGCCTCGGCCCCCGTGAAGGTGCGCCCGGACAGCAGCAGGTCCATCGCCACGGCGTGCCCGGCGATCCGGGGCAGGATCCAGGCGAGGCCGTACTCGGCGATGAGGCCGCGCCGCGCGAACGCGGTGGTCCACTTGGCGTCCTCGGCGGTGAACACCAGGTCGCAGACGAGGGCGTGCACCATGCCCAGCCCGGCGCAGGCGCCGTTGACGGCGGCGATGATCGGCTTGCGGATCGTGATGGGGAAGGTGGTGGGGCGTTTGTCGGTCTCGCCGTCGTACGTCCCGTCCTGGATGCTGTGCAGCGCCGCGAAGTCGGCCCCCGCGCAGAAGCCGCGCCCGGCCCCGGTGACCACGATGACGCGGACGGCCGGGTCGCGGTCGGCCTCCTCCAGCAGGTCGAAGTAGCGCCGTCCCATCTCGTCGGTCCAGGCGTTGAGCCGGTCCGGCCGGTTGAAGGCGAGCGTCAGCACGCCCTTGTTGAGCGAGTCCAGCACGAGATCGGACATCGGCCACCTCCCCTATCCGAATAATGTTCTACACCAACTCGGCGGGGAAGGTCACCTGCCCGGAGACTTCCGGAACTCTCCGGAACCTCCCGGATCTTCGCGAAAGCCCACGAGACCCCGCGAGCCCCTGGGAAACCCCCGGAAACGCCGAAGCCCCGGAGGATATCCGGGGCTTCGGCCAGGTGGCTCCCGCGATAGGACTCGAACCTATAACCTGCCGGTTAACAGCCGGACGCTCTGCCGATTGAGCTACGCGGGATCGACGCACTTCGGAGCGGGGGCGGGCCCCCGTCCTGCGGTGCGTGACTAGATTAGCGCACTCCGAGGGGTGCATGTCGCATCCATTTCGAGGGGAGGAGCCGCCAGCGGCGGGTAGGGGGCTGGTTACCGGGATATGCCGGTTTTACTTGGAGGTGGGAAGCATGCGCTATCGAGTGGTGTTCATCGTCGGCCTCGCGGTCGGCTACGTGCTGGGCACGCGGGCGGGCCGGGAGCGCTACGAGCAGATCAAACGGCTCGCACAGCGCGTCGCCGACAACCCCAAGGTGCAGGAGGCCGCCGGCCTCGTCGGCGCCCGCGCGTCCCAGGTGGCGTCGAAGGCCAAGGACCGGGTCGGCGAGAAGATGCCCTTCATCCCCTCGGCCCGGAGCGACAATTCGGCGGGCGGCGGCCCCGGCAACGGTCTCACGCCGACGGCGAGGGTCGGCACACCGACCACCGAGCGGGGCGGCTCGACCCTCTGACGTCCGCGGGTGCGCCGTGCGGACATCGCGGGTACTCGGCGAGGGCTAGACGCCCAGGCTGCGCCGCACGTCCTCCAGCGCCTGCTCGGCGAGGGCGCGCAGCCCGGGGTCGGCGGGATCCAGGCCCTGGTCGAAGACGAGGTCCCAGCGCAGATCGGGGCCGTCGGCGCCCGGCGTCCGCCGGGCCACCAGGCGCACCCCGCCCCGGTCGCCGAGCCGTACGTGGCGGCTGGCGACGATCGACCAGGTGACGCGCTCCTTGATCGTCTCAGGCAGCAGCCCCGGCTCGGGCACGGCGGCCCGATGCGCGGACCCGTCGGTCCCGGTGACGAGCAGCCCGGTCTCCTCCCACCGCGCGTGCTCGATCAGGTGCCAGCCGATCCGCACCCCGGCGGGCAGGTGCAGCGCGCGGTCGGTGGCCACCACGTACCCGCCGTCGGCCGTGGCGGCGTGGGACAGCACCCGCTCCCCCGGCTCAAGGTCCAGGGCGGCGCGGACGGCGGCGGGCAGCTTCGGGCGGAACAGGCGCATGTGCCGACGCTACCCGGTCGGCACGCCGCCGGGCGCGAGCAGGTCGAGGGTGAGCGCGGCCGAGCTGGAGAAGTCCCGGCATCCCCGCCCGGAGCCGTCGAAGGGGTCGAAGCACTCCCGGAACCCGGACTGCCGCACCAGCCGCAGCGTCGTGGCCCCCAGGGTCGCCGCCAGCGTCTCGCGCCCGTGCGCGAGCGCCGCCTGCCGTACCAGCCAGTTCGCGCTCACCCAGGACGGCCCCCGCCAGTAGCGTGCGCGGTCGAACTCCACCGCCCTGATCTCACAGCTCGGCACCGGATATCCGGCGGCCCCCATGAACCGGGGCGACTCCAGCAGGTCGGCGAGCGCGTCCACCACGTGCGCGGGCATGCCCGGGTCGAGCATCGGCCCGAACCCACCGATCGTCCGCACCGGAATCGTCCGGTCCGCCCGCAGGTCCCGCGCGAGGAACCCCCCGTCGGCGGCGTCCCACAGCCGCGCCAGCAGCGCACCGCGGATCCGCTCGGCCGCCTCCTCGTACGGCCCCGCCCCCGCGCCCGCCACCTCGGCGAGCCGCGTCATGGCCCACGTCGAGGCGAGCCACACCCCGTTGAAGAACGGGTCCTCCACGGCGAACGGATGCTCGGCGCGCAGATACGCCGGGTCGTACCCGGCGTCGCGGTACCGCAGGGCGAGCCAGACGTACCGGTCCTCGTGCACCCCGGCCCGGAACGGCAGCGCGGCCAGCGGCGCGTCCCACGCCGGGCTGTCGTCCATGCCCGACTCCCACGGATGCACGATCGCGGCCAGGCCCGCCCCGCCGAGGTCCCGGCTGCCGCTGAGATACCGATGCTGGGCGGCCAGGTGCGGCCACACCCGCCGCACGAACCCGGCGGTCTCCTCGCAGGGGCACCGCCGCCAGATCCGCCACACCACGTACGCCTGCAGCGGCGGCTGGGTCAGCCCCGAGGTCGCCACCCCGGCGGGCGCGGCCGGGCAGTCGGCCGACCGCCACACGGCCGGGCCGGGGAAGTAGCCGTCGCCCGGCCGGAACACGATGTGCGGGATCATCCCGTCCCGCCACTGCGCCGTCAGCAGGCCGGTCAGCTCGGCGCGGGCGCGGGCGGTCCGTTCGGGGCGGGCGGCGAGGCCGGCGGCCACCAGGGTGGAGTCGAGGTTCCACTGATGCGGGTAGAGGCCCGGCGCGGGCACGGTGGCCGAACCTGTCCAGTTCGCGTCGAGCACCGCCAGGGCGGCCCGCCCGAGCGCGGCGTCGTCGACCGCGAGTCGAGCGTCCACACCAGCAGTCTTGCCGCGAATCGGCAGGTAAACAAGGGCTGAGGGCATGTACGACATTCAGCGAAAAGTCGTACATGCCCTCCAAGCCGCTACTCGAGATAGTCGCGCAGCATCTGCGCCCGAGTCGGGTGGCGCAGTTTGGCGAGCGTCTTGGACTCGATCTGCCGGATGCGCTCCCGGGTCACGCCGAACTCGCGGCCGACCTCCTCCAGCGTCCGCGGATGGCCGTCGGAGAGCCCGAACCGCAACTGGATGATGCGCTGCTCACGCTCGGACAACGTGGCCAGGATGTCGTCGAGCTGGTCCTGCAGCATGATGAAGGCCGCCGCCTCCATCGGCACCACCGCGTCGGCGTCCTCGATGAAGTCGCCGAGGTCGGAGTCCTCCTCGCCGATGGGCGACTGGAGCGACACCGGCTCCTGCGCGATGCGCTGGATCTCCACGACCCGGTCCACCGGCAGGTCCATCTCCAGCGCGATCTCCTCGGGGGTGGGCTCGCGGCCGAGATCCTGGTGGAGCTGCCGCTGCACGCGCACGAGTTTGTTGATCGTCTCGACCATGTGCACCGGAATTCGAATCGTCCGGGCCTGGTCGGCGATCGCCCGCGTGATCGCCTGGCGGATCCACCAGGTGGCGTACGTGGAAAACTTGTAGCCCTTCGTGTAGTCGAATTTCTCGACCGCGCGAATGAGGCCGAGATTGCCCTCCTGGATCAGGTCCAGGAACAGCATGCCGCGGCCCACGTACCGTTTGGCGATCGACACCACCAGCCGCAGGTTGGCCTCGATCAGACGCTGCTTGGCGCGCACGCCCTCCCAGACCAGCTCCTCAAGCTCGGGCATCGGCCGACGGCCGGCGGCGCACAGCCGGTCCTCGGCGAACAGACCCGCCTCGATGGACTTGGCGAGCTCCACCTCCTCCTCGGCGGTCAGCAGGGGCACCCGCCCGATCTCCCGCAGATAGATGCGGACCAGGTCGCTGGTCGGAGCCCGTCTGCCGAGGTCTTCCTCCTCGGCCCGGACCGTGTCATCCTCGGCTTGCGGTTCGAGCACCTCCACGCCGTTGTCGGCGAGCATCCGCACGACGCGCTCAAGCGCGTCCGCGGGAAGCTCGGAGCGGTCGAGCGCGGCGGCCACGTCGTCGACGGTGACGCTTCCACGCTCCCTTCCTCTCGCCATCAGATCGGCCACCTGATCAACCGCCGGCGGCCCACTCGTTGGCAACACCGATGCACCCACGGAACACAGTCTGCGCTATAAGGACGGCAAAACGGCAGACCCATTTTTGTCACCGAAGGTAAGGGATCACCATTACCGAATTGAGACCGGGAAAGATGTTTGCCAAATCCGGTGAATGGAAAGGGGGATTAATTACGCCCCGGTGGCGCGATCGCGCAGCACCCGCCGCTGCTGTTCGAGCGCGACCAGCTCGCCGAACAGGCGGTTGTACTCCTGCCGCTCGTCCACCGGGTTGAGCCGCTCCATGCGGGCCTTGATCTGCACCAGGGCGCGGGTCACCGCGATCTCGCCGAGACCGGCGAGCGTCGCGGAGGCGTAGCGCTCCTCGCTGTCCAGGCTGGTGGCGATCGGCTCGACGGCCAGGCGCGTCACCATCGCCCGCGTGTTCTCGTCCGGGGCGGCGGCGAGCAGCCGGTCCACCCACGGCTGCCCGCCGGGGCCCGCCGAGACGGTGCCCCCGGCGGCCATGACGAGCTCGTACAGGGCCGCGTGCTGGGCCACGCTGAAGGCCTCCGCGCCGAGCGCGTCGAACTCCGGCCCCATCAGCGCCGGGCGCTGCACGGCGAGCTTGAGCGTCTCCAGCTCGACCCGCACCGCCGGGTTGGACAGGTCGGCCACCGGCCGCGGCGCCCTGGCGCGCGGGGCGGGGCGGCCGTGCGCCCGCGCCGTCACCTCCTGCACCCGCCGCAGCACGAGCTGCTCGTCCATGAACCCCAGCCAGCGGTCCAGATCGACGGCGTAGCGCTTGCGCAGCGCGGTGTCCTTGATCGCGGCGACCATCGGCGCCGCGGCGTCGAGCGCGGCGATCCTCCCCTCGTTGGTACGCAGGTCGAAGCGCGAGATGGCGCTGCGGATGGCGAAGGCGAACAGCGGCTCGCGGCTGGCGATCAGGTCGCGCACGGCGGCGTCGCCCTGCTTGACCCGCAGGTCGCAGGGGTCGAGCCCGTCGGACTGCACGGCGACGAAGGTCTGGGTGACGAAGCGCTGCTCCTCGGTGAAGGCGCGCAGCGCCGCCTTCTGCCCGGCCGAGTCGCCGTCGAACGTGAAGATCACCTCGCCGCGGAACTCGTCCTGGTCGAGCAGGAGCCGCCGGAGGATCTTGACGTGCTTCTCGCCGAAGGCGGTGCCGCAGGTGGCGACCGCGGTGGGCACCCCGGCCAGGTGGCAGGCCATCACGTCGGTGTACCCCTCGACGATCACGGCCTGGGAGCGCCGGGAGATCTCTCGTTTGGCCAGGTCGACGCCGTACAGCACCGAGCCCTTCTTGTAGATGGGGGTCTCGGGGGTGTTGAGGTATTTCGGCCCCTCGTCGGCGTCGTTGAGCTTGCGCGCGCCGAAGCCGATGACGTCGCCGGTGATGTCGCGGATGGGCCACACGAGCCGCCCGCGGAACCGGTCGATCGGGCCCCGGCGGCCCTCCTTGGCGAGCCCACCCTTGATCAGCTCGGCGGTGGTGAACCCGCGGGCGAGCAGGTGCCGCGACAGCGCCTCCCACCCGGCCGGCGCGTAGCCGACACCGAAGTGCTCGGCGTCCACCCGCTCGAACCCGCGCTCGGCGAGGAAGCGGCGGGCGGGCGCGGCGTCGGGCGAGGAGAGCTGCTCGGCGTAGAACTCGGCGGCGGCCCGGTGCGCCTCGATGAGGCGGGTGCGCTCGCCCTGCTCCCGCCCCGGCACGTAGCCGCCCTGCTCGTAGCGGAGCTGGATGCCCGCCCGCTGCGCGAGCCGTTCGACCGCCTCGGTGAACGACAGGTGCTCCATCTCGCGGACGAAGGTGATGACGTCGCCGCCCGCGCCGCAGCCGAAGCAGTAGTAGTAGCCCCGCGCGGGGGTGACGTTGAACGACGGCGACTTCTCGTCGTGGAAGGGGCACAACCCCTTGAGGTTGCCACCCCCCGCGTTGCGAAGCTGAATGTGCTCACCCACCACGTCGGCGATCGGTGAGCGCTCCCGCACGAGAGCGATGTCCTCGTCACTGATGCGCCCGGCCACGGTGGCGAGTCTATTCGCCGCATCCGCCTCAGTGATGCCGTACCGCAACCAATCGGTTGTGAGAACCGGTCGTATGCGGATGAATGGTCCGTTAGAAATGAGGGGTCCAAGCACAGCACGGCTGACACGGCCCTGACTGGGGGAGTTCATGCGTTCGGGGAGAGTGACCGCGTTCGCGGGCCTGGTCCTGCTGACCGCGGGTTGCACCACGTCCGCCGGTGTCCCCGGGATCAGCACGGTGCCGCCCGCTCCCCCGGCACAGGACACGATCGTCTCCGCGGCGACGGCGGGCCCCGACGACGGCCAGTCCTTCAGGACCTCCCCCAGCGGCGCGCCCGGCGCCACGCCCCTGCCGACCCCCGGCGTCGGCGACGACCCCGTGCGGGTGCCGCCGCCGAAGCTGTCGTCGCACACCTACGTCTTCCCGGTGGCGGGCTGCAAGGTCACCTACGCCCGCAAGCTGCTGGTCCTGCCGAAATCGACGATCTGGGCGAAGAAGGGCTGCCGGTTCGTCGCCCCCATCGACGGCACCGTGCACGAGGTCAACGCAGAGGACCGGTGGCGCTCGTCCACCGACCGGGGGCCCGACCGCGAGGGCCGGTTCGTCGCGATCATCGGCGCGGACGGCGTGCGCTACCTGGGCGGCCACCTCGACTCGATCGCCGACGGCATCCGCCCCGGCGTGAAGGTGAAGGCCGGTCAGGTGCTCGGCCGGGTGGGCAACTCCGGCAACGCCGCCGGCGGCGCCCCCAACCTGTACTTCGCCGTCTCCTGGGAGTCCCCGGCGGGCTACTGGTGGGTACGGCGCGGCATGGTGAAGCCGTGGAAGTACCTGGACGCCTGGTTCGACGGCAACCGCACCTACTCGCCGCGCAAGGAGATGCTCGACCTGCGCAAGCGCATGGGCGCGACGCCGCAGTGCACGGTGCTGTGCACCGGGAAGCAGCCGACGCCGACCCCCACGAGCAAGCCCAAGCCGAAGCCCACCCGCAGCCCGGATGACGAGCCGGTCTTCATCGAGGACTGAGGCGGCGAGGCCGGGCGTCCCGCGCCCGGCCTCCGGCCCGCCAGGTCCTCCCTACACCTGCCCTTCCTACACCTGCCCGCCCTACACCTGGTCGAGCGGCACCTCGGGGTCGGAGAGCCGCTTGACGTCCACCGAGCGCCCGGCGCGGATCAGCGCCTGCACGTCGCCGACGACGTCCCAGACGTTCACGTTCATCCCCGCGACCACGCTGCCGCCGCGCAGCCAGAAGGCGATGAACTCCAGGCGCTCCACCGAGCCGCGGTAGACCACCTCGTCGTGTCCGGTGATGTCGCCGCTGAACTCCATGCCGAGCTCGAACTGGTCGCTGTAGAAGTACGGCACGCGGTCGTAGACCACCTCGCGCCCGAGCATCGCCCGCGCCGCCGCCGGGCCGCCGTTGAGGGCGTTGGCCCAGTGCTCGACCCGGACGCGCCGCCCGAGCAGCGGGTTGAACGACTCGGCGAGGTCTCCGGCGGCCCAGATCGCCGGGTCGGAGGTGCGCAGCGAGGCGTCGGTGACCACGCCGTCGGCGACCTCGAGGCCCGCGCTCCGCGCCAGCTCGACGTTCGGCGTGACGCCGATGCCGACCACGACCTCGTCGGCGCGCAGCACGTCCCCGGTGGACAGCACGGCCTCCCGGACGGTGCTGTCGCCGCGCAGCCCGGTGACGGCCGCCCCGAACCGGAACCGCACGCCGTGGCGCTCGTGCAGCGCCTGGAACACGCGGCCCACCTCCGGCCCGAGCACCCGGTACAGCGGCGCCGGGTCCGGCTCGACCACGGTCACCTCGCACCCGGCGAGCCGCGCCGCCGCCGCGGTCTCCAGCCCGATCCAGCCCGCCCCGGCGATCACCACCTCGCCGCCGTGCGCGAACGCGGCGCGCAGCGCCTGGCTGTCGGCGATCGTGCGCAGGTAGTGCACCCCCGCCAGGTCCGTGCCCGGCACCGGCAGCGGGCGCGGCGTCGCCCCCGTGGCCAGCAGCAGCGACTCGTACGGCTCCCGCGACCCGTCGGCGAGCACCACCTCCCGCGCGTCCCGGTCGATCGCCGCGGCGGCCACGCCGAGCCGCAGCTCGACGCCCTTGTCCTCGTACCAGGCCGCGTCGTGCACGTACACCGAGCCCAGCTCGGCGGTGCCCTGCAGGTAGCCCTTCGACAGCGGCGGCCGCTCGTAGGGCAGCTCCTGCTCGGCGCCGATCAGGACGACCCGCCCGGTGTATCCCTCCTCCCGCAGGGTCTCGGCGGCCTTGGCCCCCGCGAGTCCCGCTCCGATGATCACAATCGTCATGGTCGCTCCTCGTCTGCTCAGCGGGCGCGCAGGTCCCGGTGCCAGGCCACGGCCGACGTGTCGGTCAGCGACGCGATCTGGTCGATCACCACGCGCAGGCGCGCGGCGTCGTCGGGCGCGTCAAGGAACGCCGGACGCAGCGCGGGTTCCAGGGTAACCGGGGCGTCACGCGCGATCATCGAGGCGAGCTCGGCGATCAGCTCGCGTTGCCGCGCCTGGTTGGCGCCGTGGTCGTCGCGGCTCATCACATAGTGGGCGGTGACGCCCTTCAGCAGCGCGCACTCGATGCGCGCCCGGCGCGGCACCACCAGGTCGGCGGGCTCGCGGCCCTGGTCAGGCGCGGGGCCGGACGCGGGGCCGGGCGCGGGGTCAGGCGCGTGGCCGGGCGCGGGGCCGTACGCCTCGATCGTGGCGGCCTCGGCGGCCCGGCAGAACCGCCCGATCAGCGCGCTGGTGAGGGCCTTGAGCGCGACCAGGTCCGGCAGCCCGCCCGCCACGGAGCGACCCGCCCGCCCGTTACGGCCCGGCCAGATCGGCTCGGCCACCAGCCGCGCGAACGTCTCCTCAAGCTCCCCGGCGTCGGCGTCCCCGACCTCCTTGGCGTACCAGCGCAGGGTGAGCGCGCACACCTCGCGCCGCTCCCCCGGGTCGGCGAGCAGCTCCAGCGTCACGTGCCCGGAGTGCAGCGCGTCCTCCAGGTCGTGCACCGAGTAGGCGACGTCGTCGGCCCAGTCCATCACCTGCGCCTCGAAGCTCAGCCGCCCCGGCCGCGCCCCGCGCCGGAACCACGCGAACACCGGCAGGTCGTCGTCGTACACCCCGTACGGCCCCGCCCCGCCCGGCCGCTGCGCCCGCGTCCACGGGTACTTGCAGCTCGCGTCGAGCGTCGCCCGGGTGAGGTTGAGCCCGGCGCTGCGGCCGTCCTCGGTGAGCACCTTCGCCTCCAGCCGGGTGAGCAGCCGCAGGCTCTGCGCGTTCCCCTCGAACCCGCCGCACGACGCGGCGAGCTCGTCCAGCGCCACCTCCCCGTTGTGCCCGAACGGCGGATGCCCGAGGTCGTGCGCGAGGCACGCGGTCTCCACCAGGTCCGGATCGCACCCGAGCGTCTTGCCCATCTCCCGCCCGATCTGCGCGCACTCCAGCGAGTGCGTCAGCCGCGTGCGCGGGATGTGTCGCCCCCGGTCCACCACCTCGCCCGGCCCGACCACCTGCGTCTTGGCCGCCAGCCGCCGCAGCGCGGCGCTGTGCAGCACCCGCGCCCGATCCCGCTCGTACGGCCCGCGCGCCGGATTCCCCGGCGGCTCGGGCACCCAGCGGGCCTGCCGGAACCGCTCGTCGCTCCCCGAGTGACGCCGCGCGTACGACTCCAACGCTCACCTCCCGGGACGGTCAAGGGAGAGTTGTTCTACCCGTTCCGCAACAGACGGAACGCCGGTCGCCCCCCGCAAGGGACGACCGGCGCGCCGTCAGGCGATGCCGCGGGATCGGCAGGGGATCAAGAGGGGATCAGCGGGTGTCGGACCCCGCCGACGCCCGCGCGGCCCGCCCGGCCTCCAACCGGGCGACGGGCACCCGGAACGGCGAGCAGGACACGTAGTCCAGCCCGATCTCGTGGCAGAAGTGCACCGAGTCGGGGTCGCCGCCGTGCTCGCCGCAGATGCCGAGCTTCAGGTCGGGACGGGTGGCCCGCCCCTCCTCGACGGCGATCCGCATGAGCCGCCCGGGACCCTCGCGGTCCAGCGTCTCGAACGGCGACACCCCGAAGACGCCGAGCTCCAGGTACCGGGAGAAGAACGCCGCCTCGACGTCGTCCCGGGAGAAGCCCCAGGTCATCTGGGTCAGGTCGTTGGTGCCGAAAGAGAAGAACTCGGCCGCCTCGGCGATCTGCCCGGCGGTCAGCGCCGCCCTCGGCACCTCGATCATGGTGCCGATGCTCGCCTCGACGCCGACCTCGGCGAGGATGCGCTCGGCCTCCTCGCGTACGATCTCCAGCTCCTGCACCGCGCCGACGAGCGGGATCATGATCTCCGGCCGGGGGTCGCCGCCCTGCCGCCTGCGTTCGGCCGCCGCCTCGGCGATCGCCTTGACCTGCATGCCGAACAGCCCGGGGATGACCAGGCCGAGCCGCACGCCGCGCAGGCCGAGCATCGGGTTCTGCTCGTGCAGCCGCTTGACCGCCTCCAGCAGCCTGCGGTCCTTCTCGGTGGCGTCGTCCCCGGCGAGCGCGACCCTGACGGACAGCTCGGTAAGGTCGGGCAGGAACTCGTGCAGCGGCGGGTCGATGAGCCGGATCGTCACCGGCAGCCCGTCCATCGCCTCCAGGATGCCGACGAAGTCCTGGCGCTGCAGCGGCTCCAGCGCGTCGAGCGCGGCCTGCCGCTCCTCGTCGGTGGTGGCGAGGATCAGGTTCTCCACGAGCTGCCGCCGGTCCCCGAGGAACATGTGCTCGGTACGGCACAGCCCGATGCCCTGCGCCCCGAACCGCCGCGCGCGGGCGGCGTCCTCCGGCGTGTCGGCGTTGGCCCACACGCCGAGCCGCCGCACCGCGTCGGCGTGGGTGAGGATGCGGTCCACGGCCGCCACGAGCTCGTCGGAGGTGTCGCCGGAGCCCTCGAAGTACTCCACGACCGCGGACGGCATGACGGGCACCTCGCCGAGGTACACCGCGCCGCTCGACCCGTCGATGGAGATCACGTCGCCCTCGTTGACGACGACCCCGCCGGGGGCGGTGAACCGCCCGGCCGCGGTGTCCACGTCGAGTTGCTCGGCGCCGCAGACGCAGGTCTTGCCCATGCCGCGGGCGACGACGGCGGCGTGGCTGGTCTTGCCGCCGCGGCTGGTGAGGATGCCGCGCGCCGCGATCATGCCGCCGAGGTCGTCGGGGTTGGTCTCGCGCCGTACCAGGATGACGTCCTCGCCGGCGGCGGCGAGCTCCTCGGCGCGGGCGGAGGAGAACACGGCCTTGCCGACGGCGGCGCCGGGCGAGGCGTTCATGCCCTTGGCGATCGGGTCGTGGCCGGCGGCGTCGAAGCGGGGGAACATCAGCTGGGCGAGCTGGGCGCCGGTGACCCGGGTGACCGCCTCGTCCATCTCGATGAGGCCCTGATCGACGAGCTGGACGGCGATGCGGAACGCGGCGGCGGCGGTGCGCTTGCCGACGCGGGTCTGCAGCATCCACAGCCTGCCGCGCTCGATCGTGAACTCGATGTCGCACAGGTCCTTGTAGTGGTTCTCCAGCGTCTCCATGATCTGCAGGAGCTCGTCGTAGGAGCGCTTGTCGATGCGCTCGAGCTCCTGCAGCGGCATCGTGTTGCGGATGCCGGCGACGACGTCCTCGCCCTGGGCGTTCTGCAGGTAGTCGCCGTAGACGCCCTGGTGGCCGGTGCCGGGGTCGCGGGTGAAGGCGACGCCGGTGCCGGAGTCCATGCCGAGGTTGCCGAAGACCATGGCGCACACGTTGACGGCGGTGCCGAGGTCGGCCGGGATGCGCTCCTGGCGGCGGTAGAGGACGGCGCGGGGCGAGTTCCAGGAGGTGAAGACGGCGCGGACGGCCATGCGCATCTGCTCGCGCGGGTCGGCGGGGAAGTCCTTGCCGGTCCGCTCGCGGACGATGCCCTTGAAGGTCTTCACCAGCTTCTGCAGGTCGTCGGCGTCGAGGTCGAGGTCGTCGCGCGTGCCCTTGGCGCGCTTGGCCTCGTCGATGGCCTCCTCGAAGAGGTCGCCGTCGACGTCGAGCACGGTCTTGCCGAACATCTGGATCAGACGGCGGTAGGAGTCCCAGGCGAAGCGCTCGTTGGCGGCCTGCTTGGCGAGGCCGTGCACCGAGTCGTCGTTGAGGCCGATGTTGAGGACGGTGTCCATCATGCCGGGCATCGAGAACTTCGCCCCGGAACGTACGCTCACCAGCAGCGGATCGTCGGCGTCGCCGAGCCGGCGGCCCATCGCCTTCTCCAGGCTCGCCAGGTGCTCGGCGACCTCGGCCTCCAGTTCCTCCGGCTCCCTGCCGTCTCGGAGATAGGCGCGGCAGGCCTCGGTCGTGATGGTGAAACCGGGGGGCACAGGGAGGCCCAGATTGGTCATTTCCGCCAGGTTGGCGCCCTTGCCGCCAAGGAGGTCTTTGAGATCCTTGTTACCTTCGGTGAAGTTGTAAACGTACTTGGGCACGACAGCTCCTCCCGCGACCGCGTGGCGTTTTTTACCGCCTTGCCCACGGGACTCTACCTATGACGAACCATGAGAAACGTCACCACTCCGGGAACATCCTGTTTCCCCAGGTAGATGCCCACTTCGCGGTCTAATCCAATCGACATCCCGCCATATCAAAGTGATACAGACCACATCGGATCGATTGGTATATACCTTTGGTTCAAACCATTGGTTCATACCAATTTCCCCAGCAATATCCGGCTTCCCTCGGGCCGTGCGGGCGCCCATAACAGATCATGCTTCGCGATGGTTAGCGGGAGTAGAGCCATAAGTCCCGAAGCGGCACGCCTTAACGTGTTACACAGGGATGTGGAGGCGGTTACGCGGAAGGCGACGACGATTGCCCGCTGAGCCCGCCGAGCCCACCGAGCCCGCCGAGCCCGGCGGACCCGGCGGATCCGCCGCCGCGTCCGCTGGACAGCATCTCGCCCGACGACCGTGCGCTCACCGGGTCGACGTCGGGCACGTCCCCGGACGCCCCGTCCGTCTCCGGCAGCCACAGCACGAACGTGGAGCCCTCCCTCAGCCGGGAGAACACCCGCACCTGCCCGCCGTGCGACTCCACGATCTGCCGCACGATCGCCAGGCCCAGCCCGGCGTGCCGGTCGCGGCGGCTCGCCTCGCCCCGCCAGAACCGGTCGAACACGCGCTCCCGGTCCTGCTCCGACAGCCCGGGCCCGCTGTCGCGCACCGCGATCCAGACCCACCCCCCGGTACGGCCCGCCGCCACCAGCACCTCGCTCCCGAACGGGGCGAACCGCATCGCGTTGGACAGCAGGTTGTGCACGGCGCGGCGCAGCGCGTCATGGTCGCCGATCACGATGAGCCCGTCGCGCAGCGCCTGCCGGATCGACAGGTTCCGCGCCGCCGCCACCGCCGCGAACTCCTCGGCGGCCTCGTGGGCGGCCTCCCCCACGTCCACGTTCGCGTCCGACAGGGCGGGGGCCGAGCGGCGGGCGGTGGCCAGCAGGTCCTCCACCAGCCGGGTCATCCGGGTCGTCGCCCGGTCCACGATCGCGGCGGCGCGGGCCCGTTCCTCCTCGGTGGTGCCCGGCGAGGTGAGCACGGCGTCCACGTTCGCCCGGATGATCGCCAGCGGGGTGCGCAGCTCGTGCGAGGCGTCGTCGATGAGCTGCCGCTGCGCGCGGAAGGCCGCCTCCAGCCGGTCGAGCATCGTGTCGACCGTGTCGGCGAGGTCGCGCAGCTCGTCCTTGGGCCCGTCGAGCCGGATGCGCCGGCTCAGGTCGGTCGCCTGGATCTCCTCCGCCGTCCGCGTGATCGCCCGGACCGGCCGCAGCACCCGCCCCGACAGCACCCACCCGATGCCGAGGCTCGCCAGGAACAGCCCGCCAAGCGTGCCCAGCGAGTAGTCGCGCAGGGTCCGCATGGTCTCCAGGTTGACCTGGTTCTCGAACTCCTTCAGATAGACCATGGGCACCGGGTGGCCCATGCTCTTCTCCACCCACTTGACGCGGACCTCGCGGTTCTCGGTGGTCTTCGCCACCGCGAGGTAGATGCCTCCCAGCACCAGGGCGGCCACCGCGAACAGCATCGCCGAGTAGAGCACGGTGAGCCGGAAGCGGATCGTCTGCATGAACCCCGGCAGGGAGGGCATTTCTATCGATCCTCTCTCAGCCGGTACCCCTTGCCGATCACTGTCTCGATCAGGCCGTCAACCTGCAGCTTGCGGCGCAGCGTGCCGACCGTCACCCGTACCGTGTTGGTGAACGGGTCGGTGTGCTCGTCCCAGACGTGCTCGAGGAGTTCCTCGGCCGAGACCACGTTCCCCGGCCGGGTCATCAGGTAGTGCAGCACGCCGAACTCCTTCGGCGTCAGATTGAGCGGCCGGTTCCCATGGAACGCCTCGACCCGGGCGGTGTCCAGCCGCAGCGCCCCCACCTGGATCACCGCCGTGCCGCTCGGCCCGTCCCGGCGCAGCAGCGCCCGAACCCGCGCCAGCAGTTCGGGGAACGCGAACGGCTTGACCAGGTAGTCGTCGGCGCCCTCGTCGAGGCCGCGCACCCGGTCGTCGAGCCGGTCCCGGGCGGTGACCATCAGGATGCGCACCGACTGGGCGCGGGAGCTCCTGCGCACCGAACGGCAGATCTCGAAGCCGTCGCCGCCGGGCAGGTTGAGATCGAGCAGGATCAGGTCGTAGGCGTTGACGTGCAGCTTCTCGTCCGCCTCCGCGGCGTCGTAGGCGACGTCCACGGCGTACCCCGCGCGCACCAGTCCCACCCGGAGCGCGTTGACGAGATCTTCCTCGTCCTCGACCACCAACAACCGCATGGTAGGCAACCTAATTGCGGATGATGCGTTCTGCGCGCATTTGCGGCGTCCTGAGCCGTGAAAGAAGCCTCGGCGGGAGGCCCGCGGCCGGTCGGCTAGTCGTCGAGGTTGGCGCGCAGGTAGGGCGTGACCTGGTCGAGGGCGATGCGCTCCTGGCGCATGGAGTCGCGCTCGCGGATGGTCACCGCCTGGTCCTGGAGGGTGTCGAAGTCGATGGTGACGCAGAAGGGCGTGCCGATCTCGTCCTGGCGGCGGTAGCGGCGGCCGATCGCCCCCGCGTCGTCGAACTCGACGTTCCACCGGCGGCGCAGCTCGGAGGCGAGGTCGCGGGCCTTCGGGGACAGGTCGGCGTTGCGCGACAGCGGCAGGACGGCGACCTTGACCGGGGCGAGGCGGTGGTCGAGGCGCATGACGGTGCGCTTCTCCATGACGCCCTTGGCGTTGGGGGCCTCGTCCTCGGCGTAGGCGTCGAGCAGGAAGGTCAGCAGGGCGCGGTCCACGCCGGCCGCGGGCTCGATGACGTACGGGGTGAAGCGCTCGCCGGACTCCTGCTCGAAGAACGACAGATCGGCGCCGGAGGCCTTGGAGTGCGTGGTGAGGTCGAAGTCGGTGCGGTTGGCGATGCCCTCCAGCTCGCCCCACTCGTTGCCGGCGAAGTTGAACCGGTACTCGATGTCGACGGTGCGCTTGGAGTAGTGGGACAGCTTGTCCTTGGGGTGCTCGTACAGGCGCAGGTTGTCCTTGCTGATGCCGAGGTCGACGTACCAGCGCATGCGCTCGTCGATCCAGTACTGGTGCCACTCCTCGTCGGTGCCGGGCTTGACGAAGAACTCCATCTCCATCTGCTCGAACTCGCGGGTCCGGAAGATGAAGTTGCCCGGGGTGATCTCGTTGCGGAACGACTTGCCGATCTGGCCGATGCCGAACGGGATCTTCCGGCGCGCCGACTGCTGCACGTTCATGTAGTTGATGAAGATGCCCTGCGCGGTCTCCGGCCGCAGGTAGGCCAGGCCCGACTCGTCCTCGACCGGGCCGAGGAAGGTCTTGAGCAGGCCGTTGAACATGCGCGGCTCGGTGAAGGCGCCCTTGGTGCCGCAGTTCGCGCAGGTGATCTCGGACAGGCCCTCCGGGGCGCGGCCGTGCTTGGCCTGGAACGCCTCCTCCAGGTGGTCGGCCCTGTACCTCTTGTGACACGACTGGCACTCGGTGAGCGGGTCCACGAACTCCTTGACGTGACCGCTGGCCTCCCACACCTCACGGGCGAGGATCACCGAGGAGTCGATGCCGACGACGTCCTCCCTGCCCTGCACCATGGCCTTCCACCACTGGCGCTTGACGTTGTTCTTCATCTCGACGCCGAGCGGGCCGTAGTCCCAGGACGCGCGGAGACCTCCGTAGATCTCGCTCGACGGATAGACCAGGCCCCGGCGCTTGGCGAGGCTGACGATGGTGTCCATCACGTCGGTACGGCGTGCCATTGAACGATCTCCATCCGGCTGGCGGTCGGGATTGGTATGTGTCGGATTCGGGGAGCATCATGCCGATCGGCGCCTGCGTCACCCGCTCGATCCTTCCCCTAGCCTAGGGGAATTCCGATGCTGCCCGCCGCAACATTACTAGCCGCACGGGGTGTCCCCGGCCCGGCCCCACGCCGCTCACACCCCGGACACGACCTCGAAGGCGCTCGGCTCGTTGACCATAAGCGACATCAGCGGATACATCGTCATCCGCGCCGCCGACAACGCCCGCCGGTAAAACCCGGCCCCCTCCCATTCACTAACAATCGCCCACAACTCCGGCTCATCCACCGCTCGCCCCACCCGCCCCGCGCGGAAACCGGGCTGCGCGGCGAACACGCCGAGGATCTCCCGCGTGTGCCCGGCGAACTCCTCATCCCGCGCCGCGGGCACCGAGTACCGGATGACAGCGAACATGCCCACCAGAATCCCATGCCCCCAAGGGCCGAGCGTCCGAGGAGGTGGCCTACCGATCGCGACCACGGTCTCGTCGTCCCGCGCCTCTGGGCAGGCGTTAGGCTCGGGTCGTGGCGTCCAAGCACGATTCCAAGTCTCCGGCGGGACTGCCCGCGCACCCGCTGGCCAGGAAGCCCGCGCCGGGCCGTACCGGGGGGCAGGGCCGTACCGGGGCGAGGTCACCCCGCCCGCTCCCGGCGGGCGAGCAGTTCTTCACCCCGGGCGCGACCGGCTTTCGCCGTGCCGTCGAACTCAAGAGCGCGGCGCTCCTGGTCTTCCTGTACCAGCTCCCCCGCTGGATCCTCCCGGTCGTCATGGTCATCCTGCTGCTCGCCGGCCTGGCCGTCCCCGACTGGCGCGGCGCCATCGCCGTCCTCCCGGTCCTGGCCTTCGTCGTCTGGCTCGCCTACCTGTCCTGGCCGTCCCTGCGGCCAGGCGGCAGGCTCATGCGCGTGGCCCTCGCCACCTTCATCACCCTCCTCGCCCTCGACCGCTTCGGTCTCTTCTGAGCGCCTCGGCACGCGTCGGCCTCTTCTCCGATCGGCGTGATCTTTCCGGTTTCGGCGAGGCGCGCCTCGTCGCCGAAGGCTTGAGCGACAAACAGATAGGGACCCCGCCTGTTCATCTCCGGCACGCCGTGGACGCCCCTATCCGCACCATTCCGAAGAAGCCCGGTGTGAAGTCGCGTACGCAAATCGCCGTCTGGATCATCTCGCGGGTTGGGTGAGTCGATCTGCCTGCCCACGGGCCGGTGGGAAACCCTTGGACCGTATGCTGGAGTGAACAGACGGCGCGGGAAGGAAAAGCTGCGAGCGGAAATGGCGGAAAAGTTGGCGAGTCAAATTTCGGCTCCACGGATCGCACGCCCCGTCCCGCTGCGCGAAAGCGTCTTCGACGCGCTGCTCGAACTCATCATCACCGGTGTCCTGCGGCCGGGCCGGCATCTGGTGGAGAGCGAGCTCGCCGAGTTGCTCGGCGTCTCCCGCCAGCCGGTCCGCGAGGCCCTGCAGCAGCTCAGCGGCGAGGGGTGGGTCGATCTGCGGCCCGGTCACGGCGCGTTCGTGCACGTGCCGACGGCCGAGGAGGCCGATCAACTGCTCGCCGTACGGTCGCTGCTTGAGGCGGAGTCGGCGCGGCTGGCCGCGATCAATCGGCGTCCGGAGGGCGTCGCCAAGCTGCGCGCGCTGTGCGAGCGCGGGTTCGCGGCGGTCGAGAACGACGACGTGGACACGGCGGTGAGCGTCAACGCCGAGTTGCACGCCCTGGTGATGGAGCTGTCCGGGAACCGGGTGCTGGGCGAGCTGGCCGCGCAGGTGTCCCGGCGGGTCCGGTGGTACCACACGCCGGTGGCCCGGCAGCGGGGGCGCAGCTCGTGGGAGGAGCACACCGCGCTCATCGACGCCATCGAGTCGGGCGACCCGGACCGGGCCTGCGCGATCATGCGGGTGCACACCGAGCACACCCGGCGCTCGTACCTGGAACAGCGGTTCCGTGACGGCGAGGGGGCGCCGCCGGTGCCGATGAAGACGCGCCGACGCCGGCGCGTCCGGCCCTCCTGAGCGCGCCGCCACCGCCACCCCCGTACGCGCCCCTTACCCGCCGCCGCCCCGCGCGGGGATCGGCGTGGAGCCGAATCGGCATGTCAAGGCGTGTCCCGCGATGTCCGTGTACGGGATTGGCGTTCACGGGTAAGAGCCTGCGAGGACGCGGGCGGTGTACCTTGGCGACAATCTGGTTAACAACTGGCCTTTCACCAGGCGGAGACGGCCTTGTGGGACGTCAGGATCGGTGTCTACCGTCAACTGCATACAGACGGAAGGATGGGCATGAAGAGGAAGCGCGCCGAGCATTACGAACGGCTCACCCATCCCCTGGTCCGCGAGGACGGCGTCCTTCGGCGGGCGACGTGGGACGAGGCACTGGACAGGGCGGCCGAGGGATTCCGGCGCAACATCGAACGAGGAGGCCCGGAAGCCTTCGTCATGCTCGCCTGCGCCCGCTCCACCAACGAGCTCAACTTCGTGGCGCAGAAGTTCACCCGCGTGGTCGTCGGCAACAACAACGTGGACTCGTGCAACCGCACCTGCCACGCGCCCAGCGTCGCCGGGTTGTCGGCCGTGTTCGGCAGCGGCGGCGGCACGTCCTCCTATGAGGAGGTCGAGCACGCCGACCTGATCGTGATGTGGGGGTCGAGCGCCCGCGAGGCCCATCCGATCTTCTTCCACCATGTGCTGAAGGGCATCAGGAACGGCGCGCGCATGTTCGCCGTCGATCCCCGGCGCACCAACACGGCCAAGTGGGCGGACCGGTGGCTCGGCCTCAACGTGGGCACCGACATCCCGCTCGCCAACGCCGTCGCCCGGGAGATCATCCACGCCGGTCTGGCGAACACGACGTTCATCGAGCGCGCCACCACCGGCTACGAGGAGTTCGCCGCCGCGGTCGAGCCGTGGACGCTGGAGGTCGCCGAGCAGGTGACCGGCGTGCCCGGCGAGGCGATCCGCGAGCTCGCGCACGCGTACGCCACCGCCGACCGGGCGCAACTGTGCTGGACGCTCGGCATCACCGAGCACCACAACGCCACCGAGAACGTGCGCGCCCTGATCAACCTGTCGCTGCTCACCGGCCACGTCGGCCGCTACGGCTCGGGCCTGAGCCCGCTGCGCGGGCAGAACAACGTGCAGGGCGGCGGCGACATGGGCGCCATCCCCAACCGGCTGCCCGGCTTCCAGGACATCCTCGACCCCGCCGTACGGGAGAAGTTCGAGGCCGCGTGGGGCGTGCCGATCCAGCCGCGCTACGGCCGCAACCTCACCCAGATGATGGAGGGCATGGGCGACGGCGTCGTCACCACCGCCTACGTCATCGGCGAGAACCCGGTCCAGTCCGAGGCGGACTCGCTGCACACGATCAAGCGGATGAGCATGCTCGACCACCTGGTGGTCCAGGACATCTTCCTCACCAAGACCGCCCAGATGGCCGACGTGGTGCTGCCCGCGGCGGCGGCCTGGTGCGAGTCCGAGGGCACCTTCACCAACAGCGAGCGCCGGGTGCAGCGGGTACGCAAGGCCCTGGTGCCGCCGGGCGAGGCCCGCGACGACATCGAGATCCTCTGCGAGATCGCCCGCCGCCTCGGCCACGACTGGCACTACCCGACCGCCGAGGAGGTGTGGAACGAGTTGCGTTCGCTCTCCCCCGACCACAAGGGCATGTCCTACGAGCGGCTGGAGAGGCTGCAGGGCATCCAGTGGCCGTGCCCGTCGGAGGACTCGCTGGAGCCGCCGTACATGCACGGGCGGCTGTGGGAGACCGACCCGGTCAAGCGCGGCAGGCCCGCCCCGTTCGCGGCGCTGCGGCACTCGCCGCCGGTGGACGTCCTCGACGACGAGTACCCGATCCGGCTCACCACCGGGCGGCGGCTCGACTCCTACAACACCGGCGTGCAGTCCAGCGGCTTCAACTCGCCGTTGCGCAAGGGCGAGACGCTCGACCTGTGCCCGGAGGACGCCGACAAGCTCGGCGTGGTCGCCGGCGAGCTGGTCAAGGTCACCTCGCGGCGCGCGTCGGTGATCGCCCCGGTGAACATCGATCCGGGGCTGCGGCCGGGGCTGGCCTTCATGACGTTCCACTTCCCGGACGAGGTGGACACCAACAGTCTGACGATCGAGGCCACCGACCCGATCGCCGGCACCGCGGAGTACAAGGCGACCGCGATCCGGGTGGACAAGCTCGTCCCCGCACAGGTTGGGTGAACATTGGATCTTCGTTTCCACGACGTCGAGCCGACCGCCGAGGAGCGCGCCGCCGTCGACGCGCTCCTTGGGCCGGCGCCCTCCGCGTGGGAGGGCGGCGACCGCAGCGAGCGGGACCTGCGCGTCGCCGCGGGCGGGCATGAGGCCCGCGAGCGGCGCGACCTGCTGCTGCCCGCCCTGCACGCGGTCAACGACCGCGTCGGGTGGATCAGCGAGGGGGCGCTCGACTACATCTGCCGCCGCCTGACCGTCCCCCCGGCGGAGGCGTACGGCGTGGCCACCTTCTACCACCTGTTGTCCACCAAGCCCCGACCGGCGAGCGTCACGTACGTGTGCACCGACCTGGCCTGCCAGGCCAGGGGCACCGACGAGGTACGGCGGGCGGTCGAGGACCGGCTCGGCCCGCCCGGCCTGTCCTGGCAGCCGAGCCCGTGCCTGGGCCTGTGCGAGCGGGCGCCCGCCGCGCTCACGCTGAAGGCGGGACCGACGCCCGGCGCGACCGTGTACGGCCCGGCCTCCGCCGAGCAACTGCCGGGCGACCCCGGCGACGAGCCCGTCGAGCCTCCGGCGGAGGCGGCCGTGCCACAGGCCGGCGACGACGGGCTGATCCTGCTGCGCCGCGTCGGCGTGGTGGACCCGGCGAGCCTCGACGACTACCGGGCGAGCGGCGGCTACGCCGCCCTGCGGCGGGCGTTCGAGCTTGGCCCGGCCGGGGTGATCCGCGAGGTGCTCGACTCCGGCCTGGTCGGCCGGGGCGGCGCGGCCTTCCCCACCGGGCGCAAGTGGGCGGCGACCGCCGGGCAGCCGGACCACCCGCACTACCTGGTGTGCAACGCCGACGAGAGCGAGCCGGGCACCTTCAAGGACCGGGTCATCATGGAGGGCGACCCGTACGCGCTGATCGAGGCGATGACGATCGCCGCGTACGCGATCCGCGCCGAGCGCGGCTACCTCTACATCCGGGGCGAGTATCCGCGGGCGCTGGCCCGCCTGGAGCACGCCATCGCCACCGCCCGCGCCCGCGGGTTCCTCGGCGAGCGGGTGCTCGGCCAGGACTTCTCCTTCGACATCGAGATCCGCCGGGGCGCCGGGGCGTACATCTGCGGCGAGGAGACGGCGATCTTCAACTCGATCGAGGGGTATCGCGGCGAGCCGCGCAGCAAGCCGCCGTTCCCGGTGGAGAAGGGCCTGTTCGGCAAGCCGACCGTGGTCAACAACGTCGAGACGCTCGTCAACGTGCTGCCGGTGCTCAGCATGGGCGCCGAGGCGTACAAGGCGATCGGCGTCGGCGCCTCGACCGGGCCGAAGCTGTTTTGCGTCTCCGGCTCGGTGCGGCGGCCCGGCGTGTACGAGGTGCCGTTCGGGGCGACGCTGCGCGAGCTGCTGGAGTTGAGCGGCGGCGTGCCGGAGGGGCGGACGCTGCGCGCGGTGCTGCTCGGCGGCGCGGCCGGGGCGTTCGTGCGGCCCGACGAGCTGGACATCCCGCTCACTTTCGAAGGGACCCGGGCGGCGGGCGCCACCCTGGGGTCGGGCGTGGTGCTCGCGCTCGACGACAGCGTGGAGCTGCCCCGGATCCTGCTGCGCATCGCCGAGTTCTTCCGCGACGAGTCGTGCGGGCAGTGCGTGCCGTGCCGGGTGGGCACGGTCCGGCAGGAGGAGGCGCTGCACCGGCTCAGCGTGAACGGCCGCTCCCCCGGCGACGACCTCACGCTGCTGCGTGAGGTCGGGCAGGCGATGCGCGACGCCTCGATCTGCGGGCTCGGGCAGACGGCCTGGAACGCGGTCGAGTCGGCGATCGACCGGCTGGGAGTCTTCAGCGAAGCGCGAAGGGATGACACGTGATGACGGGTGTTCCGGTGGGGCCGCCCAAGCGGCTCGTCGAGATCACCGTGGACGGCAAGGCCGTACGGGTGCCCGAGGGCTCGACGATTCTGGACGCCTGCCACGCGGTCGGCAAGGACGTCCCGACGTTGTGCTACGGCGACACGCTGACGCCGAAGAACGCCTGCCGGGTGTGCGTCGTCGAGGTGGAGGGGGCGCGCACGCTCGCCCCGGCCTGCTCGCGCAAGGCGGAGCCGGGCATGACGGTCGGCACCGACACCGAGCGGGTCCGGCACAGCCGCAAGATCGTGCTGGAGCTGCTGGGGTCGTCGGTGGACCTGTCGACCACGCCGCGGGCGGCCGAGTGGATCGAGGAGTACGGCGCGCGGCCCGACCGGTTCGGGCCGGACGCGGCGAAGGTCGATCAGCCGGTGAAGGTGGACAACGACCTGTACGTGCGCGACTACGACAAGTGCATCCTGTGCTACAAGTGCGTGGACGCGTGCGGCGAGCAGTGGCAGAACTCGTTCGCGATCTCGGTGGCGGGGCGCGGCTTCGACGCGACGATCTCGACCGAGTTCGACGCGGCGCTGCCGGACTCGGCGTGCGTGTACTGCGGCAACTGCGTGGAGGTGTGCCCGACGGGCGCGTTGTCGTTCAAGACCGAGTTCGACATGCGCGAGGCCGGGATTTGGGACGAGTCGCGGCAGACGCAGACGACGACGATCTGCTCGTACTGCGGCGTCGGGTGCAACCTGACGCTGCACGTGCAGGACAACCGGATCGTCAAGGTGACCTCGCCGCACGACAATCCGGTCACTCACGGCAATCTGTGCATCAAGGGGCGGTTCGGGTTCCAGCACGTGCAGAACGTCGCCGCCGGTGAGGCGCCGGGCTGATGGGCAGGGTCACCGTCCAGCGCAAAGTGATGCGGGTGCGGGGCGCGGGCGTCTCGCACCGGGTGGACGCGCTCGCGGCCGAGGAGCCGCTGGAGATCCGCGTCAACGGGCGGCCGGTGACGATCACGATGCGTACGCCGGGGCACGACTTCGACCTCGCCGCCGGGTTCCTGGTGAGCGAGGGCGTGATCGGCTCGGCGGACGACATCATCGCGATGCGGTACTGCGCCGGGGCCGTCGAGGACGGGATGAACACCTACAACGTGCTCGACCTGTCCCTGGCGCCCGGCGTGGAGCCGCCGGACACGTCGCTGGAGCGCAACTTCTACACCACCTCCTCGTGCGGGGTGTGCGGGAAGGCGAGTCTGGACGCGGTGCGGACGGTGGCCCGGTGGGAGGTGGCCGGGGACCCGCTGCGGGTGGACGCCGAGCTGGTGGCGGCGCTGCCGGACCGGCTGCGGGCGGCGCAGCGGGTGTTCGACCGCACCGGGGGGCTGCACGCGGCCGGGCTGTTCGACGCCTCGGGCGCGGCGTTGTGCGTGCGCGAGGACGTGGGGCGGCACAACGCGGTGGACAAGCTGGTCGGCTGGGCCGTACGCGAGGGGCGGCTGCCGCTGCGCTCGACGGTGCTGATGGTGTCGGGACGGGCGTCGTTCGAGCTGGTGCAGAAGGCCGTCATGGCCGGCATTCCGATGCTGGCGGCGGTGTCGGCGCCGTCGTCGCTCGCGGTGGAGCTGGCGGCGGAGGCGGGGCTGACGCTGCTGGGGTTCGTCCGCGGCACGTCGATGAACGTGTACGCCGGTGAGCATCGCGTAGTGGCCTGAGAGTCGCGTGAGGGCGGGCCCTGGCGGAAGTCGCCGGGCCCGCTCTCTCTTTCTGGCGGGAGGCCGTATGCCCCTTACGCGGCATGGGCTCGATTCAGCCCGTTTTGACAATGGTTTTCATTTTGCACCATACTCGGGCATGTGACGTCTGAAACCTCCCGTCGTTCGTCTTCATTCCGAACCTTCTTGTCCGTCCGGTCCCCCCGGCGTCCGCTGGCAGCGCTGGCCGGGGGCCTGGCGCTGCTGGCCGCCGCCGCGTGCGGCTCGGCGTCCACGGGCGCCTCCGGCGGGTCCTTCGCGAGCGCGCCGGGTGACCGGCCGCGGGTGCTGGCGGCCTTCTACCCCTTGGAGTGGGTCAGCCGCCGGGTGGGCGGGGCCGATGTCGAGCTGGCCACGCTGACCTCGCCCGGCGTCGAGCCGCACGACCTGGAGCTGACGCCGCGCCAGATCGCCGACATCGAGCAGGCCGATCTGATCGTCTACCTGAAGGGCGTGCAGCCCGCGGTGGACGAGGCGGTCGCCGAGCACGCCGCCGACCGGTCGTTCGACGTCGCCGCCGCGGTCACCACGCTGCCCGCGACCGGCGCGGACCCGCACGGCGAGGAGGAGGGGCACGAAGGGGAGGAGGCACACGAGGAGGTCGGCTACGATCCACATCTGTGGCTGGACCCCTCCCGGTTCGCCACCGTCGCCACGAAGCTGGGCGAGCGGCTGGCCCAGGCCGACGCCCCGCACGCGGCCGGGTTCCGGTCGCGGGCCGCGGCGGCGGCCGCCGAGCTGAACGCGGTGGACAAGGAGTTGAGCGACGGGCTGCGCACGTGCGCGAGCCGTACGATCGTGACGAGCCACGCGGCGTTCGGCTACCTCGCCGACCGCTACAGGCTCAAGCAGGTGGGCATCAGCGGCATCGACCCCGAATCGGAGCCTTCGCCCGCGCGCCTGGCGGAGGTGGCGAAGGTGGCCAAGCAGGAGAAGGTGACTACCATCTTCACCGAGGAGCTCGTCAATCCGAAGGTGGCCGAGGTTCTCGCCACGGAGGTGGGTGCGAAGACCGCGGTCCTCAACCCGATCGAGAGCCGTCCGGCGACGGGGGACTATCTGTCGGCGACCCGGGACAATCTCGCCCACCTGCGTACCGCGCTCGGCTGCACCTGAGCCGCGGCCCCCGGCAACCGGACACCCGAAACCCCCCTTGAACGACTGGACCACACGCCCGTGACATTCGCCTTCCAGATGACCGGCGGTCAGGTGACCCTCGACCGCCGGCCCGTCCTGCGCGGCATCGATCTCACCGTCGCCGAAGGCGAGGTGCTCGCCGTCCTCGGTCCCAACGGGTCGGGGAAGTCGACCCTGGTCCGGTCGCTGCTGGGGCTCGTCCCGCTGTCGGGCGGCACCACCCTGCTGTACGGCGTGCCCCCGGCGCGCTTTCGCGACTGGTGGCGCATCGGGTACGTGCCGCAGCGCCTGGCCGTCGGCGGCGGCGTGCCGGCGACCGTGCGCGAGGTGGTGCTCGGCGGGCGGATCGCCCGGCAGCGGCGATTTCGCCGCACCTCGGCGGCGGACCGGGCGGCCGTCGCCGCCGCCCTGGAGGCCGTCGGGCTCCAGGACAGGGCCGGGGACCCGATTCACACGCTGTCGGGCGGGCAGCAGCAGCGGGTGCTGATCGCCCGCGCGCTCGCCGGGGAGCCGGACACGTTCGTGATGGACGAGCCCACCGCCGGGGTGGACGCGGCGAGCCAGCAGGCCCTCGCCGACACCCTCGCCACGCTGGTCGCCAGGGGCCGCACGGTCGTGCTGGTCATGCACGAGTGCGGGCCACTCGAGCCGCTGATCACCCGCTCGATCGTGCTGCGCGACGGGCTGATCGTGCACGACGGGCCGCCGCCGGAGGCGGTCGGGGTGCACGCCCGGCCGGGCCACGACCACGTGCACCCGCACGGCCCGCAGGAGCGCGTGCCGGGGTGGACGCCGTGATCGAGTTGCTCGCCTTCGACTTCATGCGGCGGGCGATGATCGCCGCCGTTCTCGTGGGTCTCGCCGCCCCGGCCGTCGGCACGTTCATCGTGCAGCGGCGGCTGTCGCTGCTCGGCGACGGCATCGGGCACGTCGCGCTGACCGGCGTCGCGCTCGGCTTCCTCACCGGGACCGCGCCGGTGCTCACCGCCGTGGCGGTGTCGGTGCTCGGCGCGATCGTCATCGAGCTGGTGCGGGCGCGCGGGCGCACCAGCGGCGACGTCGCGCTCGCCCTGCTGTTCTACGGCGGCATCGCGGGCGGCGTCATGCTGATCGGGCTCGCGCCCGGGGGCAGCAATTCCACGCTGACGGCGTACCTGTTCGGCTCGATCAGCAGCGTCACCGCCACCGACCTGTGGGTCATCGCGATCATGGCGGTGGCGGTGCTCGGCGTCGTCGCCGTGTTCGGGCGCGAGCTGTTCGTGCTGTGCCAGGACGAGGAGGTGGCCAAGGCGAGCGGGCTGCCGGTGCGCTTCCTCAGCCTGCTCATCGCGGTGACGGCCGCGCTCACCGTGGTCGTCGCGATGCGCGTGGTGGGGCTGCTGCTGGTGAGCGCGCTGATGGTGGTGCCGGTGGCGACGAGCCAGCAGCTCACCCGGGGGTTCCGGGCGACCATGCTGCTGTCGATGGCGCTCGGCGTGGTCGCGACCGTGGGCGGGCTCACCTCCGCCTTCTACGTGGACGTCGCGCCGGGGGCGGCGATCGTGTTGATCGCGCTCACCGGGTTCGGGGTCGCGCTGGGGGTGGGTAGATTCGTACGGCGAAGCCGTACACAGGAGTCCGCCACATGACGACCAATCGCCGACAGGCCGTTCGCAAGGTCCTCGCGGGGAGCACGTCCTTCCGCAGCGCGCAGGACATCTACGCCGAGATGCGGGCGGGCGGCGCGAAGATCGGTCTCACGACGGTCTACCGCGCGCTGCAGGCGCTCAGCGACGCCGGGGAGATCGACGTGCTGCGCACCGACGACGGCGAGGCCGTCTACCGGGCGTGCGCCACCGGGAGTCACCACCATCACCTGGTGTGCCGCAGGTGCGGGCGCACGGTCGAGGTGGCGGGGCCGGACGTGGAGCGGTGGGCCGAGTCGGTGGGGGCCGAGCACGGCTTCACCGACGTCACTCACACGGTGGAGGTCTTCGGGACCTGCTCGTCCTGCTCGGCGGCGGTCAGGGCCGGTTGAGGGCGGGAGCCGTACAGGACGCCGAGGGCGATCAGGACGCAGCCGGTGAGCTGGAACGGCGAGGGACGCTCGGCGAGCGCGGCCGCCGAGATCGCGACCGTGGCGACCGGCTGGATCAGCAGGAGCAGGGCGGTGAGCGCGGCGGGCTGCCGGGGCAGCGAGTAGGTGATCAGCACCCAGCCGAGCACCTGCGGGCCGAGGGCGAGCAGCAGCAGCCAGCCGTGCGCCGGCCAGCTCGGCACCGGGTCCGCGCCGCCGAACAGCGGGCTCAGCGCGGCGATCAGGACGGTGGCGACGAGCGTGGCGTGCGCGAGCGGGCCGCTCACCCGGCGGTTCTCCCCCGAGCCGGAGCGCAGCACCAGCAGGAAGGCCGAGTACGTCAGCGACGTCAGCAGGCCGAACAGCACCCCGAGCGCCGGATCGGCCCCGTACGGCGCGGCGTCGAACACGCCCGAGATCAGCGCCGCCCCGAAGAGCACCGGCGGCGTGGCGATCATCAGGTGCCTGGACGGCCGCTCGGCGAGCAGCGCCCACGCGGCGAACGCCACCACGACCACCTGGAGGTTGCCGAGCACGGTGGCGAGCCCGGCCCCGACGTACCGGATGGACAGGTGCCAAAACAGCAGGTCGAGGGCGAAGAACAGCCCGGCGAGCCAGGCCTGGCGGCGCTCGCGCCACGGCATCGGGCCACGACGGCGGCGCTCGAACCAGGCGAGGGCGAACAGCGCCGGAAGCGCGTAGCCGCATCGGAACAGCGCGGAGGTGGCGGGGGCGGTCTGTGACAGCCGCACCAGCGGCGCGGAGGTCGCGATCACCAGAGCGCCTGCCACGGCGACGAGAACGGGGATACTCTTCCAACGTGTCAGCGACCAGCGGCGCACCCGGATACGCTATGACCCGAGCGGACAGGAGTCAACATGCCATTCAGTCATGACATGACGCATTCGCTCGCCACCGTGGTGGAGCTGGTCAACACCGCGCCCGAGACCCACGGCGAGGAGGCGTTGACCGACCTGGACGACCTCGCGGACTTCCTGCGCAGGCGAGAGGTCAGCGGCGTCGGCGCGCTCGGCCAACGAGACCTGGACGGGGTGCGCGGCGTGCGGGCCGCGTTCTGCGAGGTGATCGCCGCCCCCGACCGCGACGGCGTCATCACCCGGCTCAACGCCCTGCTCAGCGGCACCCGCATCATCCCCCGGCTCACCGAGCACGACGGGCATCCGCTGCACATCCACTACTTCGCCCCCGGCTCGTCGGTCGCCGAGCACCTCGCCGCCGACTGCGGCGTCGCCCTCGCCCACCTGCTGGCCGAAGACGAGTGGGAACGCCTGCGCGCCTGCGCCGCGCCCGACTGCTCGCACGTCTTCATCGACGAGTCGCGCAACCGATCCCGGGTCTACTGCGACAGCCGTACCTGCGGCAACCGCATGCACGTCGCGGCCTACCGGGCCCGCCGCCGCGCCTAGCTCAGGCGCGGCGGGCGCACGGGCCCGGGGCGGCATCACCGCTGGAGTTCGTTGGGGATGGCCCCGCCGTACCGGCGGTCGCGCTTGGCGTAGATCTCGCACGCCTGCCACAGGTCGCGCCGGTCGAAGTCGGGCCAGAGCTGGTTGAGGAAGACCATCTCGGCGTAGGCCGACTGCCACAGCAGGAAGTTCGAGGTGCGCTGCTCGCCGGACGAGCGCACGAACAGGTCAACGTCAGGAATATCCGGCTCGTCTAGATATCGGCGGAACGTCTTCTCGCTCACCTTCGCCGACCTCACCCGCCCGGCGGCGATGTCCTCGGCGAGCCGTACCGCCGCGTCGACGATCTCGGCGCGCCCGCCGTAGTTGACGCAGAACTGGAGCGTCAGCACCTTGTTGTGGCGGGTCATCTCCTCGGCGTCGGTCAGCTCCTTGATCACGCTCTTCCACAGGCGGCCGGGGCGGCCGGCCCAGCGCACCCGCACGCCCATCGCGTGCAGCTGGTCGCGGCGGCGGCGGATGACGTCGCGGTTGAAGCCCATCAGGAAGCGCACCTCGTCGGGCGAGCGCTTCCAGTTCTCCGTGGAGAACGCGTACGCCGACAGGTAGGGGATGCCCAGCTCGATCGCGCCCTCGATCACGTCGAAGAGCGACGCCTCCCCCATCTTGTGGCCCTCGATGCGGGGCAGGCCCCGGGCCTTGGCCCAGCGGCCGTTGCCGTCCATGACGATGGCGACGTGCCGCGGGATCTGATCGCGCGGAATCGGAGGCGGGGTCGCTCCGGACGGATGGGGTGACGGTGGGCGGACGGCTGTCATCGCTCGCTCTCAAACTCGTTCGACATGGCGTAGCGAGCGTATTCCGTGTTCGAGGTGCCATTGGAGATATGCGGCGACAAGGCCGCTGCACTCGCCGCGGTGACGGGGTTCGGAGGCGTCGGCCGTGTCCCAGTCGCCGCGCAGCAACGCGATCATCAACGCGATCGTCTCCGCCGCCGGTACGGCCGCGCCCGCCGGGCGGCACGCGCCGCACACCACCCCGCCGGCGGCGATCGCGAAGGCGCGCACGGCCTGCGCGCCGCAACGGGCGCACTCCGACAACGCGGGGGCGTAGCCGGCCACGGCGAGCGAGCGCAAAAAGTAGGCGTCCAGGACCAGCCGCGCCTCGTGCTCCCCGCCGGCGAGCGTGCGCAGGCCGCCGATGAGCAGCAGGAACTGGCGGAGCGCGGGCTCCTTCTCGCCGACGGTGAGCCGGTCGGCGGTCTCCAGCATGGCGGTGCCCGCGGTGTAGCGCGGATAGTCGTGCACGAGGGCCTCGCCGTACGGGCGCAGGGTCTCGACCTGGGTGATCACATCGAGCGAGCGGCCGGTGTGCAGTTGCAGGTCGACGTGGGTGAACGGCTCCAGGCGGCCACCGAACCGCGACATGGTGCGCCGCACGCCCTTGGCGACGCCGCGAACCTTGCCGGTACGCTTGGTGAGGATCGTCACGATGCGATCGGCCTCGCCCAGCTTCTGGGTGCGCAACACGACGCCCTCGTCACGATACAGACTCACCCCGCACAGTGTAGTTGCGGCCGATGGACGCGCGGGGGGCGGCGGGGTTCCAATGGAGAGGGCAAACCGGGGGAGAATCCCGGGTGAAGTTTCCGATGCACCGGGCTTACCGAAAGGTCATTAAACTTCTCACTTTGGCGGACCCCCCGCACCGAACAAGCCTTTCACCGCTGCCTGAAAGGGTGCCATGACCCGCGTGGTCCTGCTGGGCACTTCACCCAGTCCGAACGAATCAGACACACAGCCGGTGTCACCCGCACAGGTCCGGCTGTCATCCTTCGTCACCGCGCCCACGGTGACCGCCCGCCTCTACGGCCAGGCCGCCGCGCTCGATCCCGAGCCGGTCACGATCGCCCGACCGGCCGACGCCGGCGCGTACCGTCAGTATCCGGGCCGGGTGCTGGAGAGCACCGACCTCGCCGGGGACCTGCGCGCGCTGGCCGACGCGATCGAGGACACCGAGGAGCCCGTGCTGATCATGCCGGCCGCCTCGGTGATCCACGACGAGCTGATCTACCAGATCACCAAGACCAAGCGCGGCGCGCTCGCCCTGATCGCCAAGGAGCCCCGGCAGGAGGCCGAGAGCACCGAGATCTCGGAGAACGGCGACGGCGAGATCGCCGAGAACGGCGAGCCCCTGACGCCCGAGCCGCCGATCGAGGAGGCCGAGCCGGAGATCGGCGACCGCACCCTGGAGGGCCTGCCGGTGCGCATGCGCGCCGGGCGGTCCCGGGTGATCTCGGTCGGCTCGGCGTTCCACGCGGTCACCCGGCCCAACGCGGTGGCGCTCGGCCCGCTGTACATCAGGGCCAGGAACGCTCCCGTGCTCGCCGAGGCCGCCCGCGAGCTCGCCGACCTGGCCCACCTGCTCGGCCCCGAGGACGACCTGACCCAACTGCTCGTGCTCTGCCTGGTACGGCGCGGCGTCTCCGTGGGCATCCGGGGACGCCGCGATCTGTACTACCGGCGGATCCTCACCCAGGCCGACGCCGACGAGGCCCAGCAGATCATGGCGGGCATCGACGAGGACCGGGCACGGCTCAACAACGCGGTCAAGGGCGCCGACGGCTTCTTCACCACGTACTTCGTCAGCACCTACTCGCGGTTCATCGCCCGCTGGGCGGCCCGGCGCGGGCTCACCCCGAACCAGGTGACGCTCATCTCCATCGCCCTCGGCCTGCTGTCGGCCGGGTCCTTCGCCACCGGCACCCGGGCGGGCGCGGTGGCCGGCGCGGTGCTGATCTACTTCGCGTTCGTGTTCGACTGCGTGGACGGCCAGCTCGCCCGGTACGCCCGCAAGTTCGGCGTGCTCGGCGCGTGGCTCGACGCGACCTTCGACCGGTTCAAGGAGTACGTGGTCTTCGCCGGCCTGGCGATCGGCGCGACCGTGGCCGGGCAGGGCGACGTGTGGACGCTCGCCCTGGTGGCGCTGGCCCTGCAGTCGGTGCGGCACCTGCTCGACTTCTCCTTCGGCGCGGGCCACCGCCGCCGGCGCCGCAAGCCCACCCCGCTTCCCACGCTCGAGCTGACCGTCAGCCCCGACACGCCGCTGCGCGAGGCGCTGGTGCAGCGCAAGGCCGAGCAGACCGGCGTGGTCAAGCGGATGCTCAAGGCCTGGTCCAGGGCCGGCCGGTTCCGCCCGGTGCACTGGGCCCGCAAGATGATCGTCTTCCCGATCGGCGAGCGCTTCGCCGCGATCGCGATCACCGCCGCGTTCTTCGAACCCCGCGTCACCTTCCTCACCCTGTTGATCTGGGGCGGCATCGCGGCCGTCTACACCCTGACCGGACGTCTTGTGAGGTCGCTCGCATGATCACTCAACCGCAGACCACCTCCGTGCCCGCCCCCGATCCCGACGAGGAACGGCTGCGGATCCAGACCGCCCGGCTGGTCTCCTACCGCGACGACGGCCCGCTCGCCACCCTGCTACGCGACCATCTGGGCCCCGGCCTGCCCCCGGTGTTCACCACGCTCGTCGCCCTGATCGCCGTCGCCGCCCTGGGATTCACCGGCACGCTGGACGTCGGCACCGGCCCGATCATGCTGGTGCCCGCGCTGATCGTCGTCGCCCTCGTGGTGCCCACGATGCCGCGCGACCATCTGGGGCGGTTCGACTGGCTGGTGCCGCCGCTGGTGCGGGCCGTCGAGTTCCTGACGATCCTGCTGGTCGCACTGGCCGCCGACGCTCCCAAGTGGCTGCTGTTCGTGCTCATCTATGTGATCGGCTACCACACGTACGACACGGTGTACCGGACCCGGCAGAGCATCTGGCCGCCCGCGTGGGTGTTCCAGGCCGGGCTCGGCTGGGAGTGCCGCCTGCTGATCATCGGCGTGGGCGCGGCGATCGGACAGCTCACGATCGTGATGGCGGTGCTCACCGCCTACCTGGCCGTGCTGTTCGCCGTGGAGAGCATCACGAGCTGGGTGCGGCTGGACAAGTCCTCCACCAACGCCCAGGCGTCCGACGACCTGGAGGCCGCGCCGGAGGAGGCCGTCGAGCGCGCGAGCGCGGAGGCCGACAAGGCCTGACAGCCACGTCACGGGCCCGGTCGCCCACGGCACCCTCGGTGCCGGGCGGCCGGGTCTTCGCTTTTCCCGGCGATCCACGCGGACGTGTCGTACCGCCCCTCCCCCGCCACGCGACCTGCGCACGGCGGCGGTCCCTCGTTTCGCCGCGCTCCCCCACCGGCGCGGCGCCGAAGCTCAGCGCACCCTGGCTCGGTCGCGGCGGCCCGGGCAGGGCCACCGGGATGGGGTCCTCGTCAGCCACCCCTTCTGACGCGGCGCATGCGGCGGGCGTACGCCGGGCGGCCGACTAGGCGCCACAGCAGCCGGGCGGGGCGGGGCAGGCCGCCGAGCAGGTAGGCGCGTTCGCGGGGGTCGGCGTCCTCCAGGATCGCGCCGAGCAGGAGCAGGCGCTTGTGCGGGGGGACGCCCGCGGCGGCGCGGACGTTGAACGCCTCCCATTCCGGAACGGTCAGGTGCTCCTCGATCAGCGGGAGGACGTACCCCTCCTCGTCGTGCACGTGCTCGGCGAGGACGGACCGGTGCTCGCGCAGGATGGCGGCGAGACAGTCGCGGGCCTGTGCGTCCGCCGTGCGCTCCCATCCGTCGAACGCGGCGCTCGCCCGGCCGAGGGTGGCGGCGATGCGCTCGTGCTGGGCCTCCATGCGCAGCACCACGTCGGCGTCGAGGTCCACGCGGGCGAGCAGCTTCGGCCACAGCAGCTCGTCCTCGGCCTCGTGGTGGTGGTGCAGCACCGTACGGTAGTCCCGGAAGTGGGCGGCGAGCGTTGTGGCGCGGGCGCGGTTCCCGGGTGCCACGCCCGGGACGAGTTCGGCGAGCAGCCGGGACTCACGGGTGAAGACACGGTGGATGATGACCATCCTGTGCACATAAGGACGATCAGGTGCGATAGCGGCCATATCGGTCTCCTCAGCCTCAACAGGGATAAGTGCCACGGACAATGCCGGGCTCTCTCCACTGTCGGCCGGGTGCTTGATACCGACTTGATGCTGTCTTGGGCGATTCACCTGCCTTTATGATTGCCCGGTGCTGATCCGGGTACTCGGCGCGATCGAAGCCGAGATCAACGACCGTGCCGTGCATCTGGGTGGCGGGCATCAGCGTGCGCTGCTGGCGATGCTGCTGGTCGCTCGCGGCGACGTGGTCTCCGTCGACCGGCTGATCGACGGTCTGTGGCGAGGCGAGCCGCCGCCGAAGGCCATCGCGTCGCTGCAGACCTACATCGCCCACCTGCGACGCCTGCTGGAACCCGACCGCCCGCCGCGCGCCCCGGCCCGGATCCTGGTCAGCGCGGCGCCCGGCTACGCGATCAAACTCGACGACGACGCGGTGGACGCCTGGCGCTTCGAGCGGCTGGTACGGCAGGCCCGCGACATCGGCCCCGCCGACCCCGCCCGCGCCGCGACCCTTCTCGACCAGGCGCTCGGCCTGTGGCGCGGCGCCGCGTACGCGGAGGTCGCCGACGAGGAGTGGGCCGTCGCCGAGACGTCCCGCCTGGAGGAGCTGCGCGCCTCGGCCCGCGAACTCTCGGTCGAGCTGACCCTGCGCCGCGGCGCCCCGGCCGAGGCGGTACCCGCGGCCGAGGCCCTCACCCGGCAGCAACCGCTCCGCGAGGAGGGCTGGCGGCTGCTCGCCCTCGCCCTGTGGGGCGGCAACCGCCAGGCCGACGCCCTCAACGCACTGCGCCGGGCACGATCCGTGCTCGCCACCGAACTGGGCCTGGACCCGGGACCGGACCTGGTCGAGCTCGAGGACGCCATCCTCAACCAGCGCATGCCGGTCCTGCACGCCGCCCTCCGGCTCCCCGGCGCCGCACCATCCGGACCGGCGGGCGCGCCGCCCGCCGCAGGAGCGCACGCCTCGGCGGCGGCCCTGCCCTCCTCCCCCCTCCCCGCCCCCGCCACGTTCGTGGGCCGGGAGGCCGAGTTCGCGGCGTTGCGGGAGGCCGCCGAGTCGGTGGCGGCAGGTCGAGCGGGCATCGCCGTGGTGACCGGAGAGGCCGGAGCGGGCAAGTCGGCCCTGCTCGGGCGGCTGCTGGAGTACGTCACCGCAGGCCATTGGCGGGTGGCCGTGGGGCGATGCCCGGAGGACGACGGCGCTCCGGCGGCGTGGGCGTGGATGGAGGCGCTGCGACCGCTGGCCGAGCGCGTGCCGCCGGGTGAGGCGGCGCGGGCGCTGGCCCCCCTGCTGAGCGACGACTCCGCCCTGACCCGGCTGAGCGCGGGCGAGGACACCTCGTCCGGGCGATTCCGATTGCACCGGGCGGTCTCGGAGTGGCTGCGCCGGGTCGCGGCCGAGCGTCCGCTCGCCGTACTCCTCGACGACGTGCACCGGGCCGACGCCGAGACGGTCTCGCTGCTCACCGCGCTCGCCGAGGAGCTCGGCGGCGCACGGATCCTGCTGGTGGTGGCGTATCGCGCGGCCGAGGTGACGCCCGTACAGGAGGAGGCGCTGGCGGCGCTCGCCCGGCGCTCGCCGGTGCGGGTGAGCCTGCGCGGGCTCGCCCCCGACGAGGTGGCGGCGCTCGTGGCCGCCGTCTGCGAGCGCCCGGTGGACGCCGAGACCGTGTCCGCCCTGGCCGAACGCACCGGCGGGAACCCGTTCTATGTGCGGGAGAGCGCCCGGCTGCTGGCCGGCGAGGGCGCGCTGGTGGCGATCTCGGAGGTGCCGGAGGGCGTGCGGGACGTGCTGCGCCGGCGGCTGGCCCGGCTGCCTCCGGCCGTCGTCACGGTGCTGCGCCTCGCCGCCGTCGTGGGGCGTGAGGCCGACGTGGACCTGCTGGTGCGGGCCGCCGACGCCGACGAGGAGGGCGTCCTCGACGCGCTCGACGCCGGCGTGGTCTCGGGGCTGCTGACCGAGCCGTCCCCGGGCCGGGTGCGGTTCGTGCACATGCTCGTGCGGGACACGCTCTACCAGGACCTGTCCCGGATCCGGCGTACCCGGATGCACGCCCGGATCGCCGAGGCGCTGCGGGAACGACCGTCGGCCGACCCGACGGCGCTCGCCCACCACTACGCCCGGGCGGGCACGGCGGCGACCGCCCCGCTCGCCCTGCACTACTCGCTGCGCGCCGCCGAGGTGGCCACCCGCCGGTACGCGCACGACTCGGCGGTGGAACTGCTGCGCCAGGCGCTGGAGTGCTTCGAGCGCAGCACCGGCGAGGAGGGCGACCACGACGCCCGGCGGGTGGACATCCTCGGCGCCCTGCTGCGCGCCCAGGTGCGGGCCGGCGCCCTCGGTGACGCCCGCGCCACCCGCGAGCGCGCCATCGACGTCGCGGTGACCGCGGACCGGGAGGACCTGCTGATCGCGGCCCTCACCGCGTGGACCGAGCCGACCCCGTGGAACGTCCGCCCCTACGCCAAGGTCGACCGCCCCTTGGTGAACCTGCTCATGCGACTGCTGTACGGCCGCGCGGAGCGTGGCCACGGTGCCAGGAACGCGAGCGACACCGCGCAAGACGGCGGAACACCGGGGGCGAACACCGGAAATCCCACGGATCCCGGCGTCAGCGATTGGACCGACGGCCACGGACGGCACCGCCTGGATCCGCTCGTCCGGGCGCGCCTGCTGGACACCCTCGCCGCCGAACTGGCCCACGAGCGGGACCCACGCGCGGCCGAGGCGGCGCGGGAACTGGCGGAGCTGGCCGCCGGCCTCGACGACCCGAGAATCACCGCCGGCGCCCTGACCGCCCGGATCAAGGAGCTGGACTACGAGCGCGAGGCCGAGGAGCGTGCGGCCCTCGGCGCGGAACTGGCGAGCGTGGCCGAGCGCCACGACCTGCCCGCGTTCCGCTGGTACGCCGAGTACGTCGCGAGCACGGCCGCGGCGGCACGCGGCGACGTAACCGCGCTGCGCCGCCACGTCCGCCGCTGCCTGGAGATCGCCGACGCGTACGAGATGGCCGAGGCGCGCGGAGTCGCCATGTGCGCCGAGGCCACGCTGGCGCACATCGCCGGCAAACTGGACGAGGCCGAACGCGTCTACCTCGACGCCTACACGCACATGAAACGCCACGGCTCGCTGCACGCGGACGCCTTCCTGGTCATGGCGATCGGCACGATGCGCATCACCCAGGGCCGACTCGCGGAACTCGTGGAGCCGATCCGAGCGCTACAGGAAACAGGCGGCACCGTGGCCACCGACGCCCTGGCACTCGCCCTCGCCGCCCAGGGCCGCATCGAGGAGGCCCGCGCCGCCCGCACCCCCGCCCATCCGCTGCGCCGCGACTACTTCTTCTCCTCCCTGGCCACACTGCGCGCGATGGCCGTATGCGCACTCGGCGAACGCGACGAGGCCGAAGAACTCATCGACGCCCTCCTCCCCGTACACGACCACCTCCCCGGCACCGCCTCCACGGCCATCGCCATGCGCCCGGTGGCCCACACCCTCGGCGAACTGTCGCTGCTGATCGGCAAACGAGAGCAGGCCGCCGAACACTTCACGCACGCCGTCGAGATCGCCCGCCGCTGGGAGGCCCCCATCTGGCTCGCCGAGGCCCAGGACGCCCTGACCCGGTGCACGGACGCCCCGACCGGCCCGAGCCGACCCCGCACGCGCGGCGCTTGACCGGCGGGCCCGGCCGGGCGGGCGGCTCGTGTCAGGCGCTCTCCCGCTGGTAGAGGCGGGTGCCGACGGCGACGCCGACGACGAGGAACACCGCCGCGGCCAGCAGGCCCCAGCCGACCGCGGCGGAGACGTACGCGCCGGCGAAGAACGAGCGCAGCGCCTCGACCACGTGGCGGAACGGCGTCAGGCGGGAGAGCACGTCCAGCCACGGCGGCGCGAGGGACATCGGCAGCAGCGCCCCGGACAGCAGCATCAGCGGTACGACGACCGTCGTGGCGACCGGAGGGAAGAGATCGTTGGGCATGGCCAGGGCGGCGGCGTAGGACAGCGACGCCAGCCCGACGGCGAGCACGAGGAGCAGGGCGAGACCGAGCAGCACCCCGGCGAGCGGGGCGCGCAGGCCGAAGGCCCAGCCGATGGCGATCAGCAGCGCCGACTGCACGGACAGCACCGCGACGTCCCTGATCACCCGGCCGAGCAGCAGCGAGACCCGGCTCGCGGGCGTGACGCGCAGCCGTTCGAGCACGCCGAAGCGCTGGTCGAGGAAGATGTCGAAGCCGGCCAGACCGGTGCTCATCAGGCTGAGCTGCACCAGCAGGCCGGGGACCAGGACCTCCCAGGAGCCGACGCCGCTGCGGGCGAACAGGGGGCCGAACAGCACCAGGAACAGGATCGGCTGGACGGCGTTGAACAACACGGCGAACTTGCTGCCGAAGGTGGCGCGCATATAGTGGCGCGCCAGGATCAGCGTGGTCACAGGCGTTATCTCCTTGTACATCTCCTTGTACGGCCGGTCAGGCGGCGGTGTCCTCGCGCAGTTCGCGCCCGGTCACCTTGAGGAAGACGTCGTCGAGGGTGGCGTCCGGGCCGAGCTCGGCCTTGAGCGCGGCCGGGGTGCCCTCGGTGACGATGCGGCCGTGATCGATGATCAGGACGCGGTCGCACAGGGCGTCGGCCTCGTCGAGGTAGTGCGTCGTGAGAAAGACGGTCATGCCGTCCCGCTCGCGCAGCCGCCGCACGTGGTCCCACAGGTTCGCGCGGCTCTGCGGATCCAGGCCCGTGGTGGGCTCGTCGAGGAACAGCAGCCGGGGCCGGTGCAGCAGGCTCATCGCGAGGTCCACGCGCCGTTTCTGACCGCCGGACAGCGCGGCGGCCGGGCGCTCCTCGACGCCTTCGAGGTTCATCAACTCCAGGCTCTCGGCCACGCGGGCGCGGGCCTCGGCGCGGCTCATGCCGTACAGACGGGCCTGGGTCTCCAACTCCCGTCCCACGTACGCCATGGGCCCGACCATGTTCCCCTGGGCGACGTAGCCGATGCGGCGCCGTACCTCGGCAGGCTGAGCGGCCAGGTCGTACCCGGCGATGGTGGCGGTGCCGGAGGTGGGCGGCAGAAGCGTGGTGAGCATGCGCAGGGTCGTGGTCTTCCCTGCGCCGTTGGGACCCAGGAAGCCGACGATCTCCCCCGCCCCCACGTGCAGATCGACGCCACGCACGGCCTCCACCGCCGCCTTCCTCCCGCCCCTACCGGTGATGAACGTCTTCGTCAACGCACTGGTGCGAATCATGCCAAGTAGGGTAACACCAATTTTGGTGTCACTTAAATTTTGTGACCACTGCTAGAATCTCCCCATGTCCGAGGAGTTGAGCCTGCGCGAGCGCAAGAAGCGGGAGACCCGGCAGCGCATCTCCGACACGGCCATGGGCCTGTTCATGCAGCACGGCTTCGACAAGGTGACGGTCGCCGACGTGGCACGCGCCGCCGACGTCTCGGTCAACACGGTCTTCAACTACTTCAAGACCAAGGAGGACCTGTTCCTCGACCGCCGCGACGCCGCAGAGGACTACCTCGCCCGAGTGGTCCGCGAGCGTCCCCCCGGCGTATCGGCGCTACACGCCATCCGCGACGACTTCCTCGACGCGGCCCGAACCCAGCACTGGCGCTACGGCTTCAACGCGGGCGCCGACTGGTTCGCCCGCCTGATCGCGGAAAGCCCGACCCTCACCGCCCGCATCACCCAACTCCACGAAACCCGCGAGGAACTCCTCGCGACGGCCCTGGCCGACGCCGCCGACGCCGAACCGGACGACCTCACCCCCAGAGTCATCGCCGCCCAGATCAATGCGGTGCTACGCGTGCTCACCCAGCAGGCCCACGACCGCAGGCGAGCCGGCGAGCCCTGGGAGGACATCCTCCCCGACACCCAAAAGGCCGCCGAACGCGCCTTCGCACTACTCGAAGACGGCGTCGCCGACTACCCCGGGCGTTCCAGCCGGTGAGGCAGGAAACGACCCACAGCCGCACCCCTGCCTATGTCACCCTCGCGGCTTAGAGCAGAAATCCATCGATGGGATCGCCCCGCAACTCTTCGATGCTACGGATCGGGCCCACTCCCTGCTCATGCGCCAGCTCCGACAGCGGAGACGTCGACGCGCCGGTCAAACGCTGCACCGCCTCCAGATGCATGATCCTCACGGTCGAGCCGTCTGGTTGCACCTCGGCTCTGCCGCTCGCCATGACAAGCTGATCCATCGCCTCCAGCACCGCATCGCGCAGCTCACTGTCAAAGTCGGCGAGAACGCTGCCCGCATAGGTGTCTATCCGGCAGCGAAGAGTGGCAGGAGAGAAGTCTCCCATGTGGAGACGGCCCACTATCGTGACGTCATCCTCAGACGTCTGCCGCGCGCCGTTCCCGAGAGGACCGCTCACCCGGACGCTCATAGAGAACCCCGGCGAGGTTGCGCCATCGTCCATGGGCATGACACCTACCTCTTCGCGACCACATGTAACCCCAGAGTCTCCACCACCCCATCGATCATACGGCGTTCCTGCTACCTAAAGTCATCAAATGGATACCAGTGGCTATCTAGGCGGTTCGTACCCGCAAACACCTGCGTGCCATCGCGGTCCGGCACCCCTGCCTTCGATTGCCACCCTTGGGATAAAAGGCATAACCTAATGTTCTTTGGTTGCCCTATGTATCTCTAGGATGAGAGGCGGAGCGCGCATGGCGCGGGCCGGGCTGACGGCGGAGCGGGTGACGCTCGCGGGCGCTGAGCTGGCGGACGAGGTCGGGCTCGACCATGTGACGATGTCGGCGGTGGCGCGGCGGCTCGGCGTGAAGGACGCGAGCCTGTACGTGCACGTGCGCGGCCTTGAGGACCTGCGTGGGCGGATCGCGCTGCTGGCGGCGGACGAGAAGACCATTCGCATCGCCGAGGCCACCGCCGGGCGGGCCGGTAAGGACGCGCTGGTGGCGTTCGCGAACGCCTGGCGGGAGTACGCCCACGCCCACCCCGGCCGCTACACGGCCACGCAGGTCCCCATGCGGATCGATCCCGAGCTCGCGGCGCGGGCACACGGACCGCGACGCGCGGTCGAGCTGACCTACAGCGTGCTGCGCGCCTACGCGCTGGCCGAGCCCGACCTGACCGACGCGGTCCGCCTGGTGCGCAGCACGCTCCACGGCTTCGTCAGCCTCGAAGCCGCAGGCGGGTTCGCCCACGCCCGCCCCACCGAGGCCACCTGGACCCGCTGCCTCGACGCCCTCCACACCCTCCTGACGCGCTGGCCCGACGCCGCCGAAGGGGATCCCTCATGACCCCCTCCGCACCCGCCCGGAGGCGAGCGATACTGGCCGTATGACCGGTGAGCCGTCCATACCTCGACTCGACCGAGCGCGGCGGCGTCAGTTTCGGCAACGCTCCTTCGCGTAGCGGGGCTTACGTCGATTTCAGCCCCAAACACTGTCCGCAAAGACGATCAAGGAGGTGTTGGAGAGGTGAATCTGAGCAAGGCGGAATGGCGCAAGTCTCGGCGGTCCAACGACACCGGAGCCTGCGTCGAGGTGGCGACGAACCTTCCGGGCATCGTCGCCATGCGCGACTCCAAGAACCCTGACGGCCCCGCTCTCGCCTTCACCCCCGCCGAATGGTCGGCATTCGTCGCAGATCTGCGCGACGGTCTACCTAACGACTGATCAGGCTCCGTACAGGTGACCGCCGTCCGTTCACCCTGTCAGGGCCTTATAACGGGGATGATCTTCTCTTCACGTCCATCAAACGATCAGGGATACTCCCGTACGACACCGCCGCTGTTCTCCAGTCGATCGATGGACGCCAGCAGGCGACGCGCGTTCTCCGGGCTGCGCAACAGGTACGCCGTCTCCTTGAGCGACTGATAGTCGTCAAGCGACACGATCACCACCGGCTCGTGTCCGGCACAGGTGATGATGACCTCCTCGTGATCGTTCACCACAGAGTCGAGCACCTCGGCATAGCGTGCTCGTGATTCCGAGTACGTCATCGTCTTCATGCACCTCTCCCATCGCCCGTACAGAACCCTGTACGTACAACGCTCTATCGGCAACAACCCACCGCGGCTACTATCGGTTACCTTATTATTACCTTGTGCTGTGCACATACCCCGATATCCGCGACCGGATCTACAAGCTCGCTCGTGAGCACCAACTTCGGGTCGACTGGGTCGAGTCGACGCGATCCTCTCGCGTACTCTTGCTTCACAACCGAGAGCAGATCGTGGTGGCCCGCGCGATGGTCCGAGTCAAGAACATCACACGGTGGGATCTTGACGAGCTCCAGGCCGACCTAGCGCATGTGTTCGGGAAGGATTGGCTCGCATGACCTCGACCTCTCACCGACTGGTATTTCGCGTCAGCCGTGCGCGCACTCTCGACACCGACATCGACGTCTGGCACGCGAGCCCCGTCGATGCCCCGATCCGCTCTGGCGTGAACGGCGAGACCTTGAGCGAGCTCTTCGAAGAGGTCGAGGCGGTGAAGCACTTCATCCTCGGCTTGCCCAAGGAGACTCCGGTCAGCGTCGAGTACGTCTACGAGTTGCCCGGTGTCCCCTGCGAGGTGCTCGCGTCCTACCATCAGCAGCGCCTCGTGCTGGCAAGGGCCACGGCGGCCAGGTTGCGGGATGCCGGGTTTTCGGCGGAGGACAGCACGACGCTGCTGGATCTGCCGGAGTCGCAGATGCGCCGTTTGCAGCAATCCGCATAAACCCGCTCATCGAGGCGTCGTGCACACGAGCGCGGCTGACACCGACCAGGCGATGACGTGGGCGGAGGACGGCCTGTCCGCCCGGTGACGGGCGGCTTCGGACGGCGGCGCGGTATACAGGTCTGCGTGGAGCTTGACCAGCTTGATCGTGCCATCATCCGGGAGCTCGTCGAGGACGCGCGGGCCACGTACGCCGAGATCGGGCAGCGGGTGGGGTTGTCGGCGCCCGCGGTGAAGCGGCGGGTGGATCGGCTGCTGGAGAAGGGGGCGATCCGGGGGTTCACGGCGCGGGTGGATCCGGCGGCGCTGGGGTGGACGACCGAGGCGTATGTGGAGTTGTTCTGCCGGGGGAAGACGTCGCCGGCGGATATCGCGATGGCGGTGGCGCACAGTCCGGAGATCGTGTCGGCGTGCACGATCACCGGGGAGGCGGACGCGTTGCTGCACATCCGGGCGACGGACATGCGGCATGTGGAGCGGGTGATCGAGCGGATCGCGAGCGAGGAGTTCGTGGTGCGGACCAAGAGCGCGATCGTGTTGTCGCGGCTGGTGGAGACGCCCGTGCCGACGGAGTGAGGAAGGTTCCGGCGCGTCCGGGTGGGTTTCGGCGGGCTTTCGCGCGGGTTTCGGCGCAACGAATCGTCGTGGCGGGGCTCTGGGACGCAATGGAATGCCGGATACGCGCAACGTCGTCCGCTTGGTCCGCGCCAAATGCCGTTTCTATCCTGGTCGTATCTCGCTGACCAGCCCTTTTCCTCTGTGGAGCGTTGCATGACGCGTGTTCGGCATTACCTGATGTGTCGACCCGACTACTTCGCGGTGGAGTACGCGATCAATCCCTGGATGGACCCGGAGGCCGGGGCGGACCGGTCTCGCGCGATCCGGCAGTGGGAGGGGCTCAAGGCCGTCTACGAGGAGCTCGGGCACCGCGTCGATCTCATCGAGCCGATCGACGGGCTGCCCGACATGGTGTTCGCCGCCAACGGGGCGCTGGTGGTGGACGGGAAGGTGTACGGCGCCCGGTTCGCCAACGCCGAGCGTGGGCCGGAGGGGCCGGCGTACCTGACGTGGTTCCTCGGTCGGGGGTTCTCGGAGGTGAAGGAGCCCGAGCACGTCAACGAGGGTGAGGGGGACTTCCTCTCGCTCGATCACGTGATTCTCGCCGGGACGGGGTTCCGCACCCGGCCGCCGGCGCACCACGAGGCGCAGGAGTTCTTCGGGCGGCCGGTCGTGACGTTGCGACTGGTGGACCCGCGCTACTACCACCTCGACACCGCGCTGTTCCCGCTCGACGGAGGGAACGTCGCCTACTATCCGGGCGCGTTCTCCCCCGGCAGCCGCGCGGTGCTTGAGCGCATGTTCCCGGACGCGGTGATCGCCTCGGCCGAGGACGCGGCGGTGCTCGGGCTCAACGCGGTCTCCGACGGCCGCCACATCGTGATCAACGCCGAGGCGGGCGGGCTCGAACTGGAGCTCAAGCGCCGCGGTTACGACGTCATCCCGGTGGACCTCAGCGAGCTGCGCAAGGCCGGCGGGGGTCCCAAGTGCTGCACCCTGGAGATCCGATCATGAGCATGACGGCCGAGCACATCGAGCGCGGCGAGCGCCACAGCGCGCACAACTACCATCCGCTGCCGGTGGTGATCCGCGAGGCTCGGGGCGCGTGGGTGACCGACGTGGAGGGGCGCCGGTATCTCGACTGCCTGGCGGGGTACTCGTCGCTGAACTTCGGGCACGGCAACGAGACGATCCTCGCGGCGGCGCGGGAGCAGCTCGATCGGCTGACGCTGACCAGCCGGGCGTTCTTCCACGACCGGTTCGCCGAGTTCTGCGCGGCGCTGGCGGGGCTCACCGGCAAGGACATGGTGCTGCCGATGAACACCGGGGCCGAGGCCGTCGAGACGGCGATCAAGGTGGCGCGCAAGTGGGGGTACGAGGTCAAGGGCGTGCCCGAGGGCAAGGCGAACATCATCGTCGCGGAAGGGAACTTCCACGGGCGGACCACCACGATCGTGGGGTTCTCCACGGATCCGGACGCGCGGGGCGGGTTCGGGCCGTTCGCGCCGGGGTTCACGGTCGTCAAGTACGGCCTGGTCGACGCCGTCCGCGACGCGATCGACGAGAACACGGTGGCCGTGCTGATCGAGCCGATCCAGGGCGAGGCGGGCGTCGTCGTGCCGCCGGACGGCTACCTGCGGCAGATCCGGCAGATCTGCTTGGAACGGAACGTGCTGTTCGTGGCGGACGAGATCCAGTCGGGGCTGGGCCGTACCGGGGAGACGTTCGCCTGCGACCACGAGGGCGTGGTGCCGGACATGTACGTGCTCGGCAAGGCGCTCGGCGGCGGCGTGGTGCCGGTGTCGGCGGTCGCGGCGAACGCGGACGTGCTCGGCGTGATCCGGCCGGGACAGCACGGGTCCACGTTCGGCGGCAATCCGCTGGCGTGCGCCGTCGGCATCGCGGTGATCGGGCTGCTGCGGACCGGCGAGTTCCAGGCGCGGGCCCGGGAGCTCGGCGCGGTGCTGCACCGGCGGCTCGGCGAGCTGGTCGGGCGCGGCGTGGTGGCGGTGCGCGGACGCGGGCTGTGGGCCGGGATCGACTTCGACCCGTCGGTGGCGACCGGGCGGCAGGTGTGCGAGGCGCTGCTGGAGCGCGGCGTGCTCGCCAAGGACACCCACGGCTCGACGATCCGGCTCGCGCCGCCGCTGGTGGTGACGGAGGACGAGGTCAATTGGGCCGTCGACCGGCTCGCCGAGGTACTGCCGGGCTGATCCGCACCGCGGCCATCCCGTTCACCCAGGCGACGTCGGCCGGGTCCGCGATGTGCCGACGGACCGTGAACGCGCCGTAGATGCCACCGGGCTGATCCGCACCGCCGCCACCTCGGTCACCCAGGTGACGTCGGTCAGGTCGGCTATCTGCCGACGGACCGTGAGCGCGCCTTCGATGCCGCCGGGCTGAGCCGCACCGCCGCCACCTCGGTCACCGAGGTGAGGTCGGTCGGTCCGGCGGTGTGCCAGCGGACCGTGGCCGCGCCGTCGTCGAGGTCGAGGGTGGCGATGGCGTTTTGGAACCACGGGCCGTTGGTGATTCGCCAGCGCAGTGGCGGGCGGGGCAGTCTGGAGAGTCTGGCCAGCAGGCCGCCCGCCAGGCCGGCGAGGCCGAAGGAGGCGACGACGTTGGCGAGGCGTAGGGCGCGGCTGAGGGGGTTGCGGATCGGGGAGCAGACGATCTGGTAGATGTCGTGGCGGCGGGTTTTGGCCAGGTAGGAGTAGTGGACGTCGCCGGAGAGCAGCAGGATCGTGGTGGGTGGGGTGCCGCGGGCGCCCGTCGCCACGTCGATGAGCAGGCGGGCGAGCGCCTCGAAGGAGCGGCGGAACGCGGCCCAGTGCTCCAGGTCGAGCTGCTGGCGCAGCACCTCGGCCCAGCGGGCGACGCGCCGCCCCCAGGCGCCGTCGGCGACGGCCTCGTTCCACGACTCCACGTGGTGGATGCCGGTCGGCAGCAGCACCGGAAGCGAGGAGCAGACGACGAGGTGGTCGACGTCGCCGGTGAGCTGCTCGGTGACCCAGTCCCACTCCTTGTCGTCGACCATGCGGCGGGCGCCGGGGGTGAGGACGCGGGCGGCGCGGGTGTCGAGCACGACCAGGCGGGCCCGGCCGACGTCGCGGGAGTAGCTCCAGCGGACCGAGGTGGGCTCGGCGTCGGCCTTCGCCGCGTGCTCGTCGAGCGCCGCCCCCTGGTCGCCCTCGCCGGAGCGCAGCCGGGCGTACAGGGGGTCGGCGGCCCGCTCCTCGGGGGACAGGTTGCCCAGGTGCTGGTAGAGGTAGTAGGCGCCGAGCGCGGAGATGATGCGGCCGCGCCACCAGGGGACGTCCGCCATCGTCTCGCGCCAGGCGGCGCTGGTGTTCCAGTCGTCCCGTACGTCGTGGTCGTCGAAGATCATGGCCGTGGGGAGGGTGGAGAACAGCCAGCGGATCTCCGGGTCGGTCCACGCCTGCCGGTACAGCTCGGCGTAGTCCTCGAAGTCGGCGACCTCGTCCTGCGGCTCGCCGTCGCGGCGTGACCGAATGAACTCCAGCATCCGGGCCGACGGCTCGTCGGCGTACACCTGGTCGCCGAGCAGGAGCAGCGTGTCGGGCCACTCCTCGTCCGGGGCGTTCATGAGGCGATGGCCGTACGCGCGCAGCACGTCCACGCCGTGGGTGAGCACGTGCCGCGCGTCGTGCGGGACGCTGGTGCGGCACGACCCGAACAGCAGCCTGCGCGGCTCGGACAACGGCCGCACCCGGCTCGGCGGCAGCCCGCCGTCCGGTGGCGGCCACACCCGCTCGCCGTCCAGGGCCACCGTGTACGGCACGGCCCCCGTCAGCCCGTCGAGATCGACGATCGCGTAGTGGTGGCCGTGCACGGTGAAGGTGCGCTCCCGGCCGCGCACGTCCCCGGCCTCGACGGTGACCACGCACGGCTCGCTGGTCTCCACCCAGATCGAGGCCCGCGTGGCGTCGGCGTACCGCGACATCGGGCCGACGATCAGCTCGGCGGTCACCGGTCCTCGTCCAGAACCACCTCGGGCTCCCTTCGCAGCGCGTCCGGCTAGGCAAGGAGAATACGCGCCCAGAGTTACCCGAAGGTGTGATATCCGCCCCTGTAGTACAGCAGCGGCCGCCCGGCCGCGCCGGACGCGGGCCCGAGCTCGCGCACCCGGCCGATCACGATGTGGTGGTCGCCCGCCCGATGCTCCGCCTCAAGCAGGCAGTCGATCCAGATGTGCGCCCCCTCGATGACGGGGTTCCCCGCCGCGGTCGGCCGCCAGGCGATCCCGCGCCACTTGTCCCCGCCGCTGCGCGCGAACTGGTCGGAGACGTGCCGCTGGGTGTGCGCGAGCACGTTCACGCAGAAGGCCCCGGCGTCGCGGATGACCGGATAGGTGAGCGAGGACACCGCGACCGAGAACGACACCAGCGGCGGCTCCAGCGACACGCTGAAGAACGACTGGCAGGTCAGCCCCGCCGGCACGCCGTCGAGCACGGCGGTCACCACGGTCACCCCGGAGGCGAAGTGGCCGAGCGTGTCGCGGAACTCCCGGGCCGAGAAGGCGATCTGCGGCTGTCTGGTGCTCATGACTCCTCCACCGCCCCGCGCCGCCACGGCATCGCCCACCGCTCGACGAGCACGACCAGGCCGAACGCGGCCAGCCCGATCGCCGCCGCGGTGACGACCGCGGCCCACAGGTACGCGTTGTCGAGCCGCGCCCGGGTGTCGTGGATGAGATACCCGAGCCCCTCCAGCGCGCCGACGTACTCGGCGGCGATGGCCGCGACGATCGCCGCCGACGCGCCGAGCCGCAGCGACGTGAACAGGTACGGCAGCGAGGCGGGGAACCGGACGCGGGTGAGCTCCTGCCACCGCGACGCGTTCAGCGTGTGCATGAGCTCCAGCGTCTCGACGTCCGCCGAGCCGAGCCCGCGCACCATGGTGACCAGGGTCACGGTGTACGCGAGGAAGGCCGCGAGCAGGACCTTGGACAGCACGCCGGGCCCGAGCCACAGCACGAGGATCGGCGCGATCGCCACCAGCGGGATCGCCTGCAGCGCCAGCACCAGCGGATAGGCCCCGGCTCGCAGCAGCCCGGAGTAGGTGAACGCGACCGCGCACACGATCGCGACGAGGTTGCCGAGCAGGAAGCCGAGCGACGCCTCGGTGAGGGTGACGAGGGTCTGGTGGGCGAGGTCGGCGCGGTTCGCCACGATAGCCGCGGCGATGCCCGACGGCGGCGGGACGACCAGGACGCTCACCCCGGCGCGGGTGACGTACTGCTCCCACCCCACGACGATCGCCACGAGCAGCAGGACGGCGGGCAGCGCGCGCCTCATGCGGCGGCCCCCCTGCCCGCCGTCGTCGCCGGCGCCCAGGGCATGGCGACCCGCTCGACCAGCGTGATGATCCCGACGAGCCCGAGCGTGAGCGCGGAGGCCACCACGATCGCGGCCCACATGAGCCCGATCTGGAAGGTGTATCCGGAGATCTGCACGAGGTAGCCGAGGCCGCTGTCGCCGGTGATCCACTCGGCGACCGTGGCCTCGATGACGCACGACGACGCCGAGATCCGCAGGGCCGCCAGCAGGTACGGCCGCGCCGCGTACACCCGCACCTTGAGCAGCCGCTGCAGGCCGCTGGCGCTCAGCGTGTGCATGAGCTCCTCCACCTCCGCGTCCGCCGAGCGCAGCCCGCGCATGAGGTTGACGAGCGTGGTGAGGAACGTGCTGATCGCGCAGACCGTGATCCGCGGCTCGTACCCGGTGCCCATGAGCACCACGAGGATCGGGATGATCGCGATGAACGGCAGCGCGCGCAGGGCCAGCAGCAGCGGGTACACGGCCGTCCTGGCGAGCCGCGAGTAGGTGAGCGTCATCGCCACCGCGATCGCCGACACGGTGCCGAGCGCGAACCCGGCGAGGGCGACGCCGAGCGTCGCCGCAGCCTGCTCGCCGAGCTCGCCCCGGTACCGCGCCATCGCCTCCAGGACCGTGCTCGGCGCGGGCAGCACGTAGAACCTCACCAGCCCGCTCGCCGTCACGAGCTGCCACAGCACCAGGGCGGCGACGAGGAAGGCCACGGGGGCGCGCACCCCCGCCACGCCCTCGAAGATCTTCGCTTTGACGCGGTTCATCCGGCCTCCCGTGGTCAACCGGCGAGGAGCGCACGGGCGGGGGCGACCGGCGCCGGTGCGGTCCCGGAGCCGAGCGCGTGCCGCAGGTCGCGTTCGGCCGCGACGAACCCGGGGTCGTCGCGGAGCTCGGGGGTACGACGGTGCCCGAACGGCAGCGAGGCGACGTGCACGATGCGGCCGGGCCGCGGCGACATCACCGCGACCGTGTCGGACAGGATCACCGCCTCGGTGACCGAGTGGGTGACCAGCAGCAGGGTCGCGCCGGTCTCCTCCAGGATGTGGATGAGCTCGAAGTTGAGCCGCTCCCGGGTGAGCTCGTCGAGCGCGCCGAACGGCTCGTCCATGAGCAGGAACCGGGGCCGCAGCGTGAGCGCGCGGGCGATCGCGCCGCGCTGGCGCATGCCGCCGGACAGCTCGTGCGGGTAGGCCTTCTCGAAGCCGGACAGCCCGACCAGCTCGATCGCCTCCCTGGCCCTGGCCCGCCGCTCCCGCTTGGGGACGCCCGCCACCTCAAGGCCCAGCTCGACGTTCTCGGCGAGCCGCCGCCAGGGCAGCATGACCGACTGCTGGGAGACCAGGGCGAAGATCCGGGCGGCGCGGGCCTCCGCCGGGGTCAGCTCGTCCATCGTGGCGGTGCCGGAGGTGGGCCGCACGATGTCGGCGAGGATCTTCAGCAGGGTCGACTTGCCGCAGCCGGAGGGGCCGAGCAGCGAGGCCCACGACCCCTTCGGCACGACGAGGTCGCATGCGTCCACGGCCGTGGTGGCGATGCCGCGCCGCTCGTACGTCATCGTGACGTCCCGGACGATGATGCCCTCCCTGTCGCGTCGGTCAGCCATGGCGGGCCGCCCCGGCGAGCGCGGGCCGTACGTGCCGCTGGAAGAGTTCGAGGGTACGGCGGGTCGGCTCGGGGGCGAGGCCGGGGAACTGCACGAGCAGGTCGAGCTGGTCCACGCCGGTCACCTCCAGGTACTCCCGCAACTGGGCGGTGACCTGGTCCGGGTCGCCGACGATCACGCAGGCGCGGCGCAGCCGGCCGTCGAGCGTCACCGCCTGCGCCGGCAGCAGCCCGGCGGCGGTCGCGTCCGCCGCGTACCGGCCGTTGCGGCCCATCTGGGCGTAGTACGTCTCGAATGCCTCCCCGAACCGGGCCATCGCCTCCTCGCGGCTCTCCCCGATGAACACCGCGCGCACGCCGCGGACCTTCCCGGTGCCGCCCGCCGCGCGGTAGCGGGCGACGTAGCGGGCCTGCGCCTCGGCGATCTCGGCCTGGCCGACGACGAAGTTCACGCCCCGCTCGGCCACGTAGTCGATCGAGGCGTCGTCGCGGCAGGCCGCCCAGATGCGGGAGATCAGGTGGGGCGCCGGGCCGACGTTCAGCAGCGGCAGGCCGGTGGAGGTGTCGCCGCGCAGCAGCATGAGGATCTCGCCGAACAGTTCGCGGAACCGCTCCTGCTTGCGCCGCCGGGCCTCCGGGTCGGCGGGCCCTGCCGTGCCCTGGCCGACGCCGAACTCGGCCCGGCCGCCGGACACCAGGTCGAGCAGGCACATCTCCTCGGCGCTGCGCTGCGCCGGGACGCTCGGCAGCACCTTGACGCCGGTGCCGAGGCGCAGGCGCGAGGTCGTCGCGGCGACGCGGGCCAGCAGGAGTTCCGGGACGGGGATCCGCCCGTAGAAGGGGGCGTCCTGGACATTGTGGTGCTCGCCCACCCATACCGAGTCGTAGCCGAGCTCCTCGGCGTAGGCGAACTCGTCGAAGGCCCGCCGTACGAGGTCGGCGGTGGCCTCCTCGCGCACCTCCCACATCTGGTAGAGCAGGCCCACCGGCTCGTCGAAGGTCGTCGTCGTGGTCATCTTCCGGGCTCCCGTTCCGTCGTCGTGCGGGTCAGAGTTTCGCGGTGCCGGCCTCGCCGGACAGGTCGCCGAGCAGCGGCTTGACGTCCACGAGCTTCGGGGTGAGCTTGAGCTTCACCGCCACCTTGGCGACCTCCTCCCACGCCTTCGGGTTGAGAGAGAGCAGGCCGTTCTCGGCCGTGTGGTCGTCGGCGATGTAGGACGTCTGCGTCTTGGACTGGTAGATCTGCTGGTCGAGGTCGAGGCCGCTGGTGAACTTGTTGTCGACCATGTACTTGGCCCCGGCCTCCGGGTCGCGCAGCAGCACCTCGTACGCCTTGGACATGACGCCGACCCACTTGGTGAGGGCGGCGCGCTTGGCCGGGTCGTCGTAGATCTTGCGGGTGGTCACGTAGGTGTTGCCCTGGGAGGGGATGCCGAGCTGCCCGAGCGGGAACACGGTGACGGGCACGCCCGCCGCCTCGATGGACCGCGGCTCGTTGAAGGCGAACGACGAGAACATGCAGTCCACCTGGCCCGAGATGAGCAGGCTGACGTCCTGGCCGCCGATCGGCACGATCTTGATCTGGTCCTTGGTCACGCCGATCGCGGACAGGATCGCCGGCAGATACACGTTGGCGGCCTGCTTCAGGCCCAGCCGCTTGCCCGCGAGGTCGGACGGCCGCTTCACGCCCGAGTCGTTCCGGCAGGTCATCGACGTGGGCGTCTGCTGGTACTCGGTGGCGATCGCCACGAAGTCCGCGCCCTGGCTCGCGGCGGTGATGGTGCTGAGGGTGTCGAGCACCGCGATGTCCACCTGCCCGGCGGCGAGCAACGTCGACGGCGGGGTGTCGCCGCCCGGCTTGATGGTGACGTCCAGGCCCTCCTTGGCGTACAGGCCCTCCTTGAGCGCGTAGTAGGGGGCGAAGTGCTCGACGGTGCCGACGTAGTTCAGGCCGACGGTGAGCGGGACGCCGCCGGACGCGGCGGGGGTCGCCTCCTCCTTGGCGGTGGAGCCGCACGCGGAGACCGCGAGGGCGAGGACGGCAGCCAGGACGGGGGCCAGAACAGGCGTTAAGACGGGGACGCGGAGGCGCATCACATCTCCTCGGGTACGGGAAGGAATTCCGGGCTGAGCAGGGCGGCCAGGTCGGACTTGCGGATACGCCCGTGCACCCCCTTGACCTGGTCCACCACCTGGGAGACCGCGAAGTCCGCCGCCGCGCTGAGGTAGGCGTAGGCGGTGGCGCGGTCCAAGGGATACCGGCTGGTCAGCAGATCGAGACCGTTGCGCACGCAGGCCGCCATGGCCCGGTCGAGGTCCTCGTCGAGGCCCACCGGGATCAGCAGGTCGTCGGTCTCGCCGTAGAGGGCGCGCATGTGCTCGGCGGCGGCCCTGGGGATCAGGTCGAAACGCAGGGTGGCCCGCAGCGGGGCCTCGAAGGCGGTGAGGGCCACCTCGCCGTCGCCCTGCGCGTAGTGGGGGTCCCCGACGTACACGAGGGCGTCGGGCACCTGCACCGGCAGGAACAGCGTCGAGCCGGCGGTGAGAAGGCTGATGTCGAGGTTGCCGCCGTGCCGTCCGGGCGGGACCGAGCTCGCCCGGCCGCCGTCGGCCGGGACGACGCCGATCACGCCGAGGAAGTAGCCGAGGGGGAACCGGATCACCCCGGCCGGGGTGGCGATGCACCCCACCGGGCCGTCCGGGCCCTCGCCGGCCGTGCACAGCACGAAGGTCGAGCCCGGCCCCTCCGGCATCTCCCCCGGCAGGGCGCCGCGGCCGTGCCTGCTGGAGACGAACCCGTACGGCAGCCGCGGACGCAGATCCTCGATCCGCACCGCGAGCATGTCGCCGGGCCTCGCCCCGGTGACCGCGATCGGGCCGAGCACCACATGCGGGCCGTCGCCGGGCCGGTGCGGCACGTCCCGCGCCACGTCGATCGCGTCCCGCAGCACCAGGTCGGCGGCGATGCCGTAGCGGGCCATGAACGCGAGCGGATCCCGGCCCTGGTCCTCCAGGATGCCCTCGTGGCTCACCGTGTCGATCACGACGCTGCGGCCGGGCTCGACCCGCAGCACCGGGCGGTCCGCGGGGCAGGGCAGCCGGCCCCAGAGCACCGAGCCGCGCTGGGCGCCGAGGTAGGCGGTTCCGGGCGGGACGCCCTGCCCGGCCTGCAGCACCTCGAACGGCCGGATGCCCGCAGGGGGATCGGCGGGGAGTCCGGCGGGGACCACGCTGTTGAGAGTCACGATGCCGAGCTTCACCGCGGGCCGCGGCCGTCCGCACTGTCCCCGGAGGACAACAATCCCGCCGCGGCGTCGTCCGCGAGGAAACTCGGCCGCCCCGGCTCAAGCAGCCGCAGGGCGTACAGCGCCAGGAACATCTGGAAACGCAGGCTCGGCGAGGAGAACCGGCCGCCGGTGAGCGCGTCGATCCGCGCCAGCCGGTACTTGAGCGTGTTGACGTGCACGAACAGCGCGTCGGCGACGGCCCGCAGCCCGCCCTGCAGGCAGTGGTACGCCTCCAGGGTGCGCACCAGCTCGCCGCCGGAGACGGCGTCGTGGTCGAGCAGCGGGCCGAGCTGCTCGGTGACGAACGCGCGCCAGGCCGTCTCGTCGAGTTCCAGCAGCAGGCCGTAGACGCCGAGCCGACTCACGTCGACGGGGGCGCGGTGGCCAAGCCGGCGCCCCAGGTCGGCGGCGAGCGCGGCCCGGCGGACGGCGGCGCGGAACCCGTTCGGCCACACCACCGGGGCCCCGCAGCCGACCCCGACCGCGTCCGAGCGCGTGAGCGCGCCGAGGCTCCGCGCGGCGGCCCGCGCACGCGCCTCGACGTCGCCGGCCTCCTCGTCCACCAGCGCGAGGATCCCGTGCGGGCGCAGGAAGATGACGACCTGCGGCGGCTCCCCCAGCGCGCGCCGTACGGTCTGCGCCCGGCTGCGCGCGGCGAGCGTGCCGTCCTCGCCCGCCCCGTCGTAGACGAACCAGACCGGCCGGTACGGCCGGGCCAGGTTGAGCCCGACCAGGCTCGCCCGGGGCAGCGCCTCGCGCGGGTCCACGTCGTCGTCGGCGAGCAGCAGATCAAGGACGTCGCCCCGCAGCCGGGACTCCACCTCGAAGGCGGCCTTCCACTTGGCGAGTTCGAGCGCGATGACGTGCGCGACGACGGCGAGGTCGTCCTCCGGCGGCGGGGACGGGCCGACGAGCAGGCGGCCCGGCGGGGCCTCGACCGGGTGCAGCGGCAGGTCGGCCGACACCTCGCCGGTGACGGTGCCGGCGAGCGGCGCGCCGAACCCGTCGACGACGCCGATCGGCGTGCCGCAGACGGCGCTCGCCTCGGCGACGAGCGCCTCCAGGCCGCGGTCGTTCAGGACGAACGAGACGAGGCGGTCGTAGAGCCCGGGTTCGGCCGCGCCGCGCTCGGCGTGCTCGGCGTGCTCGGCGTTGGACCCGGACGGGGTCTGCGGAAGGCGTTCCAGCGCGAGGCCGAGTTGCTCGGCGACGCTGCCGAGGTAGTGCCGCACGGCCGGATCCCGCCAGGTCGAGGCGCCGTCGGCGGACAGCAGGGCGAGCGCCCCGCAGGTGTCGCCGTCGCGGCCGAGCGGCAGGACGAACACGGCCTGGTCGGATCCGGCCTGGCCGGACCCGGTTTGGTCGAGGACCGTACCGCCGCGCAGCGCCGCCGCGAGGCGGGGGTGCACCTCGCCGCCGCCATCGGGCGCGACGAGGACCGGCTCGGCACCGTCGGCGTACAGCGCGATCGCCGCCTCGGCCTCGGGGAGCGCGACGGCGAGTTCGGCGAGCACCCGGACGCAGACCTCGGTCCGGCCGCCCGAGGCGGCCACCATGCCGCTCAGCGTGGACAGCAGGGTGGGGCCGCGCAGCCGCAGCGACAGGCGGCCGTCGCTGCGGTAGCGGGCGAGGTAGCGGGCGACCTCGTCGGCGAGCCCGCGCAGCAGGTCCCGGTCGGCGGGGCCGTAGCCGCGCGGGCCCGCGGTCTGCACGTTGAGCACGCCGAGCAGTTCGCCGCGGTGGCAGACGGGCACCGCGAGGATCGACCGGTAGCGGCTTTGGTCGAAGCCGGGGATGATCTTGAACTGGGGTTCGTCCGTGACGTCCGCCGCGGACACGGGCGAGCGCCGCAGGGCCGCCTCCCCGCTGATCCCCTCGCCCAACGCGAGGGTGACGAACCCGATGGCCGACCGGGCCAGCCCGTGCGTCGCGGCCAGGACCAGCCGCTCCCGGTCGCGATCGTACGCGTACAGGGTGGCGACGTCGGTGCCCATGCGGCGGGCGATGCGGGCGACCACCGACTGCAGGCCCTCGTCGACCTCGAGGCCGTCGATCTCGTGGAGCGCCAGCAAGCCCCGGTTCCCGCCCTGCCGCCGCCGACGGCGTGAGCGCCGCCTGGTCATCTCCGCCATAACGGCAAAGTACGCAAAACGTATTGCTCGTATATTTCTGCGGTGTTAGCGCTTGATTCGGGGAGGATTCAGGGCAAACCCAAACTCAGCCGAGCTGGGCGAACGCGGCCTTGACCAGTTCGTCCACCTCCGGGAAGCGTCCCTGCTCGGCCTTGGAGAACAACACGGTGTCCCCGAGGGCCACCTCGTAGACGCCTCCGGTGCCCGGCACGAGCGTCAGCCCCGCGACCGACTCCGCCAGCGGCCGGAGCAGTTCGGCCGCCTGCCACAGCGCCCTCGGCAGGTAGTCGCACGGGACGCAGTACGTGATCGTTATCGATGGCTTGTCCATGCGCCCGACGCTACGAACGCCGCCCGCCGCGCGATATGTCCCCGCCGGACAAGACGGCGTCGGCATGGTTGGCCTTGGGGTTGGTTAGGGTGCTGGCATGCGCAGGCGGAGTCAGGGTGCCGGGCGGAAGGCGCAGAGCCTCACCGACCGTCTGGAGAAGGTGCTCGAAGGCGCGGCCAGGGACGGGCAGCCGATGCCCGGCGAACCCGCCCTCGTGTCATCCCTGTCGGCGAGCAGGCCCGCCGTGCGCGAGGCGCTGATCCGACTGGAGGAGCGCGGCTACCTGCGCCGCCGCCAGGGGGCGAGCACGGTCGTCAACCGATCCGCCCTGGACATCCCGGCCCGCTTCGACGAGCAGATGGAGCAGTCCGAGCTGATCGCCTCGATGGGACGCACCCCTCGCGTCGAGGTCGTCTCCCACGCCACCCGCATGATCACCCCCGAGGAGTCCGACGCGTACGGCGTGCCGCCGGAGACGAAGGCGCTGACCACCACGAAGATCTGGTACGCCGACGAGGTCCCGGTCATGCTCGCCACCGACACCGTCCCGATCCCACACGGCTCGGCCCCTCCGGACGGCATCGACCCCGCCATGTCCCTGTTCGACCTGGCCGAACTGGTCGGCGGCGAACGCGTCGAATGGGAGATCGCCTGGCCCGGCGCCGACGCCCTCGACGACGAGAGCTCCCGCCTCCTCCGCCGCCCCCTCGGCGAACCCGCCCTCACCCTCCGCCTGACCGGCGTCCGCCACAGCGGCGCCACCGCCTACTGGGCCTCCGAGGCCCACGTCCGCGACGCCTTCCGTTACGCCCTCGTCCGCTCCGTCCGCCGCATTTGACCCCGGCACGGACGCCCTCGACCAGGAGAGCTCCCGCCCCCTCGGCGAACCCACCCTCACCCTCCACCTGACCGGCGTCCGCCGCATCTGACTCCGCCGGGCCCGTGTCAGTCCGGCAGGAGCGACACGTGCGCCAGTTCGACCTTCCACCCGTCCGCGTGGCGGACCCACGTCTGGGTCTGGCGTCCCCGTCGCCCCGAGCCGGTACGCGTGAACTCGGTGGCGGCGACGCCCACGCCCGGGGCGATCAGCCGCACGTCGTAGCGGAGGAGTTCGCGTTCCAGGTCGGTGGCCGGGCGGGAGCGGCGGAAGGCGGCGATCTCGTCGGCGCCGTAGGCGGCGTCCGCCGGGCCGTACCGGATGGTGTGCGGGCCCGGGGCGAACAGGTCGATGAGGACCGGGACGTCGTTGGTGACCAGCGCCTCCTCGTAGCGGTAGAAGGCGGTGAGGAGCTCCTCGCGCTCGGCGTCCGGGGGCTCGGGCAGCCAGGCGGCGGGGACCGCCTCGGCGAGGTCGAGGAGCAGCCGGTCCGCGCCGGGCGGGCCGAGCAGCGAGACGCCGACGGGGGCGCCGTCGGCGTCCTGGGCCAGCGGCAGGCCGATGACGGGGGCGCCGGTGAGGCCGGCGAGGCTGGTCAGCCGCATGGTGTGGGTTCGGACCAGTTCGTTGGCCGCCAGCGCGTCGGGGTCTGCGGCCACCAGCGGGTCGCGGAGCGGGGCGGCCCCGGCGGCGCTCGGCAGCACGATGACCGCGCCCTCCGCGAGGAGGTGGTTGAGGCGCGCGGCGAGTTCGGCCCGCCGTCGCCGGGCCTCGGCGAGCGTGATCGCGCCGGTCGTCGCCCCGGCGCGGAACCTGGCCTCGATCTCGGGGGCGAGCGCGCCCGGGTTCGCCTCGATCCAGGCGCCGTGCTCCGCCCACGCCTCGGCGGCCTGGATGGTGCGGAACACCGTGAGCCATTCGTGCAGCGGCGTGCCGAGGGAGGTGCGGCGCAGCGGCAGCGACCAGGCGTCGGCGAGCCGGCCCGCGCAGTGCGTGATCGCCGACGCGACGTCGGCGGGGACCTCGGCCAGGGTCTCGTCGAGCACGACGACCCCGGCGGGGGACAGCGTGTCCGGCGCGGGCGGCAGCAGGACGCGGCCGACGTCGGCGGCGGTGCGGACGTCGGCCGCGAACCAGCCGACGGTGTCGAAGGACGGCGCGAGCGGGAGCACGCCGTCGAGCGGCAGGGCCCCGTGGGTGGGCCGTACCCCGACGAGGCCGCAGTAGGAGGCGGGCACCCGGACCGAGCCCCCGGTGTCGGTGCCGAGCGCGAACGGGACCAGCCCGGCGGCCACGGCGGCGGCGGATCCGCTGGAGGAGCCGCCCGTGACCCGGTCGGGGCAGCGGGGGTTCACCGGGACCGGATAGTGGCGGTTGATCCCGCTGAGGCTGAACGCCAGTTCGTCGGTCTGCGTCTTGCCGGCGCAGGCCGCCCCGGCGGCGAGGAGCGCGGCCACCACCGGGGCGTCGTGCTCGGCCGGTTTCCGCTCGGCGAGCAGCGCCGGATTGCCGCCGCCGGTGGTCTGACCGGCCACGTCGATGAGGTCCTTGACGGCGAACACACGACCGCTAAGCGGGCCGGTCGGCGTGCCCGGCCCGGCCGGGCGCAGGATGCGCGGACCCACCCGGAGCGCGTTCCACTGGTCGCCCATGAGCGAGACCTCCTTCGATCCGGTTACGCCACCACTCCTACCACAACATGTCTGACAAGTGCTACGGTCGATCGCGTGCCAGCCACTCCTCCGAGCCCGGAGACGCCATGACGACCCTCACCACCCACCGGATCACCGCCCGGCCGCTCACCCCGGAGGCGTTCGAGCCCTTCGGCGCCGTGCTGGCCGCGACGCCGGACGGCGCCCTGTTCAGCGAGCAGGAGGCGCTGCTCGACCTGTCCCGCGGCACCCCGCGCTTCTACGTGATGTCCCTGACCGACAAGCCCCCCGCGTTCACCGGCATCACCCGGCACCGGGCGGTCACCCAGGCGCTCGCCGCGGTGGGCGGGCGGCCGTGGCTGCTCGCGGTCGCGCCGCCGTACAACGTGGACGACCCCGACGCCGTGCCGAGCCTCGACGACATCACGGCCTTCCGGATCCCGGGGGACGTGGCGGTGCTGCTGCGCCGCGGCACCTGGCATTCCGGGCCGTTCTTCGACGGCGAGCAGATGTCGTTCTTCAACCTCGAACTCGCCGACACCAACCAGGTCGATCACCACACCTACCGGCTCGATCGCGAGCTCGGCGTCAAATGCGAGGTGGTCGCGCCGTCCTAGAACGCCCGGACGTACCCGGCGAACCGCGCTTTTCGCCGGGGCCGCATCCTCCATCGGCCGACGCCATGCTCTCGGCGGCCCGCAGGAGCCGGTCGGCGGCCTGATGGACCAGCGCTCACGCGCTCACCGGCGGGCACGACATCCCATCGGCGCATCAAGACCCCTGACCACCGGCGAGGGCACGGTCTGACCATAGGACCCAAGCAGCGGTCCAGGCGGCGAGAGTGCGTACTCACCAGCGGCTGCCGGGCACCGAGTCCGCCTGCAGACCGCCCCCGGTGGCTCCCATCAGGCGGCGGCGGTCTCGCGGGCGCGCCACCAGGCGATGGTCTCGGTGAGGCCCTCGTCCAGCGGCGTCGGGGTCATGCCGAAGGTGGCCTGGAAGGCCGAGGAGTCCAGCAGGTAGGGCCGGTCGAACTGGTAGCGGGTCTCCCCCAGCTCCCGCATCATCGGTGACACCAGCCCGGCCGTACGGCGCAGCCACTCGGGCAGCACCTGGATCCGAGGCGCCGGAGCGCCCGTCAGCTCGCTCACCCGTTCGGCGACCGCCCGGGCGGTGACGGCGGGAGCGGTGGGGATGTGCCAGGGCCGGCCCCAGGCGCGCTCGTCCACGGCGGCGATCTCCAGCGCGCGGGCCACGTCGGGCGCGTACGTCCAACTGTGCGGCTGGTCCGGGTCGCCGACGAACAGCGCGGGCCGGCCGGCCAGCAGCCTGGGGATGAAGCGTTCGCCCAGGTGCGACTGGTCGAGGCAGCCGGGCCCGTAGTAGTCGGAGCCGCGTACCTCCACGACCCTGACCCTGCCCGCCTCGTGCGCGGCGAGCGCGTCGGCCCACATCCGGGCGCGGACGCGGCCCTTGACGCCGGTGGCGGCGAGCGGCAGGTCCTCGGTGAGCGGGCCGTCGTGGGGGCCGTAGCCGTACAGGTTGCCGAGGATGACCAGGACGGCCCCGGACGTCTCGGCCGCGGACAGCATCGAGGCGGCCATGGGCGGCCAGTCCGTCTGCCAGCGCCAGTAGCGCGGGTTGACGCAGTTGAACAGGGCGTCGGCGCCCTTGGTGAGCTCGGCGAGGCGCTCGGCGTCGGCGACGTCGGCGGCGACGCGGCGGATGCCCGGCGCTTTCGGGCCGGAGCCCGACCGGGTGACGACGGTGACCTCGTGGCCGCCCCCGGCGAGCCTCTCGGCCAGGTGCGAGCCGATCTGGCCGGCTCCGGCGATGACGTAGGTGCTCATGTGGTTTCCTTTCCGGTACGGGCGCTCGCGTGGTCACCGCCAGGCGAGCCCGCCGTGCCAGGTGATCCTGAGTGCGGCGTTGACGAGGTACAGAGCGGTGAAAACGGCGGCCGCGGCGGGCGACCCGGCGGCGATCAGGGCCACGGCCCCGCCGCCGAACCAGGCGATCTCAAGGCCCGCCCGCGCGAGGCCGCGCAGCCGGACTCTCGCTTTCGGCGCGGCGAGGAGTCCCCACACCGTGGCGAACAGCAGCGGACCGCCGAGCCCGGCGAGCAGCTTGACCGGCAACGCGGCGGCCAGGGTGAAGCCCCAGCGGCCCACGGCCAGGTAGACGGCGATCTCCAGCAGGAACATCAGGCCGAGATTGGCGCCTTTCGCCATGTCGCGCATCGCGACTCCCTTGATTCCACCGCTCCGTTACGAGAGCAATGCTCTCTTATTGGAGCAGGAGTGTCAAGAGCAGTGCTCTCGTTTATTGCCAGCGCTCTCCATCGGGGTAGGATGCCGGGCATGAGCGCGAGCCGTACCGCACGGGAAAGAGCCAGGGCCGAGCTGACCCGGGAGATCAAGGACGCCGCGCGGCGGCAACTCGCCGTGGAGGGGGCGGCAGGCCTGTCCCTGCGGGCGGTGGCGCGCGAACTGGGCATGGTGTCCTCGGCGATGTACCGATATTTCCCCAGCCGGGATGATCTGCTCACCGCGCTGATCATCGAGGCGTTCGAGGCCGTCGGCGACGCGGTGGAGGCGGCGGACGCGACCCGCCCCCGCGAGGACCTGATCGGGCGGTGGCTGGCCTGCTGCCGTGCGGTACGCGAATGGGCGCTGGCCCACCCGCACGAGTACGCGCTCATCCACGGCACCCCCGTGCCCGGCTACGTGGCCCCCCAGGACACGGCGGCCCCCGCCGCACGCCCCGGGGTGGTGCTCGCGGGCGTGATGCGCGACGCCGCCGCCGCGGGCGTGCTCGCGCCGTTCACCGGCCTGCCGCCCGCGCCCCCCTCGTTCGCGCGGGACGCGGACCGCCTGCGCGAGCAGATCTTCCCACCGGTCGGCGACGACGTGATCCTGCGCGCCCTGATCGCCTGGACGTGGATCTACGGGGCGGTCAGCTTCGAACTGTTCGGCATGTACAACACCGTCATCTCCGATCCGGCGCAGGCCTTCGACCATGGCGTCCTGTGCATGGCCCGGATGGTCGGCCTGCCGCTCCCGCAGTAGCCGCGGCATCGACAGCGGGGGGCTCAGGAGCCCGCCGCCGCCCCTGGCGCATGCGGGTCACGCGACCTTCTCGAAGAACCTCCGGACGTCCTCGGCGAACGGCCCCGGCACCTCCATCGCAGCGAAGTGGCCGCCGCGCTCGAACTCCGACCAGTGCCTGATGTCGTACAGCCGCTCGGCCAGGGGCCGCACCGACTGCGTGATGTCGTACGGGAGCACCGCCACGCCCACCGGCACCGGGCACCGGCCCGTGCCCCGGGAGGTGTCGTGGTGCAACCGCGCCGAGGAGGCCGCCGTGGCGGTCAGCCAGTACAGCGAGACGTCGGTGAGCAGGCGGTCGTCGCCGACGGGCGTGCGGGGGTCGGTCCACTGCGCGAACCGCTCGGCGATCCAGACGAGCTGGCCGACCGGCGAGTCGGTCAGCGCGTACCCGATGGTCTGGGGGGTGAGGGCCTGCAGGGCCTGGTACGGCGGGCGGTTCGCCATCAGCCGCCGGACCTTCTCCAGCCGCGCCTCGTCGGCCGGCGACAGTTCGACGCCGGCGTCCGGATCGGGCCGGGTCGGAAGGTAGTTGACGTGGACCCCGGCGACCCGCTCGGGCGCCACCGCGCCGAGCGCCAGGGAGATGCCCGCGCCGAAGTCGCCGCCCTGCGCGCCGTAGCGCTCGTATCCGAGGCGGCGCATCAGCTCCGCCCAGGCCCGCGCGATCCGCACGACGTCCCAGCCGCGCTCGTGGGTCGGCCCGGAGAAGCCGTACCCCGGGAGGGACGGGATCACCAGGTGGAAATCGCGCGACAGCGGCTCGATGACGTCGAGGAACTCCAGGAACGAGCCGGGCCAGCCGTGGGTGAGGATCAGCGCGAGCGCGCCGGGCTTCGCGCACCGGACATGGACGAAGTGGATGTTCTGTCCTTCGATCTCGGTGGTGAAGTGCGGCAGTTTGTTGAGCTCGGCCTCGTGCGCGCGCCAGTCGTACGTGGTCCGCCAGCGTTCGGCGAGCTCTTTGAGCCGCGCCAGCGGGAAGCCGTAGTCCCACCCGGCGTCGGCGACCTCGTTGGGCCAGCGGGTACGCGCCAGCCGGTCGGCCAGATCGTCGAGGTCGGCCTGCGGGATGTCGATGCGAAAGGGCTTGATCATGGTCCCGACTCCAGGGATTCGTTCGGTAGGTAAACGTTAGTTAGCCAAACGTTTGTCGCCCTAACGATAACACAATCGTTAGTGGCCCGAACGATCGGTAGACTTGCCCCATGGAGAACCCGTCCGAGGAGACGACCTCCCGGTGGGAGGGCCTGCCCAGTTGGCTGCTCGGCCAGACCGCCAACCACGCGCGACGGCTCTTGGGCGACGGGTTCTCGTCCGTCGGCGCCCGCGGCTACCACTACCGGCTGCTGGCGACGCTGGAGGACGCGGGCCCGGCCAGCCAGGCCGAACTGGGGCGCCGCAGCGGCATCCACCTCAGCGACATGGTCGCGACGATCAACGAACTCGCCCGGGACGGCCTGGTCGAACGCGCCCCGGACCCCGCCGACCGCCGCCGCAACATCATCTCGCTGACCCCCGAGGGCACCCGGCGGCTACGTCTTCTGGAGAAACGGCTCGCCGAAGTCCAGGACGAACTGCTGGCACCGCTCTCCCCCGATGAGCGGCAGCGGTTCACCGAGCTGCTGTCCAAAGTGCTGGATCACCACAACAGACGATCCGGCAGCCCCGAAGAACCGTGGCGCTGACCGCCGAAGGCGCGGGCGGGCCTTCCCGGTCCCCGACGGCGTGACCCCCCCCCCCGCGCCGGCGCGGCTGGACCCGAACCCGGCAGGGATGATCGGCCCGAGCCGTCCGGCAGCCGTCAGTTCGCCGTCGTGCCGTGCCTCCGGTCGTACGCCTCGCCCCCGGTCGTACGCCTCGCGCGCGGCGGCGATCGACCACGGTGCCACTCGCCCAGCGGGTGAGGCCGAGCAGGGTGTCGTAGAACTCACGAGCGCCGGCATCCTGCGCGGCCGAGCCACCCACAGGACACGCGAGGAGGACCCCTCCATGAGGGAAATCTCGGGAACGGCAAGCAAGATGTAGCGACGGAGTTTCCCCAAATACCACCACACCATGACGAAGTGACGTAAATTACAGTCAATCTGTCAAATGGGGAAAACGCCTTGAGGTGATGGCGGTGGCAAGGCGCTCCGACGGGGGCCGCCGCAAGCCGACCCGGCCGGAGACAGCGTGGGCGTCGATCGCCGCGATCATCGCCGGGTTCGGAGCGTACGCCTCGGTCCTGGCACAGGTGGACGGGCCTCTGAACGGCGCCCGGCTGGCGTGGACCGTCATCGCGGTCATCGGCACGGCGGCGTTCACCTTTCTCTCCATGACCCTGGGCTCCGCGATCGTCGGCGCGCAAACCGGGCCCCGCCGGACGGAAATCGGCCGGCCCGCCCCGGCGATTATGGACACCACGATCACCAATTTGCCGCCGCGTAATCCCAATTTCGTCGGCCGGGCGGAAATGCTGGAGGATCTGCGCCGCCGGATGAACTCCGGCGAACGCCGCTCCCAGGCCGTGTGCGGCCTCGGCGGCGTCGGCAAGACCCAGGTGGCGCTGGAGTACGCGCATCGCTTCCAGGACTCCTACGACATCGTCTGGTGGATCCACGCCGAGCAGCCGGCCTCGATCATCGAGGCCCTGCTCGGCCTGGCCCGCGCACTCGGCCTCTCCGAGATCGCCAATCAGGCGGATCTGCTCGCCGCGCTCCAGAGCACCCTGCGCGGCCGCCGCCGCTGGCTACTGATCTTCGACAACGCCGAGGACGTCGGCGTCCTGGCCGCGTACTGGCCGCCCGGCAACGGTCACGTGCTCGTCACCTCGCGCGGCGGCGACTGGAACGATCTCGTCGCGGACAGCGTGCGGATCGGCGTGCTCAGCCGGGCGGAGGCGGTGGAGTTCCTGTGCAGGCGCGCGCCGAGCCCGGACCGCGACGCCGCGGCCGACCTCGCGCGGGAACTGGGCAACCTGCCGCTCGCCCTCGCCCAGGCCGCCGCCTACGTCAACCGCACCGGCACCTCCCTCGCCGACTACCACGAACTGCTCCTCGACCGCTGGAGCGAGATCAGCGGCATCGGCCGCCCCTGGGACTACGGCGAGACCATCGCCACCACCTGGGAGATGTCCGTCGGCAAGGCCGAGGAGCGCGCCCCCGGCTCCCGTGACCTGCTGTCGCTCATCGCCTGTCTCGCCCCCGACGACATCCCCCGCGGGATGATCCACAGACGCGCCGCCACGCTGCCCGCCCCGCTGCGCGGGCTGGTCGCCGACCGGGTCGCCTACGATCGCATGATCATGGAACTGGCCGGGTACTCGCTGCTGTCGGCCGGCGCCGACCGGCTCGACGTCCACCGCCTGGTACAGCTCACCCTGCGCGAGAACCTGACCGAGGCGGAGGCGGCCCGTTGGGCCGAGCACGCCCTGGCGCTGCTGGAGGCGGAGTTCCCCACCGTCGTCACCCGGCCGCGCACCTGGCCGCTCTGCGCCCGGCTGCTTCCGCACGTGCTCGTCGTGTGCGGACACGCCGAGCGGTACGGCGTGGCCCGGGCGGCCTGCGGGCGGCTGCTCCACCTGGCCGCCCACTACCTGCACTGGCGTGCCGACTATGACCAGGCGCGGGAGCTGTTCGAGCGCGCGCTCGCCCTGCGGGAGAACGCGTTCGGCCCCGAGCACCCGGAGGTGGCCGAGACGCTTTCGGAACTGGCCCGGCTGTGCTTCCACCGCGCCGAGCTGGACGCCGCCCGGCGTCACGTCGAGCGCGCGCTCGCCATCCGGCAGGCGGCGCTCGACGACCGTCGCCCGCACCACTGTGCGGACGGCGACCTGGTGGCGGAGGATCTGGTGCACCTCGGCCGGGTGCTGCGCGAGCAGTCGGACCTGCCGGGCGCGCGGGAGGTCACCGAGCGGGCGCTGCGGCTGCGGGAGGACGCCCACGGGCACGACGACCCCAAGGCGGCGGAGTACGCCGACCTGCTCGGCATCATCCTGTGGCGCCTGGGTGATCTGGAGGGCTCCCTGCGCGCGCACGAGCGATCGCTGCGCACGCTCACCGCCGCGTACGGCCCCGATCATCCGGAGGTGGCGACGTGCCGGAAACATCTGGGGGTCGTCTGCCGCGACCTGGGCCGGCTGCTCGACGCCGAGCGCCATCTGGAGAGCGCCGCCGCGATCATGACGCGGGAGTTCGGGGACGAGCACCTGGAGACCATGACCGTGCTCGTGCGGCTGTGGGACGTGCGCCGCCGCCTCGGGGACGCCGCCGGGGCGCGCGAAAACCTGGAGCGCCTGGCCGACAGGCGTGCGGACCGCCTCGGCGAGCATCCCGACGTGGCCCTGTGCCTGGTGTGCCTGGGCGCGGCGCTGCGGGACCAGGGCGAACTCGAGCCCGCCCGGGCCGTCCTCGATCACGCGCTCGCCATCTACACCCGCATCTACGGCCACGAGCATCCCTACCGCGCCGAGGCGCTGATGGTGCTCGGGCCGGTGCGCTATCTCCTGGGCGAGGCCGTCGAGGCCCGTCGTACCCTGGAGGACGCCCTCATGATCTTCGAGAAGGCGTACGGCCCCGAGCATCCCTGCGTCGCCGACGCGCTGGAGTGCCTCGCCCCCATGGTCGCGGCCGCGGGCGATCAGGCCCGCTCGGAGGCCTATGTCAGACGCCACCTGGAGATCCGCGCCCGCGCGGCGGGATGCGACCCCTGACCTCGGATCGCGCCTCGGATCAGGACAGCACGAAGCGCAGGTCCCCCGGCCCCGTCAGGACGCTGGGGCTGCCATCGGCGGCGATCCGCACCGACAGCGGCTCACCCGCGACGGTGAGGCCGACGATGTCGATCGCGCCGAGCGGCCAGGGACGCACCGGGCGGATCTCGATCCGGCGGTTCGGCACGTCGGGCCGGATCCCCGCGAGCGCGATCAGCATGTGCACCACGGCGGCGGCCGCCCACGCCTGCGGGCGGCACGCGCCGGGATACGGCAACGGCTCCTCGCCCTCGGCGCACCCTTCGCCGGACCACAGTTCGGGCAGGCGGTGACCGAACCCGGCCGCGGCCCGCGACACGCCCGCGAACAGCGCCGCCGCCGTCCCGCCGTGACCGGAGGCGGCGAGCCCGGACACCGCGATCGCGGTGTCGTGCGCCCACACCGAGCCGCAGTGGTAGCTGATCGGATTGAAGCCGGGGTGCGTGCCGGACAGGGTGCGCAGGCCGCACCCCGAGTCCATGTCGGAGCCGGCCAGCCGGTCCGCGACCAGCGCCTCCTCGCCCGGATCGAGCAGGCCGAGGCCGAGCAGGTGGCCCATGTTGGACGCCACGCCGTCCACCGGCCGCTTGCTCGCGTCGAGGGCGATCGCTATGTACGGCCGCGCCTCGTGCCGGACCCAGAACCGTTCACGGAACCGCTCGCGCAGCCGCGCCGCCCACTCCCGCCAGGCGTCCGCGCCCGGCCGGCCGAAGGCCGCGAGCAGATCCGCGCCGTCGACGGCCGCCCGGTAGGCGTATCCCTGCACCTCGGCGAGTGCGATGGGCGGTTTGGCGAAGGCGCCGTCCGCGAACTGGATGGCGTCGGGCGAGTCCTTCCAGCCCTGATTGGCGAGGCCGGTGGCGCCGCCGTTGATGTACTCGCAGAATCCGTCGCCGTCGGGGTCGGCGTCGGTCCGCAGCCAGGTGAGCGCCCGCTCGGCGGCGGGCAGCAGCCCGGCGACCCGCTCGGCGGGCAGGCCCCACCGCCACGCCTCGGCGAGCAGGCTGACGAACAGCGGGGTGGCGTCGATCGTGCCGTAGTACAGCGGGGGCAGCGCCAGGCCCTCGTAGGGCGTGGTCGCGGTCCTGCGGACCTCGTGCACGATCTTGCCGGGCGCCTCCTCGGCGACGGGGTCGTAGCGTTCGCCCTGGCGGCGGGCGAGCGCTCGCAGCGTGCCCTCGGCGAGACGGGTGCCCAGGGGCAGGAGCATGCGGGCCGTCCAGATCGCGTCGCGGCCGAACAGGGTGAGATACCAGGGCGCGCCCGCCGCCGCGAACACCTCCTCGGGGTGCGCGGCGTCGGCCAGCATCAGTTCACGCAGGTCGGCCAGGCTCCGCTCCCACCATCCGACGAGCCGCGAGTCGCGGGAGCGGACCACCGGCGAGCCCAGCACCTCGCCGTCGGCTCGGGCGAAGGAGCCCGGTCCGGCGACGCCGGACGGCGTGTGATCGATGCTCAGCGCGAGCGTCCACTCCTGCCCCCGCTCCACGGTGACCGACCAGCTCAGCGTCTGCGCCTCGGCGTCCACCTCGTCCGGCCCTGGCACCGCGGTGATGGTCGCGGTCCCGCCGTCGTCGTCCCAGCGCATCCCATCCGGGACCGGCGCCGCGGGCAAGGGGGCCGGCGGCCGGCCCGACCGGATGCGCGACAGTTCCGCCAGATCGCTGCCCGCCTCCACGCGCACCCGGCAGGACAGCCGCTGCCTGCCCAGATTGCGCAGGATAATCGTTTCGGACAGGGCGTTCGCGTCGCGAATCCGCCTGATCGTGACAACCGGGCCGGTGACCTGGTCGAACGGCGTCCGATGCACGCCCAGGAACTCCGCGCCGGCCGCGCCGAGCAGCCGGTGCCGCAGCGGCTCGGGCTCGCGCCCGTCCACCGTCACCCGCAACCGGCCCACCAGGCGGCGGTCGGAGTGGTAGAAGCCGTCCAGCGCCGCCTCGCCGATCTGTCCCGTGGCGCACGACAGCGCCATCGACGGCGCGGCCACGCAGATCACCGCCTCGCCGACCATCGGCTCCGGTACCCATTCCCGGTCCATCCGCACGACCTCCGCCTCGCCAGGGGTGTACGTCCGCCCACAATCGGTAGCCGACGCGTCCCGCCGACGACGAGAACGGAAATCGATCCACTGCTGACGAGGCGGTCGTACTCACAATGTAGATCCCGGCGTTTCGAGCACGAAGGGCCGGCGCCAACCTGTCCCCCGATGGTCGGCCCGAGCCGTCCGGCAGGCGTTCCCCGCAGGACGAGGCTTCACACCCTGCGCCGCCCCAGCCCGCGGGAGCTGTGCGGCCGGGTCGGCGCGGGAAACGCGCACAGGGAGTGTGAGGTTGGTCAAGGCGGGCGGCCGTGCGCCTGCGGGCCCCACCTTTGACGACCGCCGTAACCGCTACGGCGCGAGGAGGAAAGTGCTCAGGCGGCAGCGCGTTCCGATCGGGGACCGCGTCCTCGCCGAGGGCTCGGGCATCGCGTGGACCCGGGTTTACGGGGCGATCGACTTCGAGCCGTTCGGCATGTATCGCAACGTGGTCGTCGGCTGCGCGGCCGCCTTCGATCACGGCGCGCTATGCGTGGCCCGCATGATCGGCCTGCCTCTGCGAGCGGGGCGGAAATCCCCGGCGTGAGTCAGATCACCGAGAAATCATTTAGAAAATCTCTATCGCCGTGATCGCGTGAATCGGAGGTTTCGGATAAGGGTCGTACGGACGGCCGGGCTCGAGAATCATCCTGCTTTGGCTCGGGCTGTTGACGGTTTCGTAGTACCAGATGCTCACCCGGTTCCTGCCGGGGTCGATGTAGTTCACGCCGTAGATGGCCAGGCCGTTCAGGAAGCCCGCGTTGGCGAAGCAGTGCTGGTTCGTGCCCTGGTAGTTCTCGATGTACAGAAGCTGATCGGGGTTGCGGTAGATACAGTTCTTCGACGTTTTGTTGATGGCGAACGCGGGGGCGTTGATGCTCACGGCGATGGCCAGTGCGGCGGCGCCGGCGAGGGCGGCCTTCAACGCTGAAGATTTCATCGGACTCCCTTTCGTGACACCCAAAGCGGGTGCCGCTTTCGTCCCAGAGCCGAGACGACCTTCGGCTCGATCTCGATGAGCTAAACACAGGGATTGATCGGCCGCAATGCGTTTCATTAAATTTCATAGCCGACCCGCAGCGTTTTCGATGGTGAACGCGCGGGCGGCGAACGTTCCAAATTTTTGAATTAGCACGTGGGCCGGGGAAAGGGCACCGGCGTCGTCTCGCCGCGGCGGCGGCCGGACACTTCGGGTCCCGCCCGGCGGCCACCACGACCACGGCGGCGCGCGAGAGCGAGGGGTGCGCGGGCGGCAGGGTCCGATCGGGGCGTGTCCTCGTCGACGCCGCAGACACGTGCGATCACGGCAGCACACGCCAAAAGGCGCCGGGCACGGCGGCCGGAAGGAGGAGCGTCTCACTCGTTTCGCCGCCGTGCCCGGCGCCCGCAGAGCCCGGATATGGCGATGTTCGTGCCGTACCTGAGATCGGCCGGACCCGCCGTCCGCCGTGGTCCGCACCCGGCGACACCCGCCGGATCGCGCGCCGACCGGCTCGGGTCAGCAGCTCAGCTGGTCAGCGGGACGCCCGGTTGACGGCCGACAGCACCGCCTTGAGGGAGGCGGTGACGGTGTTGGAGTCGATGCCGACGCCCCACAGGACGCGGTCGCCCACCTGGCACTCGATGTAGGCGGCGGCGCGTGCGTCGGTGCCCGCGCTGAGCGCGTGCTCGGTGTAGTCGAGCACGCGGACCTCGACGCCGACGCCGCGCAGCGCGTCGACGAAAGCCGAGATCGGTCCGTTGCCGACGCCCGTGATCTCGCGGATCTCGCCGTCCACGCGGACGTCGGCGCCGATGCGGTCCCGGTCGTCGCCGGTGGAGTCGGTGCGGTGGGCGAGCAGGCCGAAGCGGCCCCACGGCGCGGCCGGGTTCGGCAGGTACTCGTCGGTGAAGATGCTCCACATCTCGGCCGGGGTGACCTCGCCGCCTTCGGCGTCGGTGCGGGCCTGGATCACCTGGGAGAACTCGATCTGCAGGCGGCGGGGCAGGTCCAGCCCGTGCTCGGCCTTCATGATGTAGGCGACGCCGCCCTTGCCCGACTGGCTGTTGACCCGGATGACCGCCTCGTAGGTGCGGCCCACGTCCTTGGGGTCGATCGGCAGGTACGGCACCGCCCACCGGAAGTCGTCCACCGGCACGCCCGCCTCGGCGGCGTCCCGCTCCAGGTGCTCGAAGCCCTTCTTGATGGCGTCCTGGTGGGAGCCGGAGAACGCGGTGTAGACCAGCTCGCCGCCGTACGGGTGGCGGGGGTGCACCGGCAACTGGTTGCAGTACTCCACGACCCGGCGGATCTCGTCGATGTCCGAGAAGTCGATCATCGGGTCGATGCCCTGCGAGAACAGGTTCATGCCCAGCGTGACCAGGCAGACGTTCCCGGTGCGCTCGCCGTTGCCGAACAGGCAGCCCTCGATGCGGTCGGCCCCCGCCATGTAGCCCAGCTCGGCGGCGGCGACGGCGGAGCCGCGGTCGTTGTGCGGGTGCAGCGACAGCACGATCGAGTCGCGGCGGGCCAGGTGGCGGTGCATCCACTCGATCTGGTCGGCGTACACGTTGGGGGTGGCCATCTCGACCGTCGCCGGCAGGTTGATGATGACCTTCTTCTCGGGGGTGGGCTGCCAGATCTCGGTGACGGCGTCGCACACCTCGACCGCGTACTCCAGCTCGGTGCCGGTGAACGACTCCGGCGAGTACTGGAAGAAGATCTGGGTGTCGCCCATGTCCTCGGCGAGCTTCTTGCACAGCTTGGCGCCCTCGACCGCGATGGCGGTGATGCCGTCCTTGTCCTGCCCGAACACGACGCGGCGCTGCAACGTGGAGGTCGAGTTGTACAGGTGCACGATCGCCTGCTTGGCGCCGCGCAGCGACTCGAAGGTGCGCTCGATCAGCTCCGGCCGGGCCTGGGTCAGCACCTGCACGACCACGTCGTCGGGGATGCGGTCCTCCTCGATGATGCGCCGCACGAAGTCGTAGTCGGTCTGCGAGGCGGCCGGGAACCCTACCTCGATCTCCTTGTATCCCATGCGTACCAGCAGCTCGAACATTTTCAGCTTGCGGGCCGAGTCCATGGGGTCGATCAGCGCCTGGTTGCCGTCCCGCAGGTCCACCGCGCACCACTGCGGGGCCCGGTCGATGACCTTGTCCGGCCAGGTGCGGTCGGTCAGCTTGACCGGGGTGAACGGCTGATAGCGGTGGAACGGCATGCCACTGGTCTGCTGCTGCGGATACACGATTGCTCTTCCTTGTCGGTGTCGATCTGGTCAACGGATCGGGACCGGCGGCGGCACGCGTACAAAGACACTCACGGAATCAGAGGAGTCGCCACCGGACGGGGCGGCCGACGCGCAAGGCTCGCACCGCGACGAGGGAGCCGACCTTGATCTACAGGCCCTCGCCGCGGCGGCTAAGGAGCAGCCCGCGCAGCATACGTAGAACCGTAGCAGATTCCGCGCGGCGCTAATGTCAAGGGGGACCTACTTCGAGGAGACCACCTGATGAACGACGGCGATATCCTCTCGCGCATCCACGACCTCATCGACGAGGAGCACCGGCTACGCGAACGGCTCAGAAGCGGCGAAGTGACCTCCAACGAGGAAAACGCCCGCATCCGCGAGCTGGAGACCGCTCTCGACCAGTGCTGGGACCTACTGCGCCAGCGCCGCGCCCGCCGCGACGCCGGCCAGGACCCCGACGGCGCCTCGGTACGGCCCGCCCGCGAGGTGGAGGGCTACCGTCAGTAACCCGGACATACGCCGCAGGGGACCTCCCCTCGCCCAGGAAAGGCCCTCGGCGCGGCCGCTCGCATGACACCGCGGCACCGCCCGCCAGATGGCGGGCTAACGCCAGGGCCCGGATGTACGCCGCAAGGGACCTCCCCTCGCCCAAGAGCAGCCGTTTAGCGTGATCGTTCGCATGGCACCTCGCCCGGCGACGGCGTGGACCGGGAGCGCCGGGCTGAGCATGGCCGTCGGACCGACGTCGCGCGGCACGTCCGGTGCGGCGCTTCGACGTCGTCGATACGGTCGTTTCGGTGGCCGGGCACGGCGGGGCGGATTACGATCCTGTCTCGATGGACGGTGTCCTCTTGGACGGCGACCCGACACAGGTCGCCCGGTACCGCATACTCCGTCGCCTGGGCGAGGGCGGCATGGGGGTCGTCTATCTGGCCGAGACTCCGCTCGGCGAGCGGGTCGCCATCAAGCTCATCCACCGGCATCTGGCCGCCGATGTCGCCTTCCGGCGGCGGTTCCGGCGGGAGGTGGACGCGGCGCGACGGGTCGCCCGATTCTCCACGGCGGCGGTGCTCGACGCGGAGGTGGAGGGCCACACGGCCTATCTCGTCACCGAGTACGTGCCCGGCCCCACCCTGCTGGAGGCGGTGCGCACGCGCGGCCCGCTGAGCGGCTCGGCTCTGGAGGGGCTCGCGGTGAGCATGGCGATGGCGCTGCAGGCCATCCACGCCGCCGACGTGGTGCACCGGGACTTGAAGCCGTCGAACGTACTGCTGTCGCCGGTCGGCCCGAAGGTGATCGACTTCGGGCTGGCGCAGCTCGCCGACGCCGCGACGCAGTCGATCGCCGTGCTCGGCACGCCCGCGTACATGTCGCCGGAGCAGGCGCGCCGGGGAAAGGTGACCGCCGCGTCGGACATCTTCTCCTGGGGCGGTGTGGTGACGTTCGCCGCCACCGCCTCGCCGCCGTTCGGCACCGGATCCGGGCAGGACGTGCTGTACCGGGTCGTGCACGACGAGCCGGAGCTGCCGCCGATCGGCGGGGTGCTGGGCGAGCTGGTGGCGCGGGCGCTGGCCAAGGATCCCGCGAAACGGCCGACGGCCGGGGAGCTCGTGGACGCCCTGGCCAACGGGCACACCCGTAACCTGACCGACCCCCTGCCACCGCCGCCGGCGCGGCGCGCCCGCGTCCGCCTGCCGCTGCGGCGGGTGGCGGTGTGGGCGGGCGCGGCGGCGCTCGGGCTGGTCGCCGCGGGAGCGCTGGCGGCCGTACAGGGCGATGACGGCTCGGCTGTGGACCCGCCCCCGCCGGTGGCGACGGGCGAGAACCCGCTGCGGGGCGGGGCGGTGGCGCTGCACGCGCGTGCCGACACCGACGCGGCGCGGCAGGCCCGGATCTGGGAGGCCGAGGGCAGGGCCGGGGACGCCGCGCTGATGCGCGCGCTCGCCGAGGTTCCCCAGGCCACGTGGCTCGGCAAGGGCACACCGGACGAGGTCGGCCGCATCGTGCGCGACACGTTGGCCGAGGCGGGGCGGCAGGGCCGCGTCCCGGTGTTCGTGACCGATTTCGTGCCGATGCGCGACTGCTGGAACGGCGGCGCGGAGAGCGGCGCGGCGTACCGGGCGTGGATCGACGGCGTCGCCGGAGGCATCGGCGACGGCCGGGCGGTGGTCGCCCTCGAACCGGCCGGGCTGTCGCGGGCCCCGGGCACCCCCGAATGCCCGCGCGGCGGCGAGCAGGCCCTGCGGCAGCGCCTGGACGACCTGACGTACGCCGTGACGAAGCTGGGCGGCCTGGCGCGCACGGCCGTGTACCTGGACGGCGGCCTGTCCGACTGGCCGTCCCTGGAAGCGTCCGCGCAACGCCTGGCCGAGGCCGGAATCGCCCGCGCCGACGGCTTCTACCTCAACCTGACCGGCTACCGCCCGACCCCGGAGTCGATCGCGTGGGGGGTACGCCTGTCCAAGTGCGTCCACCTGCGCCTCTCCTCACCGGAAGCGGCCTGCTCAGCGGACGCGTTGGACGCCGTCCCCGACGACACCCCGGCCCTCCCCCGCTTCGTCATCGACACCAGCCGGAACGGCAAGGGCGAGTGGCGTCCCCCGCCCGGCCGCTTCCCCGACCCGCAGGAGTGGTGCAACCCGCCCGGCCGCGGCGCGGGCGCCCGCCCCACCACCGCCACCGGCCACCCCCTGGCCGACGCCCTGCTCTGGCTCAACAGCCCCGGCTACTCCTCCATGCGCTGCCTCCGGGGCACGGCAGGCCCCGCGGATCCTGTCTACGGCATCGTCACCCCCGAGGCGGGCCAGTGGTGGCCCGACCTCGCCCTCGACCGCGCCAGGAACGCCGTGCCGCCCCTCACCGGCTAGCTCCGGGCATCGCACCGGACGTCAGAGGGACCCGGCGAGGAAGATCACCGCGCTGCCCAGGAGAAGGAGAACGACCACGACGCCGGCCAGGAGCGCGAACTCGCTGAACCGCCCGCCGCCTTGGCTAGGCTCCTTCAGGGCGACGGCCAGCGTACGGCGAGGTCGCGGCGGAGCGACGGCCGGTTTCGGCACGGGCGCGGTGACAGGTCCCGTCGCGGGCGCGGCCGGCCGATAGTTGTCCAGCCACACCCGGGCCCCGCCGTTGACGACCACCACCTCCAGCAGCGCCTCCCGTATCGCCTCGGGCGTGCCGGGCTCGGCGGCCAGCTTCACGGCCTGCAGCAGCACGGCGGGGTCGTCGTCGGTGAACGCGTGCGCGGTAAGCCCCCGCAGCACCCGCTCTGCCTCCTGCTCGGAAAGCATCGCCGCCAGCCGCTCCCGGAAGAATCCCCCGGCCACAAACAATGCCCTGAGCTCCGCCCGGCTCGCCTTACCACCCTGCTCGGCCGCCGCCGCGATGTCGTCGACGATGCCTTCCATCTCCGCCGCCGTGCCCGCGGCCCCTAGCCGCTCCACCAACTGCGGCATCGGCTCGGACACCCGCCGATGGACCGTACCCGCACTCGCCGATCGCGTCAGCGGCGCCGTCTCGGCCTCCGCCTCCTCCATACCGATCGTCTCGCCCACGTCCACCAGGGACACCGCGCCGGACGCGGACGGCGCGGCCTCGGCCGCGGTGTCGGTCCCGGTCCCGGTCTCGGTGTCGGTCCCGGTGTCGGTCCCGGTGTCGGTGTCGGTGTCGGCCTCAGACTCGGCCACGCCTGAGCCGACGGCGGAGACATCATCCGCCGGATGATCCTCTCGCTCCGTTCCACCGACAACCGCCGGCTCTCCGGCCGGAGCGGCCTCCGGAGCCGAATACGCCACCGGAGCACCGGCCACGACAGGCGACTCCTCCGCCGAGGAAGGGCCATCGCCCGCGCTCCCTGATCTTGGTGGGGGGACCAGCGTGCCATGCGCGGCCACCCGCACGTCTTCAGGCCTCACCTCACCAGGCGAGGACTCTCCCGGCCCGGCCTCCCGTACTCGAACCCCGCTCGGCTCCGGCCCGCTCCACCCCTGCTCTCCGGGGCGCCGCTCCTGATCGCCCTCCTCACCCACCTCCGGCTCTACCGGCACATCCCCACCCGGCCCAGGCGCAACACGAGGACCAACCGCCCGGAACAACGCCGTCCGCCCCTGCTCCCCCGGACCCGCCCCTTCCGGGGCATGCCCCTGACTGCCGGGATCGGCCTGAGGCGGGACCGCCGGGAACGGCTGGGACGACGCCTCGTAAGGCCGACGGGTGCGGGAGGCGGGACGCTCGAAGGGGTAAGGCTCTCGAGGCCGGGGGGCGGACGGGGACGGGGGGCCGGTATCCGAGGGGTGGGGGTCGGTACGGCGGAGGGCGGAGACGTCGGGCAGGCGGCGTTCCACGGTGGGCTCGCCCTCCTCGCTGACGCCGGGAACATCGCCGGCCACGGGGACGCCCATGCCCTCGGCGAAGGCGAGGAGGCGTGCGATGCGTTTGGGCTCGCCGAGCCTGCCCCGGGCCGCCCCCGTACGGCGCAGCAGCAAACCGACGCTCTCGGCGGATCCGCGCAGGTAGGCGTCGAGGAGAACGTCCGCGGCACGGAGGCAGGGGTCGTCCCCGGGCGGGGGTGGGCCGGTCAGGTCGAGGCGGAAGTGACTGGGCTGAAGGCGGCTGTGCCGCCACTCGTCGAGGAATACGAACCTGGGAAGGCGGGAACGCACGTCATCGGCCTCCGCCGTGGAGAACGTCCAATAACGTCCGCTCCCATCACCGACAACATCACCGAGCAGGTCCATCAGGCCCCACATGAGCGCCTTGGGCGGGGCGCCCGGCGAAAGACGGCACGAGAAGCCGCGTCCGGGATCGCGTAGAACCTCCGCCGTCAGACGACGCAGCGCATCGTGCGGGGGCCTCCGAGCCCGCGCCATGACCTCGTCCAGCATGCGCGGCGTGAGCGGCGGCAGGCGGTCGGCGTCGATCGGGCCGTCCCGGCCGCCCGGCGCGGGGACGAGCCCCTGCCAGAGACCGGCCGTGACCAGCACCTCCCTTGGCTCGAACCGCGCCCCCTCCCCGATGTAGGCATAGGTCGCGAGCGGCGCCGCCGAACCGGAATCAGGCACAGGCGACCGGTGCAACACGATCACCTTGTCCCCCCACACCAGGCGGCACACGCTCCCCCCGCCCTCGGTGCCCACACCCGCACGCGGCTCGGCGAGGCTCACCAGCCGCCCCTCCCAGCGCGCCCGCTCCCCCGCGTCCTCAAACGAGGACCGGCGCAGCCCAAACCCCGCCCCCTGCCCCCGGCCGAACATCAGCCAATCGACCCGGCCGCCCATCACTCCGCCTTCACCGATCGCACATCGCCCGTCTCCGGGCGCGGAGGCGGATACATCGCCCCTGCCTTTTGACGGCCGCGCACCGCCAATCGGCACCATGGACGTGCATGTGCGGTGCCGTCCAGACGGAGGCCGCGCACCGCCCAGCCAAAGCGCGTGGGCAGCCACACCGCGTTCACCGCGTCACTGCCACACACCGCCGACCCAAAGCCCCGAAACAGACGAGTCGGTCCCACCGCGAATAGACCGCCCGTCGTGGCACGCACCGTCTTCTCCGCGGCACAAGTCCCTCGTCCCTCGTAGCGTCGTGACGAAAAGAGCCGACGACGCCCCGCGCCCACGCGAATCCGCCCATACACCGAGCCCTCCCCGAGGACGTACCGACAGGCGCGACAAATCCTCAGCGGGCCGTACCGCCCATGCTCCGTCAACCAGAGCAACGGCGCGGCTTCGGCCCGGGTTCCTACAAAAGCTTTTCCAGCGCGGGGTCAACTCATTCATGTTTCGGCTTGGACCACGACCAGTCCAGGTACCGTCCGGCCAACAGAGCCCGCGAGCCATCTCCTCGAAGCTGGTGCCGACAGTAGAGCCCTCGACCGACGCCGAGGGCTCTCGGGGCTGATGGCCGGTCAGGGATTGAGCTCCCCATTCTTTAGATCAGCGAGGAAGGCCGCCCACTCGCCGGGCTGGAAAATAAGCGCCGGGCCACCGGGGTCCTTGCTGTCGCGCACGGCGACAACGCCAGGCAGATTGGTGGCGACCTCCACGCAGGTTCCCTCGTTGTCGCCGGACCGGGTGGACTTGCGCCAGTCCGCGTTGGTCAGGTCCATCGGTTACCCATCTCCTTGATCAATTCGAGCGATGGGCGCTCAGGTAGCGCCGCCGCGCGGAGACGGTTCCAGCGGCTGAGGACGCGGGCGAGGATACTGCGGTCTCCGGCGGTGCGCCCATCAGGGGTGGAGTCCAGATACGCAGCATACGCGCTGCCGTTGATGATGGCGATCTCGAAAGCACCCATGAGACCGGCTGCGCTCTGCGAGGCGTAGGGCACGATCTGAATGGTCACCCCGGGCCTCACGGCGATTTCCAGAAGCCGGTCGAACTGCTCGCGCATCAAGGCGGCACCGCCATACCACCGGTGCAGCGCACCCTCGTCGATCAGGCCCAGGACCAGCGGGCCCCGGTCGCGGGTGACGAGCGTCTGACGCTGCATCCGGCGATGCACTCTCGCGTCGACCTCATCAGGGGTGATGCCCGGCGCGTCCTCGAAAATCTTGCGTGCGTACGCCTCGGTCTGGAACATGCCGGGGATCAGCATGGGGCTCCAGATGTGCAACTCGTCCGCCTTCTCCTCGGCGGCCCGATAGTCCCGGACGTGCGGCGGGGCGGTCTCGAAGCGGATGTTCCGATAGAGCTGCTGGAACTCTCCCTGCAGGCCGAACACACGATCAAGTTCGGCGGCGAACCGCTGATCGGGTGCGCGGTAGGTCGTTTCGATGTTGCCCACCGTGCTGGTCGCCACCAGAAGCAGCTTCGCGAGGTGCTTCTGCGTCCATCCCTCCCGCAGGCGATGCTTTCGCATCTCGAAGGCGAAGCGGTGTCTGGGGGACTGCTCCGGGTCGATCTCCACGGGGTTGGCCATCGTCGCCTTCTCTCGTCTCCACGCGCTTCCACACGAATCACACGCAGGACCACGCACCTGAGTGTGAGATCGCGTGATTGATCTGGCTACCAATCGTAACGCGCAATGACACTCTTGGTAATGGAAACGCTACTAATAGGCATAAGAGAAGGTCAGGGCATGGTTGATCGTCCGGTCGCCGACGACGCCACCCTGCGAACTCATCGACAGTCCCGAACCAGGCGGTACGGATGCGTTGGCGCGGGCGCGGGTTTGGCGGGTCAGACCGCGAGGAGGCGGTGCACCTCCTCGCCGCGCAGTTCGTCGGCCGCGCCGGAGTGGACGACGTGGCCCGCGTCGAGGATGAGGAAGCGGTCGGCCATGCGCAGGGCCAGATCCAGGTACTGCTCGACGAGCAGGACCGCGAGGCCAGAGGCGTGCAGGCGTTCGATCGCTTCCTCGATTTCCAGGATAATCGACGGCTGGATGCCCTCGGTGGGCTCGTCGAGGATGAGCAGCTTCGGCCGGGTGACCAGGGCGCGGGCCATGGCGAGTTGCTGTTGCTGGCCGCCGGAGAGGAAGCCTGCGCGGCGCTTGAGGATCGGCTTGAGGCGGGGGAAGATCTCCAGGGCCTCTTCGATCGCGCCGTTGTCCTTGTGTGGCGAGGCCTCCAGGGTCACCAGCAGGTTGCCGAGGACGCTGAGCTGCGGGAAGGTCTCGTGGCCCTGGGGGACGTAGCCCATGCCGAGCCGTACGCGCTCGTGGGGTTTGAGGTGGGTGACGTCGCGGCCCTCGAAGGTGACGGTGCCGGCGGACGCGGGCAGCACCCCCATGATCGTGTTCAGCAGCGTGGTCTTGCCGACGCCGTTGCGGCCCATGACGCACATGAGCTGACCCGGCTCGACGTCCAGGGACACGCCGAACAGCACGCGCGCCCTGCCGTACCCGGCGTCGAGACCTCGGACCGACAGCACCTACCCCACCTCCCCGTGGACCGGCTGGGCGGCCCGGCCGAGATAGACCTCACGTACCTTCGGGTCCGTGCGCACCTGGTCCACCGAGCCTTCCATGAGCACTTTGCCCTCGTGCAACACCGTGACGACCGAGGCGTAACGGCGCAGGAAATCCATGTCGTGCTCGATCACGATCACCGTGTGCTCCTCGGCGATCTGGGTGAGCAGCTCTCCGGTGCGGGCACGCTCCTCCTTCGACATGCCGGCCACCGGCTCGTCGAGCAGCAGCAGCCGCGGTTCCTGTGCGATCAACATGCCGATCTCCAGCCATTGACGCTGGCCGTGAGAGAGCACACCGGCGGCGCTGCCGGCGAGATCGGTCAGACCTGTGGTCTCCAATGCCCGGGCGACCGCGTCCGAAACACCGCGTCTGCGGCGTCCCAGCGACCACAGGGGTTTCCGGAACGACGCGGCCAGGTCGAGGTTCTCCACGACGGTGAGCGCCTCGAACACCACCGACGTCTGGAAGGTACGGCCCACGCCCATGCGGACGATCTGGTGCTCCTTGCGGCCGACCAGCTCGGCGCCGGCGAAGCGGACCGAGCCGGTGGCGGGCTTGGTGAGGCCGGTGGTCACATCGACGAGGGTGGTCTTGCCGGCGCCGTTCGGGCCGATCAGGAAGCGCAGCTCGCCCTTCCGCACGGTGAGGTTCACCCCGTCGAGGGCGCGGAAGCCGTCGAAGACCACCGACAGGTCCTTGATCTCCAGCAGCGGGCTTTCGCCGGGGACGCCGTTGGCGTGGTTGTCGCCTGGCACGCCGTTGGCGTGGTTGTCGTCGGTCGGGGTCATGTCGCCTCCTTCGCCTCCGGGGCCGTCCATTCCGGAGTCGTACGGCCGCGCCGCCGCGCCAGGGCCTCCCGGGCCGAGGCGATCAGCCCGGCGATGCCGCCGGGGGCGAGCGTCATGACCAGGATGAACAGCGCGCCCTGCAGGTAGAGCCAGCCGCCGGCGAACTCCTCGCTGAAGGCGGTCTTGGCATAGTTCATGATCACCGCGCCGAGCACCGCCCCGCCGAGCACGTACCGGCCGCCGACCGCGACGGCGACCACGAGCTCCAGCGAGGGCACCACGCCGAGCAGCGCGGGCGAGATGATGCCGACGACCGGCACGAACAGGGCCCCGGCGATGCCCGCCATGCCCGCCGATATGGCGAAGGTGATGGTCTTGACCGTGGCCGGGTTGTAGCCGAGGAACCGTACCCGGTCCTCCCCGTCGCGGACCGCGACCAGCAGCTTGCCGAAGCGGCTGCGGTTGAGGTGCCAGGCGAACAGGAACAGCAGCCCGAGGATGATCGCCACGACGAAGTAGAGGCCCTGCTGGGTCTGTTCGGCCGCGAGGTCCTGGCCGAACAGCTCGAAGAAGTTGGTCAGGCCGTTGGTGCCGCCGGTCAGGCCCTGCTGGCCGACGAGCAGGATCACCAGGGCGGCGGCGAGGGCCTGGGTGAGGATGGCGAAGTACGCGCCGCGTACCCGCTGGCGGAACACGAGCGTGCCCAGCACGGCGGCGACCGCGATCGGGGCGAGCACGGCCGCGGCGATCGCGAACGCCGGGCTGCGGAACGGCTCCCACAGCGCGGGCAGCGTCTCCACGCCGCTCCACACCATGAAGTCGGGCAGGTCGCCGCCGGCGTCGTTGAGCTTGAGGTACATGCCCATCGCGTAGCCGCCGATGCCGAAGAACACCCCCTGCCCGAGGGTGAGCATGCCGCCCCGGCCCCAGGCGAGGCCGATGCCGAGGGCGACGATCGCGAAGCACAGGTACTTGGCGAGCAGCCCCAGCCGGAACGGCTCCAGCGCCAGCGGCGCGACGACGAGGGCGAGCACGGCGACCGCGACGAACAGGGCCGGGCCCGAGCGGACCGCGTGGGCGATCCGCTCGCGCGGGGTGGCCGCGGCGGGGACGGCTTGCTCGGGTGCGGTCTTCTCGGTGATGGTCATGTCAGCGCCCTCGATCGCAGTACGAACAGCCCCTGCGGGCGGAGCTGGAGGAACGCGATGATCGCGGCGAAGACGATGACCTTCGCCAGGCTGGCGTTCGTCCAGAACTCGGCGTAGGAGTTGAGCAGCCCGAGCCCGAGCGCCGCGAGCACGGCCCCGCGGAGCTGGCCGAGGCCCCCGCACACGACCACCAGGAACGCGTCCACGATGTAGTAGGTGCCGAGCGACGGGCCGACGGGCCCGATCAGCGTGAGCGCGACGCCGGCGATGCCGGCCAGGCCCGAGCCGATGAAGAAGGTGAGCTGGTCCACCCGGCCGGTGTTGATGCCGCTGGTGGAGGCGAGCTGCCGGTTCTGCATCACCGCCTGCATCCGGCGGCCCTGGGACGACCTGGTGAGATAGGCCCAGATCGCGACCACGCACCCGGCGGCGAGGGCGAGGATGAACAGTCGGGCGTACGGGATCTGGGTGCCGAACAGCGGGAGGCCGCCCGTCAGCCAGCCCGGCGCGACCACCTGGACGTTGGGGGCGCCGAACAGGTCGCGGGCGAGCTGCTGCAGCACGAGGCTGACGCCCCAGGTGAGCAGCAGCGTGTCCAGCGGGCGGCCGTAGAAGCGCCGGATGGCCAGGCGCTCAAGCACCCAGCCCATGGCGCCCGCGACGAGGAAGGCGATCGGCAACGCGACCGGGACGGCCTGGTTGCCGACGAGATCCTGCAGCAGGTACGCCGTGTAGGCCCCGGCCATTATGAATTCGCCGTGGGCCATGTTGATCACACCCATCTGGCCGAACGTGAACGTCAGGCCGAGCGCTATGAGCAGCAGCACGGCCGCGATCGACAGCCCGACGGGCAATTGGTTGACAAACGCCTGCAACCCGGCTCCCTTGTCTTTCCTGGTCCTGGAGGTCCGGAGGTCCGGAGGTCCGGTTCCGGAGCACGGCCGCGCCGCGTCGCCGCGCCGGGGTCCTGTCCCCGGTCAGGTCGCGGCCGTGCCCCGGAACCCGCTCGTGCCGGGCGGCTAGCTCAGGCCGCCCGCCCAGGTGTAGGTCTTCAGGTACGGGTCCGGCTTGATCGGCTTACCGGAGTTCCACACCTCCTTGATGAGGCCGTCCGGCTCGATCACGCCGATCCTGGCGGTCTTGAACATGTGCTGGTTCTCGCCGTCGATGGTGACCATGCCCTCGGGCCGTTCCAGGGCGATGCCGCCCGCGGCCTTCTTGACCGCCTCCACCTCGGTGGTGCCGGCCTTCTTCACCGCCTCGGCCCACAGGTAGACCGCGTTGTAGCCGGCCTCCATCGGGTCGGAGGTGACGCGGTCGGCGCCGTACTTGGCCTTGAAGGCGTCGACGAACTTCTTGTTCGCCGGCAGGTCGGTGGTCTGGTAGTAGTTCCAGGCCACCAGGTGACCGGCGATGTTGTCGACGCCGATGCCCTTGACCTCCTCCTCGGCGACGCTGACCGACATGACCGGCATGCTCTCGGCGGTCACGCCCGCGCTCTTGAACTGCTTGAAGAAGGCCACGTTGCTGTCGCCGTTGAGGGTGTTGAACACCGCGTCCGGCTTGGCCTCGACCACCTTGTTCACCAGCGTGCTGTACTCGGTGTGGCCGAGCGGCGTGTACTCCTCGCCGAGGATCTCCATGCCGTTCGCCGCCGCGTACGCCTTGATGATCTTGTTGGCGGTGCGGGGGAAGACGTAGTCGCTGCCGACCAGGAACAGCTTCTTCTTGCCCTCCTCTTTCAGATAGTCGAGCGCCGGGACGATCTGCTGGTTGGTGGTGGCGCCGGTGTAGAAGATGTACGGCGAGCTCTCCAGGCCCTCGTACTGCACGGGGTACCACAGCAGCGCCTTGCGCTTCTCGAAGACCGGCAGCATCGCCTTGCGGCTGGCCGAGGTCCATCCGCCGAAGACGGTGGCGACCTTGTCCTGGGCGATGAGTTTGGTGGCCTTTTCGGCGAACGTCGGCCAGTCGGACGCGCCGTCCTCGACGACCGGTTCGAGCTTCTTGCCGAGCACGCCGCCGGCGGCGTTGATTTCCTCGATCGCGAGAAGTTCGGCGTCCTTCACGGTCACTTCGCTGATCGCCATCGTGCCGCTCAGCGAATGCAGAATGCCGACCTTGATCGTGTCTCCCGCCGCACCTCCGGTCGCTCCGCTCGTGCTCTGGCTCGTTCCACCCCCACAGGCGGCGAGGCCGATGATCGAGGCGGCGACCAGCGCGCCGATCCGCGATATGCCCGGCCAGGATGAATTCCGCAATTGTCCTCCCTGCGGCTCCGCCCCCGCGCTACTACCTGACCGTCAAGGTGACTTGGGCAAATTTCCCAGCAAGTTCCGGTACGTTAATTGCTGTTTGCGGGAGGTTCACCCGTGACGGTTATTCGCCGATAGGTCCGGCCCGGGATACGACACATCGCCGAAATGGCGGATTAACGTCGTGGAAACGCCCGTTACCTAGGGTCCCGCCATGCGGCTCACTCCACATGAGCGGGAACGCCTGCTCATTCACGTCGCCGCGGGCGTGGCGCGCGATCGCAAGGCCCGCGGGCTCCGCCTCAACCATCCCGAGGCTACCGCGATCATCGCGTCCTTCCTTCTGGAGGGCGCCAGGGACGGGCAGAGCGTGGCCGATCTGATGGAGGCCGGACGCAAGGTGCTGCGCCGTGAGGACGTCATGGAGGGGGTGCCCGAGATGCTGGAATCGGTGCAGATCGAAGCGACCTTCCCCGACGGGACCAAGCTCGTCACCGTCCACAATCCGATCCAATGAGCGCCACCGACGGGGCGCTCCCGGTACCGGAGGCACCGGGAGGAATCGTCTTCGGGGACGGCCCGATCCCGCTCAACCCGGGGCGCGAACGCCGTACCGTGCGGGTGGTCAACACCGCCGACCGGCCCGTGCAGGTCGGCTCGCACTATCACTTCGCCGCCGCGAATCCGGGGCTGCGGTTCGACCGCGAGGCCGCCTGGGGCATGCGGCTGGACGTGCCCGCCGGGACCGCGATCCGGTTCGAGCCGGGCGTGGAACGCGACGTGACGCTCGTTCCGATCACCGGCCGCCGCGTCGTGCCGGGCCTGCGGCCCGAGTGGGCCGGACCGCTGGACAGGAGCCCCGATGTCTGAGCCGACCTCTGGGCCGATCTCAGGGCCGGTCCCAGGGCCGACCCCCGTGCCTGGGCCGACCATCGACCGCGCCCGGTACGCGCTGCTCTACGGCCCCACCACCGGCGACCGGGTACGGCTCGCCGACACCGACCTGTACGTCGAGATCACCGACGACCTCAGCATGGGCCCCGCCGGAGCGGGCGACGAGGCGGTCTTCGGCGGCGGCAAGGTGATCCGCGAGTCGATGGGCCAGGCCCGCGCCACCCGCGCGGAGGGCGCCCCCGACCTGGTGATCACCGGCGCGGTGATCCTCGACCACTGGGGCGTGGTCAAGGCCGACATCGGGGTACGCGACGGGCGCATCGTCGCGATCGGCAAGGCCGGCAACCCGGACACCATGGACGGCGTACACCCGGACCTGGTCATCGGCCCGTCCACCGAGATCCTCGCCGGGAACGGGAAGATCGTCACCGCCGGGGCGATCGACTCGCACGTGCACCTGATCTGCCCGCAGATCGTCGACGAGGCCCTTTCCGCGGGCGTCACCACGCTGATCGGCGGCGGCACCGGCCCGGCCGAGGGCACCAAGGCGACGACCGTGACCGGCGGCTGGTACCTGCCGCGCATGCTCGAGGCGATGGACGGCATGCCGGTCAACGTGGCGCTGCTCGGCAAGGGCAACACGGTGAGCGAGGAGGGGCTGCTCGAACAGCTCCGGATGGGCGCGAGCGGCTTCAAGCTGCACGAGGACTGGGGCACGACCCCCGCCGCGATCGACGCCTGCCTGCGGGTGGCGGACGCGACCGGGGTGCAGGTGGCGATCCACACCGACACGCTCAACGAGGCCGGGTTCGTCGAGTCGACGCTGGGCGCGATCGGCGACCGGGTGATCCACGCGTACCACACCGAGGGGGCGGGCGGCGGGCACGCGCCCGACATCATCACGATGGCCTCGCACGCGAACGTGCTGCCGTCCTCGACGAACCCGACCCGGCCGTACACGGTCAACACGCTGCACGAGCACCTGGACATGCTGATGGTGTGCCACCATCTCAACCCGGCGGTGCCCGAGGACCTGGCGTTCGCCGAGTCGCGGATCCGGCCGACGACGATGGCGGCCGAGGACGTGCTGCACGACCTCGGGGCGATCTCGATGATCGGATCGGACTCGCAGGCGATGGGGCGGATCGGCGAGACGATCATCCGGACGTGGCAGACGGCGCACGTGATGAAGCACCGCAGGGGCGTGCTCGGGTCGAACTGCTCGGGCCGGGCCGACAACCTCCGCGCCCAACGCTACGTCGCGAAATATACGATTTGTCCGGCCATTGCCCATGGGGTGGACGCGCACGTCGGGTCCGTCGAGGCGGGCAAGCTCGCCGACCTGGTGCTGTGGGAGCCCGCCTTCTTCGGCGTCAAGCCGCACCTGGTGCTCAAGGGCGGCATGATCGCCTACGCGCAGATGGGCGACGCCAACGCCTCCATCCCCACGCCGCAGCCGGTGATGCCCCGGCCCATGTTCGGGGCGATGCCCGCCGCCGCCTCCGCCACGTCGCTGCACTTCGTCGCCCCGCAGGCGATCGAGGCCGGGCTCGCGGAGCGGCTGGCCGTACGACGCAAGCTGGTCGCCGTCGCGGACGTGCGCGGCCGAGGAAAGGAGTCGATGCCGCACAACGGCGCGCTGCCCGCGATCCACGTGGATCCGGACACCTTCGCCGTCCGGATCAACGGGGAGCTCATCGAGCCCGCGCCCGCCGAGCGGCTGCCCATGGCCCAGCGGTACTTCCTGTTCTGATGTACGGCCTGTTCTGATGCACGGCACACGAGGCGCGGCGGACGCCGCCACCGGATTCGGCACCACCGGCCTGTCCGCCGCCCTCCTCCTGATCGCCGACTCCCGGCTACCCGCGGGCGGGCACGCCCACTCCGGGGGAGCCGAGGAGGCGGTTCACGTCGGGGCGATCGCCGGCCCGGAGGATCTGGCGCGGTTCCTCCGAGGCCGGCTCGCCACGACGGGACTCGTCGCCGCCGCCCTCTCCGCCGCCGCCTGCCACCTCGCCGCCACCATTGGGGACCAGGTGAAGCCGCGGCGGGAATCGGCCGTGCGAGACGGGATCTTCCGGCCCTCTCCGGCGGATGGCGCATCCGACGCCGAATCCAGGGCTCGGGGCCGCGCCCCGGCCCGCGAATCGGGTACCACGAGGGCGGCCTCGCCCGGTGACACGCCCCCGGCCGGAGACGCGTCACCGGAGGAATCCGCCGGCCTGTGGGGGGAACTGGACGCGGAGGCCGACGCCCGGACCCCCTCGCCCGCCATGCGCACGGCGAGCCGTACCCAGGGCCGGCTGCTCGTGCGCAGCGCGCGGCGAATCTGGCCGTCGGCGGTGCTGGACGGACTGGCCCTGGCGCTGCCGGAAGGGGCGCACCACCCCGTCGCGCTCGGCGCGGTCGCCTGCGCCGCCGGATGCCCGCCAAGGGACGCGGCGCTGGCGGCGGCCTACAACGCGATCACCGGACCGGCGACGGCGGCCGTGCGCCTGCTCGGCCTCGATCCCGTCACCGTGCACCGGCTGCTCGCCGACCTCTCCCCCGAACTCGACGGCACGGCCACGGCCGCCGTCGCGGCGGTGAACGACGCCCTGGTGGGCGAGATGGGCGTACCGCCCCAATGCACCGAGCCTCTCGGCCGCACCCCGGCAGCCGACGACACGATCTCCGTCGGCGTCGCAGGCCAGAGGGACACCAGGGAGACCGGCGAATCGCCTGAACCGACCGACCGCCCCGGCGGCACGGCCTCGGATCACGGCCATGCACGCGACTTCACGTCGCGTGAGGATGCCTCGCCCGGCTCCCGCATCGACGACGTGGCGCACGACCACACGATCCGGTACGACTGGGCGGCGCTGCCGTCCTGCGGCGCTCCGGCGCTCGATCTCCTGGCCGAAGGCCACCTGCGCAGGGAGGTGCGGCTGTTTGTCTCCTGACCGGCCCGCGCTCCTGCACGCGACGCAATTCAGGCAGGACCGGGCAGACCCGGCCGACTCTCCCCGACAGAAGGACGAGCCTCATGGGCGTTGACCACAGCGATCAGCACGACGCTCCCGACCCGCACGGGCGGGCGCTGCGTCTCGGCGTCGGCGGCCCGGTGGGCAGCGGCAAGACCGCCCTGGTCGCCGCCCTGTGCCGGACCCTCGGGCCCGCGCTGCGCCTCGGCGTGGTGACCAACGACATCTACACCACCGAGGACGCCGAGTTCCTCCGCAAGGCGGGCGTACTCGATCCCGAACGCATCCTCGCCGTGCAGACGGGCTGCTGCCCGCACACGGCGATCCGCGACGACATCGTCGCCAACCTCGACGCGGTCGAGACCCTGGAGGAGCGTTTCGGCCCCCTCGACCTGGTGATCGTGGAGAGCGGCGGCGACAACCTGACCGCGACGTTCAGCCGCGGCCTCGCCGACAAGCAGATCTTCGTCCTGGACGTCTCCGGCGGCGACAAGGTGCCGCGCAAGGGCGGGCCGGGCGTCACCGGCGCCGACCTGCTGGTCATCAACAAGACCGACCTCGCGCCCCTCGTCGGGGCCGACCTCACCGTCATGTCCCGCGACGCCAAGGCCGTGCGGGACGGCAGGCCGGTGCTGTTCACCTCGCTGCGCGAGGACGCCCGGGCGCACGCCGTCGCCGAGTGGGTCACCAGCGTCCTCGGCGCCTGGAAGGCGGCCCACGAGCATCCCGACCACCACGAGCATCCGGCGCCGACGCCGCAGCCTTGAGCGGGCCGCAGCCCCGATGAGACGACACGCCGCGCTCGCGTCCGCGTCTCCCGCCGCCGCCGGGGAGGCGGCGGGAGACGGACGGCTCCGCCCGTCACGGCGTGCCCTGCGTGCCCAGGCGGTCGTCGTCACCGAGGCGTCCTCGCGCGGCGGGACCGTCCTGGCCACGCTGCGGTCCGAGCCGCCGCTCACGCTTCGCCGTACCGGGCCGGACCAGGTTCACCTGATCTCCACCGCCGCCGGACCGCTCGGCGGCGACCACCTGGAGCTGGACATCGACGTCGCCGCCGGCACCGGCCTGGAGCTCCGCTCGGTCGCCGCCCCCCTGGTCCTCCCGGGTCAGGGCGGGCCGTCCCGCATGATCGTGAATGCCCGGGTCGGCCCCGGCGCCACCCTCCGCTTCACCCCCGAACCGACCATCCTGGCCGCCGCCTGCGACCACCACCTGCTCGTACGGCTCTCACTGGCCCCCACGGCCTCGGTGCTGTGGCGCGAAGAGATCATCTTCGGCCGTCACGGCGAGGCGCCGGGCCGTTGCCGCACCCGCTTCGACGCCACGATCGGCGGCGTACCCCTGCTCCGCCAGCAACTCGCCGTCGGCGATCCCGCCGTCGACACCAGCCCCGCCGTGTACGGCACGGCCCGCTGTGTCGGCAGCACCCTGCTCGCCGGACCCGCGTTCACGCCCCCGGCCGACCGCCGCCCCGCCACCGCGACCATCGCCGACGGCGTGGCCGTACTCCCCCTCGCCGCCCCTGGAACCCTTGTCTCCGCCCTGGCCGGGGACGCGGTCGAACTGCGCCGCAGACTCCTGTGGGGAGAGGCCGTCGCCGCCGGGGCCGACTGACGCCGAAACCGCCCCCAGGGGAGGTCTCGGCGTCGCAAGGCGAGCGGCCCTCCACCGGATCCGGCGAGGCGACCACCAGGTCATGCCCGATAAGACGGGGCTTGTCCGTCGCCCACCACGCCAGACCAACGACCGGTTCCGCACGGCGATCGAACAGGGCGACATCGAGGCGACCCCGCGCGCCGACGACGAACTACACGCCGCCCCCGTCACGGGAGTCGGTGGGGGGCGTCACGGAACCTCTCGCCGACGCGACGACCGGGCACGCCCGGTCCAGATGGTCGTCGCGCCGATGCGAAAGGATCGGGTCATGTCGGATCGAAGCATGTCCAGCGAGGCGGACGCCTGGGCGTGCCCCCACGGGCGGAATGCCCGTTCCGGCTGCGTGACCTGTTACGAGGATTCGCTCGATCCGGATCCGGCGTCACCCATGTGGCAGGTGGCCGTCTGGTTCACCGCCACACGGGCCATCCCCGTCAGAACCCTCAAGGAGGTACGCCGTCACGGCCGTCAGTTCACCCTCGCCCAGCCGTCCACCCCTCTGGTCTACCTGCTGACCGGCCACGCCCCCGCCCACGACGCCGCCCAGGCGATCGCGGGCGTCGTCGGGTTCCTCCTGCGCGATCAGCAGGTGGCGGGCACCTTCACGGTCACGGACGCCCGAGCGGTCCCCCTGCCTCCGGCCCTGGCGTCCCCCGATCGTTGATCGGCCCCTTCGCCTCCGGCGAGGTTCTCACCGTTCGCGGCGGCTTCACCCCTCGGTCTTCAGCGCGGCCCAGACGACCTTTCCGCCCGTACGCGGCCACCGGTAGCCCCAGTCGGCGGCCAGGTCGTCCACCAGCAGCAGACCGCGCCCGCCGAGCGCGTCGGGGCCGGGATCGACGAGCTTGGGCGGCGTGCGGCTGGGGTCCCAGACCTCCAGGACCACGCGGCCGTTCGCCTGGTGCAGGCCGATCCAGATGTACGGGTCCGGCGGCGCGGGCGGTTCGGCCGCCGCCTTGAGCGCGTTGGTGACGAGCTCGCTGATGATGAGTTGCGCCGCCTCGATCAGCTCCCGGCGTCCCCAGGACGTGAGCACCCGGCCCACGTGGCGTCGGGCGAACGCCGCCGACAGCGGATCAGTCGACAACTCAGCATAATTACGGCGAATAATGGGCGCATTCACCATCAGCCATCTCGCTTCCGTCATTCCGGCGAGACCACTCCACATTCACGATCCCGGCTGTAGCGACCGCCTCAGCGACATGGGACAAATGTCGGATTATTGTGATGACCTGGCCGGATAACCATTGGGGTTTCCGCATAATGCCCAGCGAGAACGGTGCCGCGTACCTAGAATCCAGGGACAGTACGGCGACAGAAAACCTCCGACGAAGTCATGCCCGTCGCCGTACGGTCAACGCGCGTCACCGAAAAACCGAAAAAGCGAAGGAGACGGACATGCCCCCCGATTCCGATCCGCGCCTTACCCCATTGCAGCGCTTCGGCCACGAACTGGCCCGCTGCCGCAAGGAACTGGGCCTTTCCCAAGCCCGCCTATCCGAGCGCCTGGGCTGCTCGCCCTCGCTCATCGGACACATCGAGACGGCCAGCCGCAATCCCCAGCTCGACTTCGCCGAAGCGTGCGATCGCATCTTCAATCTCCCCACGAGCGACTACTTCGTCCGGCTCTGGCGGCGCACCCGGCAGTCCCCCACCGGCCCCGGCTGGTTCATACGCTGGCTCGACGAGATCGAGCCCCACGCGACCGTGCTGCGCGCCTGGGCTCCCTCCGTGATCCCCGGACTGCTCCAGACCGAGGCCTACGCGCGAGCCATCTTTCTTGGCCACTTCTCGACTCCGGAGGCCGAGGTGGAGGACCAGGTCAACTCCCGCATGGAACGCCAGCAGATCCTGCACCGGGAGAAGCCCCCGGAGTTGTGGGTCCTCATCGACGAATGGGTGCTCAAGCGCCCGATCGGCAATGCCCGGATCATGCACGAACAGCTCAGGCATCTGGCCACCGTCGCCCGCTGTCGTTACGCGACCGTACAAGTGGTCCCCTACGACACCCCCTGCACCGACGGCCTGCTGTCGGCCTTCGTCATCGCGGAGTTGCCGGACGCACCCACGACTGTGTCCGTGGATTCCGCCGGCCGTGGGGAGGTATCAGCGGACCATGAGCTGGTATCGCTCATTTGGGATAGATATGACAGACTTCGCGCAGAAGCGTTTCGTCCAGGCGAATCGCTCAGAAGAATCGAGGAAGCAGCGGAGCAATGGAAGCCGAAAAGCTGATCAACATCGACCTCTCCATGGCCGCCTGGAAGAAGAGCTCCCACAGCGGCAACAACGGCGGGGAATGCGTCGAGGTGGCCACCAATATCCCCGGTCTCGTCGCCGTCCGCGACAGTAAGAACCCGGCCGGGCCGACGCTCCTCTACACGCCGACCTCATGGAGGTCGTTCCTCCGCGCCGTCAAGGGCGGAGCCCTCCACGGAGCGATCTGATCTCGCCGAGCTACCAGACGCACCGACGACCATCTCCGTGGACTCCGCGGGTCGCGGCGAGGTATCAGCGGGTAATGATCTGGCATCGCTGATCTGGGATAGATATGACAGACTACGTGCAGAGGCGTATCGTCCGGGTGAATCGCTCAAAAAGATCGAGGAAACAGCAGAGCAATGGGAGCCGGAAGCCTGACCCCCGTTGACCTCTCCGGGGCCGTCTGGAGGAAAAGCGCGCGTAGCGGCAACAATGGCGGCAACTGCGTCGAAGTCGCCACCAATATCCCCGGCATCATCGCCGTCCGCGACAGCAAGAACCCGACCGGGCCGACGCTCATCTGCACGCCCGCGGCGTGGAAGTCGTTCCTCCGCGCCGTCAAGCGCGGAGCCCTCCACGAAGCGATGTGATCAGCCGAACGGCCCCCGGCGGTTACCGTGGCCGAAGCGTATGACTTCGTGCCGGCGAAAGGCATCTCACTTCGGCCGACGAGGACTATTGCCCACCCGCGCCATTGAAGACCGAGGAACGACCGCGGCCGACCATGAGGCGGTTGAGGAGACCTCAACCGCCTTGGCCCCGGCCCATCGGCGTCACGGAAGGCGGTTATCGGGACCCGGATGTCTCGGGTCGGCCGGTCATCCGGCGAGGTCGACCGCGACCTCGTGGTGGGTGACGCGTTCGTCCCATCGGGAAAGGGCGCGGCGGGCCGCCTCTTCGACGACGGCCTGCTCCGGATCGTCCCCGGCGAACGCACGTACGTCCTCCATACCGGCGAAGAACGTGATGGAGGTGAACATCACTTCCCGACCGTCGTCGCGGCGCAGCAGGCGGGCGCCGCAAAAGCCCTTCACCTGCTGAAGATGCTGCGCCACCTCGGACTCGTAGTGGCGCTGATAGTCGTCGGCCGTCGCCTTCGGAGCCCATCCTCGCCATACTCGCGCGATCACGCGCCGCACCTCCTTCTCTCTTCCGCTCTCGGCGGCCGGTCTGGTCTCAAGATCTCAGACCAGCTCGGCAACGGTTGTCAATGGCTGCCCGAAGTCGCCAAGACGGCATAGTCGCCGTCGCGGACGGCGACTATGCCGGAGCTTCTCTTCGCGCCCGCCTCCTGGAAGATGCTGGTCAGCAGCACCACGTCGCTGGCGACCGGCGCTGGCCTGCCCGAGTACACGTCGCACCAGTGTGATTTCCGCCGCACCGTCGGCGTGACGGCGAGAGCGGGCAGCGGATCGCCTCAGTCGTCCGGCCCGGCCCCTTCGGGATCGCGGCGACCTTCCCGCATGGTGGAAGGCCAGGCCTTTCACCGCAGATTTCCGACCGTTCGTCGCGTCGAATTTTGTATACGGAATACAGCGCGTGTTTACCTGAGTGGCGTGGAGAACAGACAGAGCCATGTCAGCTTCCTTGACCGTTCGCACTCCATCGCCCCGCCCACCTGGAGCCGGTGGCTGATCCCCCCGGCCGCGTTGTCCGTGCATCTCGCCATCGGCCAGGCGTACGCATGGAGCGTGTTCAAGCCCCCGCTGGAGTCGTCCCTCGGCCTGTCCGGCACGGCAAGCGCCCTGCCGTTCCAGCTCGGCATCGTCATGCTGGGCCTGTCGGCCGCGTTCGGCGGCACGCTGGTGGAGCGCAACGGGCCCCGGTGGGCGATGTTCGTCTCGATGGTGTGCTTCTCCTCGGGATTCCTGCTGTCCGCGCTCGGGGTGGCCACCCGGCAGTACTGGTTGGTGGTGTTCGGGTACGGCTTCGTCGGCGGCATCGGGCTCGGCATCGGCTACATCTCGCCGGTCTCCACCCTGATCAAGTGGTTCCCCGACCGGCCGGGCATGGCCACCGGAATCGCGATCATGGGATTCGGCGGCGGTGCGCTGATCGCCTCGCCGTGGTCGGCGCAGATGCTGGCGAGCTTCGGCACCGACACCGGCGGCATCGCCCAGACCTTCCTCGTGCACGGCGTGGTGTACGCGGTGTTCATGTCGATGGGCTGGCTGCTGGTCCGGGTCCCGCCGGACGGCTGGCGCCCGGCGGGCTGGGAGCCGGCGAAGGTCGCCGCGCGGCCGCTGATCACCTCCGCCGACGTATCCGTCCGCAACGCCGTACGCACGCCGCAGTTCTACCTGCTGTGGATCGTGCTGTGCTTCAACGTCACCGCGGGCATCGGCATCCTGGAGAAGGCCGCGCCCATGATCAGGGACTTCTTCGCGAGCACGTCCGCGCCGGTGAGCGTGGCGGCGGCGGCGGGCTTCGTCGCGCTGCTGTCGCTGGCGAACATGAGCGGCCGGTTCGTCTGGTCCACCACCTCGGACCTGATCGGGCGCAAGAACATGTACCGGGTCTACCTGGGCGTGGGGGCGCTGCTCTATCTGGTGATCGCGCTGGCCGGCAGCGCCTCCAAGCCGCTGTTCATCGTCTGCGCGATCGGCATCCTGTCGTTCTACGGCGGCGGATTCTCCACCGTCCCGGCGTACCTGAAGGACCTGTTCGGCAGCTACCAGGTCGGCGCGATCCACGGCCGGCTCCTGACGGCGTGGTCCACCGCGGGCGTGCTCGGCCCGCTGATCATCAACTGGATCGCCGACACCCAGGAGGCCGCGGGCAGGTCGGGTCCCGCCCTCTACACCACGTCCCTTTTCATCATGATCGGGCTGCTCGTCGTCGGCTTCGTGGCCAACGAGTTGATCCGCCCGGTGGACGACAAGTACCACGAGCATCCGCAGGCCGCGGAGAAGCTGACGGCCGGAAGGAGCGAGGCGGCATGACGACGCGGTCGACGACCGAGGCCACGGCCACCGGGACCCGGCACACTCCCTTGAAGATCCTCGCCTGGGTGTGGGTGGGCGTGCCGTTCGCGTACGGCGTCTTCGAACTGGTCCAGAAGCTCACCCAGCTGTTCTCCGGCTGAGCCGGACCTGACACGGGCCACTCTGCTTCCACTCGCTCACGGGACGGGCGGGACGGAGCGGGGTGGCCCGTCAGGCGCTCGGGGCTGTGTCAGGCCGGTGGGCGGCACAGCGCGGCGAAGCCGTCGTCGCTGCCCGGCCAGTGACGGCGCACCGCGGGCAGGCCCGCGCGGCGGACCACCGAGCGGAGCACCACGGCGACGATGATGGCGTCGTCGGCGTACCCGAGGACCGGGATGAAGTCCGGCACGAGGTCGATGGGGAAGGCCAGGTAGGCGAGGAGCAGGGCGAGCCGTGTGCGTACTCCGCGCGGGAGCGCGGGGTCGGCCGCGAGGCGGCGGATCAGGCGGAGCGCGTCGGGCAGCAGCCGGACCGCCTCGCTCAGCATTCCGTGACGGGGACGCGTGAGCGCCAGGGCCGTGATCAACGCGATCCAGGCCGTCGCCAGGCCCGCGAGGACGCCCAGCAGCGTGTCGAGCCACCATGATCCGGTCATGTCCCTGTCAACGAAGCGGCGGCCGGAAAGCATGCCGTCCGCTCGATCTCGATGCTTTACGTCCGCATGCGTCCGCCTTGGATCGCCGCTCGGTGGAAGTCGATCACTGCGGAGGCGGCCAGGGGGTTACGCTCGAATTGTGGGCGGGCACCGGGTGGTGAGCACGGGAGTGATCCTGGCGGGGGCAGGGCTGGCCGTTTCGCCGTTGCTGCCGTGGGCGGGCGTGCGGGCGGAGGTGCCCGTGCTGGGTCGGGGGCTCGGCACCAGCGTGCTCGGCTTTGACGACGCGGCCGGGTGGTTCGTGTGCGTGGCCGGGGTGGTGGCGGCGGTGCTCGGGGTCGCGGGGTTGACGCACGGGCGGGCGTTCACGGGGTTCGCGATCGTTCCGGGGGCCGCGGGGGCGCTGGCGCTGGCGGTGTTCATCAACCGGCCGGAGCGGCTGCTGGACCTGTCGGTGACGATCGCCGGGCTGGTGCGGGTCGGGCCGCGGATCGAGTACGGGTGGTTCGTGGGGCTCGGGGCGTCCATCCTGATCAACGTTCTGGCGGCGATCGCGTTGTTCCGGCGGCAGCGGTCATAGGCAGTGCAGTGGAGGGCGCTCACCGGTGTCATGCGGACGGCTTGGTGGTCGTTCGGGGACGTCGGACTAGCTCGGCGGGTGTGGGTCGGCGCCGGTTCGCGGCCGGGCGACGGGGAGGCGGCGGGTCACGTGGGTCGTTCTCCCGGACGGGCCGAAGGCGATTGGCGAGGCAGGGGCCGTGCTCTCGTGGTGGCGCGGCCGTTCGGCCCGAGCCGGTCAAGCCCGGCCCGGTTCTCCGTTTTCCCGGATGGGTTGAAGGCGATCAGTCATAGAAGCCCAGGCGGCGCAGTTGCTTGGGGTCGCGTTGCCAGTCCTTGGCGATCTTGACGCGGAGGTCGAGGTAGACGCGGGTGCCCAGGAGGGCCTCGATCTGCTTGCGCGCCTTGGTGCCGACGTCCTTGAGGCGCTCGCCCTTGTTGCCGATGACGATGGCCTTTTGGGAGGGGCGTTCGACGTACATGACGGCGTAGATGTCGAGTAGGTCGTCGCGGCCGGGGCGGGGCAGCATCTCGTCGACGACGACGGCGATGGAGTGCGGAAGCTCGTCGCGGACGCCCTCCAAGGCGGCCTCGCGGACCAGTTCGCCGACGAGGATCTGCTCGGGCTCGTCGGTCGGCTCGCCGTCGGCGTACAGGGGCGGGCCCTCGGGGAGGTGTGCGGTGAGGACGTCGGTGAGGACGTCCAGTTGGTCGTTGGTTTCCGCTGAGACCGGGACGATGTCGGCGAAATCTCCCAAGGCGGACACCGCGAGGAGTTGCTCGGCGATCTGCTTCTTGGCGGCGAGGTCGCACTTGGTGACCACGGCGACGACGGGGGTCTTGCGTACGGCGGCGAGCTTCTCGGCGATGAAGGCGTCGCCCTTGCCGACCTTCTCGTTCGCCGGGACGCAGAAGACGATCACGTCGACCTCGGTGAGCGTGGACAGCACCAGGCTGTCGAGCCGCTCGCCGAGCAGGGTGCGGGGGCGGTGCAGGCCGGGGGTGTCGACGATGACGAGTTGCGCGTCGGGGCGGTGCACGATGCCGCGGATCACGCGCCGGGTGGTCTGCGGCTTGGAGGAGGTGATCGCCACCTTCGTGCCGACCAGCGCGTTCATCAGCGTCGACTTGCCCACGTTGGGGCGGCCGACGAAGCACGCGAACCCCGCTCGGTGGGCTTCGGCCTTCGTCTCGGGGGTCACCGGTGGCGTCCCTTGACCGTGCCGTCCGGGGCGGCCACGAACAGGACGCCGGCCGACATGTCCCGCACCGCGAGCAGGTCGGCCTCGGACGGGCCGTCGGCCTCGGTGACCAGCGCGGCCGCCTCCAGCGTGCGCGCTCCGCTGGAGGCCGCCATCGCCACCGCCACCTGCACCGCCGACAGTCGCAGCGACGGCAGGTTCACCTCGGAGGCGGTGTAGGTGCGGCCGATCTCGTCGCGTACGGCGGCGCCCTCCGCCGAGCCGTTGCGGGCGCGGGAGGAGCGGGCCAGCACGACGAGCTTGTTGTCCTCGGAGTCCAGTGTCGCGTCAGTCACGCGTCAAGCCTATAGAGGCTTGGGCGTACGCGTTCGCGCCGGGATTCGCGCCGGGGCTTGAGTCGGGCGGGTTTCCCGGTCCTGAACAGCCGTAAGGGTGCTCCCACCCGCTCTCGCGGGCGAGAACACCCTCTTGGCATCCCCCGTTGATCAACCGATGCGCCGGCAACCCCCGTCCGACGCTCCGGTTCCCACCCCTCACGGCTCCCACTGATCAGGTGAGCGCCTGAGAAGAGAGTGGCAGCCCCCGCTTGCAATTCACTTAAAGAACAGTTGCGACATCAGATGCCAACGCTAGAAATATCGGATACCCGCAGGTCAGTCCTGTTTCGTCGCGGCGTCGGCTTCCTCGTCCTCCTTGTTGCGCACCCGGCGCACCACCACGGTGCTGATCCGGTTGCGCCGCCCGGCGAGGCTCTCGGCCGTCAGCAGCAGGCCGTCGATCGTCGCCTCGGAGCCCGCGATCGGCACCCTGCCGAGCGCGTGCGCGAGCAGGCCGCCGACGGTCTCCACGTCATCGACCTCCAGCTCGGCGCCGAACAGCTCCTCCAGCTCGTCCACCGGCAGCCGGGCGGTCACCCGGGCGGCGGTGTCCTCCTCCAGCCACTCCACCCGCGGGGCCTCCTGGTCGTACTCGTCGGCGATCTCGCCGACGATCTCCTCCAGGATGTCCTCGATGGTGACCAGGCCGGCCGTGCCGCCGTACTCGTCGATGACGATCGCCACGTGGATCTGCCGGGCCTGCATCTCGCGCAGCAGGTCGTCGATCGGCTTGCTCTCCGGGACGTACGTGGCCGGGCGCATCTGCGACTCGACGGTGTCGAGGCCGCCGTCCCCGGGCCGCTCGCCCGGCTCGTGCAGGCGGCGCACCACGTCCTTGAGGTAGGCGATGCCGATCACGTCGTCCTCGTTCTCGCCCACCACCGGGATGCGCGAGAAGCCGCTGCGCAGCGCGAGCGACAGCGCCTGGTTGAGCGTCTTGCCGCGTTCGATGAAGACCATGTCGGTACGCGGCACCATCACCTCGCGGACGAGCGTGTCGCCCAGCTCGAACACCGAGTGGATCATCTGGCGCTCGTCCGGCTCGATCACCCGGCGCTGCTCGGCCAGGTCGACCAGGTCACGCAGCTCCGCCTCGGAGGTGAACGGCCCCTCGCGGAAGCCCTTGCCCGGCGTCAGCGCGTTGCCGAGCAGGATCAGCAGCCGGGGCAGCGGGCCGAGGACCCGCGTGAGCCGGTACACGATCGGGGCGCTCGCCAGCGCGATCGGCTCGGCGTGCTGGCGGCCCAGGGTACGCGGCGACACGCCCATGATCACATAGCAGATGACGATCATGACGGCGGCGGCCACCAGGTACGCCTGCCCCTCGTCGCCGAGCAGGTCGATGAAGAGCAGCGTGGTGATCACCGTGGCGACCGTCTCGCAGCTCAGCCGCAGCAGCATCAGCAGGTTGAGGTACTGGGGCGGGTCGGCCACGATCTCCCGCAGCCGTCGAGCGCCCCGGCGTCCCTCCCGGGCGTACTCCTCGGCCCGCACCCGGGAGATCCGGGCCAGGGCCGTCTCCGCCCCCGCCAGCAGTCCGCCGACGAAGACGAGGAGGACCACCGACAGCAGCCACCAGTTGGCGGAGTTCACCGCTCCTGGCGCACCTCCCGCCACGATTCGAGCAGCTCACCCTGGAGGCCGAACATCTCGGCGTGCTCCTCGGGCTCGGCGTGGTCGTAGCCGAGCAGGTGCAGGATGCCGTGCGTGCACAGCATCTCCAGCTCCTCCCGCGCGCTGTGCCCGGCCTCGGCCGCCTGCTTGGCCGCCACCTGCGGGCACAGCACCACGTCGCCGAGCAGCGCCGGGTCCGCGGAGGCGTCGGGCTCCTTGCGCGCGCCCCCGCCCGGGTTCGGCCGCAGCTCGTCCATGGGGAAGGCGAGCACGTCGGTCGGCCCCGGCTCCCCCATCCACTGCTCGTGCAACACCGTCATCGCGGCCTCGTCCACCACCAGGATGGACAGCTCGGCGAGCGGATTGATGCCCATCTCGCCGAGCACGTGCCCGGCGAGCGCCACGATCCCGGCCTCGTCGATCTCGACGCCGGACTCGTTGGCCACCTCGATGCTCATGGGCGGCTTATCTCCCCCGTGGGCGCTTGGCGCCCTTGATCGCACGCGGTTCCTGCTCCCGCAGGTCGGCGTCATAGCGGTTGTAGGCGTCCACGATGTCGCTCACCAGGCGGTGCCGTACCACGTCGGCGCTGGTCAGCGTGCTGAAGTGGATGTCGGAGATGCCTTCGAGGATCTCCCTGACCACCTTCAGGCCGCTCTCCTGACCGCCGGGCAGGTCGATCTGGGTGACGTCACCGGTGACAACGATCTTCGATCCGAACCCGAGCCGCGTCAGGAACATCTTCATCTGCTCGGGCGAGGTGTTCTGCGCCTCGTCGAGGATGATGAACGCGTCGTTCAGGGTACGGCCGCGCATGTACGCGAGCGGGGCCACCTCGATCGTTCCCGCGGCCATCAGCTTGGGGATCGTCTCGGGGTCCAGCATGTCGTGCAGCGCGTCGTACAGCGGGCGCAGGTAGGGGTCGATCTTCTCGTACAGCGTGCCGGGCAGGAAGCCCAGCCGCTCCCCCGCCTCCACGGCCGGCCGGGTCAGGATGATCCGGGTGACCTCCTTGGCCTGCAGCGCCCTGACCGCCTTGGCCATCGCCAGGTAGGTCTTGCCGGTGCCGGCCGGGCCGATGCCGAACACGATCGTGTGCTTGTCGATCGCGTCGACGTACCGTTTCTGGTTCACCGTCTTGGGCCGGATGGTACGGCCGCGCGACGACAGGATGTCGAGCGAGAGGACCTCGGCGGGACGCTCGCTGCTCATGCGCAGCATGGTGATCACTCGTTCCACGGCGTCGGGAGTGAGCTGCGCGCCGGTGCGCAGCAGCTCGACCAACTCCTCGAACAGGCGCACCACCATGCCGCTCTCCTCCGGAGAGCCGGTGACGGTGATCTCGTTGCCGCGGACGTGGATGTCGGCGCGGAAGGCCTTCTCGATGACGCGCAGGACCTGGTCCCGCGAGCCGAGCAGCCCCACCATGGACTGCTCATCCGGGATGACCACCTTGGCCTGGGTCCGGGCCGGCCCCTTGGTACGCGGCGGCGTGACGTTTCGTTCTTCGTGTGACTCGGACATGGGCGGCCCTAACGGCCAGCTCGCCTCCCGGTACGCGCCTCACAGGTTTCTACCGTCATGTTATCCACCGACGGCCCACCTGGGCATCGGCTTAAATCGCCCCCGTCTCCCGCCGCCCCCGTGATCAGCCCGGCGGCCAGGTCAGGTTCCGCCCGCCGAGCAGGTGCAGGTGGACGTGGAACACCGTCTGCCCGGCGGCGGGGCCGGTGTTGAAGACCATGCGATAGCCCACCTCGGCGACGCCCTCCTGCTCGGCGACCGCCTGACCCGCCTGCAGCACCGCGTCGGCCCACCCGTCGTCGGCCGCCGCCAGCGCCGCCGCGTCCTGGAAATGCTCCTTGGGCACGACGAGCACATGCGTGGGCGCCTGGGGGTTGATGTCACGAAACGCCAGCGCCCGGTCGGTCTCCAGGACGACGTCGGCCGGGATCTCCTTGGCGACGATCTTGCAGAAAAGGCAGTCGCTCACCCGCCGAATCGTAGCGACAGCCGTTGCCAATCGGTAATACCCTGGAGTCCACGCCGAAAGATCCTCCCGGATAGTGTTGTTGTGCGACACTTCATCGAAGGCGTAGGCAATTTCCTAGTGTCGGGCGAGGACACCACCGGGCCATGCCCCCTAAAGAACCGGATGAGCGTAAACCTCCTGGAAAGGCCACGCGTCCAACAGATGTGACCACCGAGACCATCGTGGCCGACCGGTCGATGGGGGCGGTGTCTGTCGGGTGGGATGCCGACATGGCCGTGACCGCGCTGTACAGCGCGCACTATCGGTCACTCGTCCGTCTCGCTGTGCTGCTGGTCCGTGACGTGGCCTCAGCAGAGGAGGTCGTACAGGACGCCTTCGTCGCCATTCACGGGGCGTGGCGCCGGCTGCGGGACCCCGACAAGGCATTGGCCTACCTTCGCCAATCGGTCGTGAACCGATCGCGCTCCGTGCTGCGCCACCGGGCCGTCGTGGAGAAGTACGCCCCGAAGGGCCTTCCCGACGCGCCCAGCGCCGAGAACGGCGCCATCGGCGAGCTGGAGCGCTCGGCGGTGATCGAGGCCTTGCGCGGCCTGCCCGCCCGCCAGCGGGAGGCGCTGGTGCTGCGCTACTACGGCGACCTTTCCGAGGCGGAGATCGCCAACGCGATGGGCATCAGCAAGGGCGCGGTGAAGAGTCACACGGCCCGCGGGATGGCCGCACTACGGAACGTACTGGAGCAGTTTTCATGACGGAGTTCCCCGACGAGTACGGCGAGATCCTGCGCCGTGCCATGCGTGCGGAGGCGGACTCGGTCGTGCCTTCTCCTGACGGACTGGAGATCATCCGCAACCGCATCGAACAACGGGGCCTGCGCGGGATCTTCTGGTGGCGGGTGGCGGCCTCAGCGGTCGGCGCGGCCTTGGTGGCCGCCACGATCGTGATGGTCGTCCCCGGGTTACGCGAGCAGGCCACACCACCGCCACAGGGCATCACCGAGATCGACGCAGAGACGGATGCGCCCGAGGGGGAGTCCACCAGCCGTCCCCCGAACATTCGCCCGCCCGAGGTGTCGTCCACCGGCGCCGTGGTCCCGCCGACCAGCGCCCGGCCGAGCCTCGCCCCCACGCGCACGACGCCGTCGGCCAGCACGCCCACGCCGACGCCGAGCAGGACGCGTGAGTGCCCGTCGCCCGCGCCCAAGGGGAAGGACGCGTCCGGCACCCCGGGTCCGTGCCCGACCACGAGCACGACCCCGACGCCCACGCCGACGCCGACGCCCTCCAAGACGGACACCGAGACCCCGAAGGACCCCACCTGCGCTCCGGAGGACTGCCCGACCTCGCAGCCCGAGCCCACGGTCACCGACCAGGAGAGCGCCGAGCCGACCCTCAGCACCAAGCAAGAGGAATAGCCGCGCCGCCGGCGGCCGGAACGATCCATCCGTACGGCCGCCGTCGCCGCGTCGGCCGTCGCGACGATGGAGCCGAGGGGCACGCGCGGGGATCTGCAGTACGGCCGCCGTCGAGGCCCGCAGGCAGTGCGCTCGTGAAGCGCGGAACCCGCCTGCGGCGCTACCAGCGGCCGGAGCGGCTCAGCAGCACGGCCGCCGCCACCCCCGGCGTCAAGGCCCGGGCAGTGCGCTCGTGAAGCGCGGAACCCGCCTGCGGCGCTACCAGCGACCTGAGCGGCTCAGCAGTACGGCGGCCGCCGCCACGCCCGCCGTCGAGGTTCGCAGGACGGTGGGCCCGAGGATCGCGGGGATCGCGCCCGCGGCGCGGAAACGCTCGATCTCCTCGGGGGCGATGCCGCCTTCGGGGCCGACCACCAACATGATGTCGCCGTCGGTCGGCAGGTCGAGGCCGGACAGGGGGCGCTCGGCCTCCTCGTGCAGCACGACGGCGAGGGCCGCCGCGCGCAGCCGGTCCGCCACCTGAGCCGTGGAGGCGAGGTCGGCGACCCGCGGAAGGTGGAAGCGGCGGGACTGCTTGCCCGCCTCGCGGGCCGTGGCGCGCCAGCGGGCCAGCGGCTTGGCGGCGCGCTCCCCCTTCCACTGGACGACGCAGCGGGACGCCGTCCAGGGCACGATCTCGTCCACCCCGGCCTCGGTCATCATCTCGACGGCCAGCTCGCCTCTGTCGCCCTTGGGCAGCCCCTGGGCGACGACGAGGCGCGGCTTCGGGGGCGGCGCGCCGTACAGGGCGTGCACGGTGAGCAGGAGCGCGTCCTTGAGCGCGTCGCGGACCACGCACTCGGCCACCTGACCGGCGCCGTCGGTGAGGTCCGCGCGCTCGCCCGGCCGCAGCCGCCGGACGGTCGCCGCGTGCCTGCCCTCCGGGCCGTCGAGGAGGAGTTCCCCGCCCGCCGACGCCCCGGCCAGCGCCTCGGCGGCGATCAGGAAGACCGGAACGGTCATCCGCGTTGCCCTCCCCTTCGCTGCGCGTTCACGCGCGTTGTTCACCCGATCGGTTTCGTTGACGCTCGGACGCGTGTCCGGCCACGCCCGCCGGCCCCTTCGCGGCGGAATCAGCGAGCTCGAAGACGACGGCGGCCCGTTCCCTGCCGCGTCCTGCCAGGGGTGACGGTCCGCGATGCCACGACTACCACAAGATGATCGTCGGAAATTTTAACCGCGTCCGACCTGACGAGTCGAATCGAAGTTCTCACTTTCGGTAGTCAGCCGAATCCTTCGGGTAATAGCGTGTCCCCCGGCTCTCCTGACCCAGAGTCCACGGGGACGGATTCCGACCATCCGGGGGCGACCGCCCGCCTTGTCACGGCCACAGATTCAGTAGAACGGGCAGGTCAATGGCACATCTGATCAGGATGCCGCGCACCATCCGCGCGAGGCTCACATGGATCCTCGCCGTCCCGACGACCCTGCTGCTGGGGTTCACCGGGCTGGAGGTGGCGGCGCGGTTCGACACGCGTTCCGACGCGCACACCACGGCGCGCCAGATCGAGCTGGTGCTCGCCGGGCAGGAGCTGGTGCACGCCCTGCAGCGGGAGCGGGGGCTCACCGCGGGGCTGCTCGGCGGCGAGTACCGGTTCCGCGGCGAGCTTGAGGCCCAGCGCCGGCGCTCCGACCAGGCGCGGGCCGAGCTCGGCCCGCTGCTCGCCGACGCGACGCGGCGCGGGGTGCCGCGGTTGCGCGGCGCGCTCGACCGGCTGTCCGGCCTCGGCGCGCTGCGGGCCTCGGCCGACGCCTCACGGACCGGGCGTCCGGAGTCCTTCGCCTTCTACACCGCCGCCATCGGAGCGATCAACGACGCCCTGTACGACGGCGACGCGGCGGGCGGCGACCTGACGCGGCGGCGCGGCCTCGAGGCCCTGTGGACGCTCGGCCGCGCCCAGGAGGCCGCGGGGCAGGAGCGTGACACCCTCACCGGGGGGCTGGCCGCGACGGTGTTCACGCCGGAGGAGTACGTACGGTTCATCGAGGCCCGCGCGACCAGGATCGACGCGCTCGCCCAGTTCGCCCGGCTGGCCACGACCGCGCAGGCCGCGGCCCTGAGCACGGCCCAGCAGTCCCGGGCGGCGACCACGATGGCGGCGATCGAATCGCGCGCGACGGCCTCCCCGCGCGGCCGGAACCTCTCGGTGAGCGCGCGGGACTGGTGGGACGCGGCCGCCGCCTTCGCCGACGACCTGCGCGACGTACAGCGCTTGGTCGGCGTCGAGGCCCGCGCCCAGGCCGGGGAGGCCGAGCGGCGGGGCACCCAGGAGCTCGTCGTGCTCGCCGTGCTCGGGGGCGTGCTGCTGCTCGGTACGCTGCTGCTCGGCGTGGTGACGTCCCGGTCGATCCTGCGCCCGCTGCGCCGGCTCACCCAGGAGGCCGACGACGTCGCCGAGCGGCGGCTGCCCGAGGCGGTCGCCCGGATCCAGTCGGCCGCGGACCCGCAGGACGCGATCGCCGAGGACGAGCCGGGGCCGGGGCGCCGCCAGGACGAGTTCGGCGCCGTGATCCGCGCGCTGGGGAACGTGCACCGGACCGCGTTGCGGCTCGCCGCCGAGCAGGCGGTGCTGCGCCGCAACACGGCCGAGTCGCTGGCGAACCTCGGGCGCCGCAATCAGAGCCTGGTGCGCCGCCAGCTCGGGTTCATCAGCGCGCTCGAACGCGACGAGTCCGACCCGGCGGCGCTGGCGAACCTGTTCGAGCTGGACCATCTGGCCACCCGGATGCGGCGCAACGCCGAGAGCCTGCTGATCCTGGTCGGCGAGCGTACGCCGCGGGCGGCGGCCGAGCCGGTCGCGATGGGGGACGTGCTGCGTTCGGCGCTGGCCGAGGTGGAGGACTACCGGCGGGTCGTGCTGCGGCGGGTGGATCACGACGTGGTGCGCGGGTCGGCCGTGGCGGAGGTCGCGCACCTGCTGGCCGAGCTCATCGAGAACGCGCTCGTGTTCTCCGCGCAGGACCAGGACGTCGAGATCCAGGCCAGGTGCGACGCGACCGAGTACCACATCGCGATCGTCGACCAGGGCGTCGGCATGGACGCCGAGGGGCTGGCCACGGCCAACGCGAAACTGCGCGGGGAGCGCAGCTTCCTCGTCGCGCCCACCCGGCAGCTCGGTCTGTTCGTCGTGGGGCGGCTCGCCGAGCGGCTCGGCATCAAGGTCTGGCTGCACGACTCGCCGCTCGCGGGGATCACCGCCCGGGTCGTGCTTCCGGTGGACCTGCTGGTCCGCGACGCCGCGTCCGTCGCCTCGCCCTCCGCGCCCTCGGCGTTCCCGGGCTCGGGCGGGTCCGTGGTCGGCGAGCACGGCGACGGGTACGCCAACGGGCGCGTGGCCACTGGCTCGGGCGGGTACGACGAGGCGCCGTCGTCCAACGGGTTGGTCGCATCGGACCCGTCGGATGTGGCAGGCACTTCGGGCGTGCCGGGTACGCCGGGTATGTCGGGTGCGCCGGGTGCGCCGGGTGTGTCGGGTGTGTCGAGCCCGTCGGGTGTATCCGGCCGGTCCGCCGTGTACGACTGGTCGGGTGTGTCCGGCGGAGCCGGAGAACCCGCCGGTTCCGCCGAACGTAACGGGTTCGCAGATTCCGCCGGGGACATCTCGTCCGAGGAGGCTATGGGATCGGCCGCGACAGGACTCCCTGCGCACAAGGGCCATCCCGGCGTCACCACCTCCGAGTTCGTCGCGGTGGTCGTCTCCCCGGAACCGGCCGTGCCGCCCGCACCGGGAACCCCACCGCCGCCGCCCGCGATTCACTCCCCCTCGTCTCTCTCCCCCTCGTCGCCCGCCGATCCGCTCGGCGGCCGCCACCCCGACGCCTCCGCGCCGCCGGCTTCGTCATCGGGCGGCCACTCCACCGTGCACCAGGCTCCGTCGAGCGTCGCTCAGCCGCCCCTGCCACCCCTCATCACGCCCAAGGCCAAACCGCCGTACCGGCTCTCGGTCCGGCGACCCGCACCGGACGTGGACGGGTCCGCGGAACGGCCGCAAGCACGGACGGCGGCAGGCGACGGCGCGCGGGAGACCACTGCGAACGGGCTCGTCCGCCGTGTGCCGCGAACCGATCGCCCCCGCGGCGATGAGCCGGTCGCCACCGGCGTCTCCCCCGACGGGACCTACGACGGGACTCACGAGGGGACTCACGAGGGGACCCACGACGAGACCTTCGAGCACCCCTCGGAACGGGTCCGGTCGATCCTCAACGAATTCAGGGCCGGGATGCGGCAGGCGGAGCAGACGGGCCCGAACCAGGAGCCGCGATGACGTGGCCTCCTGGCGGCGTCGGCGGGCGCCGTCGTCGCATCGCCCCAGAGCGGCGGCGTCGGTTCGCGGGCGGGCCGGGCCGCCTCAACGATCCGATCATGACCGGATCCGGCAAGTGGCAACCGGATAGTGCGGAACGGCTGCCCGAGAGCGGCGCGTGCCGGTACGGTTGCGGAGGGCTGAAGCTCTTCAGGAGCGACACACATCGGGGTTTCCTGCTGATCTCGGCCGTTCCCCTGGAGGCCGTACGGGCACGCCCGCAGCGGCGGTCCGGAGGCGCGGGACGGCCGGGTATGAGACGGCGCTGCCAAGCGAACGGGGTGGGCGAACTGCGATGAATGACGGCTGGGCGGACCTGGGGCTACGGGTGCCCGATCCTCGCATGATCAACTTGCGTCATGCCGCGCCCGCGCGACCGGCCGGCGAGTTGTTCGGGGCCTCGTCTCCCCCGGTGGACGGCGACATCCTGGCGGACGCCCCCGCATCGGGCGGCGAACCCGGGCGCTTGGCTCGCATCGACAACGTGACCGCGGCCCGGTCCGCGGTCGCCGCCCCCGAGGCGTACCCCACCGAGTTCGGCCGCTCCTGGCACGAACGAGGCCCCGCGGGCGACCGGTTCGCGGGACGGATGAGCGGTCACCGCGGAGGCGTCCCACATGACCGGCCGGCGCGGCCCGAGCCGCCCCGATCCGAGGACGACGGGGTCATGGACGGGCCCGGGATGAAGGTCAGCTCCGCCGGGGAGATCGCTCGCCCGTTCATCATGTCGGCGGGGCGTACCCTGCCGCTCGACGAGCGACTGCGCATGGAGACGCTGCTGTCCGCGACCCCGGCCGCGCTGAACGCCCCCTTGGCCTTCGAGCACGCGCACATCGTGGAACTGTGCCGCCACCCGCTGTCCGTCGCCGAGATCGCCGCCGGTCTGCGGCTCCCGGTCGGGGTCGCCCGCGAGCTCATCGCCGACCTCGTGGCCGAGCACCTCCTGGTCATCCACGCGCAGGTCATCCTCGGCGCGCGGCCGCCCCGAGCGTTGCTGGAGCGGATCCGGGCAGGTGTCCGTGCCCTCTGAAGCTCCCGTCGCCGACGCGTACCCCGCCGCCGTGGAGGTCGCCGACGCCGTCTCGGTCAAGATCGTGGTGGCGGGAGGGCGAGGCGCGGGAAAGACGACGTTCCTTGAGGCGATCTCCGACATCGACCCGGTCACGGCCGAGGCGGTCCTCGCCGAGCCGGACGCCGCGCCGGATGCCGCGCCGGGCGGCGAAGTGATCGGCTTCGACGTCGGCCGGGTGGGCGTGGACGACGACGTCGTGCTGTGCCTGTTCTGCACGCCCGACCGGGAGAACCGCGAGTTCTTCCGCGCCGAGCTCGCCGACGGCGCGGCGGGCGCGGTCGTGCTCGTGGATCTGCGTCGCGTCGATCGGTGTTACCCGGCGATCGACCTGCTGGAGGAGCACGGCGTCCCGCTCGCCGTCGCCGTGAACGACTTCGGCGGCGCGGACCGGTTCGGCCTCGACGAGGTGCGGGACGCGCTCGGCGTCGACGCGGGCGTTCCGGTGGTGCGTTGCGACGCCCGCGACCGCGACTCGGTCAAGCAGGTCCTGATCGCCCTGGTGGACGCCGCCTTCAACGACCGTTGAAGGCGTCCCGCAGCCGGGAGAAGAAGCCCTGCTGGCCGGGGGCGAACTTGCCCGGGGGATGCTCCTCGCCGCGCAGCTTGGCCAGTTCCCTGAGCAGCTCCTCCTGGGCGGCGTCGAGCCGCGTGGGCGTCTCCACGTTGACGTGGATGAGCAGGTCGCCCCGGCCGGTCTCGTTGAGGCGCTGGACGCCCCTGCCGTACAGGGGGATGACCTGGCCGGACTGGGTTCCGGGCCGTACGTCGATCTCCTCGGTGCCGTCGAGGGTCTCGACGGCGAGCGACGTGCCGAGGGCGGCGGCGGTCATCGGCAGGTGCACGGTGCAGTGCAGGTCGTCGCCGCGCCGCTCGAAGATCGGGTGCGGGCGCTCGACGATCTCCAGGAACAGGTCGCCGGGCGGGCCGCCGCCGGGGCCGACCTCGCCCTCGCCGGCGAGCTGGATGTGCGTGCCGTCCTCGACGCCCGCCGGGATGCGCACCTTGATCGTACGGCGGGTGCGGACCCGGCCGTCGCCGGAGCACTCCTGGCAGGGGTGCCGGATGACGCTGCCGTAGCCGCCGCACTGGGGGCACGGCCGCGACGTCATGACCTGGCCCAGGAACGAGCGCGTGACCTGGGAGACCTCGCCCCGGCCGTTGCACATGTCGCAGGTGTCGGGGTGGGTGCCGGGGGACGAGCCCGCGCCGTGGCAGACCTCGCACACCACCGCGGTGTCCACCACCAGCTCCTGGGTGGTGCCGAACGCGGTCTCGGTCAGGTCCAGCTCCACCCGGATGGTGTGGTTGCGCCCGCGGCGGGCCCGGGTGCGCGGGCCGCGCGAGGCGGTGGCGGTGCCGAAGAAGGCGTCCATGATGTCGCTGAACGGGAAGCCCGCGCCGAAGCCGCCGGCGCCCGCCGCGCTCGCCGAGGAGAACGGGTCCGCGCCCAGGTCGTACATCTTGCGCTTGTTCGGATCCGACAGGACCTCGTAGGCCTGCGTGATCTCCTTGAAGCGCTCCTGGGTCGTCGGATCCGGGTTGACATCCGGGTGCAGCTCACGCGCCAGACGGCGGTAGGCCTTCTTGACCTCTTCAGGGCTGGCGTCGCGGCGCACCCCGAGGATGCCGTAGTAGTCCTTCGCCACTTACGACCCCGCCAGAATCTGACCCACGTAGCGCGCGACCGCGCGCACGGCACCCATCGTCACCGGATAATCCATTCGCGTCGGGCCCAGCACGCCGAGCCGGGCCAGTTCCTTGTCACCCGAGCCGTACCCGGCGGCCACGAACGAGATGCCGCGCAGCCCGGAGTACGGGTTTTCCGAGCCTATCCGCACCGTGAGGGCGGCGGGGTCGCTCGTCTCGCCGAGCAGCCGCATCAGCACGACCTGCTCCTCCAGCGCCTCCAGCACATCGCGCAGGCCGACGGTGAAATCGGCCGCCGCGAGGTTGGCGGTACCGGCGAAGACGATTTTCTCATCACTGCGGTCCACAAGTGTCTCAAGAAGCACGGAAAGAATGGTCGCCGCGACCGGACGGTCCTCCAGCGGCAGATGCTCGGGCAGATCCGCCACCGTGTCGGGCACCTTGCTCAGGCCGCAGCCGTCCAGGCAGGCGTTGAGCATCGCCCGCAGGTGCGAGATGCGATCCTCGTCCACCAGCTCGGGCACTTCGACGACGCGCTGCTCGACCCGGCCGGTGTTGGTGATCAGGACGAGCATCACCCTGCGCTCGCTCAGCGGCACGATCTCCACGTGCCGGACCGTGGACTTGGCGAGCGAGGGGTACTGCACGACGGCGACCTGCCGGGTGAGCTGGGCCAGCAGCCGGACCGTGCGGCGGACCACGTCGTCGAGATCGACCGCGCCGGCGAGGAAGGTCTCGATCGCCCGGCGTTCGGCCGCCGACAGCGGCTTGATCTGCGACAACCGGTCCACGAACAGGCGGTAGCCCTTGTCGGTGGGCACGCGCCCGGCGCTGGTGTGCGGCTGGTGGATGTAGCCCTGCTCCTCCAGGACCGCCATGTCGTTGCGGATCGTGGCCGGCGAAACGCCCAGGTTGTGCCGCTCCGCCAGGGCCTTCGAGCCCACTGGCTCGTTGGTGGACACGTAATCTTCGACTATGGCGCGCAGGACCGCCAGCTTGCGGTCATCGAGCAACGTGTTCACCTCCTGGCCGCCCTGGTGTCATTCTTCAACACCACGCTTGGCACTCAGTGTTCCCGAGTGCCAAGTGTACGGCCCCCGCCTTCAAGGTGCGATAACTCATCGCCCTCGACCCTGTCCCGGCCCGGCCGCGCCACCGCCCGACCGGTCCGCCCAGCGGCGTCCGTAAAGTCCTGTATGTGCCCGTATATGGCATATGGACATTAGATTGGTATTGTTTAGCAAGCAGGCTTCCAATGCTCCACAAGTGGGAACCGTCACACTCGGAGTATGAGTCAAAGCAACGACCCTCGCCCGCAGGGACAGGGTCCTCAGGGGTACGGCCGCCCCGAATCCTCCTTCGGCCCGCCTCAGGACGCCACCCGGCCCTTGGACCCGCAGCGCCACGGCTCGCCGGGGCAGTCACAGCCGGGCCCGCCCGGCCAGCCGTACGGCCCGCCCGGCACCCCGCCGTACGCTCCTCAGTCCGCCTACGGCGCTCCCCCTCCGCCCGGCGGCTACGGCCCGCCCGGCGGCAAGCCCGAGATCCGGCCCCGCCGCATCTGGATCCTGCTGTCCTGGCTGGCGTTCGTGGCCAGCATCATCGTCCTCGTCTACGGCACCTACAGCGCCGTGGGCACGGTCGCCGAGGACGTGGCGCCCCCGAGCAGCTTCAGAAGCGGCGAGGTGAAGACCTTGACGCTGAACCCGCAGGACAGGCCGGTCCTCTACGTCTCGGCCACCTCCCAGGTGAACGTCCGGTGCGAGGCCGCGAGCGCCACCGGCGCAGAGGTCGCGCTGACCAAGCCGGGCTACACCGCGAGCATCACCGCCGGCGGCAGGATCTGGGAGCACATCTTCGACATCGGCATCACCCAGGCGGGCTCCTACCAGGTGCGGTGCACGGCCCCGGAGGGCGCCGACGTCGCCTTCGGCGTCGGGAAGCCGATCACCAGCGAGCGGGCCGTCAACGCGGCGGGCAGCATTCTGCTCTACATCGGGCTGATATTCGTCACCTTCATCGTGGCCGTCGTGGTCACGGTCATCGTGCTGGTGCGCCGGAGCCGGGCCAAGCGGCGGCTCGCCGGGCCGTGGCAGCCGTACGGACCGGCGGGGCGGTGACGCACCGGTTTGCTAGCGTGCCCTGCCATGTACGAGGACGCGCTCGCCGGACGCCGGCGCCGCAGGACCCGGGACGACGTCCCGGTGGTGCCGGCCGAACTCGACCTGGTCGTGGAGGACGCCGAGGGCGGCTTCTGCGGCGCCGTGGTCGCCTGTGACAAGCAGGGTGTCACGCTGGAGGACCGTTTCGGGCGGCGGCGGGTGTTCCCGCTGGAGCCCGCGGCGTTCCTGCTGGAGGGCGAGCCGGTCACCCTGGTACGGCCCGGCACGCCCGCGGCGGGATCCGCGGCGGCCCGGCGGCGCAGCGCCTCCGGGTCGGTCGCGGTCGAGGGCCTGCGCGCGCGGGTGGCCAAGGAGAGCCGTATCTACGTGGAGGGCGTGCACGACGCCGCCCTCGTGGAGAAGATCTGGGGCCACGATCTGCGGGTGGAAGGGGTCGTCGTCGAGTATCTCGAAGGGGTTGACGACCTGCCCGCGATCGTGGCCGAGTTCGCGCCCGGGCCGGACCGGCGCCTGGGGGTCCTGGTGGACCATCTGGTGCCCGGCAGCAAGGAGAGCCGCATCGCCGCCCAGGTGGGCTCGCCGTATGTGCTGGTGGTGGGGCACCCGTTCGTGGACATCTGGCAGGCGGTGAAGCCGTCGGTGCTCGGCTTCGCGTCCTGGCCGGTGGTGCCGAAGGGGATCCCGTGGAAGGAGGGCGTGATCGAGGCGCTCGGGTGGCGCATGGAGCCCGCCGAGGCCTGGCGTCACATCCTCGGCCGCGTCACCAGCTACGCGGACCTGGAGCCGGAGCTGCTCGGCCGGGTGGAGGAGCTGATCGACTTCGTGAGCCCGCCCGTCGAGTGAGGCCCGTCAGGTGAGGTCGCGGACGAGCGCGTCCGCGAGCAGCCGCCCGCGCAGCGTCAGCACGGCCCTGCCCTCGCGGAACGGCCCGGGGTCGAGCAGCCCGTCGGCGAGGGCGCGCGCCACGGCCGTCCTGGCGCCCTCCCCGATGTCGGCCAGCGGGAAGCCGGAGTCGAGCCGCAGTTCGAGCATGAGCCGCTCCACGGCGCGGTCGTCGTCGGAGAGGATCTCGCGGGCGTGGCCGGGCGAGACGCCGGCGGCCAGGCGGCTCGCGTACGCGGCCGGATGCTTGACGTTCCACCAGCGCACGCCGCCGACGTGGCTGTGCGCGCCGGGGCCGACGCCCCACCAGTCGCCGCCGGTCCAGTAGAGCAGGTTGTGGCGGCAGCGGGCCTCGGGCGTGGCCGCCCAGTTGGAGATCTCGTACCAGGACAGGCCGGCCTCGGCGAGCATGGCGTCGGCGATGAGGTAGCGGTCGGCGGCCACGTCGTCGTCGGGCATGGGCAGCTCGCCGCGGCGGATGCGGGCGGCCAGGCGGGTGCCGTCCTCGACGATCAGCGAGTACGCCGAGACGTGGTCGGGGCCGGCCTCGATCGCGGCGGCGAGGGTGGCGCGCCAGTCGTCGTCGCTCTCCCCCGGCGTGCCGTAGATCAGGTCCAGGTTGACGTGGTCGAACCCGGCGTCGCGGGCCTCGCGGGCGGCCTGCGCGGCCCGGCCGGGGGTGTGGCGGCGGTCGAGGACGGCCAGCACGTGCGGGCGGGCGCTCTGCATGCCGAGGCTGACCCGGGTGAAGCCGCCCGCGCGCAGCTCGGCGAGGCTCGCCGGGGTGACCGACTCGGGGTTGGCCTCGGTGGTGACCTCGGCGCCGGGGGCGAGGCCGAACTCCTCGTCGATGGCGCGCAGCACCCGTACCAGGTCGGCGGCCGGGAGCAGGGTGGGGGTGCCGCCGCCGAAGAACACCGTCTCCACGCGGGGCGCGGCGTCGCCGAGGACCTTGCGCGCGAGCCGTACCTCGGCGACGGCGGTCGCGGCGTAGTCGGCGCGGGAGGCGCCGGGGCCGAGTTCCTGCGCGGTGTAGGTGTTGAAGTCGCAGTAGCCGCAGCGGGTGACGCAGAACGGCACGTGCACGTAGAAGCCGAACGGGCGCTCGCCGAGCCCGCGCAGGGCGTGCTCGGGCAGCTCGCCGGTCGCGGGGACGGCGTCGCCGTCGGGAAGCGCGGAAGGCATGGGCGGCCCCGGCCGGGCTACTTCCTCGCCTTGTCGGCCGAGCTCTCGGTGGACAGCGCCGCCACGAACGCCTCCTGCGGCACCTCCACGCGGCCGACCATCTTCATGCGCTTCTTGCCCTCCTTCTGCTTCTCCAGCAGCTTGCGCTTACGGGTGATGTCGCCGCCGTAGCACTTGGCCAGGACGTCCTTGCGCATGGCCCGGATGTTCTCGCGGGCGATGACGCGGGCGCCGATGGCCGCCTGGATGGGCACCTCGAACTGCTGGCGCGGGATGAGGTCCTTGAGCTTCTTGGCCATTTCGACGCCGTACGCGTACGCCTTGTCCTTGTGCACGATCGCGCTGAAGGCGTCCACGGGCTCGCCCTGCAGCAGGATGTCCACCTTGACCAGGTCGGCCTCCTGCTCGCCGGACAGCTCGTAGTCGAGCGAGGCGTAGCCGCGGGTGCGGGACTTGAGCTGGTCGAAGAAGTCGAAGATGATCTCGGCCATGGGGAGCGTGTAGCGGATCTCCACGCGGTCCTCGGACAGGTAGTCCATGCCGAGCAGGGTGCCGCGGCGGCCCTGGCACAGCTCCATGATCGCGCCGATGTGGTCGGCCGGGGAGAGCAGCGTGGCCCGCACGACCGGCTCGTAGATCGCGGCGACCTTGCCGCCGGGGAACTCCGAGGGGTTGGTGACGATGATCTCCTGGCCGTTCTCCATGACGACCCGGTAGATCACGTTGGGGGCGGTGGAGATGAGCGAGAGGTCGAACTCGCGCTCCAGCCGCTCGCGGACGATCTCCATGTGCAGCAGGCCGAGGAAGCCGCAGCGGAAGCCGAAGCCGAGCGCGGCCGAGGTCTCCGGCTCGTAGATCAGGGCGGCGTCGTTGAGGCGCAGCTTGTCGAGGGCGTCGCGCAGCTCGGGGTAGTCGTCGCCGTCGATCGGGTAGAGGCCGGAGTACACCATCGGCTTGGGGTGCTCGTAGCCGCCGAGGGGCTCGGCGGCCGGACGGGAGACCGAGGTGACGGTGTCGCCGACGCGGGCCTGCCGCACGTCCTTCACGCCGGTGATCAGATAGCCGACCTCGCCGACGCCGAGGCCCTCGGCCGACGGGGTCGGCTCGGGCGAGATGACGCCGATCTCCAGGGTCTCGTGCGCCGCGCCGGTCGACATCATGATCGTACGCTCGCGGCGGGACAGGTGGCCGTCGACGACCCGCACGTAGGTGACCACGCCGCGGTAGGTGTCGTAGACCGAGTCGAAGATCAGCGCGCGGGCCGGGGCGTCCGCGTCGCCGACCGGGGGCGGCACCTGCTCGACGACGTGGTCGAGCAGCTCCTTGACGCCCTCGCCGGTCTTGCCGGAGACGCGCAGCACGTCCTCGGGGGCGCAGCCGATGAGGCCGGCGAGCTCCTCGGCGTACTTGTCGGGCTGCGCGGCGGGCAGGTCGATCTTGTTGAGCACCGGGATGATCGTGAGGTCGGCGTTCATCGCCAGGTAGAGGTTGGCGAGCGTCTGCGCCTCGATGCCCTGGGCGGCGTCGACCAGCAGGATCGCGCCCTCGCACGCCTCCAGCGACCGGGACACCTCGTAGGTGAAGTCCACGTGGCCGGGGGTGTCGATCATGTTGAGGACGTAATCGACGCCGTCCGGGCCCTTCCAGGGCAGCCGTACGGCCTGCGACTTGATGGTGATGCCGCGCTCGCGCTCGATGTCCATGCGGTCGAGGTACTGCGCGCGCATCTGCCGCTCCTCGACCACGCCGGTGAGCTGCAACATGCGGTCGGCGAGCGTCGACTTGCCGTGGTCGATGTGCGCGATGATGCAGAAGTTGCGGATCACCGCGGGGTCGGTGTGGCCAGGCTGAGTGCGCACCGGGGTCCGTTTCGACAGATGTGATGACGATCAAGGGCTGGTGTGCCAGCCGTCTTCCATGGTGGCATGTTCGGGTGATTGCCCGGACCGCCACGCCCGCGCTGGAACGCCTGCGCCGCATCGCGCGGCGTCTTCGGCGCCCTGCCCGTCTTCTCGCCCGCGCGGCGGCCGTCGCGTTGGCCGTCGTGCTGCTGATCGCGGGCGCGGCCGCCGCGGCGCTCCGCGCCCAGTTTACCGGTACGCCCGCGGTGTGGGCGAAGACGAGCGGGCACGACGCCCTCTGGCTGGGGCACGCGTGGGTGGACGGGCGGCGGACCGAGGCCGACGTGGCGGCGCTGGCCGTACGGCTGCGGGCGACCGGGATCCGGGATGTGTACGTGCATTCAGGGCCGTACGGGTGGGACGGCGCGCTGTCGCCGACCAAATATCCCAATGCCGGAAATTTTCTGAAGTGGTGGCGGAAGCACCTGCCGGACGTGCGGGTGTCGGCCTGGCTCGGCCAGGCCGTTAAGAACGGCCTGGACCTGGGCGATCCGGCCGCGCGGCGGCGCGTCGTCGCCGGGGCCGCCGACCTGACACGACTCGGCTACGACGGCATCCACTACGACTTCGAACCGGTCAACGACGGCGACCCGAACCTGCTCGCCGTACTGCGCGCCACCCGCACCGCCATCGGCCCCGACCGGCCGCTGTCGGTCGCCACCCACCAGATCGAGCCGCTGTCCGGCGTCCGCCACCCGCTCCGACTGGTCATGGGCCACGACAAGTACTGGACGACGGCCTACTTCCGGCAGGTCGCCGACCTGGTGGACCAGGTCGCCATCATGACGTACGACTCCTTCCTCCCCTTCGAGTCCCTGTACGGCGGGCACGTCGTACGCCAGGCCACGCTCGCCCTGGAGAACCTGCCGCCCCACAAGACGATCCTGATCGGCGCCCCCGCCTACCACGACCACGGCTGGAGCCGCCTGGACGCGTCCGAAAGCGTCGCCGTCGCCGCCGAGGGAGCCCGCCTCGCCCTCACCGATCACGGCAGCCCGCGCGAACGCTTCGGCCTCGCCCCCTACGTCGACTTCGCCGCGACCGAACAGGACTGGCGCGAATACCAGCAGAGCTGGGTCAGCCCACGCTGATCCCCGACCGGCCGCGCGGCGCGCGCCCGCCCGCGCGAACGCTTCGGCCTCGCCCCCTACGTGGACTTCGCCGCGACCGAACAGGACAGGCGCGAATACCAGCAGGCATGGGTCAGTCCACGGTGATCGCCGATCGTTGATCACCGACCGGCCGTGCGGCGTGCGCCCGCCCGCGTTCCTCGCCGTGCCCGCCCGCCCGGAACCCTCGGGTCAGACGTCCCCTCAACGGCAGGTCGCCGCGGTTCCGCCGCCGGGTGCCGATCGGACGGCGCACGGTCGTATGATCGATCGTGCCCTCTCCGACCTGGCGGATCTTCGGGAAAACCGGCCCCAGGGTCCGGTGCCGTGCGTTGATTTGAGCGGCACAGAGGGCGTTGATACCCTGTATCACCGCGTGTGGTGCGCCCTCTCTGCCCGCGCGCCCCAATCCACCGACTTTTACCGAGGCTTCTTCGTGGCGAACATCAAGTCCCAGATCAAGCGCAACAAGCAGAACGAAAAGCGTCGTCTGCGCAACAAGGCCGTCAAGTCTTCGCTGAAGACCGCGATCCGCAAGTTCCGCGAGGCCGCCGACCAGGGCAAGGTCGAGGAGGCCGTGGTGCTCATGCGCGCCGCCTCCCGCCAGTTGGACAAGGCCGCCAGCAAGGGCGTCATCCACAAGAACCAGGCGGCCAACCGCAAGTCGGCGATCGCCAAGCGCGCTGCGGCGCTGCAGAGCGCGTAGCCGCCGCAGGGCGCACAGCACGATCGCGAGCGCCGCATCTCCCACGGGGAGTGCGGCGCTTTGCCATGCCCGAAATCCGTGCGTATTTTCCTAAACTGTCGCGATTTGTCACGGAATCGATATCACTTCTCCGTCGCCACCCCGCATCGCCTCCATCACCATCGCGCCGCTCGCCTGGCCATTTGCCCGATCATGCCTAAAGGTCGTGGTCAGAAGGTTGAGCGGCACCACTGGAGGCCAAGTCGATGCGGGGGCGAACGCCGCTGGTACTGCGACGCGCGGTCGCCGAACCACTGCTTCTCCTCGCCGCCTTCGGCTCGATCCTGCTCGCCACCACCACCCTGGTCGCCCTGACCGCCTACGCCGCCTCCGTGGCTGACGTCGGCGTGCGCCGCGTCGTCGCCGCCGCGTCCCAGCACGACACCGCCGCGCGGGTGACCGCGCCCGTCTCGTCCGCCGGGCTGGCCGCCACCGACCGCTCGATCCAGGAACGCCTCTCCCGCGCGTACGGCGGCGCGCCCGTGACCGTGATGGCCAGCGCCCGCTCCGACTCCTACGCGCTGCCCGGCGGGTCGGCCGGGAGCGCCGACGCCGACCGTCCCGATTTGACCCGCTTCGCCTTCTACCAGCGGCTCGACGAGCAGGCCCGACTCCTGGCCGGCGACTGGCCGCGCTCCACCGGAAACGAAGCCGACCAGGGCGCGGGAGGCGACCGAGACGGCTCGGCCGACGAAGGCGAGGGGAACGCCACCGGCAAAGCCACCGACGGGCGCAAAGGCGACCGCCCGGACGCGGCGGCCAGCGACCGGCCACGCCCCGCCGGAAACGAAACCGACCAGGGCAAGGGAGACGACCGAGACGGCCCGGCCGACGAAGGCGAGGGGAACGCCACCGGCAAAACCACCGACGGACGCGCAGGCGACCGCCCGGACGCGGCGGCCGGCGACCGGCCACGCCCCGCCGGAAACGAAACCGACCAGGGCAAGGGAGACGACCGAGACGGCCCGGCCGACGAAGGCGAGGGGAACGCCACCGGC
>NZ_JBFATZ010000004.1:452469-571808 GCF_040678635.1 Thermopolyspora sp. NPDC052614
GCAAAACCACCGACGGACGCGAAGGCGACCGCCCGGACGCGGCGGTCGGCGACGTTGGGGGCGACGGTGGTGACGATGGGGGCGACGACGAGGGCATCGTCGAGGTCGCGGTGGCGCGGCCGGTCGCCGAGGCGCTGAAGCTGTCGCCCGGGTCCGAATTCCGCGTCGTCGGGCGGTTGGACGGCGTGGCCGTACGGGTGCGGGTGACCGGGATCTTCCTCCTCACCGACCCGTACGCGCCCCGCTGGGCCGGTGACGAGCTGCTGCGGCGCGGGGTCGAGCGCGGCGACTACACCACCTATGGGCCGCTCGTCGTGCCCGAGGCGACGTTCGCCGGGCGGTTCGCCCACGGCGTCACCGCCTCCTGGTGGTCGGTGCCCGACCTCGGCGGCATGGCGCCGGACCGGCTGCGGTCGGTCGCCGCCTCGGCCGCCGGGCTGTCGGCGCGGGTGAAGGCGGACTGCCCGGCCTGCACCGCCTACACGAGGCTGCCGGAGATGCTCACCCGGCTCGACCAGGCCGCGCTGGTCGCCCGCTCCACGATGCTCGTGCCGGTGCTGCAGTTGGTGCTGCTCGCCGCGTACGCGCTCATGCTCACCGCCCGCCTGCTCGCCGACCACCGGCGTATGGAGGTGGCGCTGCTGCGCTCGCGCGGCGCGGGGGCGCCCCGGCTGGCGCTGCTCGCCGGGGCCGAGGCCCTGCTGGTGGCGCTGCCGAGCGCGGTCGCGGCGCCGTTTCTCGCCCCGCCGCTGCTCGGGCTGGTCGAGTCCATCCCGTGGATCCGGCGGGACGGTCCGCGGCTCGTGCCCGAGATCGGAGCGTCGGCGTTCGCCGTGTCGATCCTGGTGGCGATCGGCTGCGCGGCGTTGCTCGCCCTGCCCGCCGTACAGGGGATCCGGCGGACCTATGTGGAGGAGCAGGGCGCACGCGGACGCGGCGCCCGTCGCGGCCTGATCCAGCGCGCGGGCGTGGACGCGGCGCTGCTCGTGCTCGCCGCGCTCGCCCTGTGGCAGCTTCGCCGGTACGGCGGCCCGGTGACCGGCACGACCGGCGGCGGCCTCGGCGTGGACCCGCTGATTGTGACCGGCCCCGCGCTCGCCCTGCTGTGCGGCGGCATGCTCGGCCTGCGCCTGGTGCCGGGCGTGTCCGGGCTCGCCGCGCGGGTCGCCACGCCCCGCCGGGGCCTGGCCGCCGCGCTCGGCTCCTGGCAGGTGAGCCGCCGCCCGCTCAAGTACGCCGGACCGGCGCTGCTGCTGACGATGGCGGTGGCGATCGGCGTCCTGTCGATGGCCACGGCGGCCACCTGGCGGACCTCCCAGCAGGACCAGGCACGCCACCAGGCCGGGGCCGATCTGCGGATCTCCGGCTCGGCCGACGTGCCCGAGCTGGGGCCGCTGGGCCGGGGATCCGTCTTCGCCGCGCTGCCCGGCGTGACCGGCGTCTCCCCCGTCGTACGGAGCCCCGCCTCCCTGAACGGCGACGAGGTCACCCTGCTCGCCGCCGACAGCACCCGACTCGGCCGCCTGATGCTGCTCCGGGCCGACCTGCTGCAGCATCCCCAGCCACCGCGAAACGCCGACGACCAAGCGTCGGCCGATGAGGCGCGGGGGGCCGCGACCGCCGTGGCGTCCGTACTGTCCGCCGGACGTCCGGAAGGTGCCCCGCTCGTGCTGCCGGGCACGCCGAAGACGATCACGGTCCTCGTGCGGCTCTCCCTCGACTCCCCGGATCACGCCGACGCCTATGCCGGGCTGGCCCCGCGACTCGTCGCCGAGGACGCGCTCGGGGTCCGGCACGAGATCGCGCTCGGCGCGCTCACGCCCGACGGGCGCGCCCGCCGGATCACCGTCGACTTGGCGGCGCTCGCGGGAAGGTCGGGGCGGCTCGCCTATCCCCTCGCGATCCGCGGCCTGCGTCTCGACGTGCCCGCCCCGGCGACCGGCAGCGCGCTCACGCTCACCCTGGCGGAGATCCGTACCGACGCGGGCGAGGCGGCGAGCGTGCCGACGGGCGGCTCGTGGACCGCTTCGGTGCACGGCGGGGGTGCGATCGGCTCGGCGCGGGCGGCGACCGATGACGGGGTGCTGACGCTGCACGTGCCCGCCCCCGCTCCCCCCGAGTCCAGCGCGCGAAGGGCCGACGAGAGCGTCGCGGTCATGCCGGCCGGAGATCGTCCTGCGGGACCGCTGCCCGTCGTGATCACCGCCGACGTCGCCGCGCGCAAGCGCCTCTCCCCCGGCGGCACGACCAGCCTGCTGCTCGACGGCCGGCCCGTGCCGGTCAGGGTGGCGGGAATCGTCACGGCGATGCCCGCCGTCGATCCCACGAGCGGCCCGGTCGCCGCGGGCGCCGCGTCGCCCTCCTCGGCGACCGCCCAGACCGGTCCGGCGGTCCTGGCCGACCTGCGGTCGCTGCTCGCCCGCGACCTGGCCGACGCGGTCCCGCCGAGCACCGTCACCGAATGGTGGCTCTCCCTGCGCGACGAGACCGGCGAGGCCGCCGCCATCGTGGTCCGGCACCCCGAATGGGGCCAGAGCGCCGTGGACCGCGCCGCCCTCCAGCGCCGCCTCCTCGGCGACCCCCTCGCGGCCGGGCTGCAGGGTGCCCTGATCCTCGGCTTCGCCGCCGCCCTGCTGTTCGCCGTACTCGCCTTCGTCGTCAACGCCGCCGTCGCCGCCCGCGAACGGGCCGCCGAGTTCGCCGTCCTGCGCGCCCTCGGGGCGAGCCTCCGCCAGACCTTCGCCCTGCTCGCCGTCGAGCAGGCCTTCCTGGCGGTCCTGGCGCCGATCGTCGGCACCCTGCTCGCTCTCGGCGTCGCCGCCCTGGTCGTCCCGCACATCGTGCTGACCGGCCAGGCCGCCGCGGTCACCCCCGACGTGCTGCTGACCATCCCGTGGGCGGCCACGCTCGCCCTCCCCGTCGCCGTGGCCGCCGCCCTGTCCGCGATCGTCGCCATCCTGGCCCGCTCGGTGCACCGCACCACCCCACCCCCGTCGGAGGAACGATGAGACTCCCGCGCCTCACCGCCCGCCGACACGCGGCCACGCCCGTCCCCGGCACACTCCGGGCGCGACTGCGCCGAGGCACCCCCACCCAGTCCCCTCCGCCCGGCACACGCCGCAGCGGCGCGAACCACGGCCGCCGCACCCACCCGATCGGGGTGAGGCAACGATGAGCCCGCTGCGGATACTCGGCGTTCACCGGGGGGTGGCCGCCCTGCTCGCGCTGCTGACGCTGAGCGCCTCGCTGCTGGTGGCGGGGCTGCCGCAGGTTCTCGACGGGTCCTATGACCGGGCCGTACGGCAGGCGCTGAGCGAAGAGCCGCCGGAGACGACCGACCTGGTCGTCTCGTTGCGGCCGGAGTGGGCCGGTGACCTGCTGACGAGCACCGGCGAACTCGCCGAGAAGGACACGCTGTGGCGCGGGGCGCTCCCCGCCGCATTGCGTGGCGTGGTCCTGGACGGCGCGAAGGCGGCCAAGGCGGGGGCGTTCTACGGCGCCGTGACCAACGCGATGCCGCTGGCCGACCGGATCGCCGAACAGGATTACGCGCTGCAGTTCCTCACCCTGGGCTGGTCGGCGGGGGCGGATCAGCGGGTGCGTTACGTCGCCGGTTCGCCGCCGGGGCCGCCGAAAACGATGAAGGACGTACCCGGCTATCCCAGTCTGGGCGCCGTGCCGGTCTTCGACGTCGCCCTGTCCCGGGCCGGGGCCGAGGCGATGAGTCTGTCCGTGGGCTCGCTGCTGCTGCTCGGCGGCGCCGAACCGGTGCTCGCCCACGTCACCGGCCTGTTCGAGCCGGTGAACCCGGCCGACGCGTTCTGGCGGCGCAACCGGAGCCTGCTGCGCGTGTCCATCCGCAAGTCCCAGGCCGACGAGGACGAGCAGCACCTCACCGGCCTCATCGACGGCTCCGGCCTGCAGCGGCTCCGGGGATACAACGGCGACCTGCGCTACCAGTGGGTCCTGCCCGTCGACGGCCGCGCGATCACCGCCCGTACGGCTCCCGCCCTCGTCGACGCGCTCGACCGCTTCCACGATCTGCTGGGGGAACGGACCGCCCGCCCGGACGGCAGGGCGCGGTTCGAGCTGGAGACGGGCCTGGGCAGCGCGCTGACCCGGTTCCTCGACCGCCGACGCACGGCCGACGCCCTGATGTGGCTGGTCATCGGCGGCCTCGCCGTGGTCGCGTTCGGCGTCGTCGCGCTCGCGGTGCGGTTGCTCGTCGGTCGCATGCGCCCGTCGCTGGCCCTGGCGCGTGCCCGGGGCGGCTCGCTCGCGGGCGTCGCCGGGGTCGCCGCGGGAACGGTCGCGGCGGTGTGCGTCCCCGCCGCGCTGGCCGGGTACGGCCTGGCGTTCCTTGTGCCGGGCACGGCGACGGCGGCGGTGCACGCGGGACCGCCGCTGATCGCCCTGGCGGCCGTCGCGCTCGCCGCCGTGTTCGCGGCGGCGGACCACCGGGTGACGTCGCGGGAGCGGCGGGAGGACGTCGCCGCCCGCCGTCCGTCTCCGCGCCGCCTCGTCGCCGAGGCGCTGGTCGTCGTGCTCGCCCTCGTCGGCGCCTACCTGCTGCGCACCCGCGGGCTGACGGCCGCCGGGACCGCCGGGACCGCGGGGGCCCCGGCGAGCCCGGCGGGCGCCGACCCGTTCCTGCTGGTGGTGCCCGCCGCGCTCGCCCTGGCCGCCGCGCTGGTCACCCTCCGCCTGTACCCGTATCCGCTGCGGCTGCTGGCGCGGCTCGCCGCCCGCCGCCGTTCCGCCGTGCCCTTCCTGGGGCTGACGCTGGCGGCGCGGACCGGGGCCGCGGGGGCCCTGCCGGTGCTGATCCTGCTTCCCGCCCTCGCCGTGTCGGTGTACGGGGTCGTGGTCGCCGACGCGCTGGACTCGGCCCAGAACCTCGCCGCCTGGCGGACGGTCGGCGCGACCGCCCGGATCGAACGCCCGGCGGGCCCGCCCGGCCCCGCCGTCGAGCGGATCCGGAGCGTGCCAGGGGTGAGCGCCGTCCTGCCCGCCCTCACCGGCGAGGCGTCCCTCGGCGTGCGCGGGCAGAGCGTCAGCGTGGTGGGCGTGGACCTCGCCGCGTACCGGACGCTGCTCGCCGACGGCCCGCTCACCGTGCCGTCCCCGCCGCCCGTCACATCGGCCGACACGCCGACCGGCACCGTGGGCGACGCGAGCGCTCCGGCCGTGCCGGCGCTCGTGACGGCCGACCTCACCATGTTCTCCAGCTTCGAGCTCGGCTGGCATAAGCGGATACGGGTGGTGCCCAAGGGCGTCATCGACGGCGGGCTGCCCGGACTGGCACCCGACCGGGGCGGCCTCGTCGTCGTGCCGTACCAGGAGCTGCCCCGGGCCGGGCTGGGCGACCTGGCGAACGTGCTCCTGGTGGGAGGCGACGATCCCGATCCGGATCTGCTGCGCGAGGCGGCCGGAGGGACCGGCGTCTCGGTCGTCACCGTGCGCGCCGAGGCGGACCGGCTCGCCAACGCGCCGCTCACCGCCGCGATCCGGACCGTGCTGCGGGTGGTGACCGTGGCATTGGCCGCGTACGCCGTCCTGTCGGTGGTCATCGCGCTGGTCGCGGGGGCGGACGGCCGGGCCGTGAGCCTGTCCTACCTTCGCGCGCTCGGGCTGTCGGAGGGCCAGGCGCGGAACGTGACCGTGCTGGAGGTCGCCCCCGTCGTGGTGTGCGCGGCCGTCGCCGGGCTGCTGCTCGGGCTGGCCCTGCCCGCCGCGCTCGGCCCGGGCATCGACTTCTCGGTGTACGCCGGGTCGCCGGGCGTACACGACCGTCCGCTCGCCCTGACCGTGCCGGTCCTGCTGACCGCCGGTCTGGCGGCGTTGGCGGTGCTCGGCGGGTTCGCGCACGCCGCCGCCGGCCGCCGCCGGTCCCCCGGATCCGTCCTTCGAGCAGGAGACGCCACGTGACTCCGTCCAATCCGTCGGCTCCCGCGCCGCCGTCCCAACCCGGGTCGGGCGAGCACGCCCACCCCGAGCATGCCTACCCCGATCACGCCCACCCCGAAGCGCACATCGTGTGCGACAACTTGGTGCGCATCTACAAGACCGAGGGCGTCGAGGTGGTCGCCCTGCAGGGGCTGGACCTGCTGGTCGGCAAGGGCGAACTGATCGCCCTCGTGGGCGCCTCCGGCTCGGGCAAGTCGACCCTGCTGAACGTGCTGTCGGGCCTGGACGTGCCGACGGCGGGCGTGGCCCGGGTGGCGGGCACCGACCTGCTGTCGATGACCCACCGGGACCGGCTGCGCTACCGGCGCGAGGTCGTCGGGTTCGTCTGGCAGCAGACCGGCCGCAACCTGCTGCCGTACCTGACGGCGAAGGAGAACGTGCTGCTGCCGATGCGGGTGGCGGGCGGCCGGGCCGCGGCCCGGATCGGCGGCAGGCGCGCCCGCGCGGCCCGCGCGGACGAGCTGCTGGACCTGCTCGACGTGGGCGACTGCGCCGACCGCCGCCCGGCCGAGATGTCCGGCGGCGAGCAGCAGCGCGTGGCCATCGCGGTCGCGCTCGCCAACCGGCCCGAGGTGATCCTCGCCGACGAGCCCACCGGCGAGCTCGACAGCGAGGGCTCCGAGCAGGTCTTCGAGGCGCTGCGCGGCGTCAACCGGGAGCTCGGCGTCACCGCGGTGATCGTCACCCACGACCCGGCGGTGTCCGGGCAGGTGGACCGCACCGTCGGCATCCGCGACGGCCGTACGAGCAGCGAGACGCTGCGCCGGGAGGCGTCCGACGGCCGGATCATCGCCGAGGAGTACGCGGTGCTCGACCGGGCCGGGCGGCTGCAACTCCCCCGCGACTTCATGAACGCCCTCGACCTGCGACGCCGCGTACGTCTGGAACTGGAGCACGACCACATCGGGGTGTGGCCCGACCGACCTCAGGAAGGCCGTGATGAGTGATCCGCTGGTCATCGCCGAGCACCTGCGCAAGGTGTACCGGCAGGGGGCGCGAGAGGTCGTCGCGCTCCGTGACGTCTCCTTCGAGGCCCACCCCGGCGAGCTGGTGGCGATCACCGGCCGCTCGGGCTCGGGCAAGACGACCCTGCTCAACCAGATCGGGGGCCTCGACCGCCCCGACGCCGGAGAGGTGACGGTCGCCGGGCGCCGAATCACCGGCCTGCCGGAGAGCGAGCTGCTGCACCTGCGGCGGGAGGTGGTGGGCTTCGTCTTCCAGTCGTTCGGCCTCATCCCCGTCCTGTCGGCGGCCGAGAACGTCGGCGTGCCCATGCGCCTGACCAACACCCCCTCCGCCGAACGCGACAAACGCGTCGAGGAGCTCCTCACCCTCGTCGGCCTGTCCGCCCACGCCAACCAGCGCCCGTACGAGCTCTCCGGCGGCCAGCGCCAGCGCGTCGCCATCGCCCGCGCCCTGGCGAACCGCCCCCGCCTGCTCATCGCCGACGAGCCCACCGGCCAACTCGACTCGCAGACCGGCCGCCAGATCATGGAGCTCATCCGCACCCTCGTCCACACCGAGGGCGTCACCGCCCTGGTCACCACCCACGACCCCGCCCTCATCACCCTCGCCGACCGCGTCCTCGAACTCCACGACGGCGCCTTCCGCACCGCCCAGCAAATTCCGGCGGTCCAAGGCTGAGCCCGCGACCCCCGGCACCGACCGCGTACTCGAACTCCACGACGGCGCCATCCGCACCGCCCAGCAGGTACCGGCGATCCAGGGCTAAGGCCGCGACCCCCGGCACCGACCGCGTACTCGAACTCCACGACGGCGCCATCCGCACCGCCCAGCAGGTACCGGCGGCCCAGGGCTGAGCCCGCGACCCCCGACACCGACCGCGTCATGGGGGGCTACGGCACCGGCTGCCTGAACGCGGCTAGCGGCCGTTGCGGCTGGCGCAGATGGTCTGAACGGCGCGTTCGAGTGCGTAGGCGGGATCGGTGCCGCCGCCCTTGACCTGTTCGTCGGCCACGGCGACGGCCTGGATGGCGGCGCTGAGGCCCTCCGGTCCCCAGGCGCGCAGGCGGGCCTGGTAGCGGTCGGCGAGCCAGGGCGGCATTCCGAGGGTCTGGGCGAGTTTGGCACCGCGCAGGTTACGGGCGCCCGCGACCTTGGCCAGGGTGCGCAGCTCCTTGGCGAGGGCGCTGACGATCAGGACCGGGGCCGTGCCGGTCGCGAGGGACCAGCGGAGCTGTTCCAGGGCCTCGGCCGTCCTGCCCTCGGCCGCGCTCTCGGCGACCGAGAAGCCGCTCACCGCCGCCTGCCCCCGGTGGTAGCGGGCGACGGCCGCCGCGTCGATCGTCTTCTGCTCGGCCGGGGTGTCGAACGCCAGTTGACTGCACGCCGACGCCAGCTCGCGCAGGTCGTTCCCCACCGCGTCCAGCAGCGCCTGCGCGGCGTCGGGCGCGATAGTACGGCCCGCCCGCTTGATCTCCGACCTGATGAACTCCAGCCGCTCGGCGGGCTTGGTCACCTTCGAGATCGTGACGACCGCCGCCCCGGCCTTCTTGAGCCCGTCCACCAGCGCCTTGCCCTTGGCCCCGCCCGGATGCGCGAGCACCAGCACGGTGTCGTCGTCCGGATGCGCCGCGTACTTGACGATCTCCGCGATCACGTCCTTCGCCAGATCGTGCGCCGACCGCACCACGATGACCGACCGACCGCCGAACAGCGACGGCGACGACAGCTGCGTCATCTCCCCCGGCTCGACCTTGCCACCGACCAGCTCGTGCGTCTCGGCATCGGGCTCCGCCGACCGCACGGCGTTCACGACCGCCGCCACCGCCCGGTCCACCAGCAGTTCCTCATCGCCGACCACCAAGGTCACGGGTGCGGGAGTCGTCGCCATGCCAGCAGCATGCCACGACCCGCACCGCCCCCGCGCCAACCGACCGGCACGGGCCGCCACCGCACAGCCGGTCACTAGAGGAGTGCAAGTCCTCCTCAACTCGCCTGCAGGCGTCGCGGGCCATTCTTGAGACACACCGAAGAAAGAAAGCGAAAAACGCGATGAACACCGTGATGCGACACCACGACTGTCCGCGCTGCGGGACCACCCTCGACGACGGCCCCGTGCTCTACCGTTGCGCGCGCTGCCGCAAGTCGGTCTACGCCGCCGACCTCGACACCGAGTTCCGCCACTACGTGAAGACCGCCGTCTGACCGGGCCACCGGTCCACGACACGACAAGCCCCGCGCCCCCTTCAGCACGTGGAGGACGCGGAGAACACATAACACATCAGTGCCGCATAGGCACTGGACACTCAGAACGGCCCGACCCGCGTCGGGCCGTTCTGAGTTTGAGGAAAGGCCCCGGTTTTAGCGCGAGGAGTAGGCGACGGCCGACCTCGGTAAACGGGAAGCGCGGGTGTTGTGCTCAAAGGAGCCAACCTGGCCGACCTCGAAGCGGTCATCGCCCGGACTCAGACGTAGGTCGGATGCATCAAGCCTACGTACCGGCACGGGAAAGGCCCGGCATCCACCGTGGACAGGGTTGTGGCGGTGGATGCCGGGCCTGGGTGTGGCCGCCCGCCGTGGGGGTGGCGGGGCCACGGATGGTCGGGCGCGACGGCACGGTTCACCCCGGGGTTGCATCCCTCGCTCCACAGAGTCACCGGGGTTCGCATGCCGCCGCGCCCAGCTCAGTCGTCCTTTCCGGGCGTCAGCTTGTCCCACAGCTCGGCCGGCGTCTTGCCGTCGCGGGTCTCACCGCGACGGGTCGCGTAGTAATGGGGGACCTCCCCGGCCGCCGACCTGGACTTCCAGATCTTCCAGCCGGGGTAGGCCCTCCGCACCAGTTCGATGCCCTCGTCGTCGTCGCTGCTCACGGCGTCTGCCCTCCTTCCCGTGTCCGCTCGCGGCAGGGCCCGTCCACGGCGGGCGGGTCGTCGTCCACGGCCTGGTCGTCGTTTACGGGCGGTGGGTCGTCGTCCCGGAAGCGGTCGGGCGAGGCGATGTAGGCCATGTGCGAGAGGAACTGGGGTCCGCCGATCACGCCTGCCTCCCGCACGGATCCAGAAAGGACGGGTAATGCGCCTCCAGCCACGACAGCAGCGCCTCCAGCGCAGCCGCGCCCTCGCCGGTCTCCTGGCCGCCCGCGGGCCCGTCCTGCCCGCTCACGACCGGTCTCCGGCCAAGGCGAGGGACATCTCCGCGGCCCTCATCTGTTCCCACAGTTCCTCGGCCGTGTGGGCATCGACGACCAGGGGGCGCGGCACGGGCAGGGCCGCGAACGCCCAGAAGGCACGCGACCAGGGGCCGTACAGGACCGTCCACGCGGGTTCCTGGTCGTTCAGCGCGTCCGCCTCCGCCCTGCGGTGCCGATCCCAAAGGCGCCGCCGTACCGTCTGGCGCGGCGCGCCGAGGCGGTGCCTCCCCCCGGCGGTCACACCCGCCACCTCGTTCCGCACCGCTCGCATCGCCCGCTGGTCTGCGTCTTCTTCACGAAGAAGCTCACCGCGGGGCACGCGCCGTTGTTGCAAATGATCTGCCGCTCGTAGTCGTTCTCGCGCTCGATGCGCGCCTTGCGCAGTGGCGAGCGGGACTTGCCCGTCCACCCCGTGTCCGCGTCCTTCTCCCCGCCGCCGAGGATCTTCTTGAGGATGCCCACGGTCACTTTCTCCCGGTTCCGGGGGAAAGGATCGGGCCGGTAATCTGCTGCATGGGTCAGGACCTACCTTCCTGATCAAGGGGCCCGTCGAGTCGGTGCAAGGCTCGGCGGGTTCCGGTTTTTCATGTCGCCTCGGCGTCCTTCAGCAGCCGCCCCAGGGTGTCGATGTCCGCCGCCCGGACGGTCCGTTCCTCGTCGTCGCGGTGGCGGGCGATCCAGTCGCCGTGGCGGCCCTCGGGCGTCACATCGCGGACGATCAGCCAGTCGGCGTAGGCGGCCTGCAGCACCTCGGCAGGGCTCGGCCACGGCCCGCGCCGCTCGGCTGATGGACCAGGATGCATCTCCCACCTCCGACACGAGACGGTAGGCAGCGAGCGCGACCCGTAACAGCAACGGGGCGTGGCTTCATCGCCACGCCCCGCCGCGAACGTCTACGTTCCGTAGGCCCTCTACCCGACCCCCAGGAAGTCGGCGATCTCGCGCTGCTGCGCGCTCGGCACGCGGGTGCGCGCCTGCAGGATGCGCTCGGCGACATCCCGTGCACGCTGCTGGTAGCGCAGCCACTCGGGGCTTTTCGCCTTGAGCCCCTGCAGGACCTCGGTGGCCTGGTCGGCGTCGCCCACGTCGACCAGGGCGCGGGCCCGCTCGATCTGCCCCCTGTTCCAGGTGGAGGAGTGCGGACGGCCGGCGGCCGGGTCGATGTCATCCATTGCGGCGAGCGCCTGCCCCGGCTCGCCGGAGACCATCGCGACCTCCACACGCATCAGGCCTACGGAGACAGGGCCGAACGCCCGGTAGCCGGAGAGGTTCATGTGCTCGACGCCGAGGCGGGCGGCGGCCGTCTGGGCCAGCGACAGGTACTCCTCCGCGTCCGGTGTGCGGTTGTTCCGTGCCGCCGCCCCGGCCGCGCGTATGAGCAGCCACCCCCACGCGGCGAGTTCCTCCGCGCTCGCCTGCGACATCCGCGGCTCGATCTCCTGCGCGGCGTTCACACACAACTGCTCGACCTCGCCGAACCGGCCCTGCCGGATCATCGCCCACCCCTGCAGGGCGATCGCCGCCGCCGCCAGTGGCACGTTATCGATTCGCAGCGCGTCTCTCAGCGACTGCTGAAGGGCGGTCAGGGCGAGATCGTGAGCGCCGACTTGGATGAGCCAGCGCCCGGCCACGCTGAATGCGTCGGCGCGCAGGCGTAGTGCCTCGCTTCCGTCGTTACCGTCGTCGAGGCGGCTCACATGGAACTGCGCACTGCGGATCAACGAGGGGAGAAGCGGGGCAATGCCGTCGTACCGGTCGGCGTGGTAGGCGAGCGCGACGGCGTCGACGGCGTCCCGCAAGCGAGGCAGGTTCACCTCGTCCCCGTCGGCCGTGCCGTACAGGGGCGTCCCGTGAATGCCGATGGCAGGTGTGATCGCCGCGCGCATGTCGGCGAGCAGCGTGGTGGTCCCGGACTCGGCGACGGGCGGGGGCGGACCGGGGGCCACGAACCACACGGTGGTGACGCCGAGGACCTTGGCTATCTGGCGGTAGGTCTCCATGCGAGCGCTTCCGCCGCCCTCGATCTTCTTGATGCATTGGACGCTGAGGCCGGCGGCCTCGGCGAGCGCCTCCTGCGTGAGCCCGCGTCGCCGTCGCAGATCCCTCAGCCGTGCGCCCGGTTCTTCCAAAGTGCTACCGTCGTACATGGCCCTGCCGTTTCTCCTGGAAGCCCTGGAACTCTTTCAGGCTAGGCGCGCAGGGCCTAATCACGCCACGCTTTCGCGCGGGCGCGATATGAGAACGACGAAAACGCCCCCGCCCTCCCGCAATGGGACGCAATGGGAAGACGGGGGCGTTTTTACGGGTGGTGCCTGATTAGACGTAGTAGCCGCTATTGAAGTCGTAGGCGTAGGAGTCGACGTTCCTGCCTTCCGCCTTATCCAGGTAGACGATGTCACCGCTGTCGTTCAGCCAGTAGCCGTTGTAGCCGCAGCGGAAGTCCATGTGGTAGCCCTGCGGCTCGTCCGGGTCGGTCTTGTCGACGCCGACGTCCGAGGTGACCACGACGGCTCCGCCCGGCTTGACGGTCGTGCCCTCGGGGAGAACGTAGACGTTGCCCCATTCGCCGTCGGCGCTGTTGAAGGTGGGGGACCTTGAGATCTTCTGGTGATGGTCCAGTGCAGCGGCCTGAGCGAGGCCGACGGGATCCCGCCTGTGAGGCCCCACGGTCACAGCAGGGTAGGGGCCTCCGAGGATTCGGCGGGAGGGGCCTTCCGCGCGCCAGCAGGAACCGGGAAGACGTTTGACTCCTCCAGGTCGGCTACGGTGACGAGTTGGCCGTTGCAGATCCGCTCCAGTAGGTCGGCCTGGTCAGGTTCCAGCTCCACGCAGAGTGTGAGCACGTGGAGGAGTTGGAGGAGTTCGGTGGTGAACTCCGCGGGCCACTCCTCTGTGTGGATGTCGTCGAGGGGTGAGGACTTGCGACCTGTCGGGTTCTTCTTCCGGTAGCCGAACCACTTCTTGACGATCTTCATTCCGGAAACTTCGTATGCCCACACCTCGGGGCGCACGGGCGAGATTTGGCCGAGGCCGACATGGAGAGTGGCTGTCTCGGCGTCATAGGAGATGTCATCAGGCATCTCCTCGGCGGTCCCCGGAATCGCCACCTGGACCTTGGCGCGCTGACTAGGAGCCGGCTTGGGCGGACCGGCAGGACGGCCTTCAGCGGGATCTGCGAAGCGTTCGCCGTAGGTATGCAGCCAGATGACCCGTTTGCCGAGTTGTACGGCTTGTGCCCACAGTTCCGGGTCGGCGGTGAGTGGCACGCGTACGCCTGGGGTTCGCAGGTTTTCCGCGAAGCGGGCTGTATAGCCGCTATGCGCAGTCACCGCCGCGATGTAGGCCAGCACGTCGGGAGCCGTCACGGACAGGCCGAGGCGCTGCGACAGCAGACGGGCAAGGCCTGGGGCGAGGTTGGCAGATCCGGCAGCGCGGTCCCGGTAGAGCGGCAGCACTCGCCCACCCCGTCCGTTGGTGTGATCCATATCAGGAACATGCGCAGTGAAGGCCAAGCCGGGGCCCATTTCGAGCGGGTGAGCATGCTGCTCAGTAACAAAGACTTGTGAATCACTAAACACTCGCCAGAGGTCTGGGCTCGGCGCATGGTGAAGACGCGAGTCAGGTATCAACCATTGGCGATCGAACGAGCGGTACGCCACACGAATAGGTGACGGACAGCTTCCACGTTCCTCTTTGAAGGGATAGTTCCGGGCCGGTTGGCCGTGGAGTGGTTGACGAATTTTCGTGAGATTGGCGTCCCGAGACTCCCTGAATAGGGTCGATTTACGATCGTCGAGTGCTGCCACAAGCCGATTCCAACGTGCCCGTAAAATGTCAGGGTTGGGGCCATACACCCAGGTCCGGTTGGGCTTGACGCCGGGAGCCTGCCAGGGCATCAGATCCCCGAGCGCGGGATAGCTCACCCAGTCGTCTGCGCCTGCGGGCTGAAGTCGGTCCTGCCAACCGGTCGCGCAGTCGGTCCACTCCGGGCTATCGAGGGTCAGGCCCGTCAGATGGGCGAACTTCTCCGATCTATGTCCGGACAGGCTGACATGGTGAATCCGCGCTGCTGTCTCGCGGTTACCGGTGCCATACCGGACGAAGACTCCGATACATAGTGGTTGCTGAACGCCGGCGAAGACCCTCGTCGGCACGTCGGGTTGATGCCCTTCGGGCGAGAGATCGATGATCCAGCCCTCATCGGCCGTCCGGCGCAGGTACTCCCGCATGCCAGCGAAACCGGGGCCGGTTGTGTAGCCCGACGTGGTGATGAACGCGACGATGCCAGCAGGATGCTCGGGGTGGGCGTCGAAGACTTTCCATGTCGCCCACCGCCAGAAGTACACGTAGAGATTCGACAGCACGTACTCGTACTTGCCGAGCCCCGGGGCTTTGAAGGCGTGTAGTGGGATACCGTGCCCAGAGTTTTTCGCGCCTTGTTCAATCCAGCCACCCAGACCTTTGGCCCGCTCTCGGTAAGGGGGATTACCGATCACCACCTGAACCGGCGTCTCTCGCTTGACCCGATTTGCCTCCCGCCGAGAGCGGACGATCGGTTCGTACATCGAGCCGAGATCGAGCTGCGTGTTCTCAAACGGGCTGTCAAGAGTGTCGGCGACGTATAGCTTCTGATCCTTCTCGGAAATTTCGGCGCCGTACTCGGATTTGAGTGCCTGGTTCAGCCGTAGCTCGGCTACCGCATACGGCCCGGCCTGCCGCTCCATCCCGACCAGACGGCCGAACAGGTTCTTCAGGCGGCCAGGAATCGCACCCTTGCCCTCCTCTTCCTCCACCGTCCGAGCCACCGTCTCGACGATGTTGAGCAAGTAGGTTCCGGTGCCCATGGCGGGGTCCACGACCACGACGTCCCCGGCGGCAAAGCCCCCCTCCCGCCCGAATTTGTCATGCAAGATGTCGTCAACGAACCGGACCATGAACGAAACCACCTGGTTGGGCGTGTAGTACGACCCGCTCTGCCTGCGAAGATCAGAGTCGTAAACCTCAAGGAAGTGCTCGTACAGGTGCAGGTAGGAGTCCGCCAAGCCGCCGCTGATCCGGTCCCAGTCCACAGCGCCAATGACACGCTTGAGCGTCTCCACGACGACGCTGCGGCCCTCCACGGCGTCATGCGTCAGTACTGCGAGCGCCTTACCCATCAGCGAGTGGTTCTTGCCGAGCTGGGCGGCGATCTGCCCCAGGGTCCGGCCCTCGAATACGATGCCGTCAACTCGGGCGAGCAACAGAGCGAAGGTGATCGTCTGGGCGTATGCGTCGGCGAACTCTTCATGCGTCAGGCCAGGGAACAGGAGCCTACGCCAGTCCCGGCTCAGCTCGGTGAAGACCTTCTGTTCCTCCTCGCCACGGCGTTCGCGGTCGATGGCTTCGTTGACCTCAGTGCGCAGCAGCTTGCATAGACCGGCTACCGCTCGAACGAGCTGGCGGACGTTGCGCGGCGGGTCCGGTTTCCAGAGCAGGAATTCGGTGACGATGCGGGCGAACTCGCCGTCAAGGGGGGCGAGCTTGTTACCGGCCTTGTATACGTCGCCGTTGAGCCGGGCAATCTGCCCGACCAGCTCCCCATTTCGGAACAGCGCCCACAGAGCACCATCGGTGTAGAGCACGTTCGGCAGCAACCGCAGCTTCTCCCACTGCGTTTTCTCGTGCTTGTTGGGGGTCCAGACGGTCGGTACACCCCGACCCGGGGCCTTCAGTTCGACGTAACCCACCCGCGCACCAGCCACGTCCACGGCATAGTCCGGGCGCACGCCGAGCGAGGCCAGAGAGGTCTCGCCGATCATCACCAGGGAGACACCCAAGGCTTCGGACATGTCATGGAACAACTGCTCCAACGGCGCACGAAGCTGATCTTCAGGCTGACCGCCACCGTTCAACTTGGCAGCGGCGGCCTTACCGAAGCGCGCCACTGCCGCAGTGGCCTTATCGAGCAGCGGCTTAGGGGGGATCGCTGCAGCCATGGGCACCTGTTCGATGTGGAGTCTTCGCTGAACTGGTTACTCGTGTGTCTGAGGTAACCGGTCCCTGCGAGTTTCACACGTTCCAGTCGATCCTTAAAGCCCTCAAATGTCCATATTTTTTCAGGCCACGCTATACAGGTTTCGGCAGAATAAAACCTATTAAACATCATGACCTTTATGGTCGGATAGCTTCTTGAGTAGATCGGGCTTGCGACGTGGGCCTGCCCTACCGGCGGCGGTCACGCTTGGTCGATGCGCTGCCGGAGGGCCGGCTAGAGCCGTGCGCAGCCTTGAGCCAAAAGGTCAGCGGAACGGTCAGTTTTGACCGCCTCCATGTCCGCCTCAGCGTCTTGGCGTCCGTGGTGCCCGTACGGACGATCTCCACCTCGGGTGGGCGCGGCTCGCTCATCGGTCGCGGTTCGTGTGGGCAGAGCAGGAGGCATGGGACGGGTCGCGCCCGCAGTCGGGACAGGCAGTGCCCTCGGCTACGTCGGCAGCCAACTTGCGAAGCACGTCGGAGAACCGGCGAAGGTGATTTCGGCGGCCTCCAAGACGTCGAACTGTTCTCGTATGGTCCGCTCGCTCAGTCGATGTGTAGGAGACCAGGCGAGCCACGGAGGGGAATGCGCCCGGCTATCAGGACCGGCGTGGTTGGCGAGGCTTCCTCAGCAGAGCCGTAGCGCGGTTAGTGGAAACCCGCTGGCTGATCTTACGAACCTCGTTCAGCAGGTTGTCCCGAGTGAGGGGACGGCCTTCGGCGGCAAGCTTCCGGGCGACCTCGCGTCCTGCGGGGCAAGGTCATCGACGTTAGGCGCGGGACGAGTCTTGGCGGGCCCTTCCCGTCTTGGTCCCCTTGCTGCGGCGGAAAGATTATCGGCCGGAATTCGGGGGCAGTCGACAGAGTTACAGTCCGGCCCTGGCCCCGAACCTCATTGCGGGGTGGGGGACTGTTCGGTTGGCTGGACACGCCCTTCGCCTCCACGGGGTCAGGGCGCGGGCCGGTCGCGGGAGAGCCCGGAGCGGGTGTTGCCACGAGGGGATACGGCGAGACGGCCTCCTTCGGTGACCACGGCGAGGTCGCCTTGGCGGTCGGTGCGGTAGACGCGGACGGACAGGGCGGCGAGGCGGGCGAGGGTTTGGGGGGCGGGGTGGCCGTAGTCGTTGTCGGCGCCGACGCTGATGAGTGCCGCGCTGGGGCGGGCGGCGGCGAGGAAGGTGGGGTCGCCTCTGGCGGAGCCGTGGTGGGGGACCTTGAGGATGTCGACCGGCGGGACGCCTTGGCGGAGCAGGGCCGTCTGGGCCTCGGATTCGATGTCGCCGCTGAGCAGGGCGGAGCCGGACGGCCAGCGTAGGTGGATCACCACGCTCGCGTTGTTGACGGCGGAGCCCTCACCGGCGCCGTCCGGGATGGGGGGCGCGCCGGGGCGGGGGTCCGGGGCGAGGACGGTGAGTTCGGCGGGGCCGAAGCGCCAGCGGGTGCCGGGCGGGGCCACCCATTCGGGGGTTCTTCTGCGGCGGAGTTCCAGCGAGAGGCGGGCGGTCTCCGGGGCGGGCCGACGACCGGGGCTGACGAGGGCCGCGCCGACCGTACGGTGGCGGAACACGCCTTCCAGGCCGCCGACGTGGTCCAGGTGCGGGTGGGTGAGGATCAGCAGTGGGACGCGGCGAACGCCCAGGTCGCGGAGGCAGGCGTCGATGAGGGTCGGGTCGGGGCCGGTGTCCACTACCACGGCGCGGTCGTCTCCGGCGGACACGACCAGTGCGTCGCCCTGTCCGACGTCGCAGGCGACCAGCAGCCAGCCCGGCGGCGGCCAGGGGGCGACGACCGGGGTCACGGCCACGAACGCGATGGTGACGCCCGCCGCCAGCGCGAGCACGACGCGGCGGGTGCCGACGCGGCGCAGCAGCAGGTGGCCGACGGTCGCGGAGAGGCCGAGGAGCAGCAGTCCGAGCGGGCCGCCCGGCCAGGGCAGCACCGCCAGCGGAAGGGCCGCCGCTCGTTCCGCGACCAGGATGATCCAGCCGACGGCGAGCCCGGCCGGGCGGGCGATCCACTGGGCGGCGTCCATGCTCACCGGGGCGACCAGTGCCGTGACGAAGCCGAGCACGGTGGCCGGCGCCACGGCCGGGCCGGCGATCAGGTTCGCCGGTACGGCAACGGCCTCGATCTGGCCGGAGATCAGCACCAGCACGGGCGTGACCCCCGCCTGGGCCGCCGCGGGCACGGCCACGGCCTCGGCCACCCAGCGTGGCACGCGGGGCGGCAGCCTGGCCGCCAGTCGGTCGCGCCAGCGCGGAGCGAGCACAAGGATGCCAGCGGTGGCGGCGACGGACAGGGCGAAGCCGTACGAGCGGGACAGCTCCGGGTCGAAGAGGATCAGCACGAGCACGGTGGCCGACAGGGCGGCGACGCCGTCGCGGGCCCGGCCGGTGCCGAGGGCGATCGCGCCGACGACGCCCATGAACAGCGCCCGCAGCACGCTGGGCGACGGTCGTGCCACGATGGCGAAGGCCACCATCGCCCCCGCGACGACGACGGCGCGCGCGGCCAGCGGCGCTCCCACCGCGCGGGCGAGCACGAGCGCAGCACCGCCCACGATCATGAGGTTGGTCCCGGACACCGCCGTCAGATGGCCCAGCCCGGCGGCGTTCAGATCGCCTCTGACCCGCTCGTCCATCCGGGACAGGTCACCCACCACCAACGCGGGCAGCAGCCCCCGCTGGTCCTGCGGCAACGCATCCGCCGCGTCGCGCAGCCCTTGGCGCAACCGCCCCGCCACCCGCTGCACGAGCGACGGCCCGCTCAGCACCTGTGGGGGGCCGCGTACCAGCATGACCGCCACTCGCAACTCCGCCGGATCCGCCGGGCTGAGCCGTCCGCGCACCCGCACCCGCTGGCTCGGCAGCAATCCCGTCCACTCCCGTCCGCTCGCCAGCAGCACCACGGGCGCCCACACCGAGGTCCGCCGCCCCTCCACGTCGATCACCTCCGCCCGTCCCTCGACGACCACGCTCTCCCGCCGCACCACCCCCTTACGCGCGGAGATCACCCGTGGGTCCCCGCTCAGCACCACCTCGGCCATCGCCACCGCCCGTTCCCGCGCGAGCTCCGCCACCGGTCCTGAGCTGACGAGGTGCGTCCACCACCCGATGCCCGCCCCCACGGCGGCGACAGAGCCCAGCACTCCGATCCCTGCCCGCCGCCACCCACTCGTCTCCCCTCGCCTGGTCCGGTCGGCCGGGCGGTCACGCCCCTTTCGGGAAGACCTGATCAGACGCGCGGCACGGGCAGCGACGGATTCGCGGGTCGGCGCGAGGGCCAGGACGATGGCGCTCGACGTGGCCAGGGCCGCGACGGTCCAGGCGATCGGCGCCGGATGGCCGAGCAGGGTGAACGCCGTCGCCCATGCCGCCAGCGCCGGAGCGACGAGGATCAGGGAGTGGGTCCGGCGTGGCGTCTGATCGACCATGGTCCTCATACGCGGACCTTGTCCCTCAGCTCCGCGAAGCGCCGATCGCCGATGCCGGTCACGTCGCGGAGTTGCTCGACGCTGCGGAAACCGCCGTGGGCGTCCCGATACTCGGTGATGCGCCGCGCCAGGATTTCGCCCACCCCCGGAAGCCGCTGGTCGAGTTGCTCGGCGGTCGCCAGGTTGAGGTCGAGGGGGTCGCCCGGCACGCCTCCAGGCGCGGCGTCGTACGCGGCCGCGCTGCCGGAGGCGACGCTCGACGGAGCCTGTCCGGATGAGGCGTTGTTCACGGGGGCGCCCACGATGATGTGTTCGCCGTCGACGAGGCGGCGGGCCAGGTTGAGAGCGCCCGCCTTGGCGCCGGGCCGCAGGCCACCGGCCTTCTCTATGGCGTCGGTGACCCGGGAGCCTCCTGGCAGCACGAGGACGCCGGGCTCGCGTACCTTGCCGGTGACGTACACGGTGACGCCGGACGGGCTCGGGGACGGCGAGGTCGCCACGGCGCTCACGGCTCCCACCGGCGCCGGCGGAGGAAGCGGTTCCGCCTCCGGGCGTGACCGCCATGCGTAGACGGCCGCCACGATCGTCGCCAGGGCACCGAGCAGGAGAAGGACTCGCAGCCCCGGGCGTCCCGGATCGAAGGATGCCGCGCGGTCTTCGAGCGATTTCCGCGCCCGCTCCACGACGCCGCTCGGGGACGGCGGCGGTGGCCCGGCCGCCAAGGATTCCGCCTCTGCGGCCCAAGACTCCACATGAGCGTCGATGTCGCTTCCGGCCAGGTCGTCATCTCGGCGATCGTCATGCAACGGTGCCGCGGGTGTCCCGGGTGTCCTGGATGCCGTGGGCAGCGTGAGTGGCGTGGGTGTCGTGAAGACGGCGGGCGTCACCGCATCAACGAGCCCGGCGCGCGGCCCGAACTCCCACGCGACAGGGAACGGTTCCTCCTGAGGCGACGGCTGAACCGGCGCGGAAGGGGTGAGCAGGGCCCGGAGGCGGGCTTCGGCGACGGCGGTCGCATGAGGCGGAGATGTCTTTCGCATTTGGGTGACGGTAGACGGGCGAGGCGCGGGTCACGGCAGCAGAATGGCGTTCTGGGGATATCGCGCCGACCGTCTGTCCGCGTCGGGTCCGGGCCGCGATCTCCGGGCCGCGATCTCCGGGGCGAGATCTCCGGGGCTTCGGTGGGGGTCACGCACTGTGCATCCGCCCTGCCCGTTCACGAGGGTTGTGATCCCATATGACTCGAACACAAAGTTCGGACCACTGCCGACGTAGTTCACGCACAAGTCGCGCAAGCGCGTTTTGTTCCCTGTGGAGGAGAAACTGACGGAGCGGTTGTTCCGCTCCACATCGTCCGGAAACGCCCTCACGGCAACTTTGCATCTGCGACGGCGGTCCGAGCGGAGGGGCCTCGTACGCCAGGCCGCCGGGATGATCGCCGTTCAGTCCGCCGAAGGGTGAGGCGGCGCGATGGTGACGCCCAGCATGCCGGGGCCGGTGTGGGCGGCGATCACCAGGTCCGTCTCGGTGAGGCGGAGTCGGTTGAGGCGGGGGATGCGCTTGGTCAGGCGTTCGGCCAGATCCTCGGCTCGGGGCAGGGCGGCCAGGTGCTGGATGGCGACGTCCACAGGGTCCTCCGCGGCGGCCTGAACGGCGAGGTCCTCCAGACGGGCCAGGGCGCGGGTGGCGGTGCGGACCTTCTCCAATGGGGCGATGGCACCGTTGCTGATGTGCAGGAGGGGTTTGATGGCCAGGGCGGAACCCACAAGGCTGGCGGCGGCGCCGATGCGGCCGCCGCGTCGCAGGTACTCCAGGGTGTCGAGGTAGAAGTAGCAGTGCACGGAACCCATGCAGCGGCGGGCGGCTTCGGCGGTCTCGGTGAGCGGGGCTCCGTGGGCGGCGGCAGCGGCTGCGGCGAGGACCGGGAAGCCCAGACCCATGCCGAGCGAACGGCTGTCGAGGACCTCGACGGGGATGGGCGGGTCGGCGGCGGCGAGGCGGGCGGAGTCCACGGTGCCCGACAATTCGGCGGACAGGTGGATGGAGAGCACCCCGGAGGCGCCACGCCCGGCCGCCTCCTCGTACGCCCGTCGGAACGCCTCGGGCGACGGCCGCGAGGTGGTGATCGGAGACCACTCGCGCAGGCGCGCCGCCAGGTCACCCTCGCGGAGTACGACATCGTCCATGGTGCGGCCACCGGCCAGCACTTGGAGCGGGATCACGACGATGCCATACCGGTCGGTCTCTTCCGGATCAAGGCAGGCGGTGGAGTCGGTGACGATGGCGACCGAAGGCGGCATGCCCAGAGAGTAGTCCGCCACAACCGGTTGTGGACGGCCCGAAGACCACTAATTCGTCGCACAATCGTCCGATCCGGCGCGCGCTGGGTGCCCGAGCACGCCAGCACGGAAAGCGCCCCGACCGCCGCCCGTCACGGTCCCCGACCCGCCCTCCAACAGCGTCTGGGCACCATGACGTACCCGTGAAACGGATCGAGCCGCTCCTGCGGCGCGACAGGACGATCACGACCGTCCGGGACACGAGGTGAAATTTTCACGAGGCGAGACCGAGTATCGGCGGCGACGCGCCACCGCGGTCGAAGGCGCGGTCCTACTGGACCGGGGTGCCGCCGCGCCAGACGCGGCGGGGCTTGAGGCCGAAGGCCCAGGCGAACGCGCCCTCGTGGTCGGCATCCCACTGGACGATGTCGGCGAGACGGCCGGGGGCGAGGACGCCGCGGTCGGGAGCGCCGAGGACGTGGGCGCCGCCGAGGGTGGCTGCGCGGAGGGCGTCGCCGACGCTGATGCCGAAGGCGGCTACGGCGAGGCTGATGACCAGGGACATCGAGGTGATGCCGCAGTGGCCGGGGTTGTGGTCGCTGCCGAGGGCGATGGTGACGCCCTGGGCGAGCATGCGGCGTACCGGGGGCTGGCCCTGCTGGAGGGCGCTGCCGGGGCAGACGACGGCGGGGACGCCGTAGCGGGACAGGGCGGCGATGTCCTCGTCGGAGCAGTGGTGGAGGAGGTCGGCGGAGGCGCAGCCCATCTCGGCGGCGAGTTGGACGGCGCCGCGGCGGCTGTGGACGCCGGCGTGGATGCGGGGCTGGAGGCCGACGTTTCGGCCGGAGGCCAGCACCCAGCGGGCCTCCTCGGTGGAGAAGTGGCCGTCGTCGCAGTAGACGTCCACGCTGTCGGCGCCGGCCGCCGCCGCGTCGGCGCACCAGGCGCCCACGGCCTCGACGTAGTCGCGCTGGCGGCCGAAGTACTCCGGCGGGACGACGTGCGCCGCGAGGAAGGTGACGTGCACCCTCGGCATCATCGGCTCCTTCTCCAGCTCGCGCAGGAGCCGCACGTCGGCGAGCTCGCCGTCGCGGGTGAGGTGGAAGCCGGTCTTCGCCTCGACGGTCGTGGTGCCGGACAGCAGCCAGTCGCGCAGGCGCTCGCGGACGCCGTTGCACAGCGTCCACGGGTCGGTTCCGCGGGTCACGGTGACGGTGGAGCCGATGCCGCCGCCCGCGGCGTTGATCGCGCTCGGCGAGGAGCCGCCGGAGCGCATGGCGAGCTCGGCCCAGCGGTTGCCCGCGTAGACCGGGTGGGTGTGGGCGTCGATCAGGCCGGGGGTGACGAGCGCGCCGCCGAGGTTCTCCACGTGGTCGACGTCGACGATGTCGTCCACGACGCCGGGAACGCTCTGCGGAAGGTCGGCCGCCCGCCCCACCCAGGCGATGCGATCGTTGTGCACGAGGATGGCGGCGTTGCTGCAGACATCGTTGCCGGTCCACAACCGGCCGATGTTGGTCAGCAGGCGAACGGTCATCGCATCACCGCCGGCGTATCCGGGCACGGTCGGACGGCCCAGCCCATGCCGGGCTCCAGGCCCGCCAGGTCCGCCTTGTGTCCGGACGTCATCGGGGGGTCTCCTGCTCTCATCGCATCGTTGTGCGAAGACCGTATCGCCGAGATCATGATTCGGCGATTTCAGTTCAGTTACGTTATTTCACAGATTGGCTCGCTGTACAGGGTTATTGAGAAGAACGCCGAAACGTCTCTCGCGCATCCGGTGCTCCCGGACATCTCCCCCGTCACATCCGAGTCTGCTCAGACAGGCCAGACTCGACCTCGACGCACGCCCCCCGCCCGCAACAGCACTCACAGCCGTCATCATGATGAACCCGCGCCAGGATCTCTCGTTAGGTTCCCGTAATCGTAGCAATCTCCGGCCACGGGGACCACTGTCGTTTTTCGTCGGAACTGCGAGGTTTCCTGACGCCACGAGTCACACCGTTTCGATCACGCAGCGTGACCGAAACGGTGTAACCATAGTGCTACATGCTCACGCTATGCGAGCGTCTCGGGCGTCGCGCCGACCTTCTCCCGAACGGCGCACTTTTCCAGCTCGGCGAACAGACCCGGCAGTACGCGGGCGTGCAGCAGGGTGCCCTCGGCGGTGTGATCCACGCCGAGGACCTCGCCCTCGTCGTGCACCCGCGCGATCAGGTCCCCCCGCTCGTACGGCACCAGCAGCCGGACCTCGTGGTCCATCCGCGGCAGATCGCGCTCGATGGCGGCGAGCAGCTCCTTGACGCCCTCACCGGTCTTCGCGGACACGACCACGCTGTGCCGCTCGCGCCGGGTCAGCCGGTTGAGCGTCTCCGGGTTGGCGGCGTCGGCCTTGTTGATGACCACGATCTCCGGGATGTCGAGGGCGTCCAGCTCGGCGAGCACCTCGCGGACGGCCGAAAGCTGCGACTCCGGGTCGGGGTGCGAGCCGTCGACCACGTGCAGGATCAGGTCCGCGTCGGAGACCTCCTCCAGCGTGGAGCGGAACGCCTCGACCAGCTGGTGCGGCAGGTGCCGTACGAACCCGACGGTGTCGGCGAGGGTGAACAGCCGGCCGTCCGGCGTGCGCGCCCGGCGCACGGTCGGGTCGAGCGTGGCGAACAGCGCGTCCTCCACCAGCACGCCCGCCCCGGTGAGGCGGTTGAGCAGGGAGGACTTGCCGGCGTTGGTGTAGCCGGCGATCGCCACGGCGGGCACCTCGCGGCGCTGCCGGCTCGCCCGCTTGGTCTCCCGTGACGCGGACATGCCGGAGATCTGGCGGCGCAGCTTCGCCATGCGCTCGCGGATCCGGCGGCGGTCCAGCTCGATCTTGGTCTCACCGGGGCCGCGTCCGCCGATGCCGACGCCGCCCGCGGCGCGTCCGCCGACCTGGCGGGACAGGTTGCCGCCCCAGCCGCGCAGACGCGGCAGCAGGTACTGCAACTGGGCCAGCTCGACCTGCGCCTTGCCCTCGCGGCTCTTGGCGTGCTGGGCGAAGATGTCGAGGATCAGCGCGGTACGGTCGATGACCTTGACCTTCACGACGTCCTCAAGCTGGCGGAGCTGGCCGGGGGTCAGCTCGCCGTCGCAGATCACCGTGTCCGCGCCGGTGGCGGCCACGATGTCGCGCAGCTCGACGGCCTTGCCCGAGCCGATGTAGGTGGCGGGGTCGGGCCGCTGGCGACGCTGGATCAGGCCCTCCAGCACCACCGAACCCGCCGTCTCGGCGAGCTGCTTGAGCTCCTGCAGCGAGTTCTCGGCGTCGGTCGCGGTGCCCGAGGTCCACACGCCGACGAGCACCACGCGCTCCAGCCGGAGCCGCCGGTACTCGACCTCGGTGACGTCCTCCAGCTCGGTCGAGAACCCGGCCACCCGGCGCAGCGCCTGCCGGTCGGCGAGGTCGAGCTCGCCGGTCTCGGGAACGTCGGCCTCGTAACGGTCGTCCTCGTAACGGTCCTCGTAACGGTCGGCCTCGTAGCGGTCGTCGGCGTCGAGGTCGCCCGACGAGGCCGGGCGAAGCGCCTCGTCCCGGTCGCGCCCGTCCTTGGTGAAGCGGGCGCGGCGGCCGTCGAACCGGCTGTCGGTGTAGGTGTTCTCAGCGGTTATAGTCGCGCTCCTAAGCGCTCACGGGGACGGCGTCGTCGCGCGCCCCACTCGTTTCGTATGCATTCTCGTACAACACCCCGATGAACGGGTGTCTTCCCCGATCGTGCCACGCCCACGCCCCCCGAATCACCTGGTTATCCATGCTTCGTCTGGGGCTTCGTCTGGGGCTTCGTCTGGGGGCTTCGGCTGGGGGCTTCGGCTGGGGCTTCGCCTGGGGGCGAAACGCCCGGGCGGGCACGTTCCTACGCCGGAGAGTTCGGCAGCACCTTGACATCGCCCGAGCCGGTGCTGACGTCGATCTTCCTGGGGGCGGCGGAATCCCGGCCCACCTCCACCTGCTGCTCTCCCGAGCCGGTTTCGGTGATCACGTTGTAGGACCCCGCGGGCACCCGCACCACGCCGTTGCCCGAGCCGGTCTCGACCCTGACGTCGTCGGGCGTCGCGCCGAAGCGCAGCTCGACGTCGCCGGATCCGGTCTCCCCGACCACCCGCTTGCCGGTCAGGTCGGCGCCGTTGATGCCCCCCGAGCCCGTGGTCGCCTCGACCTGCCCGGAGAGCCCGCGCAGCACGACCTCCCCGGAACCGGTGTCCGCCTTGACGCTGAGCCCGCGCGGGATCTCAACCCGGTACTCCACGCTGCAGTTGCCCACGAGGCCGGGGCAGTCGTAGGTGAGCGTGAGCAGGCCACCGTTCACCTCATGGCTGGTCTTCGGCCTGCTGTCCTCGTTGCCCCGCCATTGCAGCGTCTCGGTGACGGCGATGCCGGACCTGGCGGACTCGACGACGGTGATGCCGCCGGACCCGCTCTCGACCCGCACTTTCGTCACCGCGTCCGTCACGTTGTAGCCGACCTTGTCCTCGTGCTCCGGGCCGATCACGTTGCCGACCCCGCAGGCGCCCAGCACGATCACCGAAGCGGTGATCGCCCCCGCGGCGGCCACCGCCCTCCGCGCCGTACCGGCCGTCCGCCCTCCCGTTAACGTCTTCATACGCCAAGCCTGCCGCCCGACGGGCCGCGAACCCATCAGGGAACGCCCGGAAACCGCCCTGAGGTTGCCCCTACCTCGCGCCTGACGCCGGTCGCACGGGACCCGCGTAACGGTATGGCCTGCCCTACCGTGAATACGGTTGGCCGCCGGATTCCGGGCCGAACGCCCGATTCATAGCCTCCCGCGTATGGACCTCATCGGCGCGGCCATCTGGGCCGTCTTTCTGATCGCGCTGGTCGTTTCCGTCGTCGCCCGTCTTCGCGGGCGTACCACGCTCGGGTTCGGCGTCCGCCGACCGGGGCTCGGGCTCGAGGTCGGTGCGGGATTGTCGATCGTCGCCGTCGCGATGTCCCTGCTGTTCGCCACGCTCGTCGCCACGGGCGGCACCGAGGTCGTCTCCGTCGGCGTACGCGGCGAGGTGCTGTGGCACGGCTTCACCGCGTTCCTGAGCTGGGCGGCCCTGGAGGAGATCGTCAGCCGCATGGGCCTGCTGATCGCGCTCCTCGTCATCACCGGCAGGCCCTGGGTCGCGCTGGCCGTCAGTTCGGCGCTGTTCGGAGCCGTGCACCTGGCCGACGGGGACGGCAGCGTCCTGGGGGCGGTCAGCAGCGCCGTGGGCGGGCTGATGTACGGGCTCGCACTGCTGCGGACCGGGCGGTTGTGGATGCCGATCGCCATGCACTTCGCGTGGAACTTCGTTCAGGGAACACTGCTCGGGTACCCGGTCAGCGGCGAGCATCGCCTGGGCGTGCCCTTCCTGGCCGAGCATGATGTGATCGGCGGCCTGCTGACCTTGCGTGACCACGGCCCGGACCTGCTGACCGGCGGCGCCTACGGTCCTGAGGCCGGCCCGCTCTCCCTCGCCGCCCGGGCACTGATCATCGCCGGCGTGCTGGTCGTCACCCGGAGGATCCACCGCCACCGCACGCTGCTCCGCCCCGCCGTAGCGGCCGGTCAAGCGGGAGCGGCCGCCTCGCGGGTGTGATCGGCGACGGCGGGCGGGCCGGGCTTCCGAGGCCGTCCCTGCCCGCGCCCGCCCTCGTTGACCCTGGAATATGGCATGAAGTAGCGTGATTTCCATATTCCAGAATCACTTTTCCGCATCCTGGAAAGGAAGCCCCATGGACGGCGTTGAAATCACCGGCCCGCTGCTTACCCGATTCGATGAGATCCTCACGCCGGAGGCGGTGGCCTACGTGGCCGCGCTGCAGCGCGAGTTCAACGCGCGTCGCCTGGAGCTCCTCGACGCCCGGCAGGCCCGGCAGCAGGAGCTGTCGGCCGGGGCGAGCCTCGACTTCCTGGCCGAGACCAAGCACATCCGCGAGGACGACTCCTGGCGGGTGGCCGAGCCCGCCCCCGGGCTGGTCGACCGCCGCGTGGAGATCACCGGCCCGACCGACCGGAAGATGACGATCAACGCGCTCAACTCCGGCGCGAAGGTGTGGCTCGCCGACTTCGAGGACGCCAACTCGCCGCTGTGGGAGAACGTGATCGGCGGGCAGCTCAACCTGCGCGACGCGCTGGACCGCACGATCGACTTCGAGACCGGCGGCAAGTCGTACGCGCTGCGCCGCGACGACGAGCTCGCCACGATCGTGGTGCGCCCGCGCGGCTGGCACCTGGAGGAGAAGCACATCACCGTGGACGGCGCGGCGGCGTCGGGCTCGCTGGTCGACTTCGGCCTGTACCTGTTCCACTGCGCCAAGCGGCAGCTCGACAAGGGCAAGGGGCCGTACTTCTACCTGCCGAAGCTGGAGAGCCACCTGGAGGCCCGGCTCTGGAACGACGTCTTCGTGCGCGCCCAGGAGCTGCTCGGGCTGGACCGGGGCACGATCCGGGCGACCGTGCTGATCGAGACGTATCCGGCGGCGTTCGAGATGGAGGAGATCCTGTACGAGCTGCGCGAGCACTCGGCGGGCCTCAACGCCGGACGCTGGGACTACCTGTTCAGCGTGATCAAGAAATTCCGCACCCGGGGCCGGGAGTTCCTGCTGCCCGAGCGCAACGCGGTGACGATGACCGCGCCGTTCATGCGCGCCTACACCGAGCTGCTGGTGCGTACCTGCCACAAGCGCGGCGCGCACGCGATCGGCGGCATGGCCGCGTTCATCCCCTCGCGGCGCGACCCGGAGGTGAACAAGGTCGCGCTGGAGAAGGTGCGCGCGGACAAGACCCGCGAGTCCGGCGACGGCTTCGACGGCTCCTGGGTCGCCCACCCGGACCTGGTGCCGATCTGCAAGGAGGTCTTCGACGGCGTGCTCGGGGACCGTCCCAACCAGCTCGACCGGCTGCGCGAGGACGTCTCGGTGTCGGCCGCCGACCTGCTCGCCGTCTCCGAGACGCCCGGCGAGATCACCGAGGCGGGGCTGCGCAACAACGTGGACGTCGCGCTGCGGTACCTGGCGGCGTGGATCGGCGGCAACGGCGCGGTGGCGATCCACAACCTGATGGAGGACGCCGCGACCGCCGAGATCAGCCGCTCGCAGGTGTGGCAGTGGATCCACAACGACATCGCGCTCGCCGACACCGGCGAGACCGTCACCAAGGAGCTGGTGGAGCGGATCATCGAGGAGGAGCTCGCCGGCATCGCCGCCGAGCCCGGTTACGACGCCGACCTGTACGGCAAGGCCGCCGAGCTGTTCAAGGAGGTCGCGCTGGACGACGACTTCGCCGAGTTCCTCACCCTCCCCGCCTACGCCCGCATGCCATGACATGTGCGTTTGTACGACGTAAGGTCTCGCTGATGGCGAATCCTGCGAGGAGGAGGCCGCCGTGAGCGAGACCTACGATCCGGAACCGGGTGGCGAGGCGCTGGCCCGGGTCGCGTCCCGCTGCCGGGAGATCCTCGGCGGCGAGGCGGTGATCACCGACCCGGTACGGCTGCGCACCTACGAGTGCGACGGCCTCACCTACCACCGCGCCACCCCCGGCGTCGTCGTACTGCCCGAGACCGCCGAGCAGATCGCCGCGATCGTGCGGGCGTGCAACGAGCACGCCGTGCCGTTCGTGGCCCGCGGCTCGGGCACCGGCCTGTCCGGCGGCGCGCTCCCCCGCACCGACGGCGTGCTCATCGTCACCTCCCGCATGCGCCGGATCCTGTCGATCGACCTGCCGAGCCGCCGCGCGATCGTCGAGCCCGGCGTGACCAACCTGGCGATCACCGAGGCCGTGCGCGACGAGGGCTTCTACTACGCCCCCGACCCCTCCAGCCAGCAGATCTGCTCGATCGGCGGCAACGTCGCCGAGAACTCCGGCGGCGCGCACTGCCTGAAGTACGGCTTCACCGTCAACCACATCGAGGCGTGCGAGATCGTCACCCCGGACGGCGACATCGTCGAGCTCAGCCGCATGGATCCCGGGTACGACCTGCTGGGCGCGTTCGTCGGCTCGGAGGGCACGCTCGGCATCGCCACCAAGATCACCGTCCGCCTGACCTGCACCCCCGAGGCCGTCACCACGCTGCTTGCCGCCTTCGAGGACATCGAGTCGGGCGGCCGGGCGGTGTCGGCGATCATCGGCGCGGGGGTCGTCCCGGCCGCGATCGAGATGATGGACGCGCTGTCCATCGAGGCCGCCGAGGCGGCGGTCGCCTGCGGCTATCCGGAGGGCGCGGGCGCGGTGCTCGTGGTGGAGCTCGACGGCCCGCTGGCGGAGGTGGAGCGCCAGTATTACCAGGTGGAGCGGCTGTGCCTGGACAGCGGCGCGTTCGAGCTGCGCGTGGCGCAGGACGCGGCCGAGCGCGCCGCGATCTGGAAGGGCCGCAAGTCCGCGTTCGCCGCCGTGGGCCGGATCAGCCCGGCGTACCTGGTGCAGGATGGGGTGGTGCCGCGCACCGCGCTGCCCCGGGTGCTCGCGGGCATCGACGAGCTGTCGCGCGAGTACGGCATCCGCGTGGCGAACGTGTTTCACGCCGGGGACGGCAACCTGCATCCGCTGGTGCTGTTCGACGACGAGGAGGAGGGCGCCGGGGAGCGGGCCGAGCTCGTCAGCGGGCGGATCCTCGACCTGTGCATCGAGCACGGCGGCTCGATCACCGGTGAGCACGGCGTCGGCGTGGATAAATCCCGATATATGACGAGAATGTTCAGCGACGAGGACCTCGACACCATGCAACTGGTGCGGTGCGCGTTCGACCCCGACAATCTCTCCAATCCGGGCAAGGTCTTCCCCACCCCACGGCTGTGCGGCGAGGCGCCGGGGGTGCGCAAGGGCGTGCACCCGCTCGTCGCCTCCGGCCAGGCGGAGCTGTTCTGATGACCGCCGCCGACCCCACCCGGGAGTCCACCGCCGCCGAGGCGCTCGCCGCGACCGGCGTGACCCTGCGGGACGCGGGCCCCGACGACGACGTGGCGGGCGTCAAGCCGCGCTGGGTGGCGCTGCCGGAGAGCACCGAGGAGATCGCCGCCGTGCTGCGCGTCGCGAGCGCGCACGGGCTCGCCGTGGTGCCGGTCGGCGGCGGCACCAAGCTGCACTGGGGCCGCCCGCCCGAGCGCTGCGACCTGCTGATCGACACCTGCTGCCTCAACGAGGTGCTCGAACACGCCTCCGGCGACCTGGTGGTACGCGTGCAGGCGGGCGTGACCATGGGCACGCTCGCCCAGACGCTGGCGCGCGGCGGCCAGGAACTCGCCCTCGACGTGCCCGACCCGGACGCCACCGTCGGCGGCACGCTCGCCACCGCGATCGCCGGGCCGCGCCGGCTGCGCTACGGCACCGCCCGCGACCTGCTCATCGGCGCGACCATCGTGCTCGCCGACGGCACCGTCGCCAAATCCGGCGGCAAGGTGGTCAAGAACGTGGCCGGCTACGACCTCGGCAAGCTGTTCACCGGCTCGTACGGCACGCTCGGCGTGATCGCCGAGGCGACGTTCCGCCTGCACCCGCTGCCCGCCGACCGCCGCTGGGTGACCGCGACCTACCCGATCTCCCGCGAGTACGTGGACGAGCACGGCGAGCGGCGCTTCGTCAACGACTTCCCCGTGGATCCGCTCCAGGTCATCGGGCCGGTCGCGACCTCGGCGGCCGAGCCGTCGGCGATCGAGATCGACTGGCCGGAGGTGCTGTTCGGGCCGTTCACGGTGGCCGTGCTCGTCGAGGGGTCGGCGGCCGAGGACCGGGCGCGAGCCGTACAGGAGCTGCTGAGCGCCCACGGCGCGCAGGCGGGCGTGAGCACCGGGCCGCCGCCCTGGTGGGGACGGCCGCCGGGTGAGGAGATCCTGCTGGAGGTCCGGGTGCCGCCCGGCGAGATCGGCACCGCGATGGCCGAGATCGGCTCCGCCGCGACGGCCGACATCCGGGCGCGCGGCTCGGCGGCGACGGCGGTGCTGCACGTGGCGCTGCCCGCGGACGTCGCGCCCGAGCGCGCCGAGCGCTTCGTCACGGACATGCGCGACGGCGTCGAGGCCGTGGGCGGCCGGGTGTTCGTGGTGACCGCGCCGGAGGAGATCGCCCGCCGGGTCGACCGGTGGGGGCGCGTCGGGGCGCTCGGGCTGATGCGGCGGGTCAAGGAACGGTTCGACCCCGAGCGTGTGATGGCGCCCGGCAGGTTTGTTGGAGGGATCTGATGACGGCCGAACACATCGGGCAGGGACCCCCGGGCATCGATCCCGAACTGATCGACACCTGCGTGCACTGCGGCTTCTGCCTGCCCACGTGCCCGACGTACCAGTTGTGGGGCGAGGAGATGGACTCGCCGCGCGGGCGCATCCACCTCATGGGGCAGCACGTCGAAGGCACCCCGGTCACCCCCGAGATGGCCGGGCACTTCGACGCCTGCCTGGGCTGCATGGCGTGCGTGACGGCGTGCCCGTCGGGGGTGCGCTACGACCGGCTGATCGAGCAGGCGCGGGCCGAGGTGGAGCGGGAGCACCGGCGCCCGCCGTCCGACCGGGCCTTCCGTGAGCTGGTGTTCCGCCTGTTCCCCTATCCGCGCCGGCTGCGGGCGCTGCGGCTGCCGCTGCGGCTCACCGAGGGCCTGCGGCGCCGCCTCGCGCCCCTGCTCGGGCGGATCGACGCGCGGCTGGGGGCGATGGCCGACCTCGCCCCGCCGATCACCCCCCGCGTACGGCTGCCGCGCCTCGTCGACGCCCGCGGGCCACGCCGGGCGCGGGTCGGCCTGCTCACCGGGTGCGTACAGGGCGAGTTCTTCCCGCAGGTGAACGCGGCGACGGCCCGGGTGCTCGCGCTGGAGGGCTGCGACGTGGTGATCCCGCCGGGGCAGGGCTGCTGCGGGGCGCTGTCGGTGCACTCGGGGCGGCCGGAGGAGGCGGCGCGGTTCGCCCGGCGCACGATCGAGACGTTCGAACGGGCCGGGGTGGACACCGTCGTGGTGAACGCGGCCGGGTGCGGCTCCACGACCAAGGAGTACGCCGAGCTGCTCGCCGACGACCCGGCGTGGCAGGTGCGGGCGAAGGGGCTGCGGTTCACCGACCTGGCCGAATACCTGGCCGAGCTGGGCCCGGCGGCCGAGCGGCACCCCCTCGACGTCACGGTCGCCTACCACGACGCCTGCCACCTGGCGCACGCGCAGGGCGTGCGGGCGCAGCCGCGGGCGCTGCTGAACGGCATCCCGGGGGTGCGCCTGGTGGAGATCGCCCAGTCCGACATCTGCTGCGGGTCGGCCGGCACCTACAACCTGTTCCAGCCGGAGGCGGCGCGGCAGCTCGGCGACCGCAAGGCCGCGCAGGTCGCCGCGACCGGCGCGGACCTGCTGGTGTCGGCGAACCCCGGCTGCACGATGCAGATCGCCGCCGCCCTGCGGCGCGGCGGCGCGCGGCCGATCCCGGTCGCGCACACCGCGCAGGTGCTCGACGCCTCGCTGCGCGGCCTCCCGGTCTCGGCCCTGACGGCGGCGCGGTGAGCGGCGTCCAGTCGGTGGACCGCGCCCTCGACGTGCTCGAGGCGCTGGCCGGGCACGGCGGCGAGGCCGGTCTGTCGGAGATCGCGGCCACGACCGGCCTGCCGTACGGGACGATCCACCGGTTGCTGCGCACCCTGCTCGCGCGCGGCTACGTGCGGCAGGAATCGGACCGGCGCTACGCCCTCGGCGGGGCGCTGGTACGGCTCGGCGGCGCGGCCGAGGGCATGGTCGGGGTGTGGGCGCGGCCGTACCTGGCGCGCATGGTGGAACTGTCGGGCGAGACGGCGAACCTGGCGGTGCTGGAGGGCGACTTCGTGGTGTACGTGGCCCAGGTGCCCTCGCCGCGGCGGCTGCGCATGTTCGCCGAGGTGGGGCGGCGGGTGCCGGCGCACAGCACGGCGGTGGGCAAGGTGCTGCTCGCCGACCGGGCGGACGCGGCGGCGATCCTGGAACGGACCGGGATGCCGCGCCGCACCGACCAGACGATCACCTCGGTGGAGGGGATGCTCGCCGAGCTGGAGGCGGTGCGCGAGCAGGGGTACGCGCTCGACCTCGGCGAGGAGGAGACGGGCGTGCACTGCCTGGCGGTGCCGGTGCACGACGGGGACCGGGTGGTCGCGAGCATGTCGGTGTCCGGGCCGTCCGATCGCATCGGGGCGGTGGACCTGGCCGAGCTCGCCCGCGGCATGCGCAAGATCGCCGACGACTTCGGATCCGAGGTGTTCGGATCGTCGGTGGCGGCCGGTTGAATGGGGGCATGTGCAGGAGCATCAAGACCCTCCGTCCGCCGTTCGAAGAGCACGTCACCGACGAGGACGTGCGGGCCGCCGCGTTGCAGTACGTCCGCAAGATCTCGGGCTTCCGGGCTCCGGCCGCGCACAACGCCGAGGCGTTCGAGCGGGCCGTGGACGCGGTGGCCAAGGCCACGGACGAACTGTTGTCGTCGCTGACCGTCCGGGGCCGCTGACGCCGTATTACGCGGCGTCAGCGGAGCACGGGGGCGGAGGCCACGCCCCGGCCGGTCAAGCGCTCGTTGTCCTCCCTGCCACCGGCGTCATGACGCGGCCGGGCGTCACGCACGTGCGGCCTACAGGGCGGCGCGGCGCATGCCCCGGATACCGATCGCCAGGCCGACGGCCGCGATGACCAGGCCGGCGATCGCGCCGGGCACGACCGCGGCATCGGTCAGGTCGCCCTTGAACAGGGCTCGCTCGGCGCTCACGATGTACGTCAGCGGGTTGGCCGTCGACGCCGCGGCGAGCCACGACGGGGCGTTCTCCATCGGCAGCAGCACGCCCGACAGCAGGAGCAGCGGAAACGTCACCGTCTGCTGCACCGCCCAGAACAGCGACGGGGCGCGCTTGGCGGCCAGCGCGAGCGCGAACGACAGCGAGCCGATTCCGACGCCGGTCACCACCAGCAGGGCCAGGCCGGCGAGCACCCCGGCCGGGTACAGCCGGAATCCGAACGGCAGCACCGCCAGGATGATCAGGATGGCCTGGACCAGCAGCGTCACCGCCTCCTTAAGCGTGCGGCCGATCATCATCGCGGCCCGGTTGAGCGGGGTGACCAGCATGCGCTCCAGGGAGCCGCCGCCGGACTCCACCAGGACGTAGTAGCCGGCCGAGCCTGCGCCGAATATGCCGATCATGACGAGGTTGCCGGGCACGAACCACTGCCAGGGCGGGCCGTCGCCGACCCCCGGCATGCCGTACAGGAGCGGGCCGAACAGGGCGAGGAAGACCAGCGGCTGCAGCATGCCGAAGATCAGGCCCATCGGGGCGCGGAGTTCGGGGCGGATCTCCCGGACGAACACCGTGGCGGCGTCGCGGACGACGCCTCCGACGCCGCCGATCCGGCGGGGGGCGGTGATGCTCACGGTGGTCATGATCAGGCTCCTTCCTGGGACTGGTCGCTCTCGCGCAGGCTGCGGCCGGTGAGGGCGAGGAACACGTCGTCGAGGGTCGGCCGCCGAACCTCGGCGGTGAGGGTCCACAGCGCGGCGGCGTCCAGGGCACGCACGAGTTCGGGCAGTACGGCGGGGCCGTGCTGCACGCGAAACGTGACCGTGTCCGTCCCGCCGTCCCTCACCTCCACCGGACCGCCGCCCCCCACACCGCCCGGCGCTCCGTTCGCCCGGCCGTCTGGCGGCGTGCCGCGACCCGAGGTGATCTCGTGCGCGGTGGGGAGGCGTGCGGCGATCTCGGCGGCCCGCGCCGCCTCCCCGCTGCCGACGGTCACGGTGATCAGGTCACCGGCGAGATCGGCCTTGAGCCGCTCGGGGGTGTCGTCGGCGATGACCCGGCCGTGATCGATGATCATCACGCGCTCGGCCATGGAGTCGGCCTCGTCCAGATAGTGGGTGGTGAGGAAGATCGTGGTGCCGTGTTCCTCGCGCAGCCGCAGGATGTGTTCCCACAGGTTGGCGCGGTTCTGCGGGTCGAGCCCGGTGGAGGGCTCGTCGAGGAACAGCAGCTCGGGCCGGTGCATCAGGCCCAGGGCGATGTCGAGCCGCCTGCGCTGGCCGCCCGACAGGGTGCTCGCCGCACGGCCGCCGAGGGACTCCAGGTCCAGCCCCGCCAGCAACTCGTCGGCGCGCCGCCGCGCGTCGGCCCGGCTCATGCCGTAGCAGCGTCCCTGGTCGAGGAGTTCGTCGCGGACGCGGAAGTTGTCCCCCGAGCCGTGCCCCTGGCCGATGTAGCCGATGCGCCGCCGCGCGCCGAACGGATCGGTACGGATGTCGCATCCGGCGACGGTCGCCGTCCCGGCGGTCGGCGGCAGCAGCGTGGTGAGCATGCGCAGGCTGGTGGACTTCCCCGCGCCGTTCGGCCCGAGAAAGGCGACCAGCTCGCCCTTCTCGACGTCGATGTCGAGGTCGCGCACGGCCTCGACGGTCTCGCCCTTCTTGACCCGGAAGCTCCGGGCCAGCCCGCGAGCGTGAATCATCGCCTCTCCTTGCTTCAAATACTGGACATATATGGATAATTCGGGCACACCAAATCAGCGCCTCACAGTCGCGCCGATCGCTGATTGGGAGTCGCCGGGGAGATGTCCCGGCTCGAAGCTCGAAAAGCTTAGGCAGAAAAACACGCTAAATGTCAGGAACCCTGACTATCGTGACGGCGTGCGCCCCCCGCTCAAACCACCGATCGCCTACCTACTGGCGTACGCCGCGACGCTGGCGGCCAGACACGCCGAAGAGGAACTCCGCCCCCACGACCTGACCGTGCGCCAGTTCGGCCTCCTGATGCAACTGCGCCTGGAACCGGCCCTCACCATGTCCGAACTCGCCCGCCAACTCGGCGTCACCCGCCAGTCCCTCCACGAGATGACCGCCGAACTCGAACGAACCGGCCACCTGCGCCGCCTCCCCGGCATGACCGGCCGCACCCGCCGCCTCGAACTCACCCCGCGCACCGAACGCGCCATCCTCTACGCCCAGGCGACCCTCCTGGAGTCCGAGCCCGACTTCCTCTCCGGCCTCGCCCCGCACGAGATCGAGACCCTCCGCGACCTGCTACGCCGGGCCCTGGCCGGTGCGACCGACGACGAGTCCTGGCTGCCCTGATCCGTACGACCATGGTGAGACGGAATGCGTCTACCGCGCGGACGGAATGTTGCAGGAGGATCGGCCTCGCGCCGCTAGATCCACTGGACGCGGACAATGTACACCTCTCGCTGCGGCTCCAGCACCAGGTACGTCACCAGGCCCTTGCCGGCGAATGCCCACGTCAACATGTTGCAGTCAGGGTTCTCTCGTTTCACCGGAGTCCCCGACCAGGGAGACAGCGACAGGGCCTTCACCACCTCGGCCAGACTTCGGACGGCGTCGGCGGGAAGAGCCGCGATCTGTTCCTGAGCAATGGGATCCGGCTCGCAGATCGCGTACACCTACAGGTCGACCTCGATGCCACGGTCGGCGAAGAGTTGCTTCCAGGTCTTGTCACCGTGAGGCACGGGTTCGCCGCGAGCCGCGAGCCGCTGGACACGATCGGCACGCTCGTACATCTCCACGCGGCCTTCGGGATCTCTGATGTTGTCGCACGCGATCAGCCACCACGTGTGGACGAACTTGTCGAGTTTGGTCACGTCGAGACTCTCACGCACCTCCGCGAGCGCCTGAGCGAGTCCCGCGTCGAACCCGTACACGTCCTGGGGGACGACCAGCGCATCCCTGATCGCGCGCAGATCCTTCTCCGGCAACCCGTCGGCCGGAGGTTCTGCGGTTCGCGCGCTCATGTCGCCAGCATACGCAGACGTCATCGCAGCGGCCCAGCCGTGCACAGAGGTCGCCATCGCCCAGCCCCCCAACAGACCGATAACTGTACGGATGATTATAGTCACTTTAAGTGAGAGGCATAGAGGTCCGCCGACGCCGCTTTACCGGGTCTTCGCCCTTCCCGAGGCGGTGGCGGTTTTCGGCTGATCGGACAGAGGGGAGAGAACCGGACACCATCCGAACGGGGAGGGAAGATGCCGAGCAAGGAGCAGGTGTTGCGGCTGCTGTCGCGCGACCCGGCCTATGGGGACGCCCGACAGGATGTCCGCCGGGACGCCTATCGGGAGGTCGCGGCGGCCCTCGGCATCCCGGCGGGGCAGGCGTATCTGATCGCGACCGGTATCCCGGCCGATGGTGGCGGCACCGTGACCCGTGCCCAGCGTGAGCGTCCCGGTCTGCTGCCCTCGCGTTCGCAACGGCTGGTGAATCCGCGTGAGGTGAGCCCCGTCGTGCGCGGGGACGTGCACGCGTGGGTGCGAAGGCGGGCCCGGACCGATCTCGCGGTGCGGGCGGGGGGAAGAGGCGGTCATGAACGTGTTCGTGCGGCTCGCCTCCTGGCCGGTTCTGCGGCAGTTCACCGGGCCGGATCGGTTCGGCCCGGGCGCCGCGGTGAAGTCGTCCCGCACCGGCTCTCTGCGGGCCCGGACCGCCTCCGCCGATCGGGTGGTGAAGTCGGTGTGCCCCTACTGCGCGGTCGGCTGTGCGCAGAACGTCTATGTACGCGACGAGAAGGTGGTGCACGTCGAGGGCGACCCCGACTCTCCGGTCAGCCGGGGGCGGCTGTGCCCGAAGGGTGCCGCCACGCTTCAGCTCACCACCGGTTCAAGCCGTCGTCATCAGGCGCTGTACCGACCTCCGTACGGCCGTGACTGGCGGAGGATCGACCTCGGCACCGCGATGGACATGATCGCCGATCGGATCATCGCCACTCGTCGCGCCACCTGGGAGCAGGAGTGCGACGGCAGGCGTACGGCGCGGACGATGGGGATCGCCAGTCTGGGCGGGGCGACGCTCGACAACGAGGAGAACTACCTGATCAAGAAGCTGCTGACCGCGCTGGGCGTGGTGCAGATCGAGAATCAGGCGCGGGTTTGTCACAGTTCCACGGTCGTGGGGCTTGGGACCTCGTTCGGGCGGGGTGGGGCCACCACGTTTCTGCAGGATCTGCAGCACTCCGACTGCATCATCATCGAGGGCTCCAACTTCGCGGAGGCGCATCCGGTGGGGTTCCAGTGGGTGATGGAGGCGAAGGCGCGCGGCGCGGTCGTCATCCACGTCGATCCCCGGTTCACCCGCACGAGCGCGCTCGCCGACCTGCACGTGCCGATCCGCGTCGGCACCGACGTGGCCTTTCTCGGCGGGCTCATCAACCACGTGCTCAGGCGCTGCGCGGGCACGCCAACATCCAGGGCTCCAGCGACATCCCGACGCTGTTCAACCTGTTGCCCGGCTACATCCCGATGCCGCACGCCCACCAGCACGAGTCGCTCGCCGACTTCCTCTTGATCGAGAGCGCCACCTGGTAGGAAGGACGGGCCGGAGATCGCCACCGGGGAGCTGCGTACCGAGGACATCGCCACCGAGGTGTTCTTCCTGCCCGCCGCCGCGCACACCGAGAAGAGCGGCAGCTTCACCAACACCAACCGCATGCTGCAGTGGCACCACCAGGCGGTGGAACCGGCCGGGGACGCGCGCAGCGAGCTGTGGTTCATGTACCACCTGGGGCGGATCATCCGGGAGAAACCGGCCGGATCCACGGACCCGATGGACGCCCCGATCCTGGAGCTCACCTGGGACTATCCCATCGAGGGCGCGCAGGGCGAGCCGGTCGCGGAGGCCGTTCTCGCCGAGATCAACGGCTGGGACGCCGAGGGCCGCCCGCTCTCCTCCCCCGACGAGCTCAAGGGCGACGGCTCCACCGCCTGCGGGTGCTGGATCTACTGCGGCGTGTACGCCGACGGCGTCAACCAGGCCGCCCGCCGCAAACCGGCCGAGGAGCAGAACTGGATCGCGGCGGAGTGGGCGTGGTCCTGGCCGGGCAACCGGCGGCTGCTGTACAACAGGGCCTCGGCCCGGCCGGACGGGCGGCCGTGGAGCGAGCGCAAGAAGCTCGTGTGGTGGGACGCGGACGCGGGCCGCTGGACCGGGTACGACGTGCCCGACTTCGAGGCGGCCAAGCCGCCGGACTACCGCCCGCCCGAGGGCGCGACCGGCCCCGCGGGGCTGTCCGGCATCGACCCGTTCGTCATGCAGGCCGATGGGAAGGGGTGGCTGTTCGCCCCGGCGGGCACGCCGGGGTGGCCTCCTCCCGCGACCCCCGGTACACCGTCGAGCCGCAACGGGCCCGGCTCAGCCGGGCCGAAGCCGGAAGGTAGCCCGCATGCGCCACGTCAAAGATCATCTGCCGTTTTTGGTCATCGTCCTGGCCACCTGCGCGGCCGCCTGGCTGGCGGGCCGGGAGAACCGGCCCGCCCGCTGATGCTCAGCGCCCCTGCGGGGTGATGTTGATGTTGCTGCCCTGCGGTACGGGGACGACCTGGACCTTGCCGTCCTGAATGGCCTTCCACAGCACGGCGCCCTGCGGGCCGAGGACCTTGACGAGGTCGCGGATCGACTCCAGCTCGGTCTTGACCTTGGTGTTGATCTGCTGCTGGGCGAGGTTCTGCTGCTTGGCGGCCTGCTCGGCGGCGAGGGCCTCGACGAGGCTCTCCGGGGGCTCGGGCTTCTGGATGGTCAGGACGATGTCGCCGCAGTCGCCGGTCCCGGCGTAGTTGGGCTGGCAGAAGTACTCGGCGCCGGCGGTCTCCTTGATGAACTGCCGGGCGAGCTGCCCGACGCGGGCCTCCCACTGCTGCTTGATGTCCGGGTCGTTGAAGAGCTGGCGCCACTCGAACTCCTGGCTGGCCGCGTCGAGGGCGCGGTCGAGCGGCTGCTTGAGGTAGAAGTTCAGCATGCGGCGCCAGCCGCTGGAGGTGGCGCCCTCATCCTGGTACGCGGCGTACTTCAGGCCGATGCGCTCGTGAAACTGGCGCAGCACCTTGCAGTCGGTGTTGAGCGTCAGGGTGGCCGACCCGGCCACGGTCATCTGCACGTTGTCCTTGCTCACCACCGAGATCGGCTTGGACTCGGCGTCCTCGGAGCCGGTGAAGTCGAAGGTGCGCTGGCCGAAGGGGTAGCTGAAGTAGGTGTCGCCGGGGCCGAGCAGGGTCGCGCCGCTGGAGGGGTTGATGCACCGCTCGAACTTGTTGGCCTCGAAGACGCCGCCCGCGTAGTGCAGCATGATCTCGTCGGGGGCGGTGCTGACCCTGGAGCAGCCCGAGGCGCCGAAGATCAGCAACACCACCGCGACGACGGCGAGCAGCAGTCCTCGCCTTACCCACTTACCCGCGCCGCCACTGGATGCCGTGGGTGACTTCTTGGCGCTCATCTCGGCCTTTGCTCCCTCTTGACGGTTTTCGTGCGCGTTGACCGTACACGATCCCGGTGCGGGGCGCGGGGCCTGTGAGCGGACCGTTGTACGGCTAGTCGCCCAGCTCGGCGCGGCGGCGGGTCACGTACTCCTCCAGCTCCTCCCGGATGGCGTCGTCGAGGGGCGGCTGCTCGTACTCGGCGAGCTTGGCCTGGTAGATCTCACCGGCGCGGGCGGCGGTGTCCTTGGCGCCGCGGCGCATCCACCGCTCGTAGTTGTCCGACGACGACAGCAGCGGGCGGTAGAAGCAGGTGCGGAAGCGTTCCATGGTGTGGGCCGCGCCGAGGAAGTGGCCGCCGTGGCCGACCTCGACGTGGGCGTCGAAGGCGAGGGACTCCTCGTCGATCTCCAGCGGGGTGAACTCCTCCTGCAGCATGCGCAGGATCTCGATGTCCACGATGAACTTCTCGAAGCCGCTGACCAGGCCGCCCTCCAGCCAGCCGGCGGCGTGCATGACCCAGTTCGCCCCGGCGAGGAACGTCGGCAGCATGGTCATCAGCGCCTCGTACCCGGCCTGGGCGTCGGGCACCTGGGAGGAGGTGAGGCCGCCGCCGGAGCGCCACGGCAGGCCGAAGTGGCGGGCGATCTGCCCGGTGCACAGCAGGCCGATCGCGGACTCGGGGGTGCCGAAGCACGGCGAGCCGGACTGCATGTCGATGTTGGACAGGAACGAGCCGAAGATGACCGGGCAGCCGGGGCGGATGAGCTGGGACAGGGCGATGCCGGTGAGCGCCTCGGCCATCTGCTGGGCGAGCGTGGCCGGGATCGACACCGGGGACATGGCGCCCATCAGCAGGAACGGGGTGAGCACGACCGCCTGGTTGGCGGCCGAGTACTCGAACTGCGCGTCGAGCATGCGGTCGTCCCAGCGCAGCGGCGAGTTGCAGTTGATCAGGGAGATGGTGGCGGGGGTGCGCTCGATGTTCTCCCGGCCGCCGAACAGGATCGAGGTCATCGCGATCGTGTCGGCGGCGTTCGGGCCGGACACCACGTTGCCCATGTAGATCTTGTCGGTGAGGGTCTGCAGGGCGTACGTCATGTCCAGGTGGCGGGAGTCGAGCGGCGCGTCGTTGGGCTCGCAGACCACGCCGCCGGCCGAGTCCATCTCGGGGAAGACCTGCGACAGCTTGCAGAAGCGGTGGTAGTCGTCGAGCGTGGCGTCGCGCCGCACCTCGCCCTCGCGCACGAACGGCGAGCCGTACACCGCGCCGAAGACCATGTGGTCGCCGCCGATGTGCACGGTGTTGGCGGGGTTGCGGGCCTGCACGTCGAACTCGCGGGGGGCCTTGGCGACCTGTTCCAGGATGAAGTCGGGGTCGAAGAAGACGTTGCTCTCCTCGACCTTCATGCCCGCGGCGCGGAACAGGTCCACGGCGCGCGGGGAGGCGAACTCCACGCCGATCTCCGAGACGATGCGCCGCCAGCCGCGGTCCAGGGTCGCCATGGCGTCGGCGGAGAGGATCTCGTAACGGGGCATCTTGTTGACGAACACGCGCACTCCCTTGACCTGGATGTACGCCCGATCTTACGCTCGAAGCATGGAACCAGGGTCCCATGATGTGGAACTGACGTGGCGCCCCGCCGCCAAGGCCGCCCACGCCGGGAAGGCTTCGACGGGGACCCAGGCGATCGACCGGGCCGCGAGCCTGCTGGTGCGCGTGGTCGAGGCCGACACGCCGCAGACGTTCAGCCGTCTGCTCGCCGAGTCCGGCCTGCCCAAGAGCACGGCCTCCCGCCTGCTGTCGGCGCTGGAACGGCACGGCCTGCTGCGCCGCGACGGCTCCGGCGCCTTCCTGCCCGGCCCGGTGCTCACCCGGTACGCCGGGCGCGCGGGCACCGCCGACCTGATCACCGCGGCGCAGCCGGTGCTGGAGCGGCTGGGCGAGAAGACCGGCGAGACCATCAACCTCGCGGTGCTGTCGGGCGGCTCCCGCGGCGAGGTCGAGCAGGTGGCGCAGGTGGACAGCCGCTACCTGCTCGGCGCGATGAACTGGGTGGGCCTGCGCGTCCCGCTGCACTGCTCCGCGCTCGGCAAGGTCTTCGTCGCCTTCGGCGCGACCGACCTGCCCCGCGGCCCGCTGGAGCGCCGCACCGCGCACACCATCACCGACCGCGCCCGGCTCGCCGCGCAGTTCGCCGAGATCAGGAAGACCGGGTACGGCGTCGCCGTCGAGGAGCTGGAGCCCGGCCTGATCGCGGTCGCGGCCCCGGTGCGCGGCCGCGGCGGCCAGGTGATCGCCGCCCTCTCGGTCTCGGGACCGTCGATCCGGCTCGGCCAGGCCCAGATCGCCGAGATCGGCGAACTGCTGGTCTCGGAGGCCGACGCATTCTCCGCTTCGCTGGGTACCTCCCAGTGATCCCGCCCATCACCGCCGAGCCTGGAGACGGGTAATGAACGAGCAAGACATTCTTCGCGGACTGTACGACGAGACGCTGGTGGGCAACGCGCCGGCCGTGCTCGACCTGACGCACAAGGGCCTGGACCTGGGCATGGCCCCCGAGACGATGCTGTTCGACGCGCTGATCCCCTCGCTGGAGGAGGTGGGCGCGCGGTTCGAGCGGGGCGACTTCTTCGTGCCGGAGATGCTGATCGCGGGCCGCGCGATGGCGGGCGCGATGGAGGTGCTGCGGCCGCTGCTGGCGCAGACGGGCGCGGCGTCGGTCGGCACGTTCGTCATGGGCACGGTCAAGGGCGACGTGCACGACATCGGCAAGAACCTGGTGAACATCATGCTGGAGGGCGCGGGGTTCACCGTGATCGACCTCGGCGTACAGGTGGCGCCGGAGAAGTTCGTCGCCGCCGTCCAGGAGCACAAGCCCGACATCGTCGGATTTTCCGCTTTTCTTACGACGACGATGCCGATGTTCAAGGCGAACATCAACGCGCTGGTCAAGGCCGGGCTGCGCGACCAGGTGCTCGTCATGGTCGGCGGCGCGCCGGTCACTCAGGAGTACGCCGACGCCGTCGGTGCCGACGGCTACGCGGCCGACGCCTCCACGGCGGTGCGCCGCGCCAAGGAACTGCTCGAACAGCGCCGTGCCCTCGTCTCCTGAACGGCCGTCCGTGAAGCCCTCGTCACCCGAACTCGTCTCGTAAGGACGGTCGATGCACACCATTCTCAGATCGCACTCCAAGGAAGTGGTCATCGGCCACGACCGCCCGTTCTGCGTGATCGGCGAGCGCATCAACCCCACCGGCCGCAAGAAGTTCGCCGAGGCGCTGCGGGCCGGGGACCTGTCCCAGGTCGTCGTCGACGTGGAACGCCAGGTCGCGGCCGGGGCCGACGTGCTCGACGTGAACGCGGGCGTGCCGCTCACCGACGAGGCCGACCTGCTCGCCCGCGTCATCCGGCTCGTGCAGGAGCACACCGACCTGCCGATCTGCATCGACTCCTCGGTGGTGGAGGCGCTGGAGGCGGGTCTCGCCGTCTACCGGGGCAAGGCGCTGGTCAACTCGGTGACCGGCGAGGACGACCGACTCGCCGAGGTCCTTCCGCTGGTGAAGCGGCACGGCGCGGCGGTGATCGCGCTCGCCAACGACGAGACCGGCATCCCGGAGACGGCCGAGAAGCGGCTGGAGATCACCGGCAAGATCGTCAAGGTGGCGACCGAGGAGTACGGCATCCCGATCGAGGACATCGTCATCGACCCGCTCGCGATGACGGTCGGCGCGGACACCGACGCGGTGAACGTCACCCTCGACACGATCCGGGAGATCCGGCGGCGGTACGGGCTCAACATGTCCCTGGGCGCGTCCAACGTCTCCTTCGGCCTGCCGGACCGGCCCGCGCTCAACGCCGCCTTCCTCGCCATGGCGATGGCCTCGGGCCTGACCAGCGCCATCATGAACGCGCTCGCCCCCGAGTGCGTCACCGCCGTACGCGCCTCCGACCTGCTGCTCGGCAACGACCCGTGGGGCGGCAACTGGATCGCCGCCTACCGCGCCCGATCGGCCGGGGCGACGGCCTGATGACGGCGGGCCCGACCCCCGCATCCCCGCGCGGCCGGCGGCTCCGGCCCGGCCGCGCGCCGGGAGGCTCCCGTGCCTGAGCCGGCAAGTCCCGTTCCGGAGGCGGGTCAGGAGGCCCCCGCCCGGGTACGGCTGAGCTTCGAGCCGTCCGGCAAACGGGTCAGCGTACCCCCCGGCGTGAGCGTGTTCGAGGCGGCGAGCTGGAACGGCATCGCGATCGACTCCACCTGCGGCGGGCACGGCACCTGCCGCAAGTGCCGGGTGCGGATCGTCGACGGCGAGGTGCCGGTGTCGCGGCTCGACCCGCGCGCCTTCGACCCCGACCGGCTGCGCCAGGGGTGGCGGCTCGCCTGCCTGGCGCAGGCCACCGGGGACCTGACGGTCGAGGTGCCGCCGCTGTCCACCCGGCCGAAGGCCGCCACCGTCGGCGTGGGCCGGCAGGTGATCCTGCGGCCCGCCGTGCAGAAGCGGTACGTCGAGCTGGACGAGCCGTCGCTCGCCGACCAGACGCCGGACGTGGAGCGGCTGCTCGCCGCCCTCGACGACCTGGAGGTCACCCCCGACCTGCACGCCTACCAGCGGGCGGGCCGCGTCCTGCGGGAGGCCGACTTCAAGGTCACGGCCGTGGTCGTGGACGAGGCGCTCATCGACGTCGAGCCCGGCGACACCACCGCCCGCCGGTACGGCATCGCCTACGACCTCGGCACCACCACGGTCGTGGCCACCCTGCTCGACCTGTCCACCGGCACGCCCGCCGCCGTACGCTCGATGCTCAACCTGCAGCAGCCGTACGGGGCGGACGTGATCTCCCGGATCAGCGCGGGCATGCTCGACCCGTCCGCGCTCGACCGGCTGCGGGAGGCCGCCCGCGACACCCTCGACCAGCTCACCCAGGAGGTGTGCAAGCAGGGCGAGGTCGCGCCGGAGGAGGTGTACGAGATCGCGCTGGCGGGCAACGCCACGATGGTGCACATCGCCCTCGGCATCGACCCCGAGCCGCTGGGGGTGGCGCCGTTCATCATGGCGGCGCGGTCGTTCCCGGCGCTGCTCGCGGCCGACCTCGGGCTGCGCGTGCACCCCAGGGCGCGGGCCGTGGTGCTGCCCGCCCTCGGCGCGTACGTCGGCGGCGACATCGTGGCGGGGGCGCTGGCCACCGGCATGGACCGGGACCGGCGGGTGCGGCTGTTCATCGACGTCGGCACCAACTGCGAGATCGTGCTCGGCAACGCCGACCGGCTGCTCGCCACGGCCGCGCCGGCCGGGCCCGCGTTCGAGGGGGCCCAGATCCGGTGCGGCATGCGGGCCGCGCCGGGGGCGATCGAGACGGTGCGGCTCGATCCGGCCACAGGCCGGGTGGAGCTCGGCGTCATCGGGGACGTGGAGCCGGTCGGGCTGTGCGGGTCGGGGCTGGTGGACGCCGTCGCGGAGCTGTGCCGCACCGGGTTGCTGGACGCGTCCGGGCGGCTGCTGTCCCCCGAGGCCGCCGCGAAGGTCTCCCCCGCCCTCGCCGAGCGGCTCGCGACGGTCGGCGACGAGCGGGTGTTCGTGCTGGCCGAGGCGGGCGGCGAGACCGTGTACCTGTCGCAGCGCGACGTGCGGGAGCTGCAGTTCGCCAAGGGGGCGATCTCCACCGGGTGGCGGCTGCTGCTTGAGGAGTACGGCGTCACCGAGGCGGACATCCAGCAGGTGCTGCTGGCCGGGTCGTTCGGCTCGTACCTGTCCCCGGCCTCGGCCGTCCGCATCGGGCTGGTGCCCAGGCTCGCGCTGCCGCGCATCGTCAGCGCGGGCAACGTCGCGGGCGAGGGGGCCAAGCTGGCGCTGCTGTCGGTGCAGGAACGCGCCGGGGCCCTCGCCCTGCTGGAGGAGGTGCGCTATGTCGAGCTCTCCGACCGCTCCGACTTCAACGACCGCTTCGTGGACCAGCTCGCCTTCCCCGCCGGGTGAGACGGGCGGGATCGGGGTGATCGCCTGCGGGGCGCTCGCCCGGCACGTGCGCGACATCGCCGACCGGCGGGCGTGGCCGGTGACCGTGCACCCGCTGCCGCCGCTGCTGCACAACCGCCCCGAGCGCATCGCCGCCGCCGTCGAGGCGCTCGCCGCCGAGCTGCGCCCGCGCCACGACCGGCTCGCCGTCGCCTACGCCGACTGCGGCACGTACGGCGCGCTCGACGAGGTGTGCGTACGGCACGGCCTGGCCCGGCTGCGCGGGGCGCACTGCTACGAGGTGTTCGCCGGGCGGCTCGCGAACGACCTCGTCGAACAGGAGCCGGGCACCTACCTGCTCACCGACTACCTGGTGAGGACCTTCGACCGCTCGGTCGTCGCGGAACTCGGCCTCGACCGGTATCCCGAGCTGCGGGACGCCTACTTCGCCCACTACCGCCGGGTGGTCTGGCTGGCCCAGTCCCCCACCGGGGAACTGCGCGCCCAGGCCGAGCGGGCGGCCCGGATCCTCGGCCTGCCGCTGTCGGTCCGGCCGGTCGGCGACGCCGGGCTCGAACGAGAGCTGGAGGTCCTGCTCACCGCCGGGTGACCGGCCGTGCTCGACCCGTCCGGGGACGCCCTTTGGTTCCGCCCCGAAATCCTCTCCGAAAAAGGATGGAACTCAACGGGCGCAAGCGACGGATAAGGGGTGAGGGCGCGAGGGCGCCCACGAAAGGATCCCCCTTATGGACGGACGACGCCAGTGGTGAGGCTGGCACGGTCGGAACGCCTCGGGCCCCCGCCCGTATCCTCCTCCGCCGCCGAGTTCGGCCCGGCGGGCGGGGAGAGCGACGCGGAGCTCATCGAGCGCTCGCTGACCAGCCCCGACGTCTTCGCCGGCCTGTTCGACCGGCACGCGGACGAGATCCACGCGTACGCGGCGCGGCGGCTGGGGCCGGACGGGGTGGCGGCGGCGGACGACGTCACCGCCGAGACGTTCCTCATCGCCTTCAAGAAACGCAAACGCTACGACCTGACCCAGGCGGACGCACGCCCCTGGCTGTACGGCATCGCGTCCAAGCTGATCGCGGGTCATCGGCGTACCGAGGTGCGGCGGCTCCAGGCGCTGGCCAGGCAGGCGCCCGAGCCGGACGACACGTTCGAGGAGCGCTGCGCCGAGCGGGTCTCGGCACAGCGATTGCGCCCGCGGCTGGCGGCGGCGCTGGCGGCACTGTCCGCCGGCGAGCGCAACCTGCTGCTGCTCGTGGCCTGGGCGGAGTTGTCCTACGAGGACGCCGCCACGGCCCTGGACATCCCCATCGGCACGGTGCGTTCCCGGCTGTCCCGGACCCGCGCCAAAATCCGTCGTTTTCTGGAGCAGAAATGATCAAGCAGGACGAGATTCAGCTTGTGGCCGACATCCGGCCGGAGGCGGAGCCGTACGACCCGACGGCGCGCGCCGACGCCAGGCGCCGCCTGACCCGCACGATCTACCTGTCCGAGGCGGCCGCCAACGGGAGCCGGCCGCGTCGGCGGTTCTTCACGGTCGCGGTGGCGGGCGCGATGGCGGGGGCCCTGGCGCTGGCCGTCGCCGCGGCGACCACCCAAATCCAGCGGAACGACCCGGCCGGGGTCGTCGCCGCTCCGACGGGGACCTCGCCGCGCGGCGTGGTGAGCCTGAAGCTGTCGAAGGTGTCGGCGGAAGAGGTGCTCGACAAGGCCGCGAACGCGGCTACCGATGAGCTGCGGCCGCGCGACGACCAGTTCATCGTGGTCGAGACGCAGTCGATGAACGGCGTCGAGAGCGGGGGCGGCGTCGACCAGGAGGGCAAGCGGCAGCCGGAGACCCACTGGCTGTACCGGAGCAAGCGCACCATCTGGCAGCCGGCGGACAACAGCCGGGACGTCGTGGTGAAGGAAGAGCATCTGGACCCGCTGCCCTACCCGGGCTGGCCGATCCCCCAGGAGGCGTACCGCGACCGGGGCAAGACGGAAGTGTTCCCGGTGACGTCCTGCGGCACGCCGACGCCCACCCACTACACGGCGCTGAAGCGGTTGCCGACGGATCCGGAGCGGATGCGCGACTGGCTGTACAACGGCTCCGGCGACCAGCGACGGACCGACGAGGAAGCCTGGTCGCTCGTGGGCGAACTGCTGGAGGAGACCTACATGCCGCCCGCGCAGCGCGCCGCGTTGTTCAAGGCCGCCGCGGGCATCCCGGGCGTCACCGTCATGGAGAACGTCGAGGACGCCGCCGGGCGGGTGGGCATCGCCGCCGGGCGGCCGGGAGAGCTCGGCATCCGCACCGATCTCATCTTCGACTCGAAGACCTACGAGCTGTTGGGGGAACGCGGCGTGGTCGTGGACGCCGAGGCGGCCAAGGCCCCCGTCGGGAGCCTGGTCGCATCGACGGCGCAGCTCAAGATCTCGGTCGCCGACTCGGCCCCGGACGTGGACCGCGATTTCGAGGAGTCTGCCTGCCCCTCCTGACGGTTCCGGCGCAGGGCGGGCCGCATGGTGACACTGTGGCCCGCCCGGCCCGCCCGGCTCTGCCCGATTCTGTCCCACGCCCGAGCGCGGAAGCCCGCCCGCTCGGGCGTGATGCGTCTCAGCGGTCGGTATTCGTGGCCGAGTAGGCGGCGGCGTAGACGGTGGCGTAGGCGGTCGCGGAATCGGTCACGGTGCGCGGCAGCTCCTGCAGGCGGGCGAAGTCGGCCTCGTCGAGCCCACGGCCGCGCCGATGCAGGGGGCGATGCCGCTCGCGCGTTCGCGCAGGGCCGTGCCCTCCTCGGTGAAATCGAGGGTGCCGTACGGCCTGCCGTGGACCCAAGCCACCGAGGTCAACGAGGCGCTGCCGGCCTTCGTCAAGGCTTAACGCGCGACCGAGTGGGCAGGGGACGTTTTCGCCGGGGCGACGTCCACGACCTCGCGCCCGCTCGCCCGGGGGGCGAGGCTCGGCGGCCGACCACCCCGTCGAACGAATAGCGATCTCGGTTTAATCGTGTGCGATGTAATAACAATCAGGAGACAGGCAATGCCATACGTCACCGTGGGCCGTGAGGAGAACGCGCCGATCGAGCTGTACTACGAGGACCACGGATCCGGTCAGCCGGTCGTGCTCATCCACGGCTACCCGCTCGACGGACGCTCATGGGAGAAGCAGACCGCCGCGCTGCTGGCCGCCGGCTACCGCGTCATCACCTACGACCGCCGCAGCTTCGGCCTCTCCAGCAAGCCGACCACCGGCTACGACTACGACACCTTCGCCGCCGATTTCGACGTGCTGATCCGCACCCTCGACCTGAACAACGTCGTGCTCGTCGGGTTCTCCATGGGCACCGGCGAGGTCGGCCGCTACCTGTCCAGGTACGGCGCGGACCGGGTGGCGAAGGCCGCGTTCCTCGCCTCGCTGGAGCCGTTCCTGCTCAAGACCGACGACAACCCCACCGGCCAGGACAAAAAGGGCTTCGACGACAACATCGCCGCGGCCACCGCCGACCGGTACGCGTGGTTCGACGACTTCCTCGCCGACTTCTACAACACCGACGAGTTCCTCGGCACGCCCCGCCTGAGCGAGGCGACGGTGCGCGGAAGCTGGAACGTCGCCATGGAGTCGTCGCCGCAGGCCGCCTACGCCTGCGTACCCACCTGGCTCACCGACTTCCGCGCCGACGTCGCCAAGGTCGCCGAGCTGGGCCTGCCCACGCTGATCCTGCACGGCACGGCCGACCGCGTCCTGCCGATCGACTCGACCGCACGCCAGTTCCGCACGTCCGTGCCGCACGCCACGTACGTGGAGATCGAGGGCGCGCCGCACGGCATGCTGTGGACCCACGCCGCCGAGGTCAACGAGGCCTTGCTGGCCTTCGTCAACGGCTGACCCGGCCCCGGCTCCGGCCCGAACCGCCACATCCTTGAACACTCACCGTCCACTCCACGTCCGGCATCGGGGGCGCCGAACGAGGTGGCGAGGGCGCGGCCCGGGCCGCCGGGCTTACGATGCGCAGGCGCGGTGACCACGTCGCTTCGCCGGGTCCAGCTCTTCGGGCACCGTCCACCGGCACCGGTGGACGTGCCCGCCTCCATGCACGATTGCGGACATCGCACTAGTGTCCCGCGCCGAAAATCCGTCGGTTAAGTTCCCAGGTAAGTTCTCTGTGGGACCGGCAGGACGAGTTTCGGGTCAGAGAGCGAGGCTCGGTTCCAGGCGCACGGAACTCATCGGACGAATTCCAAGTTCGGGACACTAGGACTCCTTCACATTGGCCACAGGGCCTGACGCGGAGCAGTAGATCTCGATCTCCACCTCGTCGTCGCCCCGCTCCTCGTCGTCGCCCCGCTCGAACTTCACCTTCGCGTCGTCGTCCGGTCCGGGATCGACATCGTCGATCACGTATCCCTGGGCCGGGCTCCACGATCGCAAGGTCACCAGGCGGCCGTCGCAGCGGGCGACCACGCTGCCGCCGCGTGTGGTGATGAGCCTGCTCGTCGGCCTCGCCGTACGCATGGGGGAGCTTGTCGGCCGGGGCGTCCGCGTCGCCTCGGGCGGAGCGGTCGGCTCGTCGGTCGGCTCATCGGTCGGCGTCGCCTCCGCGGGCGGCGAGGGCGAGGATGACGGCGGCGTGGGGCGAGGCGAGGCGGTGGCGCGGGCGAGCGCCTCACCGGCCTCCTTCGCCGACAGGACATCGCCGGGACCGCCCGCGAGGGGCCGGCCCAGGAATCCGATGACGGCGATCCCCGCGACGGTCGCGATCACGGCGGTGATCAGCCAGCTCAGCCCCACCAGCAGCAGACGCCGGTTCACCGTACGCCCGCTTCCACCCTCGCCGCGCCCGCGCTCGCCGCCCGCGCTCTCATGGGCACTTCCGCTCTCCTCCACCCGGCATCACCCGCCGCATGTCCCTCTCCGCACGGCATCGCCGTTCCACGTGTCCGAACACCTTCGCAGCGTCAACGCTAAGGCGAGGTTAAGACGCCGCTAATGGGCGATTCGCGCAGTTTCAAGAGGCATTACCGTGTCGAAGGTGGCCAGTGTTCTGCTCATCGAAGACGACGCCGCGATCCGCACCGCGCTCACCCGTGGCCTGCGCGAGCGCGGGCACGCCGTCTCCACCTCCGGCACGGGGATGGACGGCCTCCGCCAGACCCTCGCCGATCGTCCCGACCTCGTCGTACTCGACCTCGGCCTGCCCGACCTGGACGGCGGCGAAGTGCTGCGCATGCTCCGCGCCGTGAGCCGGGTCCCGGTGATCGTCGCGACGGCGCGCGACCAGGAGTCCGACATCGTACGGCTGCTGGACGCCGGGGCCGACGACTACCTGGTCAAACCGTTCAGCTCGGCCCAGCTCGACGCGCGGATCCGGGCCGTGCTGCGCCGCCTGGGCGAAAGCCGTACCGACGAGTCGGTCGTCGTGGGCGAACTGCGCCTGGACCCGCGCGCCCGCGAAGCCACCCTCGCGGGCGTCCCGCTGGACCTGAGCCCCCGCGAGTTCGACCTGCTGCACTACCTCGCCGCCCGGCAGGGCGAGGTGGTCACCAAACGCGAACTCCTCGTCGAGGTCTGGCAGGTCCCGTACGGCGGTGCCGACAAAACCGTCGATGTCCACCTCTCCTGGCTACGCAGAAAACTAGGCGAAACCGCCCAAGAGCCCCGCTACCTGCAGACAGTCCGCGGCGTCGGCGTAAAACTGGTCGCCCCATCATGACCCGCCCGGCAACCCCACCGGCGACCGCCCGACGCCGCGCCCTTCTGGCGACCGCCCGACCCCGCGCCCTTCTCTGGAAGCTCCGCCCGTCCGCCCCTCATCGGCCCGTGATCGCTTCCTCCACCGCATATCCGCCGCAATCCCGCCCGTCCACCGCCCACCCGCCCCTGAGCGACCTGCCCACCACCGACCCCACCACCCCCTCCCCGCCGCAATCCCGCCCATCCACCAGCCACCCGCCCAAAGGTGGCGGCTTGCGCACGATGCCTCATTGCCCCGAGTCTCCCCACACACCCGACCGCACGCCCGACCACACACCTGTCCGTACACCCGACGCCGCCACGTCGTCGGGCGGCCGTCCAGCGGCCGGGCCGCGATGAGGCGCTGGCTCGCGCTGCTGGTGGCGGCGACGACCTCGCTCGTGCTGATCGCCCTGCTGGTCCCGCTCGCGCTCCTGGTCCGCACCGCCGCCGAGAGCGCCGCCACCGGCGAGGCGACGAGCACGGCGGAGTCGGTGGCCGTCGCCGTGGCCGCCGAGGACCCGCAGACCCTGGAGCTGACCGTTCAGCGGGCGTCCGCCGCCGGGAACCCGGTCACGGTCTTCCTGCCGCAGGGCCGCACGCTCGGCTCTTCCGCCCCGCGCTCGGCGGCGGTGCGGCTCGCCGCGCTCGGCCGCAGCGTCACCGCCGAGGCCCCGGGCGGCCGGGAGATCCTCGTCGCCGTCCAGGGGCTGCCCGAGGGCACGGCCGTCGTCCGCGTGTTCCTGAGCGACGCCGCGCTCTCCCGCGGCGTCACCGAGGCGTGGCTCGGCATGCTCGTCCTCGGCCTGGCCCTGATCGGCCTCGGCATCCTGGTCGCCGACCGCCTGGCCCGCGCCGTGACCCGGCCCATCACGGCCCTGGCGCGCGTCTCGCACCGCCTGGCGACCGGGGACCTGTCGGCGCGGGCCGCTCCGGGAGGGCCGCCGGAGGTCCGCTCGGTCGCGATGGCGCTCAACCATCTGGCGGGCCGCATCGGGGACCTGCTGGCCGAGGAGCGGGAGACCGTCGCCGACGTCTCCCATCGGCTGCGCACGCCGCTGACCGCCCTGCGCCTGGAGGCCGAGTCGCTGCGCGACCCCGAGGAGGCGGCCCGCGTCGAGTCCCGCGTCGACGCCTTGGAGCGCGCCGTCACCGCCGTCATCACCGACGCCCGCCGCCGTACCCGGGAACGCGGTTCCTGCGACGCCTCCTCGGTCGTCGCCGAACGCGTCGCCTTCTGGTCGGTACTCGCCGAGGACCAGGGCCGTCCCGTCACCGTGGACCTGGCCCCCTCCCCCCAGCCGGTCGCCGTGAGCGCCGAGGACCTCGCGGCCTGCGTCGACGCCCTGCTCGGCAACGTGTTCGCCCACACCGACGAGGGCATTCCCTTCGCGGTACGGCTGACGCCCACCCGTGAGGGCGTCGAGCTCACCATCGCCGACGCCGGGCCCGGCTTCCCCCAAAGCGCCACAGGCACGGTGACCGGTCCCCTGCGCAGGGGTCACAGCGGGGCGGGCTCCACCGGCCTCGGCCTCGACATCGCCCGCCGCACCGCCGAATCCGCAGGCGGCACCCTCCACCTCGGCGCACCGCCAGGTGGCGGCGCCCAGGTCACGCTCCTCCTGCCCGCTCCCCCGTCCACCGGGCCAACCTCGTGACCCGTGGCCGCGTTCGCCGAGCCGTACTGACTGACGCCGCGAACGACGCATTAACTCGATCTTAGGGTTGCTGCAGCGCGCCCCTATCGTGACCGCCGGTTGACTTGCCGCCATGAGAAACACGATGAAGCTGGTCATCGCAGGTGTCGGGGTCGTCGCGGTGCTGGGCGGCGGGAGCGCGATCGCGGCGGCGTCCGCCGCGCCCTCGGGGGTGTCCGTCACGACGGGCGCGACCGCGGACCTCTCCACGGCCACCGCGAGCAGCACCACGACGGCGAAGATCACCCGCAAGCAGGCCATCGCGATCGCCAAGAAGAGGGTGCCGGGAGCGCGGGTCACCGAGGTCGAGCGCGAGTGGGAGCACGGGTACCACACCTGGAAGATCGAACTGCACAAGGGCGCATGGGAGTACGACGTCTACGTGGCCGTCAGCAACGGGAGGATCATCAAGTTCAAGCAGAAGCACGACGACTGAGGCCGGCCAAGCCTCCGCAGCCGATGGGCGGGGCACCGGATGGGCGTTTCGCACACGCCGCCGGAGCCTCGCCCGGCGGCCCGCGACCGAGGGCCTTGAGAGCCTTGAGAGCCTTTCCCGGCGGTGACAACGCAGGGAAAGGCCCTCATCGCATGTGAGGCACGCCTCATCGCGCGGCGACCGTGCTTCGCCGGGATCCGCAGCCTCACGTGAACGGAGATCAGTAGAATGATCGTCACGTGAACACGTATGAGCAACACGTCGAGCCAACGGCCGCGGGCGGTCTCGCCGCGGCGCCTCGGCGTCCAGGCGACCCGGATTTGGCGGAGAAGAGGTCGCCGCTGAGCGACGGGAGTCGCTCATGACCCAACCGATGGACGTCATGTCCTTCGCGATCGCGAGCGCCTGCCTGGTGGGCGGCGTACTGATCGGCATCGTCCTGCGCACCCTGTTCGGCAGGCTCGCGCAACGGGCCGGAGACACCGCCAGCCGATGGGACGACATGTGGTGGGGCCTGCTCAGGCAGATCGCGCTGCCCGCAGCCGGCATCACCGGGGCATGGTGGGCGGTCGGCGTGCTGCGACCGCAGGAGCCGGTCCGCGGGTTCGTCGAGCGGGTCCTGCTGGCGGCGATCGTTCTCACGGTCTCGCTGACGATCGCCGGACTGGCCGCGAACATGGTCCGCTCGCTGACCCTCTCCCGATCGGGAGTGGCGCACTCGGCGAGCATCTTCGTCCTGCTGACCAGGGGCACGATCGTCGGCGTCGGCGTCCTGGTGCTGCTGCAGAGCATCGGCATCTCGGTCGCGCCGCTGCTGACCGCTCTGGGCGTGGGTGGCCTCGCCGTCGCCCTCGCCCTGCAGGACACGCTGCGCAACCTGTTCGCCGGCATCCAGATCCTGGCGTCGAAGAAGGTCCAGCCCGGCGACTACGTCCGCCTGGACACCGGCGAGGAGGGGTACGTCGACGACATCAACTGGCGCAACACCACAGTCCGCCAGTTGTCCGGAAATATCGTGATCGTGCCCAACGCGCACCTCGCCGACACGGTCATGACGAACTACCACCAGCCCGCCGAGGAGATGTCCGTCTCCGTCCAGGTCGGCGTGAGCTACGACAGCGACCTCGACGAGGTCGAACGCGTCACGCTCGAAGTGGCCCGCGACGTCATGCAAACCGTCGAGGGCGCCATGCCCGACCACGAACCGCTGATCCGCTTCAACACCTTCGCCGACTCCAGAATCAACTTCTCGGTGATCCTGCGAGCGAGCCAGCCGGCGGCCCAGTTCGTCATCGTGCACGAGTTCATCAAGCGCCTGCACCGGCGCTACCGCGCCGAGAACATCGAGATCCCGTACCCGTCCCGCGAACTGGTCCTGTCCACCGCGGCCCCGAACACGGATCGCGTGGATCTCACCGCCTGACCAAGCGCTCTCCTCGCCCGGTGATCAGCGGACCCCGGGCGAGGAGCCGGGCCGCGCCATCGATGCGACGAGCGCCCCATGATGATCCGCGCCCCACGGCCGCTTCTCCTTCAGAAGATCGGCATCGGCCCAAGGCGGCGACCCGGCATTCGCCGGACATATTCCACGACGTCTCGCCTCGCCGAGAGTCCGCGAACGTCGGCCCGCCGCCCGCGTTCCGAATCGCCGAGGATCGGCTCAGGAGCCGGTGTCGGCACGTCGTCCCCGGGACGCGCTAGGCACACTGCTCCAGCATCGCGGTCTTGTCGGCAGGGGTGACCGGCAGGTCGTACTTCAGCGCGACCTGAGCGAAACGCACCACATAGGCGCAGCGAATCTTGCGGGACGGCGGCAGCCAGGTAGCGGGGCTGGAATCCCCCTTGGAGGAGTTGGTGGACCCGTCCACACTCAGCAAATTGAGCGGATCGTTGGCGATCCGCACCCGCTTCGCCTTCGACCACCGGGACGCCCCCATCTGCCAGTCATACGACAACGGCATCACATGGTCGATCTGCACCTCAGAGGCGTCCGACTTGCGCCATTTGATGGTGGTCGCGGTGTAGGGGTCGTACACCGTCATCGACTCCAGCACGCAGTCCGAGCCGGACCGGTACTTCAGGTCCTTCCCGTCCCGCGCCAGGATGTCATTGCGCGTGTCGCACCCGTTGCGCGCCAGTGGGATGTCGTCGGCGTTGTCCGCCCAGGCGTACCCGAACTCCTCACGGTCGTACCCGGTCTTAGGCCCGCGCCCCTTCGTGTCCACCTTCTCGATGAGGGCGCGGGCATCCTCCTTGTCCTTCGCCGAGGTGATGGGCGCGAGCCCAGGCTTGGTGCCGTCGGGGTTGTCGAGGGGGTTGACGCCCGTGGCCTTGGACGAATCCCCGGAGGCCCCGGACCGTCCGGAATCGGCGAGCCCTCCCAGGTCGCTTACCGGACCGCATCCGGTCAGTACGGTCATGGCCGCCGTGATCGCCACGACCGTAGGTAAACCGCGCATGCCCACCCCAAACCCAGGTCATCGACGTGTAACGCCTAGGTATAGCAAATGCCCACGAGAGGAGCGATTAGCGCATCGCCCATATAACGGTCGCGCGCGACCTGATCCTCGGCACGACGCCAAGCCGGATCGCGGTTCTTCGGCCGCGACCGAAGATGCCGACGACCCGGCCTGTACGGCTATCGCGCCGGTGCCAGAGGAATGCCGATGACCTCGACCTCGACGTCATAGTGCGACTTCAGGGTGGCGGCCATGTTGACGAGCACGACCTGAGAGAAGGGGAAGAGGGTCCCGGATGTGAGCGTCCGGCCGGTGGTCAGGTGGATCGCGAAGACGACCTTCCTGGGCCGATAGCCGGAGGAAACGGTCCTGGCGCCCGCGCTGACCTCGGCGACGATCTCGCTGAAGCCGCGCCTGGCCTCGGGCTCGTTGAAAAGCGTTTCGACGGCGACGAGCGCTTGGTTGAACAGGTGGCTCAGAGGTCCGGAACCGTTCGCGGGCTTGACGCAGACGAGCTCGCCGTCCGGCCCGAGGAGATCACAGACTTCGAACCCCGTGTGACGGTGGAGTGCGGTCCGGACATTCTTGCGATCCAGGCACAGGTATCTGGCCTGGCCGAGTTCGTGCTGCACACGCGTGTTGTAGTGTGGCTCGTGCTCGCCCTTCTCCCATGGCGGCAGAACCGTCTTGGGGTTCGCGACGATCAACTCGTCGACCTGCTTGCGGATGGAGTTCAGGAACTCGGTTCCGCTCTCGTGCCATTCGCCGTCAATGAGGAAGTACTGCCGGGCTCCCATGGTCAAGCCGGCCTCTATGAAGCGGATGGCCGACGCGCTCCCGATCGACCTCGCCCCGTCGCGACTGTCCGACAGCTCAATTCGGCCGTGTCGCAGCGCCGCAGCCGGGGTGCTGCGGTTCAGGACGCGGCATCGGCTCAGGATGTCGTCCAGGTCCAGATGGGGCCTGCCACGCAGCAACGCCGATCCGATCCTGATGTTGTACGACACGGTCTCGGCCAGCCGGGGGATGAGGTCGACGGGCACGGCCAGGCCGAGGGGAATGTCGACCGCGCCACGCAGTCCCTCGTCGAGCCCGGCGTCGAGGCGCTCGATGAGGCCGGCGTCCCGCACAGGCCGAATCGCCTCGATGAACGCGAAGCTCGGGTGGGCTTCCGTCGCGCAGATCTTGTTGATCTGCTTGAGCATGGCGACGAGCTTGACGTTGTCCAAGGGGATGGGCAGCCGCAGTCCCGCCGCCCCCTCGACCGTCACCGTCCCGCCCGTCTCCAGGCCGAAGGCGTCCGTGGCCAGCTCGCCGCCGAGCCTGCGCACGATCTCGTCGTGCCGCCGGATCCCGATGCTGTCGATGGGCAGGCCGGACGGCACGAACGTGGCGTCCTGGCGGCCCATGCGGGTCATCGACCGGCGAAAGATGTCGCGCACGCGGTCGGGGTCGACCGCGCGGACCGCGAACCTGAGCCCGAAGTCGGCCTCCTTCAGCTCGTCCGGCACGAGCCGGAAGCCCTGGCCGAACCCGATGGCGAAGACCTTGCCCTCCACGGCGACCAAGAGCAGCGCGGCGGCCTTCTTGTCGTCGAGCGAGGTGTCCTCGCCGACGAGCCGGGCGAGGTCGGCGGACCAGTCGACCTCCGCAATCTTGAAGTGCCCGCGGACGAGGTAGGCGACCGCTCCGGCGGGAAACTCAGGAAAGATCGGCGCGAACTCGCGCTCGTCGAGAAGTTCCCCGTCGAGCGCGTAGAACAGTCCTTCGAGAGTGGGCTCGACGCCCTGCAGGCGGTAGAGCGTGACAACACGGTTCTCGGCCATGAAGGCTCCAAGGAATGGCGGGCCGCGTCTCCAAGCACGGCCGGTGAGGAACGGAGGCCGTCGTGGAACCGGCCCAGGGTGCGCGGCGTGGACGAATCCGCGCATGAAAGGTGCCTGCGGTCACGGAGCGGCTTGAAGAAGGGCAGGACGAGCCCGATGTGGAACGACCGCGCCATGAGTGTGCCCCCGAGTCATCATCTGCTCGGGGGGCCTGCTCGGCTTACGTCTTGGTCATCAATCTGGACCTCTCGCGGTGACGTGCGCCGTGAAGGAACGGTGTGAGGGTTTCGGTCCTGCTACAGCAGAAGCGCCGCCCGGGGACCAGCAGCGGCACTGCAAGCACTCTCATAGGACAACATAGGGTGAAAGCACTGTCAAACCTATTACCATGACTAAGCATACGTTTACACGGGGCGAGTGCCGACAAACCTCCTCTTTTGGCAGGATGAGGAGGTGTCACCGAAATCGGAGCAGTTGACGGCCGCCGAGATCTCACGTCTCGCGGGAGTCACGCGAGCGACGGTCAGCAACTGGCGGCGTCGTCATGCGGACTTTCCCCAGCCTTCAGGCGGCTCGGCGGCAAGCCCGACCTACGACCGCAAGGCGGTCGAAAGCTGGCTGGCCGCGCGTGGGCAACTCCCGAAGCCGTCGCTTCATCAGGAACTGCTGGACCAGTTGCGCAAGCTGTCGGACGACGCGACGCCGGAGCGTCTGGCGGCCCTGTTCCTCGCCGTTCGCCGTACGGACGAGGCCGAGCGCCGGAGGCTCAGCGAACTTCCGGACGAGGACCTTCTCCCGCACATACGGGCGGCGATAGGAGACCTGATCCCCGACCCCGTGAAGCCCACCCAGCCCAGGCTCACTTCGTATATGGCGCTCATGGCACGCACTCTCCTCCTGTCGTTGAAGGACCGTGATGTCCGCGAGGTCCTGGACGTATTCCAGAGCGCGCGGTGGCCCGACGCGAGTTCCGCCCGAGCCGGACACGACACCCCGGAGGACGTCGCCGACCTGATGGCCGCGCTCGTCGAGCGGCGACCGTACCCGGCGAGCGTCTTCGACCCCGCCTGCGGTTCGGGCGAACTTCTGGTTGCGGCCGGGCGGCGCGGTGCCGCGAAGCTCTTCGGGCAGGACCTGTCCTCCACCCAGGCCGATATGGCGAGATTCCGCGTCGGCGTCCTCGTGCCGGAGGCCGGAGTGCGGCTGCGTACGGGAGACAGCCTCCGACAGGACGCCTTCCCGGAACTGACCGCCGAGGCCGTGTTGTGCAACCCGCCCTACGCCGACCGTGGCTGGGGGCAGGACGAACTGGGCTACGACACCCGCTGGATGTACGGGGTGCCCAACAAGAAGGAGCCCGAGTTCGCCTGGGTGCAGCACTGCCTGGCCCATCTGGAGCCGGATGGGCAGGCGGTCATCCTGCTGCCACCCTCGGTAGCCGAACGACCCGGCGGGCGGAAGATCCGAGCCGAGCTGGTACGGCGCAACGTCCTCCAAGCGATCATCGCCCTGCCCCCGGGAGCGGCACCGCCTCCGCATGTAGGCCTACATCTGTGGATCCTTCGCCGACCCTCCGCGGCCCGGCCGGACACGCCCCGGGTGCTCTTCATCGATACGGCGAAGCCCTCCGTGATCACTTTCGGAACTGGCAGCGGGAAGTCCACAGCATGGGTCGCGGCCTTGAGAAAGACCATTGAGGGGGAGGAACCGCGTTATTCATTGCGGACAGAACTTCGCGACGTCATACTCAAAGACTGGCGAAGCTTCCAAGATGCGCCAGAAGACTTCGTGACGGCATCAGGCATCGCGCGTGCCGTGCCCGCGCTGGACCTCCTCGACGAGAGCGTCGACCTGACGCCCAGCCGTCACGTTCGCGCGGCGCCTCCGGCCGCTGAACCGCAGTCGTACGCCGAGGACACACGAGCCACCCGGCTGCAACTGAGACGCGCGCTCGATCTACTGTCGGCGGCGAGCGGCGGTGAGGACTGGAAGGCCGTCGGCGCGAGGGCCGCCTCATGGCGCACCGCCACCGTCGCCGATCTCGTACGCGGTGGTGCCATCGGACTTCATCGGGCGAAGGTGCCGTCGCGCGAGAAACAAGCGACAGACCCGGATGATGCAGTACAACAGGCCGACGCACGTGTCCTCACAGCGGGCGATGTCATTACAGATCAACCGGCTTCGGGCAGACTCCCGGAAAGTCCCATCGCCGAACCTCTGCGAATACAACGCGGCGATGTCCTGCTTCCAGAGATCCTGCATGACGGTTCTGGCACCGCCCGCGTCGCGGAGGATCGCGACGTGGACACCGTTCTCGGCCCGAATCTTTACCTGTTCCGTCCTGACCTGAATCGTATCGATTCATGGTTTCTTGCAGGCTTTTTGTCAGCCGAAGAAAACCTGAACAGCACCGCCACTGGCAGTACGATCGTGCGCGTTGACGCGCGCCGCCTCCGTGTCCCGCTGCTCCCACTCGAGGAGCAGCGGCGGTACGGCAGGGCGTTTCGCAGGATGGCCGCCCTGCGAAGATCGGCCACCCTCACCGCCCGACTGGCCGCGGAGACCGCTCGGCAGTACACCGCTGGCCTGACCAGCGGAGTGCTCCTCCCGCCGGATGACTGACGGCCCGCCGACCGACCCCGAGCACCGAAAGGAATCTTTTGAACCACAGCAAGGTCGCCGAACTTGTGAACCACGCATGGTCGGTCGCCGATCTCCTGCGTGGTGACTACAAGCAGTCGGACTATGGCAAGGTCATCCTGCCGTTCACCGTATTGCGCCGTCTCGAATGCGTGCTGGAGCCGACGCGGGACAAGGTTCTGGCCACCGTCAAACAACTCGCCGGCCAGGACATCGACGTGGACGCCTTCCTCCGCCGGGCATCCGGCCACAGCTTCTACAACACCAGCGCCTACACGCTGAAGGCGATCGCCGGGGACGCCGACCAAACGGCCAGGCACCTTCTCTCCTACATCGGGGCGTTCTCCCCCAACGCCCAAGAGGTGATGGAGAAGTACGAGTTCGCCCAGCACATCAAGAGACTGGACGGAGCGAACCTGCTGTACAAGGTCGTGGGGCGGTTCGCCGATCTGGACCTGCGGCCGGTGCGGCTCGACGCGGACGGGAAGGTGGAGCGCGACGCGGAGGGCAACCCCATCGTGATCGTCTCAAATCATGACATGGGGTACGTCTTCGAGGACCTGATCCGCCGTTTCGCGGAGCAGTCCAACGAGATCGCCGGTGAGCACTTCACACCGCGTGAGGTCATCGAACTGATGGTCAACATGCTGCTTGCCCCCGACGACGATCTCCTGGCCGTTCCCGGCGCGTCCCGCCAGGTGCTCGACCCGGTCTGCGGGACCGGCGGCATGCTCAGCGCGGCCGAGGAGCACATCCGCAGCCTGAACCCCGACGCGTCGGTCCAGCTCTTCGGCCAAGAGCTCAATCCGGAGTCATGGGCGATCTGCCGCTCCGATTTGATGATCAAGGGCCAGAACGCGGAGAACATCAAGTTCGGCAACTCCTTCAGCGACGACGGGCATCGCGGCGCGACGTTCGACTACATGCTCGCCAACCCGCCGTTCGGGGTGGACTGGAAAAAGGTGAAGCAGGAGGTTGAGGAGGAACACGAACGGCTCGGCGAAAGCGGCCGTTTCGGTGCCGGCCTGCCAAGGATCAACGACGGCTCGCTGCTCTTCCTCCAGCACATGATCTCCAAGATGAAGCCGGTCGAGAAGGGCGGCAGTCGCGTCGCCATCGTCTTCAACGGCTCTCCCCTCTTCACTGGCGCGGCCGACTCCGGGGAGTCGCGGATCCGCCGCTGGATCCTGGAGAACGACTGGCTCGAAGCCATCGTCGCCCTCCCTGACCAGCTCTTCTACAACACCGGCATCTCCACTTACTTGTGGATTCTCACCAACCGGAAGGACGCCGACCACCAGGGCAAGGTCATCCTGCTGGACGCCCGCGATTACTGGACCACGATGCGCAAATCCCTCGGAGACAAGCGCAAGTACATCTCAAAGGCCCACATCGCCGAACTGACGCACCTGTACGGCGAAGCGCTCCAGGTGGCCGCCGACCCCGAACACCCACTGCACGCCAAGGTCAAGGTCTTCAAGAACACCGACTTCGGCTACCGGCGCATCACCGTGGAGCGCCCCCTGAAACTCCGCTTCGAGATCACCGACGCGACCCTCACGGCAGTGAGCGAGTCGAAGGCGCTGGCCAAGCATGTCAAGCCGGACGTGATGGCGGATGCCCTCAAGCCGCTTCTCGGCCAGAGCTGGGACAAGAAGGCCGACGCCTTCGACGCCGTTCGCAAGGCGATGGCCGAAGCCGGGGTGATGTGGCCTTCCGCCCAGCCCTTCCGCGCCGCCCTGCGTGACGCCATCGGTGTCCGAGACCTGGAAGGGGAGGTGCAACTGAAAAAGGGCGAACCCGAGCCCGATCCCGAGTTGCGCGACCATGAGAACGTGCCGCTGGATCAGGACGTGGACGAGTATCTGCGACGCGAAGTCCTGCCACATATCCCCGACGCCTGGATCGACCACACTAAGACCAAAATCGGCTACGAGATCCCCTTTGCCCGGCATTTCTACGTCTGCAATCCTCCCAGTCCTCTGGCTGCGATCGATGCGGAACTCAGGGCCCTTGAAACAGAGATGCAGAGTCTCCTGGGCGAGGTGACTCGGTGAGCACCTTGGCACCATGGCTTGAGCAATCAAAGTGGCCTACTATGCCCATACGATGGGTGGCTAAACCCGGACCTGGCCAGGTCGCCTCATTCATTGCTCCCGTTCCGGCGCTGCCCGTGCAGCAAAGACGCGTTACACAATTAGATACAATGTTGGACAACCTGTCGAAAGTAAAATCTCGTCCTACGCGGCGAATCACCCTATTGGAAGAACATCGCCAGGCTTTGATCACGGCGGCCGTCATTGGCGCCTTCGATATGTCGAACGCCAGCGGACAAGGAATTGATGTGTCGTGACCATCGCCGCCAAGGGCTCACCGGTTGTTCTCGTTGACAAAATCCGCATACGAGGCTATCGCTCAATTGCCGAGTGTGACGTCCCGTTGGGGCCGCTTACGGTATTGGTCGGGTTCAACGCTGCCGGCAAGTCAAACTTCCTCGACGCCCTTCGCTTCACCGCTGATGCGCTGGCCGCTTCACCCGGACACGCGTTGTCGGTTCGCGGTGGCTTGGAACGTGTCCTCCACCACGGCCCAGCCACGAGTGAAGCGGTTGAGTCTTTCTCCATTGAGCTTGACTTAGAGCTTCCCGCCAACGAGACCGGCGAGGCGAAACCCGCTTCGTACAAATTCGAGATCGGCCGTGCATCGTCCCGTCGGAGTTCTCCGATGGTTCTGCGCGAGGAATGTCATATCAAGGAACCGGACGGCGGCGGCAAGTGGTTCGCGGTGTCACCGGAGGGCTTCACGTCCAGTTCGTCGCTCTCTACTCCGGAACTCGCAGAGCGAAGGCCTCGAGACCGACTGCTGCTTCAAGCCGTTTCCGTGTTCGACAAGGCATTTCAGCGCCTCCAGACGGCCCTGACCAGCATGCGGTTCTACGAGTTCGACACCACGGTTCTGCGAAGGATCGACGACGATACCGAACGGCACACCACGCTTGGTCCTCGTGGCGAGCACATCGGGCATGTGCTCGGAACCCTCGCCGAAACAATGCCGACGGTCAAGGAGCATCTCGACAGCTATTTGCGAGCGGTGGTTCCGCAGCTCCTGGGAGTCGACGAACGGCGTGAGGAGGAGTTCTCCACCATCCGGGCACGCTTCTGGAACGGCGATCCAGCACTAGGCTTTTGGGAAGCGGTCAACTCCGGTAAGGTGTATCCGCCCGCCCCGCATGTGGACGTGTTCCAGCGGCAGGAACTGTCGGAGGGGACGCTCCGGGCCGCCGGCGTACTGGCGGCGCTGTTCCAACCCGGTGTGCGGCATGGCTCGATTCCCTTGGTCGCCATCGAGGAGCCGGAGACCGCGATTCACCCCGCCAAGGTGGCCGCGCTGTACGACGCTCTAGAAGACGCGTCCGCCCATACCCAGGTGATCGCCACAACCCAGAGCGCCGACATCCTCGACACCGAGTACGCCAAAGCAGAACATTTACGCCTCGTCGAGATGGTGAACGGGGTGACCCGCATCGGCGAACTCGACGAGCACACCCGCCAGTACCTCGCCGAGCAACCGTCCATGCTCGCAGCGATGCACCGGCAGGGACATCTCCGGCCTGCCGATCACGAGCAGGGACGGCGATGACTCAGAGCGCGCCCACTCGTCAGATCGCCGTCGTTGTCGAGGGACACGGTGAGGTCGACGCGGTTCCGATCCTGCTGAACAGGATCACGGCCGAGATCATGCCCGAGGTGTGGCCGGTGTTTCTCCGCCCGTACCGCGTGGGACGGGACACGCTGATGAAACAACACGGGATCGAGGCCACGGTCAACGAGATCACGCGGAAATTCGGAGATCTGGCGGGTCTTCTCGTGCTCCTCGACTCGGACGACGACTGCCCGGCCAGCTTGGGTCCCGGTCTGCTAGCCCGTGTCGAGGAAGCCCGGCCGGGTCTTTCCGCCGCCGTGGTTCTGGCGCATCGGGAATTCGAAGCCTGGTTTCTCGCGGCGGCCGTCTCCCTCCGCGGCTGCCAGGGGCTCCCCTCCGACCTCGAAGCCCCAGCGGATCCGGAAAGTATCCGCGGCTGCAAGGAATGGCTGACCTGTCGGCGTCCCAGCGGCGCGCCGTACCGGCCCAAGAATCATCAACCGGGACTGGCGCAGCGGTTCGACCTGAACATGGCGCGCGCTAACTCCCCCTCATTCGCCAAGTTCTACCGGGACGTCGAATACCTCATCACGGGGAAAAGGAACCCTCCATGAGTCCCATCCACCACGAGTCCGCGTTCGGCGATCCGGGACGACGTGGCTTGACGATTATCTGGGTGCTTTATCCCGATAATTCCTGGAACGATCGCACGCTGGGTGGGATAGTGCCGCGGACGCCTCTGGACGGCCCATGCCCGCAGAGACCAGATTGGACTCCCAAACGGCAGTGGATTCGAGATGACCGGGAGAGCGGTAGTGCGATCGCAGGCGCTCAGCGACCGTTACGAACTGGTCGAGGAGATCGATGCCGGGGCGATGGGTCAGATTTGGCGCGGGTACGACGCGGTGCTGGACCGCGAGGTCGCGATCAAGCTCATCCGCCCGGACATCGTGTCGTCCGCCGAACAGGCCGAGGCACTGGCCAAGCGGTTTCACCGGGAGGCCCGGGTGACGGCGCGTATCCGGCATCACGGCGTTCCCCAGGTGTACGACGCGGTGCTGGACCGCTCGTACACGCAGTTGTATCTGGTGATGGAGCTGGTGCGCGGCACGCCGCTGACCGAGTTCGTCTCCCCGGATAACCCGCTTCCCATTTCGTGGGCGGTGGCGGTGACGGCACAGATCGCCGCCGTGCTGTCCCACGCGCACGCGATCCCCGTCGTTCACCGCGATCTGAAGCCGGCCAATGTCATGGTTACGACGGACGGCACCGTGAAGGTCCTCGACTTCGGGATCGCCGCGATTCTGGGGACCGATGCCACCAGGCTCACGGCGACCGGGGTGCCGATGGGGACCGCCTTCTACATGTCGCCTGAGCAGATTCAAGGTGTCCAGGTCTCGCCGCGCAGCGACCTGTACGCGCTCGGATGCATCCTGCACGAGCTCTGTGCCGGCACACCCGTGTTCGACGGCGGAAGCGACGGCTCCGCGATCATGCAGCAGCACCTTTTCGCGAAGCCACCGCCGTTGCGGCGGCTCCGTGCCGACGTACCGGCGGAGCTCGAACGGCTGACGCTCGAACTGCTGGACAAGCGGCCGAGGCAACGCCCCCGCAACGCCCGGTCGGTCTTCGAGCGACTGATTCCCTTTCTGCCGACTCGTGGCTCCCGCCCAGATCCGGCCGAACGGCCTACGGAGAGAATGCCGGACCCGACGCGCCCCTATCGCGATCCCTGCGCGCCTCGCCCGTACCCCGAGTGGGCCCGGATGAGGCCGGTGGGCGAAGCTTCTGCCTCGATCGGCGAGGCCCAGGCCGCTCTCAACGCGGCGCTGGCCCGCTCCGACGAGTTGCTGGACGAGGGGCGGTATTCGCAGGCCGCCGACGTCCTCAAGTCGGTGCTCACACCGGTCACCGAGGCGCTGGGGGCCGAGAACCCGCGTGTGCTGGGACTCCGGAAGCGGCGCGCTGCGATCCTAATGATCGGTGGTGACTTTCAGCGGGCCCTCCACGAATTCGAGTGGCTGGCGGGTGCCTACTCCCGGCTGGAGGAGGGATATGGGACCGACTGCCTGGAATGCTGGCGGCAGGTGGCCTACTGCCGCGCCGAGCTGGGAGAGGTGGCTGGGGCGCTCCAGCCGTTCCGCTTTGTGCTGAGATATCTGCGGGAGCGCAAAGGCGATGGCGACGAAGTCGTGCTGGACCTACGGCGCGACATCGGTTCGCTGCTCGCCGTCGACGGGCAGACGCCGCGCGCGGTCGCCGTCCTGCAACCGCTCCACGAAGATCTCACCGTTCTGTACGGTCCCGAGCATCCGCGCACGCTGGAGGTACGCGACCTGCTGGCCCGCCTACGCTCCGCAGGGACGTGATACGGCGGTCGGCCGACCAGACACGGTACGGCTGCGGTCCTAAGGTGGCTCGCGCGCGTTCGCCGACAGCACAGGGTACGTCCGAGGCACCCCGGGGAGCCTGGCAGCGGTGCTCGCCGCCGACTACTGACCCCGGCTATCGGCTCCGGACCGACGCCTCCACATCACCTCATGCCCGCGCGAGGGCGAGCAGAGCACACGGCAGCCATGATCTTGTAGCCCGCCGCCGCACTGCTCTACTCAAAGGAATCGTCGACCACGTGATCGCGCAGTTGGACAGTTGGAGGCCGAGCTGGGAGACACCAAGAAGGAGGGTCCGCCGAGCTCAGTTCGGAGTTGAATCACCGATCGCGGGGAGCGCCACAGCTTGCAGCCACTCGTCCAGGCTGCGCACGTACGAGTTGCCCGCCCAGGGGTCGAGACGCTTGCGAGCTTGGGTAAGCAGGTGTCCGAGCCGTGCCGAGCTGTGCGTGCGCATGAGCGTGACCGCCTCCGACAGCTTGGCCGTGGCTTCCGGGATGTCCTTGGCGTGGGTGAGCGCGATCCCCTGATGGATCAGTCCGAACGTCCTCTCCCGAGTGAAGGCCGGCCCGAGGGTGGCGAGGTGCGCAGCGGCCGAATTGACCGCGTCACCTGCCCGACCCGCGGCGTTGTAGATGAAACAGGCCGATCCATCCATCGCCTCGGCTTCGACCACCGTCTCGCGGCGGCGGGCCAAGGCTGCCTGGTCGGTTTCCTCGTCCAGGACGAGGCGGCACAACCTTAGTGCCGCGAAGTTCCAGGCGATCAGTCCCATGCGCCGAGGAGGCCGCGGCGGCGGCCCTCTTCCTCATGGCCAACAACTGCATCACCGGCCAGATCATCGACATCGACGGCGGCGAGGGCCTCGCCTAATGCGAGCTACCGGGTCGGACGGGTCCGCACGCGGCCTTGTGGCCGTCGTGGCGTCGTGCCGGTCGTCCGCCCCGACCGGCGTGTTGATGTGTGATCCACATCACACTGTTCTCCTGTCAGGGATCGGGCCGCCCTCTCGCTCAAGTGTCGAGCGAACAGAACAGCCAGCGAGAAGAGCGGTGAGCGAGAAGACAGGGAGCACAGTCGTGAAGCATCGCGTCGTCGTTCTCGAAGCCGGATACGCCGGGGCCTACGCGGCGGGAAACCGGGCCCGCCGCCTCGACCCCGCCGACATCGAGATCACCGTCGTCAACGCCGAACCCGACTTCGTCGAGCGGATGCGCCTCCACCAGCTCGCGGCCGGTCACAACCTCAAGAGGCGCCCGCTAGGGAAGATCTTCGCCGGGACCGGGGTACGGCCGCGCCTGGCGCGCGTCGAAGCGCTCGACGCCGAACGCAAGACCGTCGCATTGAAGGGCGCCGCCTGGAACATGGGCCATCCGACCCTCGGCCTGCCCACCCGCAGGCGTCGTCTGGCCATCATGTCCAGGCGCTCCGGCGAAGCGGTCGTCGCCTAGAGTCGGCCGCGTGGACGCCCTCGCCGTCGAGCGGTTCGAGGCCAGCCGCGTCCGGTTGGCCTCGCTGGCGTACCGTCTGCTCGGCTCGGCCGCCGATGCCGAGGACGTCGTGCAGGACGCGTTCCTGCGCTGGCAGGCCGCCGACCGCGACCGGATCAAGGTGCCGGAGGCGTGGCTGACCAAGATCGTCACCAATCTGTGCCTCGACCGGCTCCGCTCCGCGCAGGCGAGACACGAGCACACGGCCGGCGCGTCGCTGCCCGAACCCCTCCTCGACGGCGACCCGATGCTCGGCCCGGCCGACACCGCCGAACAACGCGAATCGGTCTCCCTGGCCATGCTGCTCCTCATGCAGCGCCTCTCCCCGCACGAACGCGCCGTCTACGTGCTGCGCGAGGCGTTCTCGTACGACCACGCCGAAATCGCCGGCATCCTCGACATCACCGAGTCCGCCAGCCAGCAGCACCTCCACCGGGCCCGCCGACGCGTCACCACGGGACGCCGCCGCGACGCCGTCACCGACGCCGACGCGCGCCGGATCGTCGAGGCATTCCTCGACGCCGCCGCGTCAGGGCAGACCGAGCGACTGGTCGCGCTGCTCACCGAGGACGCCACCGCGGTCTCGGACGGCGCCGGACTCACCGGAAAGCCGCTGCTGTACCCCACTCCGGAACGCATAGCCGCCGCGGCCCGCGCCTTCATCAAGCCCATCGAAAGCAAACGCCGCCTCATCGGCGGCCGCCCCGCCCTGCACACCGGCCTCGTCAACGGCTCCCCCGCCCTGATCGCCGTAATCGACAACCGGGTGGTAGGCGTCCTGGCCCTCGAAACCCACAAGGGCAAGGTCGCCTTCGCCTGCGCCGTCGCCTCCCCGAAACGGCTCGGCCGCCTCACCGCGACCTGGTCGAAACAGGAACACGACGCCCCGATCGTCGAATCCTGGTGATGCCGCCCGGTCAGCCGCGTACCGCGGGTTGACTGGCAGGTCATCCATCGGGCAATCCGGTCAGAGCTTTGCAAACGGTGGCTGGAACAGATGTGCGCCGCTGACCGCGACACCGTCTTCTACGTCGGCAATCAGGCCAAGCGGCAGCACGTTTTCAGCGTGCTCGGAGTCTTCTACCCTCGCCGGTGAATCGGCATCGCCACCGGCCAAGGCGAGACGGTCCAGCACCTGGGCCAGGACGAGCTGACGGTGGCATCGGCGTTCGTCGGCCTCGAAGCACAGGACGCCGGTCAGGCCTCTGCCCGCCCGTTCCACGATCAGCTCGATGGCCTCACGCGCCTGGTCGCCATCGAGCTGTTCAAGATAGGCGGCCTGCGCCTTGGCGAGTTCGGCCGCCGAGCCCGCGAAACCGGCCCGGTTCCATTTGGGGTTGCCCAGCGCCGGTAGATGCATGTACTCGATACCGCTTTCGCTCAGCGCCTCGGCGAGGCGTCCCTTGCTGAAGCCGGGTTTGCGAGAAATTGGGGTAAGCCGGACATCGACCAGCGTGTGCAGGCCGTAGGTCAGCATGCGGTGCACGAACGTGTCGAGATCAGTGCCCTGGTATCCGATCCCCATGACGCCGCTACGCCGGCGAAAATCCATGTCCTCAGGCTCTCACACCCGCCTCTGTTTCCCCGCCGTCATCGCCGCCATGCGATCACGGCCAATGCGCTTGTGTCCTCGTTGCGGCGTCACCTGGTGGCTGGGCCGCCGATTCGCTTCGGCCGGGCGATGTGTGGCCCATATCACAGCGCGGTCCTGTCAGGGATCGGCCTGCCGTCTCGCTCAAGTGTCGAGCGAACAGACAGGAGAGAAGGCCATGAAGCATCGCATTGTTGTCCTTGGTGCGGGCTATGCCGGGACCCCTTCGGCCGGTAGCCTGGCCCGCCGCCTCGACCCCGCCGAAACCGAGATCACCGTCGTCAACGCGGAACCCGATTTCGTTGAGCGGACGCGCCTCCACCAGCTCGCGGCCGGGCAGGACCTCAAGATGCGCCCGCTGACCGACATGTTCGCCGGGACCGGGATCCGGCTGCGTCTGGCCCGCGTCGTGGCCCTCGACGCCGAGCGCAAGATCGTCACCCTCGACGACGGGGAGATTTCCTACGACACCCTCCTCTACGCGCTCGGCAGCACCGTCGCCGACCATGGCGTCCCGGGCGTCGCCGAGCACGCGTTCCATGTCACCGGCCGGGCCGCGGCGCTGCGGCTGCGGGATCGCCTGGACGGCCTGGGCGACGGTGCGCACGTGCTGGTGGTGGGCGAGGGGCTGACGGGCATCGAGACCGCCACCGAGATCGCCGAGTCGCGGCCCTGGCTGAAGGTGGCGCTGGCCGCACGCGGCGAGCCGGGCGAATGGCTCTCCCCCGGCGCCCGCCGCCATCTGCGCCGGGCATTCGAACGGCTCGGCATCACCGTCCACGTGCACACGCTCATCGAACGCGTCGAGCCGACGCGGGTCGTCGGCGCCGACGGCACCGTTTTCGCGTCCGACGCGACCGTGTGGTGCGGCGGGTTCGCCGTGCACCCGATCGCGGCCGGGAGCGGCCTTGAGGTCACCGGCACCGGCCTGATCGTCGTCGATCGTGGCATGCGCTCGGTCTCGCATCCCGACGTGTACGCCGCCGGCGACAGCGTCCACGTCATCGGCGCGAACGGCAGGCCGCTGCCGATGTCGTGCGCGTCCGCCGGGTTCACCGCCATGCAGGCGGCCAACACGATCGTCGGGCACCTGACCGGCAGGAAGATCACGTCAGTGCCGTTGTACTACTACGGCAATCACATGAGCCTCGGGCGCCGGGACGCGATCGTTCAGCCGGTCGGACGCGACGTCCGGGCGACGTCCTGGTTCCTGCGGGGCCGTACGGCGGCGCGTGTCAAGGACCGCATCCTCAAGGGCGCCGTCTGGATCATGGATCACCCGACGTTCGGCCTGCCCGCCCGAAGGCATCGCCTGGCCACCGCCGCGCTCACGCACTCCGGCGAAGCGGCCGTCGCCTAGAGCCGACCGCGTGGACGCCCAGGCCGTCGAGCGGTTCGAGGCCGGCCGGGTCCGGCTGGCCTCGCCGGCGGGTCTCCTGCCCCGGCGTGCCCCTCCTCATATCAGGTCAAATAATGGCCTGATATGAGTACCCGGCGCACCGGCGCGGCGCTGGCCTCGTTTCGGGTCAGAATTTTCCGTGTACCGTGTTGCTCCGTACCGACCGGAGGGTGCTTCCCGCCGGATTGAGCAGGCGCGCGCCGATGTAGATGTCGTCGACCTCGCCGTCGAACACGCCCGAGTCCTCGTTGAGGGTCGTGCCGCGCTTGAAGTAGTAGTACGTGTGAAGTTCCATGCCACGGGACGTGACGTCGTAGGCCTTGAAGGTGTCGGGCCCGTAGAGCACATCGTCGCTGGCCGGGTCCTCGCCCCAGGTTCTGAGGACGATCGGGTGGCCGCTGTTCTTCAACTGCTGGGCCTGAGCCGGGGTCATGTGGAAGACCACATCGATGTTGACCTTGAGGTAGTTCCCGGGCTGCTCGGTGACGGCGATGACCGCCGAGTCGGCGGCGGCCTCCGCCGGGGCGGCGGCGAGCCCGAGCCCGAGCCCGGCGGCCGTGACGGCACTGAGCGCGAGCACGCGCCCGGCCCGCGAAAAGATCTTGTTCATGAGTTTTCCTGAGTAGGTCGATCCGCTTTTACCCCTCAGGCGTTCCACGTCGGCCCTCGCCGTTCCACCCCGGCCACGACGCGAGCCGTTCCGTTCCAAGCCGGAGAACTCCCAGGTCGGCGACGCCGACCGTGTCCGGTCCTCTCCTGCCGCCACAGGTCAGGCCGCCACGCCCTGTCCGACGGTGATGGTGAAGGTGGTCCCCATCGCCCTGGCCAATCGGTCCAGCATGGCCAGCGTCGGGATTCCGCCTCCACCTTCGATCCGCGACAGCGCCGACTGGCTGATCTGCGCTCGCTGCGCCACTTCCGCCTGCGTCAGGCCATGCTCGATCCGACGCGAGCGGACCATGTCACCTACATCAGTGCGGCGAGGTCGAAACGCTTAATCCGCGGCCGACTCGTCCGCATCGGGCGTACGGCCAAGCGCGAGGTCCACATGCGGGCCTCCCCAGCCTGCAGGCGTTCTCCACATCAGCGACACCTTGAGGGTTTCGCCGATGACGTCCACGGCCCACATCTCCCGGGGCTCCTCGGGCAGGACCAGGAAGACCTCGTCCGCGCGTTCCCCGCCTGCCCATTCGACCTCCAGGGCGCGTACGGCCGCCGCGCGCAGTTCCGGGTAGGTGCCGAGGGCGGTGCCCGACACGACATAGATCGCCGATCCGCGTGGGGTCGTGCGGATGACGTCGGCGAACTCGGAGTCCGTGGACGGCCGGAGCCCGTTCTTGTACAGGTCGGCGGCGAGGACGTGGCGGAGATAGCCGTGATCGTCCTGGGCGCGGGCGGCGGAGATCCGCTCGCGCAACGCCGCGAGGAGGTGCTCACGGCTCTCGTACGGCACGGCGTCGGTGGCGACGGCGGGCTCGGCGGCGGGCCCGCCCTTCGGAGCCTTCCGGGCGGCGTCGGCGGGACCGCCCAGTTCGGCGGGAAGCGGGGCCGAGTGCAGGACGGTCAGCGACTGGGTGCAACGGGTGATCGCGACGTAGAGGCGGCGCAGACCCACCGGCCCCTGGTCGGCGAGCCGCTGCGGCTCCACGACGATGACGTGGTCGAACTCCAGTCCCTTGGCGAGCGGCGCCGGCAGGACGCTGATGGGACGGCTGAGCCCGGTGAGGGTCGCCTCCTGTGCCTTGGCGACCTCCCGGTCGATCTCGCGCAGCAGTTCCCCGTCGTCGGGCGTGATGATCGCGACCGACCGCACCTCTTCTTCGCTGCGCATGGCGAGGCCGAGGGCGCGGGACACCGTCTCCCCCACGAGCTTGGCACGCCTGACGGACGTGACGGTCAGCGAGCCCGGGGCGGGCGGGCGGATCGACTCGGGGAACGCCGTCGACGGCGACAGGGCCGTGGCGAGCGGCCGGGCGAACGCCATCACCTCCCTGGGGACGCGGTACCCGACGGCGAGCTCGGCGATGTGCCAGCCGTCGGCGCCGGCGAGGATGCCGGCGAGGCGGCCCCACACGTCGTACTGGCGGCCGCCCACGCTCTGGGCGAGGTCGCCGAGGACGGTCATGGATCCGCTCGGGCAGCGGCGGGCCAGGGAGCGGGCCTGCATGGGGGTGAGGTCCTGGGCCTCGTCCGCGACGATGTGCCGGTAGCGCTGCGGCTCGTCGCCCGACAGCAGGAACCGCAGCTCCTCAAGGCACACGAGGTCCTCGGGCGTCCAGGGCTCGTCGGCGGTCCGGCGGGCCTGGGGCCGTACCAGGGCGAGCTGCTCCTCGCCGGTGAGCACCCCGAACGACGCCTCCCGTACGGCCTCCGCCGCGTTCAGCAGGTGGCGCAGCACCCGTTCGGCGGTGAGGGTCGGCCAGACCGCGTTGAGGAGGGCGGCGAGGCGGGGCTGTTTCTCCGCCTGGGAGCGGAATTTGTCGTCGGCCTTCTTGAGCCGGGTGGCCTCCTGGTACCGCTGGATGAGCAGGTCCAGGGTGCGGTCGACGAAGCGCCGCCGCCGTACCAGGTAGGGGCCTGCGGAGTCTCGCGCCTCGCGGGCGAGGCCGGCGAGTTCCGCGCGGCCGATCGTCAGGTGCGCTCCCCGGAAGGAGAACTCGAGATCGGCGGTGATCCGGTCGGGGCGGATCCAGTTCTCGACGGCGTTGCGCAGCACCGCGGCCATGCGCTCGTCGGACTTGACCAGCCGGGTCTGCGGCGTGTCGGCGCCGCGGACCTCGCCGTCCCAGAGCTGGGAGATCTCGACGGTGGCGACGCCGCGGCTGCCGAGGCGGGGCAGGACGTCCTTGACGTACTGCAGGAATGCCCGGTGCGGGCCGACGACGAGCACCTCGTCGGCGGTGAAGTGCCTGTTGTCGAGCAGCCAGGTGACGCGGTGCAGCCCGATGGCGGTCTTGCCGGTGCCGGGACCGCCCTGGACGATCAGCAGTCCCTTGCGCTCGTCGGAGACCAGGAGCAACTGGTCGCGCCGGATGGTCTCCACGATGTCGCGCATCGATCCGTCGCGGGCGCTGTCGAGCTCGGCGAGCAGGAAGGGGTCGATGTCCTCGGGGCGATCGGTCCCGGTCCCGGTTTCGGTGGCGGTGGCGGTCCCGGTGGCGGTGTCGGCGCGGGGTGCGGCGCTCGCGGGCGCCGCCTCCGGGCGGATCACCTGGTCGCTGTAGTCGAGGACCTTGGGTCCCTCGCAGCGGAGTGTACGCAGCCGCCACACGTCGTCAGGGGCGTCGGGGGTGGCCAGCCGCCACCGGGTGGCCTGCCGGCTCGTCCACTTCACCAGGACCAGGTCGCCGTCGCGGTCGCGTACGCTGCGACGCCCGAGGTACCAGGTGAGCCGCCCGTCCGGGTCGTCGGTGAGGTCGACGCGGGTGGTGACGAGGGACCGTCCGCCCAGGTCCTCGCGGTCGCCGAACTCGACGGGTACGTCGGGCACGGGGGCGAGTCCGGCGTCGGGGCAGTCCGAGCGCAGCTTCACCCGGACGGCGTCGATCGAGCGCCGATCCTGTTCGACGCAGTCGCAGATGTGATCCACTTCGCGCTGTTCGTCGGCGATGACGGCGGCGCGGTCGACCTGACCCATTGGTTCTCCTCCACGAGTGGGCCGAGGGAGAGGGAAGCGGCGGTTGCCGGGGTGTAAAGCGCTCCGCGGGCGGGGGCCGGTCGGTCCGCCCCGGCCCGCGGGCGGTGTCGTCGCTGGAACGTCGATGCTGGGACGTCGCCGCGTCAGGCGGCCTGGGCGGTGGGCGTACCGAAGGTGACGACCTTGGAGGCGGCCGCGTAGAGGCGCCGGTTCAGCGCGCCCCTTCTCGACACGACGGTGACGTGCGTGCCGCTTCCGGCGAGCCAGGCGGCCAGATCGGTGAAGTGGCCGTCGCCGGAGCCGATCACCACCCGTTCGAACCGCTCGGGGAGACGGGCGGCGTACGCGGACTCCGACAGCGCCCGGTCGGCGCCGTCCCGACCAGCGCGGATCAGCAGCTGGATGCCGCGCAGTGCCATCCCGACGGAGAGACCGGCACTGGGGTTGACCGCGACGACGAACTGGTCCATGGGGCCGATCGGCACGAGTTCGCGGTATTCGGTCATGAACTCGGTGACCTGCGCGGTGGTGGGGCAGGGCGAGCCCGTCAGGTTTTCGAGGTCGAGCAGGTGGACCCCGCGGCCCTGCCGCAACAGGCGCCTGCCCCGTCGGGTGCGGGCGCGTGTCCGGCCGGATGTCGAGTGGCTGGCAGTGGGGGACATGACCGTTCTCCTCTCTCATCGAGGATCGGTGGCCGACGAAATCCATTAAAGCACGTGTTGATTCCATCGACCAATACCTTCCGCGACGTTGCATCGATGAGATGTCTTGCTCTAGGGTCATGTCAAACATCAGAGGTAGAGGAGCGACGTGGACAAGGACGTCGAGGTGACCGTGGCGGACATCGCCCGGCTGGGCGGCGTCGGACGCGCCGCGGTGAGCAATTGGCGCCGTCGGCACGATGACTTCCCGCAGCCCGTGGGCGGCACCTCGCTCAGCCCCGTCTTCTCACTCGCGGAGGTACGGCGGTGGCTGCTCGCCCACGCCGAGGGCAGGCCGCTGCCCGAGCGCGAGTGGCTCATGCAGGACCTGCGGGCGAGCGCGGCGGCGGACGAGCCCGCGCAGCTCATCGCCGACCTGGGCGCCTTCCTCGTCTATCTCGGCCGTGACCGCGCGAACTGGACCGAACTGTCCGCCAAGGACGAGTCGACCATCGCGGCCGAACTCCCCCGGCGAGTCCAGGCGGCCTGCGCCGATGCCCTGGTCGATCCCCCGATGCCGCGCTCCCTCGCGAAGGTCGGCGTGCCGCTGCTGCGCCGCCTCGCCGACCTCGCCGACGGCCCCGGCGACACCTTCGCGTTCCTGCGCGAACGCTATTTCGAGCTGCACAGCAGGCGCACGTACCCCACCCCCGACGCCGTCGCCAGGCTCATGGCCGAGCTCGGCGGCCCCGACGCCGAGCGGGTGCTCGACCCGACCTGCGGCACGGGCGCCCTGCTTGAGCCGTTCCGCGACCGGCCACACGGCATGCTCCTCGGCCAGGAGATCGACGCGGCGACCGCCCGCCTCACCGCCCTCCACCTCGCGTTCGGCCTCGCCCGGGTGAACGTCGTCGCCGGCGACTCACTGCGGCAGGACGCCTTCCCCGGCACGCTGGTCGACACGGTCGTGTGCTACCCGCCGTTCAACGACCGCGCCTGGGGCTACGAGGACCTGCACTCCGACCCCAGGTGGGAGTACGGCCTGCCGCCCAAGATGGAGTCCGAGCTCGCCTGGGTGCAGCACGCCCTCGCCCACCTCAAACCGGGCGGCACCGCCGTCCTGCTCATGCCCCCGGCCGCCGCGAACCGCAGATCGGGCCGCCGCATCCGCACCCAGCTCATCCGCCGCGGCGCGCTCCGGGCGGTGATCGGCCTCCCGATCGGCGCGGTGCCGAACACGGCCGTCGCCCTGGCCCTTTGGCTGCTACGCCGCCCCGCCGACTCCCGCACCCCCGAGCACGTCCTGATGGTCGACACCGCGACGCGCCCGAACGACTTCGCCCGCGTCGCGACGGACGCCTGGACACGCTTCGACCTCGGCGAACACGCCGACGAGCCCGGCATCAGCAGAGCCGTACCGGTCATCGACCTGCTCGACGAGGATGTCGACCTCACCCCCGCCCGCCACCTCGCCTCGTCCGCAGAGGACCTGACACCCGAGCGGCTCATCACCGAACGCGACACCGTGGCCGACCTGCTCCGCACGACCGCCGACCTGCTCCCCGCCGTCCAGGCCGCCCGCGATGCCCAGAGCCTGCCCGTGGTCCCGCTCGCCGAGCTCGTCCGACTGGGCATGCTCACCATCCAGCCCCACAAACCAACCAAAGATGGCGAACGCTCCCCGGCCTCGGCCGATCTGCCCGTCCTCACCATCGAAGACCTCCTGGGCGAAGGGCCGCCGGGCGAGCCCGCGACCCCCGTCCCGGTCCAGCACGAGCTCGTGGTCGAGCCCGGCGACGTGCTCGTCGCGCAGGCCGCGACCCGCCTCATCGTCCGAGTCGCTGCGCAGCGCGCCGTCGTCCTCGGCCTCCGCATGACGCTGCTACGCCCGGACCCCGAACGCCTCGCCCCCCACTTCCTCGCCGGCTTCGTGAACAGCTCGATGAACGTCCGCCACTACACCGGCACCGGCAGCCGCCTGCACACCGACATCCGCCGCGCCGAGATCCCGCTCCCGCCGATCGAGGAGCAACGCGCGTACGGCGAGGCGTTCCGGCGGCTGGCGGATTTCGAGCGCGGCCTGCGCCGAGCGGCCGGTATGGGCGAGGATCTGATCCGACTGATATCCGACGGCCTCACGCAGGGCATCGTGCGGCCGGTCGGAGCACACATGAAGGGAACACGGTGAGCACCAACCACCAGAGGTACGCGAACTTCATCTGGTCTGTCGCCGACCTGCTCCGAGGCAGCTACAAGCAGTCGGAGTACGGCAAGGTCATCCTTCCGTTCACCGTGCTACGCCGACTCGACTGTGTGCTGGAACCCAGCAAGCCCGCGGTGCTGGCGAAGGTGAAGGAGCTGGAGGGCAGCCCTTTGCCGGAGGGCGCCAAGGACCGGATATTGCGGTCCGTGGCCGGTGCCGGCTTCTACAACACCAGCGAACTCGACATGAAAAAAGTCATCGCCGACCCCGACAACGTGGCCAGTAACCTGCGGGCCTGCATCGGGGCATTCTCCAAGGGCGCGGCGGAGGTTCTGGAGAAGTACCGCTTCGAGGAGCAGATCCGGCGGCTCGACGAAGCCGGACTGCTATACAGCGTGGCTGCGAAGTTCGCCGAGTTCAACCTGCATCCCGATGCGGTCGACAACCATCAGATGGGCTACATCTTCGAGGAGCTCATCCGCAAGTTCTCCGAGATCTCGAACGAGACCGCTGGTGAGCACTTCACCCCGCGCGAGGTCATCCGCCTGATGGTGAACCTGCTGATGGCCCCCGACGACGTGGACGTGATGACGCCCGGCATCGTCCGCACCGTGTACGACCCGGCATGCGGCACAGGCGGGATGCTGTCGGCCGCAGAGGAGCACATCACCCGCTACAACACGAAGGCCACGGTCAAGGTATTCGGCCAGGAGCTCAACCCAGAGTCGTGGGCGATCTGCCGCTCGGACATGATGCTCAAAGGTCAGGAGGAGGCGGCCGACATCGCCTTCGGCAACTCCTTCACACAGGACGGACATCCGGACCGGACGTTCGACTACCTGCTCGCCAATCCGCCATTCGGCGTTGAGTGGAGGAACGTCCAGAAGCACATCGAAGACGAACGTGACCAGCTCGGCTGGGCTGGTCGTTTCGGCGCAGGCACGCCGCGCATAAACGACGGATCGCTGCTGTTCCTCCAGCACATGATCTCGAAGATGAAGCCGGTCGAGCAGGGCGGCTCTCGCATCGCGATCGTCTTCAACGGCTCACCGTTGTTCACCGGCGGTGCCGGCTCGGGCGAGTCGGAGATTCGCCGCTGGATCCTGGAGAACGACTGGTTGGAGGCGATCGTCGCCCTCCCCGACCAGCTCTTCTACAACACCGGCATCGCCACCTACTTCTGGATCCTGTCCAACCGCAAGGTCCCGGCCCTGCGCGACAAGGTGATCCTGCTCGACGGCCGCGAGCACTGGGCGAAGATGCGCAAGTCCCTCGGCGACAAGCGCAAGTACATCACCGACGAGCAGATCGACGAGCTGACCAGGATTTACAAGGACGCTTTGACGATCGCGGCCGACCCGGAGCACGAGCACCACGCGAAGGTGAAGGCCTTCCCCCGCCACGCCTTCGGCTACCAGCGCATCACCGTCGAACGCCCCCTCCACCAGCGCTTCGAGGCCACCACCGAGACCGCCGACACGGTGGCGGAGGCCAAGGCGGTCGGCAGGTACGAGCACCGCGACGCGCTGCTCGCGGCGCTGAGGTCCCTCGCCGGTACGGTGTGCCGCACCAAGCTGGAGTTCGTCGGCAAGCTCGATGCCGCGCTTCGGGGACACGGTCTGAACAAGCTACCGGCCCCAGTGGAGAAGGCGATCTGGGCCGAGGTGGCGATCAGCGACCCTGAGGGCGAGCTGCAGACGGACCGAAAGGGCAACTCCCTGCCCGACCCCGACCTGCGGGACTACGAGAACGTGCCACTCACCTCGATGCACGCCACCCCGGCGGAGTTGGAGGCCGAAGTCGAGGCCTATCTGAAGCAGGAGGTGCTCCCGCACATCCCGGATGCCTGGGTGGACGCCTCCAAGACCAAAATTGGATTTGAAATTCCGTTCACCCGACACTTCTATAGATACACACCACCTCGGCCGCTACAGGAAATTAACACCGAACTCAAGAGACTAGAAGGCGAGATTCAGAAACTTCTTAGCGAGGTGACCGAATGAGAAAGGTACGCCTTCGCCACCTCGTCCAGGTCAACCCCTCTACACCCGCCTTCGATCGCCTCCCGAACGACGCCGAGCTCACTTTCCTTCCTATGGAAAGTATTTGGCCCGATGATAGATTGAACCTAAGTCAGCGACGGATTAAAAGCAGCGTATCTATCGGCTATACCCGTTTTCAGGACGGAGATGTCCTCGTACCGAAGATCACACCCACCTTCGAAGCCTCACGATCCGTTTGGATCACCGACGGGCTTGTTAATGGAGTAGGAGCTGGCACTACAGAGCTCCACGTTCTTCGGGCAGGGCCCGACATCGACCCGCGCTTTCTACTATATCTCACGCACTCCCATCATTTCCTCAAGCTGGGCGAGGCGGAGATGTACGGTGTCGCAGGCCAGAAACGAGTTCCCGACAGTTTCGTTCGAGACTTTCCCATTAGCTTGGCCAATCTAGACGAGCAGCGACGCATAGCGAATTTCCTCGATACAGCAACGGCTCAGATCAAGAGTATCGATGACGTTCGCAGCAGGCAACTCACTCTCCTCCGTGAACGCACATCCGCCTTGATCACGGAAATTCTTCTTCCCGGGTCTCTGTCCAGCCCTACCGGAAAGTGGCCATGGGAATGGCTGCCAGCAATGGAGGTTGGTACGCCGCTAGTTCGCCTCGGATATGTTTGCCGCCTGCAATCCGGGCTCACTATCGACGGGTCACGCTCCCTTGACGATGATGTCGTAACGCGACCATACCTTCGCGTGGCAAATGTTCAGGCAGGGCGACTTGACCTGGAGTCAGTCACGGAAACTACAGTCCCTAGGAAGATCGCGGAGCGCAGCACACTACAGCCAGGGGATGTACTCATGACAGAGGGAGGTGATCTCGATAAGCTAGGGCGAGGAACCGTCTGGCGCGGAGAGTTGCCAAACTGCCTGCATCAGAATCACATATTTGCCGTTCGCCCTCATCCCGATAAACTGGACGCCGACTATCTCGCTCTAATGACGCAAACACTTCACGGTCGATGCTATTTTGAGAGCACGGGCGTCAAGACCACTAACCTAGCTTCTACGAGCAGTGCAAAAATTCTAAGTTTCCCTATCCCTCTCCCTAGTTTGGAAGTACAGCGACTGCTGGTTGAGCGAGTTCATACCGAGCTCACTTCGATCGATACAGCTAAAGAAGCAATTGAGAGTCAGCGTAGATTGCTTCAGGAACGAAGAAGAGCACTGATAACAGCGGCGGTGACCGGGCAGATCGACGTGACGACTGCTCGCGGGATCGCCTGAGAGGCCGAAACGGCTCTTTGGGAGTTGTGAACATGATGGCGAGCCCTCTGCATCATGAGAAGGTTTTCGAGGATGCGATCGAGCGCACGTTGCTCAGCTCGGGGTGGGTGAAGGGCGCAGGTGAGCTCTACGACCACGCTCTCGGTCTTAACCCCACGGAGCTGATGCATTTCGTGCAGGCGACCCAGCCCAAGCAGTGGGAGCGCCTGGTCACTATGCAGGCCGGGGATGACAGGGGGGCCGCGCGCCGTCTCGCGGAGGTCGTCGCGAAGGCGATCGACGACGAGGGTGCCCTTGAGGTGCTGCGGCACGGGGTGAAGGATCGGGGCATCACCTTCAAGCTGGCCTACTTCAGGCCCGCGCACACGATCGCCGCCGACGCGCTGGAGCCGTACCGGAAGAACATCCTCAGCGTGGTCCGCCAGTTCCGCTACTCGGCCAAAAGCAACGACACGCTGGACCTGGCGCTGTTCGTGAACGGCATTCCGGTCGCCACCGCGGAGTTGAAGAACCCGCTTACGGGCCAGACCGTCGAGGACGCCAAGCGGCAGTACCGCGAGGACCGCGACCCTCGGGAGCCACTGTTCGCGAAGCGGACGCTCGTGCACTTCGCCGTGGACCCGGACCTGGTGTTCGTCACGACCCGGCTGGCCGGGAAGCACACCAGGTTTCTGCCGTTCAACATGGGCACGGCCGGCGCGGGGAATCCGGGCGGAGCGGGGAACCCGCCGAATCCGGACGGCTACGCCACCTCCTACCTCTGGGAGCGGATCTGGCATCCGGACACCTGGATGGACTTGATCAAGCGCTTCCTGCACGTCGAGGACGAGGACGTGAAGAAGGGCAAGGGGCGCAGGGCGAACCCGGGGAAGGCGCACAAGCTGCCATTGATCTTCCCGCGTTACCACCAGTGGGACACGGTGCAGCGGCTCACCGCGCACGCCAAGACCCACGGCGCCGGCGAGAACTACCTGATCCAGCACTCGGCCGGGTCCGGCAAGTCGAACACGATCGCCTGGCTGGCGCACGCACTGTCCAACCTGCACACGTCCGCGAACCTCGCCGAGATCGACCCGCCGGCGATCGAGCGGGGCTACGGGCCGAACCAGCCGGTGTTCGACAAGGTCATCGTGATCACCGATCGGGTGGTGCTGGACCGGCAGTTGCAGGAGACGATCTACCAGTTCGAGCACACGCCCGGCGTGGTCGAGCGCATCGACCAGAACTCCGACCAGCTCGCCGAGGCGCTGCAGGGCGAGACCGCGCGCATCATCATCACCACGCAGCAGAAGTTCGGCCACGTCCTGCCCAAGATCGAACGGCTTCGGGGCAAGCGTTTCGCGGTGATCGTGGATGAGGCGCACTCGTCGCAGACGGGCGAGAACGCCGCCGCCCTCAAGCGGGTGCTGCTCAAACTCGGCAACGGCGACGCCGACGAGGACGGCGACCTGCTCACCGCGAGCGCGCTCGCCCGCGGCAGGCACGACAACCTGTCCTACTTCGCGTTCACCGCCACGCCGAAGAACAAGACGCTGCACCTGTTCGGCGTCGAGGGCGAGGACGGCAAGCCTCGCGCCTTCCACACGTACTCGATGCGGCAGGCGATCGAGGAGGGCTTCATCCTCGACGTGTTGCGGAACTACGTCACGTACAAGACGTTCTGGCGGCTGATCAGCTCGGAGCCGGACGACCGCGAGGTGGAGCGACGCAAGGGGCAGGCGCTGCTCGCCCGCTTCGCCGAGCTGCACCCGACCAGCATGCAGCAGCGCGCCCAGATCATCGTGGAGCATTTCCGGCGGCACACCGCCCACCAGATGGGCGGCCGGGCCAAGGCGATGGTCGTCACGCGCTCGCGCGAGCACGCCGTCCGCCTCGGACAGGCGATCCGGGACTACGCCGCCGACCTCGGCTACCCCGACTGCGGCACGCTGATCGCGTTCTCCCAGTCGCTGCAGATCGACGGCGTCGAGTACACCGAGGCGAAGCTCAACGGCTTCGGCGAGAAGGAGCTGCCCGACAGGTTCGCCTACTGCCGGGCCGACGACACCGCGCCGAACGCGGCCGAGAAGCCGGAGTACCGCATCCTCGTGGTGGCCGACAAGTACCAGACCGGCTTCGACCAGCCGCTGCTCACCACGATGTACGTGGACAAGCAACTGTCGGGCGTCGCGGCCGTGCAAACGCTGTCCCGGCTGAACCGCACGCACCGCCTCAAGTCGCAGGGCGACATCTTCGTCCTCGACTTCGCGAACGAGGCCGAGGAGATCCAGGCCGCGTTCCAGCCGTACTACGAGGGCACGGCGAGCGAGGACATCGACCCCAATCTGCTCTACCGGCGCGCGTCGGCCGTCATGGGCCACGCCCTGCTCGTCGAGTCGGAGATGCAGGCCCTGGCCGAGGCGTACCTGGAGGCCGAGCGCACATCGACGACGCAGCGCGAATTGGAGAAGGCGCACGCGGCGCTCTACCGCTTCACCGAGCCCGCCGTCCGGCGCTTCGTCGAGCGGCAGCGCCAGGACGCCGCGACCAACGACGACTCGGCCGAGGAGTTCCGCGCCGACCTGCGCGGCTACGTGCGCCTGTACGGTTTCCTCTCCCAGGTGGTGCCGTACGTGGACGCCGACCTGGAACGGTTGTACCTGTTCGGCCGTTTCCTGCTCAACCGGCTGCCGCGCCGCGAGGACCCGGCGGTCGACGTCGGCGACGTCGACCTGACCCACCTGCGGATCAGCAAGACGGGCGAGCACAGCATCACGCTCGAAGAGCAGAGCGAGATGGTGCTGCCCGCGCCGTCGGGTGCGGGGGCGGCGGCCCCCGAGCCCGAAATGGTGTCCCTGCGCGATCTGATCGGCCAGTTGAACGACAAGTACGGCCTCGGCCTCTCCGAGGCCGACCAGGTCTGGGTGGAGCAGCAGTTCCGGGAGGCCGCAGGGAACGACTCGCTGCAGGCCGCGGCTCTCGTCAACGATGAGGTGAACTTCGGCGAGGTGTTCGCCGACCACCTGGAGAAGGTCGTCGTCGAACGGCACACCGGCAACACCGACCTGGTGCAGCGGTTCTTCGACGACTCGCTCTTCCGGTCGCGGATCACCGAGCTGGGCCGCAGGCAGGTCTACAAGATGATCCGCGACAGCGAGGGGGTGGATTGATCCGCTCCCCCGCGAGACACTGTGGATCTTCCCGATCTTAGTGAGGGCCGCAGTGCAGCAGGGCAACGTCATCGCGGGCCGCTACGAGCTGGTTCAGTTCCTCGGCCGCGGCGGATACGGCGAGGTGTGGAAGGGTTTCGACAAGTTCCTCGACCGGCACGTGGCGGTGAAGTTCATCCGCACCGACGCGTTCCCCACCCCCGAACGCCGCCGTGAAGCCGAGCAGCGGTTCCGGCGCGAGGCCCGCGTCACCGCGAAGATCCGACACCCGGGGGTGCCGATCGTCTACGACGTCGGCGCCCACGAGGCGTCCCTCTATCTGGTGATGGAACTGGTCGACGGCGTCGGCATGCACGACCTGATCGAGGAACAGCATCCGCTGCCGATCTCCTGGGCGGCGGCGATCACCGCCCAGATCTGCGCGGTGCTGGAGGTCGCACACGCCAACTCCCTCATCCACCGCGACCTCAAGCCCCGCAACCTCATCCTGTGCGGCGACGGGACCGTCAAGGTGCTCGACTTCGGCATCGTGGCCGTGCTGGGTCCGACGGACGTCACGCAGATCACCCGCGCGGGCGAAGGCGTGGGAACCGCCTGCTACATGTCGCCCGAGCTCGCTGTGACCGGAAAGGCGAGCCCGCAGAGCGACCTGTACGCCCTCGGGTGCGTCCTGCACGAGATCCTCACCTGCCGCCGCGTGTTCGAGTCCGCCCACACCCTCGTCGAGATCAGCCGGCACTACTCGGAAGACCCGCCCCCGCTCCGCACCTTGCGCCCCGACACACCTGTCGAGATCGAACGGCTCGTCCTAGAGATGCTGGCGAAGAGCCCGGCGGACCGCCCGTCCAGCGCGGCCGAGGTCTACGAGCGATTACTCCCGTTCGTGACGGCCCTGCCTCCGCTCCCCGGCGCGACCGTCGCCGCCCCGTCCCCCGACCCGATGCGGATGTACGCCACCGTCGTCGAGCGCATCGCCGAGACCGCACTCATCGGCCCTCGCGTCCCGGCACCTCGCCCCGCACCCGCCGCCCCCGAGTTCTCCGAGGCGGACCTCGTCGCCGCCGGCCACCGCGCCGAGGAACTCGCCCTCGAAGGCCGCTTCAGCCAGGCGATCGAGTTGCTGGAGACCGCGCTCGCCGGAGCCGAGGGGGTGCTGCCACGCGCGCACCCCACGGTCTTCGCCATCCGCATGCGCCTGGCCGAGTCCCTGTTCGCCGCACGCCACTACCGGCAAGCGGCGGCGGAGTACGAGGAGATCCTGCCCGAGCTGGCCCGAATGCTCGGGGCCCACCATCCCACGGTGCTCGCCTCCCGCTTCAACGAAACCCTCTGCTCGGCCGCCCTCGGCGAGGACGAGCAGGCCCTCGATCAGATGCGCTCCCTGGCCCAGGAGATGAGCGACGCCCTGGGTGCTCGGAGCCCGCTCACCCTGGAAGTACGCCTGGAACTCGGCGAACTCCTCGTCAAGGTGGGCGACCACAACGGTGCGCGCGAGGTCCTGCGCACGCTCCTCCCCGACATGCGAGCCGTTCATGGGGCCGGACACCCGGACACTCAGCACGCCCAGGCACTCCTGGAAAACCTCGATCGCCTGGCCGGTTCCTGATCGCGAAATACGAGGCTCACCATCTCATTCGCACCAGGGCGGCGGTCATCAAGCCGTTAACGAAACCGCCGCCCGGCGGGCCAAGGAGCCCTGTCGGTACCTGATCAGGTGTCCATACCGGCATCCGACGTTGCGGACCGCTGAAGCGTCAATCACACGACCGCGGCCGATCGCAATCTCTCGTCCAGATCTCGCACATACGCATTGCCTGACCAGGGCTCCAGGCGCTTGCGGGCCTGGGTGATCAAATGTCCCAGTCGTGCCGAGCTGTGCGTGCGCATGAGTGTGATCGCCTCCGAGAGCTTGGCAGTGGCTTCCGGGATCTCCTTGCTCTGCGTAAGCGCCATACCCTGATGGATCAGCCCGAACGACCTTTCCCGGCTGAAGCCGGGGCCGAGTCCTGCGAGCCGTGAAGTGGCTACCTGCATCACATCACCCTGACGCCCCAGGGCGTCGTAAATGAAGCAGGCGGTTCCTCCCATGCCCTGGGAGTAGTCCTTGATCCAATAGAGGTACGAAGGCTCCGATGACGTCGGCCTTCCCGCCCAGGTTCTCGTAGCCTCCAACTTGCGCAGGGATTCTGTCGGGTTACCGTCGAGGGCATGTGCCCATGCCTCGACGATGTCGGCGCGCGCTCGCATCAGGTTGCTCGCGCCGCGACGTGCCCATCCCTGGGCGGCGAAGGCGTGATCCAGGGCTTTCCCCGGCTGGGCTGAAAGGCTGGCCATCTCGCTGTGCCAATGGTGGATGTAGGCGGTCAGCACTGCGTCCCCGCTCTCCTGCGCGGCGTCAAGCCCGAGATCGAGCGAACGCGCCGCTGCGGGAAAGTCCATCCGGTCGTAATACAGGAACCCGGTCAACTGAGCCAGTTCGGCGTAGGCATGGATGAGCCGGGTGCGGAGCCCGGGAAGGAGGGACTGCGCGCTGAGCAGGCGGGAGACCATGTCGCGCTGGGCCTCGGCGACCGGCAGAACCTTGGCCGGGCCGTAGGTGTCGTCCAAGCGGCGGCACTGCGCTATGAGCTTCTCGATCGTGGCCACGGTCTCGGCGTCCACCCTGCCCTGGGCACTGATGACGCGGGCCAGCCGCGCCTCCTCGTCCGGACTCAACTGGCGAAGCAGCGTCAAGGCGGGCACGCCGCCCAAGGCCAGGGACAACTCCAGCAGCAACTCCCGTCGCTTCATGTCGGCCTCCTCGGCGTTGACGGCGCGAAGCAGCTCTTTCCACTTCCCCGCGCTCATGGCAACGACGTCGGAGGCGATCTGTGCGTACCGGGTCTGCTGGCGCGGTCGTACCTGCTCTCCCTCGTCCATGCTGACACGCTGCTGCGGAACAGAGCAGGATGTAACCGGCTGAAACGGGTCAAGGTGACGGAAGTCTGCCTGATCGATCAAATCTCGGTCGTACGCGCTGTAGGTCGAAAACTCCTCATCCGAGATCAGGTTGCGCGCCCGCGTCTGGTAGATCTGCGCGAGTGCGGCCAGCACTCGCGCCGTGGGCCGCCGGCCCGCCGCAGGCCATCCTTCGAAGTCGTACAAACGGCACTCGCGCATCGACGCCGTGCCCGCCGGGTCCAGATCGTTGATCGCGTCCACGACATCGACGGCGGTCCGGCCGTGCGCCAGCCGGTAGCACCGCAGCGGGCCGACCTGCTGAACCAGGGCGATGACGTAGGCGATCTGGTCCCAGGTGAACCGCTTGGCGCGCAGCGCCTCGCCCCAGGACCGGCAGCGCAACAGGATCGAATAGCCCTCACCGGACATCGGCGGCCCCTTCCGTTACCTCGCCCCCACCAGCGGGAACACACGGATCGTATAGCCAAAGTCACGTTCCGTGCAGGATAAATCAAAATCCGGGCGGCACCAAAGTCACGTTCTGTGTGGCAGGTATCGGAACTCCGTCCGCTTCCCTCGGGGAGACACGCTCAGGCGTGAGAGCGTTTCCGCACGTCGCTGCCGCCGCTGGGGCGGAAGATCAAGGGTCTGTTGTGGATCTCCTTGCGGCGGCGACCGCACGCCACCTTTGTCGCGGCGAACATCGCGAACGACGAAGGAGTTTCATCATGTCCTCTCCTCCCGACCGGTACAACGGCGTGGCGAGCCAGGCGGAGCTTCCCGAGCCGTGCCCTGAGCTGATCTGGGCCGCCGCCGTCAGGCCCGGCGAGGCCGTGACATGGCGGAAGATCTTTCCCGGTACCGCCGAGCGGGTGGCCGAGGCGCGCCGTTTGGCCGGCCTGTTCCTCGACGACACCCCGTACGCCGACGACGCCGCCTGGATCGTGGGCGAGCTCGCTGCCAACGCCGTGCTGCACACCAGGTCCGGCGAGCCCGGCGGCCAGTACGTGCTGGAGTTGCGCCGCACCCGCCGGGTCGCCCGGCTCATCGTGTGCGACCTTGGCGGCGGAGGCAGGCCGACCTTCGCCCCGACCGTGCCCGGCCTGCCGTACGCCGAACACGGCTACGGGCTGCGCACCATCGCCCGGCTCGCCGCCCGCGCGGGCCTTCGTGGCAACCCGACCTTCGGTCACGCGGTCTGGGCCGACCTGCTCCTAACCTGAGCGGCCTGACGCACTGCTGGACCTGATCTTCGGCAGAACGTGCACGTACCCTTCGGCAGAACGCGCACATAACCTCCGGCAGAATGCGCACTGATCTTCGGCGAGACGTGCATTGATCTTCGGCAGAACGTGCACGCCAGCCTCGGCAAAACGTGCACGTATAGGTGATGAACTGGGATAACATCGGGACCGATGAGTGAGCCCATCCTGTTCCCGCGCCATGCCGAGAAGATGACCCTCGAGGCGCTTGCCGACACCCGCGTGGTCATCGTGAACGGTGCGCGCCAGGTCGGGAAGAGCACCCTGGCCCAGATGATCATCGAGCGTTTGGACGGTGCCCAGCAGCGCTACCTCGATGATCCCGCGGTCCTGGCCGCGTCCGAGGAGGATCCCGTGGGGTTCGTCCGGCATGATGGGCTGCTGCTGATTGACGAAATCCAACGGGCTCCCCAACTGCTGCTGCCGATCAAATACGAGGTGGATCGCGATCAGCGCCCGGGCAGGTTCCTCCTGACCGGGTCCGCCCGCCTGCTGGGGCTGCGTGATCTACCTGACGCACTGCCCGGCCGTACGGAGACCATCGAGCTATGGCCGCTGTCCCAAGGGGAGATCGACAACGCGCCGGACGGGTTCGTGGATCATGTCTTCACGTACGGCCCGGACATCAGCATGCCGGCATGCCCGCTCGATAAACGTGACTACGTCGCGAGGGCGTTGCGCGGCGGATACCCGGAGGCCGTCCGCCGGGATGCCGGACGCAGGCGTAACAGGTTCTTCGACTCCTACATCACCGATCTGATCAGCCGTGACGTGCGTCAGATGTCCGATATCGAACGCCCGGCGGAAATGCGTCGACTGCTCAATGTCATAGCCGCACGCATGGGCGGACTGGCCGTGGCGCAATCGATCGCCGATGCCGTCGGGCTTCATCGGACCACCCTCGTCCGGTACATGAACCTGTTGGAACTGGTCTTCGTCATCAAGCGCATCCCGGCGTGGTCGTCGAACCTCACGAGCCGTGCCGTGTCCACCCCCAAGCTGATCGTCACGGACAGTGGGCTCGGCGGTCGGCTCATCGGTTTGTCCGCCGAGCGGGCGAAGGATGTGACGGCTCCCATCGGGCAACTGCTGGAGAACTTCGCGATCGCCGAGGTGGCGCGCCAGCTCACCTGGGCGGAGGAACCCGTCCAACTGTTTCACTACCGGGACAGGGACAAGGTTGAGGTCGACATGGTCCTGGAGCATGCCTCCGGAGAGGTGGTCGGCATAGAGGTCAAAGCCTCGGCGACCGTACGCGGGGATGACTTCCGTGGGCTGCGCCATCTGGCCGAACGCCTGGGGTCGAGATTCCGCGCCGGATACGTCCTCTACACGGGCGAACTCGTGCTTCCCTTCGGCGAGAAGCTGCGAGCTCTTCCCATGGCGGCTCTCTGGATGCTGGGCGACCGATCCTGAGCGTCCTTGATCGGTGGTCAGGTCGAGTCGCTCGGATGGGATTGGCAGGCGTCCAGGAGCCAGTCGGCGAGGTAGGGGGCGTACGAGGGGCGGACGAAGACGCGGTAGGTGTCGGGTTCGGTGCGTTGGAGGATCACCTGGGCCTGGGCGAGGAGGGTCTGGGCGTGCTGGCCGATCTCGAAGACGGCGGGGTGGAGGTCGATTGGGCAGCCGGTCATGAGGAGGTCGCGGACGCCGGGGCCGGTTAGTTCGATCACGGTGCGCTGGGCGGAGACGTCGACGGCGCAGCCGGCGTGGACGACGGGTTCGGCGCCGCCGACGATCAGCCACCAGCCGGGGCCCAGTTCCAGGACGTCGCCGGTCGGGGCCGAGGGGACGGCCAGGGCGCGTACCTCCCAGGTGGAGAGGAACGGGATCTCTCGGATGCTTACTCCGGGCGCTTCGCCGATGTCCGCGAAGCGGCGGCGGTAGGACTCCAGAGGGCTTCGGGCCATTGCCGTGCCGAGGGGGGCCGGCGGGGGCGGCGGCTCGGGCGCGGACGGGTCGCCGTCGCGGCGTTCGTTGTCCGGGTCGAAGAAGACCGGGTCGACCACTGTCGCCGGGACCGCCCGGCCGTTGGACCAGGCCAGTACGCGGTCTCCCGTCGATGCCTTGGAGAGGGCCATGGCGAAAGTGCGGCCCAGTGCGGCGCTGCGGTAGCTGGATGTCACGTGGCCCAGCATCGGCACCGGGGGCTCGGGGATGTCGCCGTTGGCGGCGATGAGCTGGGCGCCCTCGTCGAGAAGTTCGGACGGGTCGTCGGGGAGCAGGCCGACCAGGTGTTTGCGGTCGGGGCGGCGGGTGTCGGGGCGGGCGTAGGAGCGTTTGCCGACGAAGTCGGGTTTGCGGGTGGAGACGATCCAGGACATGCCGAGGTCGTGTGGGGTCACGGTGCCGTCGGTCTCCTGGCCGACCATCATGAAGCCCTTTTCGGCGCGCAGCACGTGCATGGTCTCGGTTCCGTACGGCACCGCGCCCAGGTCGAGGACCGCGTCCCAGACGGCGGCGCCGTACCAGGAGGGGATGTTGATCTCGTAGGCGAGTTCGCCGGAGAAGCTGATCCGGAAGATGCGGGCGCCCTCGACGCCGAGGACGGTCGTCTGGCGGGCGGTCATGAACGGGAAGTCGTCCAGGTCGAGTTCGGGGGCGAGGGCGGCGACGATTCGGCGCGCGTGCGGACCAGCGACGGCGACGGTGGCCCAGTGTTCGGTGACGGAGGTGAACCAGACGCGCAGGGACGGCCACTCGGTCTGCTTCCACTCCTCCAGCCAGTCGAGCACGGTTGCGGCGTTGCCGGTGGTCGTGGTCATCACGTAGTGGTCCTCGGCGAGGCGCGCGGTGACGCCGTCGTCGAAGACCATGCCGTCGGCGTGGCACATCACGCCGTAGCGGCACGAACCCACGGGCAGCGTGGAGAACATGTTCGTGTAGATGCGGTCGAGGAATTCCCCGGCGTCCGGGCCCTGGATGTCGATTTTGCCCAGGGTGGAGGCGTCCATCGCGCCGCACGAGGTGCGCACCGCCTCGCATTCGCGCAGCACGGCCGCGTCCATGTCCTCGCCCGGGAGCGGGAAGTAGCGGGGGCGCTTCCACTGGCCGACGTCCTCGAAGACCGCGCCCCGGGCCACGTGCCGCTCGTGCAGCGCGGTCACCCGCACCGGGTCGGACAGCGCGCCGCGGTCCCGTCCGGCCAGGGCCGCGAACGGCACCGGCGTGTACGGCGGGCGGAACGTGGTCGGTCCGGCGGGCACCCCCAGCAGCACCGAGACCACGGCGGAGGTGACGGCGGTCTTGCCCTGCTCCGCGCCGGTTCCGGCGGTGGTGTACCGCTTGACGTGCTCGGGCGATCGCAGCCCGGCTTCGAGCGCCCGCGCCACGTCGGTCACCGCCACGTCGCGCTGCAGGTCCACGAACGCCTCGTCGAAGGCGTCCACGTTCGGCTCGTTCTCGAACAGCGTACGCAGCGGGGCGGTCGGCTCGCCCGCGCCGTCCGGCGCGTCGGTTTCCGGGCGGCGCGGCGCCTGCCCGAGGGTGAATCCGCACAGCTCGGCCGCCTGGGTGCCCGCGGCGATGCCGTCCTCGATCGCCTCGGCGGTGCCGAACACGCCCCGGCACGCCCCGGCGGAGCGTACGGCCTGCGCCGACAGGTGCGGCACGTTCGCCTGGAGGTCCTCGTCGAACCTGAGGCGGCCTTGGGATTGGCTGAACAGGTGCACGACCGGGTTCCATCCGCCGGACACCGCCAGCAGGTCGGCGGGGAACACCCGCTCCCCCGGCTCGTGCGCCCGGTCGTCGTCCGATGCCGCGCCGTCCGTGGCGCCGGGCGCGATGCCGCGCACGGTGACGGAGGTGAGTACGCCCTCGTCGTCGGCGCCCGTGCCGGCGACCGTCGCGCCGCGCAGCACCTCGACGCCGCGCGCCGTGGCGGCGGCCGAGGCGGGGCCGTCGCCGGGGCGGGGATCCACGATCGCGGCGATCTCCACGCCGGCGTCCAGCAGGTCGAGGGCGGCCGTGTAGCCGGAGTCGGCGCAGGTGAACACGACGGCCCGCCGCCCGGGGAGTACGCCGTACCGGTTGGCGTAGGTGCGCGCCGCGCCGGCGAGCATCACGCCGGGGCGGTCGTTGCCGGGGAAGGGGATGAGCCGCTCGTGCGCGCCCGTCGCCAGGACCACGCGTTTCGCCCGGATGTGCCACAGCCGCGTCGAGTGGGGGCCGCGACGCTCGACCGCCACCACGTAGTTGTGGTCGTAGTAGCCGGTCGCCGTCGTACGGCTCAGCACCCGCACCTCGGGCAGGCCGGCGAGGCGGCGCAGCGTACCGGCCACCCAGCGGGTCGCCGGGGCGGCGTCGAGCCGTACCCGCGAGCCGAGCAGGTCGCCGCCCGGCTCGGTCTGCTCGTCCACGAGCACGACCCGCGCGCCGGTGCTTCCGGCGGCGAGCGCCGCGGCGAGACCGGCGGGGCCGCCGCCCACCACGAGCACGTCGCAGTGCAGGTACGCCTTGTCGTGGCGGCCCGCGGGCTCGGCTGCCGCGTCCAGGTCGAGCCTGCCCTTGCCGCGCAGGCTGGTGGCGGTGAGGCCGTCGCGCAGTTCCACGGTGGTGGCCGCGATGATCGGCTCGCGGTCGACGCGCAGCAGGGCGTTCGGCTCCTCCACGCCGCAGGTGTAGACGCCGCGCGGCCGTCCGAGGTCGACGCTGCGGCCGACGACGCGCACGCCGTTCGCGAGCAGGGCCGAGGCGAGGGTGTCGCCCTGGTAGCCGGTCAGCTCCCGCCCGTCGAAGGTGAACCGCAGCACCCGGCTCCGGTCCACGCGCCCGCCCGAGGCGAGCCGGTACGGCTGCGCGTTCGCGCCGCCATTTCCGCCGGGGTGTCCGCCGGTGTGTCCGTCACTGTGTTCGCCGGTGTGTCCAGCCACGTCATGCCCGCCCACGTCGTTCCTCGCGCGGCTCATATCCGCTTGAACAGCGCCTACTCGCATGGCGCCCGCTTGAATGGCGCCCGCCCGTTCCTTTCCCGGTCGCGCCGGGTCCGGCGGCGTCACGCACGATCATCCGGCGGCGCCCCTTCCGCGCCCCCATGCCCCTTGATCTCGTGGGTGACGGTGTGCCGCCGCACGGTGAACCAGGTGCGGCACCCGGACGCGTGGAACCAGCGCTCGTGGAACCACCCCTTGGGGTTGTCGCGCATGAACACGTACGCCGCCCACTCCTCGTCGGAGGTCTGCGCCGGGTTCTCCGGATAGGCCACGCCGGCCTGCCCGCCGTACCGGAACTCGATCTCGTCACGCGGCCCGCACCAGGGACAGTCGATGAGCAGCATCAGTGCGCCACCGCCGCCGCGCCGTGCTCGTCGATGAGCGCCCCGGTGGTGAAGCGGTCGAGCGCGAACGGCTCGGCCAGGGGATGCGGTCGGCCGTTCGCGATCGTGTCCGCGTACACCCAGCCGGAGCCGGGGGTGGCCTTGAAGCCGCCGGTGCCCCACCCGGCGTTGATGTAGAGGTTCTCCACGGGGGTGTGGCCGATGATCGGCGAGGCGTCCGGGGAGACGTCCACGATGCCGGCCCAGGTGCGCAGCACCCGTACCCGCTCGAACACCGGGAACAGCTCCAGCGCCGCGCTCATCTGCTGCTCGATCACGTGGAAGGAGCCGCGCTGGCCGTAGGAGTTGTAGGCGTCGATGCCCGCGCCCATGACCAGCTCGCCCTTGTGCGCCTGGCTGACGTACACGTGCACGGCGTTGGACATGACCACGCAGTCGAGCACGGGCTCCAGCAGCTCCGACACCAGCGCCTGGAGGGGGTGCGACTGCAGCGGCAGCCGGATCCCGGCCTTGGCTGCGAGCACCGAGGTGTGCCCGGCGGCGGCGAGGGCGACGGCGCTGCGGGCGCCGATCCTGCCGCGGCTGGTCTGTACGCCGCGAACCTTGCCGCCGGAGATGTCGAAGCCGGTGACCTCGCAGCCCTGGATGAGATCGACGCCCAGTTCGTCGGCCTTGCGGGCGTACGCCCAGGCGACGTGGTCGTGCTTGGCGATGCCGCCGCGCCGCTGCAGGGTGGCGCCGAGGACCGGGTGGCGCACGTCGGGCGAGGTGTTGACGATCGGGCAGAACTTCTTGACCTCGTCGGGTTCGAGCCATTCGGCGTCCACGCCGTTGAGGCGGTTGGCGTTGACGCGGCGCACGCCCTCGCGCACGTCGGCGAGGGTGTGGGCGAGGTTGAGCACGCCGCGCTGGCTGAACATCAGGTCGTAGTCGAGCTCCTCCGACAGGCCCTCCCACAGCTTGAGGGAGTGCTCGTAGATCGCTGCGCTCTCGTCCCACAGGTAGTTGGAGCGGATGATCGTGGTGTTGCGGGCCATGTTGCCGCCGGCGAGCCAGCCCTTCTCCACGACCGCCACGTCCGTTATGCCATGAATTTTCGACAGATAGTACGCCGTGGCGAGGCCATGCCCCCCGCCGCCGACGATGATCACGTCGTACGACGGCTTGGGGTCGGGGTTCCGCCACAGGAACTCGGGGTGGACGACCTCTCTCACGCGCGGGCCCCTAGCATTTGATCTTCGCCATGTCCGGGTCGAACAGCGGCTCGGCGGCGACCTCCGCCGGGACCCGCCGCCCGAAGTACTCGACCTCCACGCGCGTCCCGGGCTCGGACAGCTCCGCGGGCAGCCACGCGTAGGCGATCGGGCGGCCGATCGTGTGCCCGAAGGCCGCGCTGGTCACGTACCCGGCGGCGCCCTCGCGCCCGGACGCGTGCACCGGCTCCGAGCCCATCACCACGCGCTCGGTGAGCAGCGGCACGAGGCGGCGGCGCACGGTCTCGGCGTTCACGCCCTCCAGCGCGTCCCGGCCGATGAAGTCCTTGTTCTTGCGTACGGCGAAGCCCAGGCCGGCCTCGTACGGGTTGTGCTCGGGCGTCATGTCCGCGCCCCAGAGCCGGTAGCCCTTCTCCAGGCGCAGGCTGTTGAAGGCGGCCCGGCCCGCGGCGATCACGCCGTGCGGCTCGCCCGCCCGCCACAGCAGATCCCAGAGCTTCAGGCCCAGGTCGGCGGTGGTGTAGATCTCCCAGCCGAGCTCGCCGACGTACGAGACGCGCATCGCGGTCACCGGCACCTGCTGGATATATCCAGATTTAGCGGTGAAATAGCGGAAGCCTTCGTTCGACAGGTCGAGATCGGTGAGCGGCTGCACCAGCTCGCGGGCGAGCGGGCCCCACACGCCCACGCAGCAGGTGCCGCCGGTGATGTCGCGGACCTGCACCGGGTCCGGCCAGTCGCGGGCGTGCCGGGCGATCCACTCCAGGTCGAGGTTGCCGTTCGCGCCGACCTGGAACCGCTCCTCGCCGAGCCGCGCGACCGTCAGGTCCGAGCGGACCCCGCCCGCGTGGTCGAGCAGCAGCGTGTACGTCACCGCGCCCACCGGCTTGTCGACGTTGTTCGTGGTCAGGTGCTGGAGCAGCCCGGCCGCGCCGGGGCCGGTGACCTCGATGCGCTTGAGCGGGGTCATGTCGTACAGGGCGACCCGCTCGCGGGTGGCGATCGCCTCGGCGGCGGCGATCGGCGACCAGTACCGCGCGGCCCACTCGTCGCGCAGGCTCGCGCCGACGCGGCGGTCGTGCGCGGGCGGCTCGGCGTCGTCGCGCCGTACCAGCTCCTCCAGGGCGGCGGCGTTCGCGCCGTACCAGTGGGGGCGCTCCCAGCCGGCCCCCTCAAGGAAGTAGGCGTCCAGCTCCCGCTGCCGCACGTAGAACGGGCTGGTGCGCATCGGCCGCGGCGACTCCATCGGCTGCAGCGGATGGATGACGTCGTACACCTCGATGAAGTTCCGCCGCCCGCGCTCCTCGATGAACGCCGGGGCGAGCTGCACCTGTTCGAACCGGCCCAGCTCGCACTCGTGCAGGTCGAAGCTCGACCGCCCGTCCACCAGGCACTCGGCCACCGCCCGCGCCACGCCCGCGGAGTGGGTGACCCACACCGCCTCGGCGAGCCACAGCCCCCGCAGGTGCGGGGCCTCGCCGATCAGGGGGAAGCCGTCCGGGGTGAAGGAGAAGATGCCGTTGATGCCCTCCTCGAACTTCGACTCGGCGAGGGCGGGCATCAGCTCGATCGCGTCCCGCCAGGCGGGCTCGAAGTCCTCGGCGGTGAACGCCTGCACCGAGGGCATCACGGTCGCCTTCTCGGCGATCTCGTGCTGACGGACCGGCATCGGGCGGTGCGCGTACGAGCCCATGCCGACGCGGTCCACGTGCTGGCGGAAGTACAGGTCGCGGTCCTGGTGGCGCAGGATCGGGCGCACCGCCTGGGTCTGCTCGTCGCAGTCGCCGACCAGCGCCTGGATCGGGCCCGTCTTGGCGTACTGGTGGGCCAGCGGCAGCAGCGGCACGGTCAGCCCGGCGAACTCGCCGAGCGTCGGCCCCCAGAACCCGGCCGCGCACACCACGATGTCCGCCGGGATCAGGTTGCCGGTGCCGCCGTCGGCCGCCTCGCCGCCGGTCGTCACCCACACGCCGGTGACCCGGTCCCCGCTGTGCTCGATCCCCTCGACGCGGTGGTGGGCGAGGAAGCGGGCGCCGCGGCCCATCGCGCGGCGGGCCTGCGCCTCGGCGCAGCGCAGCGCCCACGCCAGGCCGTCGGTCGGGGTGTGGAAACCGCCGAGGATCTTCGCCGGATCGAGCAGCGGCCACAGCTCCACGCAGCGCTCGGGGTCGATCAGCTCGCTCGGCACGCCCCAGGACTGCGCCCAGCCGTGCTTGCGGTGCAGGTCCTGCCAGCGCTCCGGGGTGGTGGCGACCTCCAGGCCGCCCACCTGGTTGAAGCAGCGCTGCCCGTCCAGGGACAGGCTCATGTACTTGTTCACCGTGTACGCGGCGAACTCGGTCATCGTCTTGGACGGGTTGGTCTGGAACACCAGTCCGGGCGCGTGCGAGCTGGACCCGCCGGTGGCGAACAGCGGCCCCTGCTCCAGCACGGTCACCTCGGACCAGCCACGCGTGGTGAGCTCGTCGGCCAGGGCACACCCCACGATGCCGGCCCCAACGATCACTACTCGAGCCCGGCTCGCCATGCACCCTCCGGTCACGCGCCATGTCGCCCTGAATGTGCCCCTGGAGTGGGACGACATCCGAAATACGACACGACATTAAAGCCACTCCCCCGGAGGAAACAACAGGGTGGGAAGGGGGAAGACCGCCACTCGGCGGCCGAATATGGCCAACCAACCATCATATGGAACACAAGGTGCCTCGCACTACTCCAAGCTGTTTTCCGGCACGCACCGTGACGCGCCGGACGATCATCGGCAGGTGCGACACGGCGGTACGGCGTACATGTCCGAAACGTCGGCGCGGCGGTGAGAGAATCATGTGCCGCCCACCGCGCCGACCGCCGTGCCGCCCACCGCACCGCCAGCCCGCGTCGTCGCGCCGAACGGACGGGCGGCCGTTCGCCGAGTCGTCGCAGGCCCGTATCCGGAGGAGATCGTGACCACCGCCCGACCGTCGGACGCCGGGCCACCACCCGAACAGACGCCGGTCGGCCCCCGACCGGGGCCGCTGTGGGCGCGGGCGGTCACCGAGATCCTCGCGCCCGCGCACCTGGTGATCGCGCTGCCGCTGGTGATCGGGTGGCGGGCCACCTGGCCGGATCCGGCCGGGGTGTGGTGGGGGCTGACCGCGTCGCTGTTCTGCGGCATCGTGCCGTACGCGGTGATCCTCGCCGGAGTGCGCGCGGGCCGCCTGACCGACCGGCACGTCGTGCGGCGCGACCAGCGCATGGGGCCGCTGGCCCTCGCCCTCGCCTCGGTCGTGGCCGGGCTCGCCGCGCTGCTGGCGTTCCGGGCGACCCCGGCCGTGGTGGTGCTGGTGCTCGGCATGCTGGGCGCGCTGGTCGTCATCGTGCCGATCACGACATTCTGGAAGATCAGCCTGCACGCCGCCGTCGCCGCCGGGGCGGCCACCGCCCTCACCATCACGTTCGGCCTCTACGCCGCCGCGGTCGGCTGGCCGCTGGTCCTGCTGGTCGCCGCCGCCCGGGTGGCCCTGCGGGTGCACACCTTCGCCCAGGTCGTCGCGGGCGCCCTGGTCGGCGCGCTCGTCCCGCTCGGCGTCTACCTCCTCGCGGAGTAGGCCGCGACACCCGCCGCGGCGGCCCGTCGGTACCGGAAGGGCGAGGACGGTGCCGCTCAAGGTCGCGTTCTGACCCCAGGTACGGCCACATGGTCTGGGCCGCCCTGTTCGCGTTTTCAGGGCCGGTACGTGACGGCGGGCACACGTACCATGATTGAGTGCACGGCCTCCTTCGCTCCGTGTGGAACGAACCGTCTCCCCCCGATCCCCCGCAACGGGTCTGGCGCGACTGGGTGCTCGTCGGGTTGTTCGCGTCGGCCGCGCTCGTCGAGGGCGTCCTGCGGCGCGATCTCCCGGCTCCGGCGGTGTCCACGATCGTCACCGTGGGGCTGACGGCCACGCTGCTGTGGCGGCGGACCAGGCCGCTGCCGATGGTCGTGGTCGCGTTCCTGGTCACGGGCGCGTTCCCGCTGCTGGCGGGGATCGACATCGGCGGCATGTACTCGATGGTGTTCGTGGTGCTGCTGCCGTACGCGCTGTTCAGGTGGGGGTCCGGGCGCGAGGCCGTGATCGGGGTGCCGGTCATGCTGTGCTCGATCGCCGTCTCCGCGGCCTCGGCCGACACCACGTCCGACCTGCTCGGCGCGTTCGCCGTCATGATCACGGCGATGGCGCTGGGGGTGGCGTTCCGGTACCGGGCGGGGGCGAGGGCGCGCGAGCTGGCCCAGGTCAAGATGCTGGAACGCGAGCAGCTCGCGCGCGACCTGCACGACATCGTCGCCCACCACGTCTCGGCGATGGCGATCCGCGCCCAGGCCGGGCTGGCGACCGCGCCGTCGCGTCCGGAGGCGGCGACCGACGCGCTGCGCGTCATCGAGGCCGAGGCGGCCCGCACCCTGGCCGAGATGCGGGCGATGGTGCGCGTGCTGCGCCGTAACGAGCCGGCGGAGCTGACGCCCGGCCATCACCTCACCGACCTCGAACATCTGGCCGGGCAGAGCCGGTTCGGGCCGTCGGTCGAGGTGAGCCTCGACGGGGACCTGGACGACGTGCCCGCGTCGGTCGGGGCCGCGATCTACCGCATCGCGCAGGAGTCGGTCACCAACGCCCGGCGGCACGCCGAGGGCGCCAGCCGCATCCGGGTGGACGTGACCGCCGACGCGACCACGGTACGGCTGCGCGTCAGCGACGACGGCGAGCCCGCCCCGCCCCGGACGATCGCCTCCCCCGGGTATGGGATCATCGGCATGATCGAACGGGCGAGCCTGCTCGGCGGCACCTGCGAGGCGGGCCCGGCCCCCGACGGCGGCTGGACCGTGACCGCCGTGCTGCCCAGGAGCGGTGAGGCGAGATGAGCATCCGGGTGATCGTCGCCGACGACCAGGAGATCGCCCGCACCGGGCTCACGATGATCCTCAACGCCCAGCCGGGCATCGAAGTGATCGCCGAGGCCGGGGACGGGCGGCAGGCGGTCGAACTGGCGCAGCGGCTGCGCCCCGACGTGTGCCTGTTCGACATCCGCATGCCGCGATTGGACGGCATCGACGCCACGCGCATGCTCGCCGGTCCCGCCGTCGCCGACCCGCTCGCGGTGGTCGTCATCACCACGTTCGACCTCGACGAGTACGTCTACGCGGCGTTGCGGGCCGGCGCCCGGGGGTTCCTGCTCAAGGACGCCGGGCCCGACATGCTCTCTCAGGCCGTCCGCGCCGCCGCCAACGGCGAGGCGCTGATCGCGCCGAGCATCACCGCGCGCCTGCTGGAGACCTTCGCGAACGCCGCGCCGTCCCCGCCGCCGCCCCAGCCGATCGACGCGCTGACGGTCAGGGAGGAGGAGATCCTCGCCGCCGTGGCCCGCGGCCTGACCAACAGCGAGATCGCGGAGGCGATGCACATCTCGCTCAGCACCGTGAAGAGCCACGTCGCGAGCCTCATGACGAAGCTCGGCGTGCGGAACCGGGTCGAGATCGCCATGTGGGCGTACGAGACCAGGCGCGTCAAGAGCTGAGCGACAAGAACCGGGCGCCAAGAGCCGGGCGCGTCAGGAGCCGACGTGGGGCGCGACGCGGCGGGTGCGCCGGGCCGTACGGGTGCGCAGGATGGCGACTTCGGCGACGGCGAGGTTGAGCAGCCATGCGGCGCCCATGAGCAGCGCCCTGGTGTGCGCGTCGTCCACGTCGATGCCGCCGGCGACGGCGGAGCCCAGGATGACGGCCTGCGTGCCGGCGCCCGCGCCGATGGCGTAGGCGCGCATCATCCAGGCCCGGTGCCGGGCGATGTCGCGCCGCCGGACCGCGGCGAAGCCGAGCACGATCGCCAGGGTCATCAGGGTGCCGAACAGCAGCCGGAAGGCGCCCAGGAGCGGGCCGTCGTGGGCAGGGAGCCGGTAGAACAGCGTCATCCAGATGCCGGAGAGCGCCGCGACGAGGCCGGTCGGGATCAGGATTCGGCCGGCGATCCTGTGCCAGCGGGACCGCATGCGGCGGAAACGGGGCGAGAACTGGAAGGCGCCCAGGACGGTGTAGACGGTCGCGCCCACCACGTGGAGCACGATGGGCACGGGCGAGGCGGAGAAGCGCGCGTTGGCGGGGGTGACCTCCGCGCCGACGCTCAGCTCCGTCAGGCGGATCCCCGCGGCGAGCAGGGGCACGAAGCCGAGCGCGAGGAGTCCGGTGATCACAAACCGTCCCCGCCAGGCGGCGGGCTCGTTCCGCGTGCGCCGAGGTCGGGGGTGCGTGCTCTCGTCAATCATGACTCGATGCTGACGTCGGGGCCCGCCCCCATCTTCCGCCCAGCGGTCCGACTCCGGTCGGCCCATCGGCCACCGGAGAAGTCGTACTTTCGGCGGTTGAGCCTTCGCCGCGCCCGTGACCACACTGAGGTCACACGCCGCGAACCCTTCCCGCGCCCTTCCCGTTCCCCTCTCGTGGCCCTCTCGTGGCTCCGGCAGGCTCGGCATCCGCCAGGACGGGCCGTCTGCGGCGCACATCGATCCCCCACCGGCCAGGAGTGTGTGATGAAGGCCTTTGTCCTGCCCAAGTACGGCTCGCCCGACGTTCTCGAACTCCGGGAGATCCCCCGCCCCGTGCCCAAGGACGACGAGGTGCTGGTCCGGGTGCACGCCACCAACGTGCAGCCGGCCGACTGGCACATGATGCGCGGCGAGCCGTACATCGCGCGCCTGATGCCGGGCCCGCTCGGCCTGCGCGAACCGAAGATCTCGATTCTGGGCGCCGACATCGCCGGGGTGGTCGAGCAGGTCGGCGGGAACGTGACCGAGTTCACCCCCGGCGACGAGGTGTACGGGATGCCCAAGTCCGGCGGCTTCGGCGAGTACGCGTGCGTCGCGGCGAACGAGCTCGCCCCCAAGCCGAAGAACCTCTCCTTCGAGCAGGCGGCGGCCGTGCCGCTGGCCGCGGGCACCGCCCTGATCGGCCTGCGTGACCAGGGCGGCATCCGGCCCGGCCTGCGCGTCCTGATCAACGGCGCCTCCGGCGGCGTGGGCACCTTCGCCGTGCAGATCGCCAAGGCGTACGACGCGGAGGTGACCGCCGTCTGCGGCACCCGCAACGTCGCCCTGGTCCGTTCCCTCGGCGCGGATCACGTCGTCGACTACACCAAGGAGGACTTCACCCGGGGCGACCGCCGCTACGACCTCATCCTCGACTGCGCCGGCGGCAGGTCGGGCGCGGCCTGCCGCCGCGTCATGACCCGCAAGGGCGTCCACGTGATCGTCGGCGGCAAGGGCACCCGCTGGTTCCAGCCCGTCCTCCACATCACGGCGACGCTCGCCGCGAACCCGCTGGTGCCGCAGAGGATGGCCATGGCCGACGTGATCGGCTACCCGGAGACGAAGAAGAACCTCATCACCCTCACCGGGCTCATCGAGGAGGGGACGGTCACGCCGGTCATCGACCGCCTCTACTCCTTCGAGGAGATCCCCGAGGCGATCCGCTACTCCGAACAGGGCCACGCCACGGGAAAGATCGCCGTCACGGTCCAGGCCGCTTGACCAAGACGAAGTCGGCCGATACCGGCAAACATCCGCAGACATCCGGCGGCTCGTTCGTTAAGGTCCCGGACATGAAGGTACGTCCACGTGAAAGCTCCGACCTTCCGGTGGTGGAGTCCTTCCTCGCCGGCAATCACAGCACCCGGGTGGCCCGTCATCGCAGCCGTCGAAGAAGTCGCCTCTGGACTGGGGCTCGGCCGCCTCTCGCTGATCACCACCAATGACAATGTGGACGCGCTGCGTTTCTACCAGCGCCGCGGCTTCCGGTTCGCCGCGATCCGCGCTGGAGCCGTCGACGACAGCCGCGCCGACCTCAAACCCGAGATCCCCACGATGGACAACTACGGAATCCCGATACACGATGAGATAATTCCTGAAAAGCACCTTTTGGGCAGTTAACACCTACATCAACAAGCCCGATATTTCGGGCCATAATGGTGGCAAGATCCGGCTCACGCCGGAGAAACCCTCGACACCCGGAGGCAGGCCGTTGCCAGGAAGTGACGCCGGTGGCGAGCCGTACCGGTTTCTGCGCACCACCGAAACCGAGACGGCTCCCGCACCCGACATCGACACGTCCAAGCCCCATGCCGCCCGGATCTACGACTATTGGCTCGGCGGCAAGCACAACTACGCGGCCGACCGCGAGGTGGCCGAGCAGTTCCTCAAGACCCTGCCGAAGACCCTGCTCGGCGCGCGGGTCAACCGGCGGTTCCTCATCGACTCGGTCCGGTGGCTCGCCCAGGAGGCGGGCATCCGGCAGTTCATCGACATCGGCTCCGGGCTGCCCACCCAGCAGAACGTGCACGAGGTCGCCCAGGAGATCACCGAGGACGCCCGCGTCGTCTACGTCGACAACGATCCCCTGGTGCTGGTGCACGCCGACGCGCTGCTGACGGCCGACGACCGCACCATCGTCATCAACGCGGACCTGCGCGACCCACAGCGCATCCTCGACGATCCCGCGGTGCGCAACCTGATCGATTTCTCGCAGCCCGTGGCGCTGCTCATGGTGGCGGTCCTGCATTTCATCCATGACGACAAGGTCGCCTACGACAGCGTCAAGACCCTGTGCGACGCGCTTCCCTCGGGCTCGTACGTCGCGATCGCCCATATGCTCACCGAAGAGGGGCGCGAGGACATCGACACGGCCGTCAAGCTCTACAGCAAGGCCAGTACCCCCATCGTCGCCCGCACCCGCGAGCAGATCGCCCGCTTCTTCGACCGCCTCACCCCGATCGGCCCCGGAATGGTCCACGTCGCCGACTGGAGCCTCGGCGACGCCGACTTCCACCGTCGCGGGCGCCCCGGCGACGCGGTCATGCCCATCGACGACCCCTCCCTGCTGGCCGACATCGCGTTGATGTGCGGCATCGCCCGCATCGACCGCTGATCGTCCAGCTCACCGACCGTACTGATCCTGAGAACCCTGCGACCCACCTGGAGGCTGGCCGTGTCCCGCAGCGACATCGATGGTGATGAATCGACGAGATTCGCGGGCGAGATGGCGGGGAGCCTGCCGGGTGGCCCGACGCCGGATGGGGAGACGCCTCCCGCGCCGGACATCGACATCTCCAAGCCGCACGTCGCCCGCATGTACGACTACTTTCTCGGCGGCAAGAACAACTACGCGGCCGATCGCGAAGCCGCCGAGCAGGTCATCGCGATGTTCCCGCAAACGCGACTGGGCGCGCGGGCCAACCGGCGGTTCCTGATCGACGCGGTGCGGTGGCTGGCCGGGGAGGCGGGCATCCGCCAGTTCATCGACATCGGCTCCGGGCTGCCCACCCAGCAGAACGTGCACGAAGTGGCCCAGGAGATCGCCGCGGACGCCCGCGTCGTCTACGTGGACAACGACCCGCTGGTCCGGGTGCACGCGGACGCGTTGCTGGCGACCGACGGCAACACCGCCGTCATCGAGGCCGACCTGCGCGACCCGCAGGCCATCCTGAACGACGCCACGCTGCGCGGGCACCTGGACCTCTCCCGGCCGGTGGGCCTGCTCATGGTGGCGGTCCTGCACTTCATCGAAGATTTCGACACGGCGCTGGCGAGCGTCAGGCACCTGTGCGACGGGCTGCCCTCGGGCTCGTACCTGGTGATCTCGCACGGCCTGGCCCAAGAGGGACGGGACGACGTCGAGGAGGTCCGGAAGGTATACCGCAGGTCCAGCTCCTCGGCCGTCGTGCGCAGCCGTGCGGAGATCGCCCGCTTCTTCGACGGGCTCACCATGGTGGGCCCCGGCCTGGCCCACTTCGCCGACTGGAGCATCGGCGACGCGGCGGCACGGCGACGCGCCTACCCCGATGACCGGGTCGTGTCCATCGACGATCGCTCCTTCCTGGCCGGCATCCCGATGATGGGCGGCATCGGCCGCATCGACCGCTGACCCCGCCTGCGGATACGCGCCAAAGTCATCGACCGGGAATCCCCACCGCCCGGGTGGCGCCGGACCTGCCGACCGCCACCCGCGCCGGGCATCCCCATCGGGTCCTTACGCTGCGGAATGCGGGCAAGTTACGTACCGACCACTCAAGAATCGGTTCGCCTGTCCGCCGCACCATCGGGACCAGCATGGTCGTGAGCTGGTCTCCGGTGGCCGCGCCTGAGCCTCGCCGAGCAGGCGGTCCCCGGCGGCCGTCGTGGCGCGGGCGTGTGCGTCCGCGCCACGACGACCCACGCCACGACGGCCCCGCGTCACCCGCGGGAGGCGAGGTAGGCGGGCCAGCTCCGGTGGGCGGTGATATCCGGGGTTCCGGCGAGGGCGTACGGCTCGCAGAGGAAGCCGTGGACGTTGCGGCCGTCGTCGAGTTCGACGGTGCCGAGCCCGAGCGGCGGCGGGATGCTGACCAGGAGGCGGCCCAGGGCCTCGGGCGTCATGCGGTGGAGTTCGACCTCGATCGGGGCGCCGGGCTCGACTCTGACCATGCCGGGCCGGTCGCCGAGGTCGTGCAGGCGGTAGGCGGGGGCGGTGTGGGCGAGGCCGTGCCGTACCGCGCCCAGGGCGGCGAGCTGCGGGTGCAGGGGGTGCCCGGTGCGGTGCGCCCCGACGACGGCGAGGAGGGTGAGGTCGGCCGGGTCGGGTGGGGCGGGCTCGGCGAGGAAGGCGGCGGCGAGGCCCGCGAGCAGGCCGTCGGTGCCCGCGGGGGCCATCAGCGTGACGCCGTGCGGCCTGCCCGCGGGGGTCGTGCCGGCGGGGACGGCGACCGCCGCCAGGTCCAGCAGGTTGCAGAAATTGGTGTAGCGGCCGAGGTGGGCGTTGCGGACGATCGGGTCGGCGGCCATCTCGGCCCGGGTGTAGGTGGTGGGGACGGTCGGCACGGCGAGCACGTCGACGTCGCGCAAGACGCGGGCGGTCTCGGCGCGCAGCTCGACGAGGCGGTGCAGGCCGCGGAAGACGTCCGCGCCGGTGATGCGGGTGCCCGGTTCGAGGACGCGGCGGGTGACCGGGTGCACCTGGTCGGGGTGGGCGGCGAGGAAGTCGCCGACGGCGGCGATGCGCTCGGCGAGCCAGGGACCCTCGTAGAGGAGGCGTCCGGCGGCGAGGAAGGGGCCCAGGTCGATCGGGACGATCTCGTGGCCGAGGCCGCGCAGGCGCGCGACGGCCTCGGCGAAGCCCGCCTCGGTGCCCTGGTCGCCGAGGAAGTCCGGGTGCTCGGGCACGGCGACGCGCAGGCCACGGCCGGGAGCGACCGGGGCCGGTGAGGGCAGGTCGCGGGACCACGGGTCGTCCTGGTACGGCCCCGCCATGACGGTGAGCGCGGCCGACCCGGCGGCGACCGTGCGGGCGAAGACGCTCGGGCAGTCGAGGGAGGCGCACGCGGGCACCGTCCCGGTGGTCGGCACCAGGCCGCGGGACGGCTTGAGGCCGACCGTCCCGGTCATCGCGGCGGGCACCCGGCCCGAGCCCGCCGTGTCGGTGCCGATGGCGAAGTCGACGAGGCCGGCGGCGACCGCGACCGCCGACCCCGAGCTCGACCCCCCGGCGATCAGGCCGGGCGCGAGCGGCGACTCGCACGCGCCGTACGGGCTGCGCGTGCCCGATAGACCGGTGGCGAACTGGTCGAGGTTGGTCTTGCCGACCAGCAGCGCGCCGGCCGCGAGCAGCCGCTTCACCAGCGGCGCGGTGCGTTTCGGATGGTAGGCGTAGCCGGGGCAGGCGGCCGTGGTGGGCAGCCCGGCCACGTCGATGTTGTCCTTGACGGCGAACGTCATGCCGTACAGCGGCCCGCCGGGGTCGAGCCGGTCCAGGTCGGCGAGCACGTCCTCCTCCGGGCGCAGCGTGATCCACACGCCGTCGTCGCCGCGTTCCTTGATCCTCCGGTAGGTCTCGGCGACCCCGGCCGCCGCGCGTTCCCGCGCCTCGGCCGGGTCGACGCCGCCGCCGTGCTCCGCCTCGTCTCCGTCGCCGTCCCCCATGACCTTCCGCGTGGTGCCGGTGACCGATGTGGTGTCGCGCAGGGGCTTTCGCATGATGTGCCGCGTCACGCTCCCGCCCCCAGCGCCTTCAGCAGCGCCGACGAGGGCGCGATCGCGCCGAAGACGCCGCCCTGCATCGTCACCATCTTCAGCGCCGCCTCGTAGTTGCCCTTGTCGGTGGCCCCGGTGCAGTCGGTGAGCAGCAGGCACTCGTAGCCGCGGTCGTTCGCCTCGCGCATCGTGGTGTGCACGCACACGTCGGTGGTGATGCCGGTCAGGATGAGGTGGGTGATGCCGCGGGTGCGCAGCAGCAGGTCCAGGTCGGTGGCGTAGAAGGCGCCCTTGCCCGGCTTGTCGATGATCATTTCGCCGTCGATCGGGGCGACCTCGGGGACGATCTCCCAGCCGAGCTCGCCGCGGACCAGGATGCGTCCGCACGGGCCGGTGTCGCCGATGCCCGCGCCGATGCGCCGGGAGCGCCACAGCTTGTTGGGCGGGCAGTCGGACAGGTCGGGGCGGTGGCCCTCGCGGGTGTGGATGACCGTGAAGCCGCGTTCGCGGACGGCCGCGAGGACGGCGGCGGTGGGCTCCAGGCCCGCGCGGGTGAGGGACAGGTCGTAGCCCATCATGTCGACGTAGCCACCGGGGCCGCAGAAGTCGACCTGCCAGTCGATGCAGATCAGCGCCGTCGTCGCGGGGTCGATCGTGCCGTTGTACGGCCAGCCGTACGGCTCGGCGTCAACTATCGGAAATGTCATGACATTGTCCTCTCGGTCACCAGGGGCAGGAGGGCCTCGGCGACGGCCGTCCCGTCGCCGACCGCCCCGAAGATCCCGCCCGACATCTCGATCGTGGACAGCGCGTTCGCCGTGAGGCCGGGATCGGTGCTCGCGCAGGCGTCGGCGACGAGCAGGCACTCGTAGCCCCGGTCGTTGGCCGCCCGCATCGTGGAGTGCACCCCGATCTCCAGGCAGCAGCCGGTCAGCAGCAGCAGGTCGCGGCGCTCGGCGCGCAGCACCGCGTCGAGGCCGGTGCCGTGGAAGCCGCTCCATCCGGCGGCCCGCAGCACATGATCCGGCCGAAGCGGGAATCGCGCCGACGCGGTGGCCCGGTCCCCGGGCTCGGGGGACGGCGGACGTGGAACGGCGGCGGGCTTCGGCCGCCGGAGGCGGGCCGCGGCGGGGGCCTGGACCTCGATCGCGAGGACCAGGCCGCCCGCGCGGCGGACGATCCCGGCGAGGAGGGCGATCCGCTGGGCGATATCGTCCTCCTCCGCCGGTCCCCCGGGGCAGCTCACGGCGAGCAGGGCCAGCCGCGCGGGGTCGAGCCCGCCGTCCCAGGGCCACGGATAGGGCGTGGTTCCGGCTACGAGCGTCATGACTTGGGAAGGGTGCCGACGACGCCGTCGACGAAGTAGTCGATCTTCTCGATGGTCTCGTAGTCGGGGATGGTCCCCTCGGGGATGCGGACCTCGCCCTTCTGGTCGAGCACGGGACCGGCGAACGGCGAGCTCTTGGTGAGCTCCTCGCGGGCCTTCTCGATCTGGGCCTTGGTCTCGTCGTCGACGGCGGGGCCGTACGGGGACTGGACGAAGGGGTTCTCGCCGGTCTTGTAGCCGACCCGGAAGTTGCCGTTGTACTTGGAGCCGGTGAAGCCGCCCGAGCGCGCGGTCTTGACGATGTCGGTGTAGAGCGGCCCCCAGTTCCACTGCGAGCCGGTGAGCCAGCCCTTGGGGGCGATGGACGAGGCGTCGGCGTGGTAGCCGACGGTGTACTTGCCGGCCGCCTCGGTGGCCTTGATGACGGTGGCGGTGCAGTCCTGGTGCTGGCTGATCACGTCCACGCCCTGCTTGAGCAGGTTCGCGACGGCCTCGGCCTGCTTGGCCGGGTCGCACCAGGAGGAGGTGTTCACCGTGTACGTCTGGACCTTCGGGTTCACCGAGCGCGCCCCGAGCTGGAAGGCGTCGATGTTGTCGAGGGTCTGGCTGATGGGGAAGGCGTACACATAGCCGAGCTTGTTGGTCTTGGTGGCCTTGCCTGCGGCGATCCCGGCCAGGTAGACGGGCTCGTACACGGTGCCGAAGAACGTTCCGGCGTTCTTCGGCGGCGTGCCGGTGATCAGGTTGCCCTGCTGCACGACCGCGACGTCCGGGTGCTCGGCGGCGACCTTCAGCGCCGCGTCGAGGTGGCCGTACGAGGTGGCGAAGATGATCTTCGCGCCCTTGGCGATCATCGAGTTCATCACGCGGGCGGCGTTGTCGTCCTCGGGAACGTTCTCGGCGGTGAGCACCTTGACATCGGGGAACGCCTTGGCGACCTCCTGGCTGCCCTGGTACGCGGCCTGGTTGTAGCCGTAGTCGTCCTTGGGGCCGACGAAGATGAAGCCGACCGCGGTGGCGTCCTTGCCGGGGGCGGCGGAGGCCGCTCCGGGCCCGGACGGATCCGCCTGGGTGGTTCCGGCGGTGTTGGCCGAGCAGGCGGCGGCGAGCAGCGCCGCCGCGCCGATGATGACGAGCTTACGCATGTGGGGGTCTCCTACCGGGATGGTGCGGACTGGAAAACTCGGCGCAGTTCCTCGGGCGCGGCGCGCAGCGTGCGCTTGCCGAGGACGGCGAGGATCACGAGCGTGATCACGAAGGGCAGGACGTCGAGGGCGAACTGGTTGAGCGCGTAGCCGCGCGCCTGGAGCGCCGGGGCGAGCGCGAGCGCCGCCCCGAACAGGTAGGAGCCGGCCATCACCCGCAGGGGCCGCCAGGCGGCGAAGATGACCAGGGCGACGGCGATGAAGCCGCGTCCGGCGGTCATGCCCTCGAACCAGGCGTGGGCGTAGGCCGTGGAGAGCTGGGCCCCGCCGATCCCCGCCAGCGCGCCGCCGGCGATCACCGCCAGGGTCCTGATCAGGGCGGGGTTGTAGCCGTGCACGTGCAGGGCGTCGGCGCGCTCCCCCGCCGTGCGCAGCAGCAGGCCGCCCTTGGTGGAGCGCAGCCACCACCACAGGGCGGGGGCCGCGACGAAGGCCAGGTAGGTGACCGGGTCGTGCTGGAACAGCACCTCGCCGACGACGGGGACGTCCGCGAGCACCGGCACCGGGACGGGGGCGAAGCCGGGGGCGGCCTCGCCGACGTACGCGGCGCCGTACAGGCTGGTCAGGCCGAGGCCGAGGAACATCAGCGTCAGACCGGTGGCGAACTGGTCGGCGCCGCGCCAGACCACCAGCAGCGCGTGGATCGTGGCGAGCAGCGCGCCCGCCGCCGCCCCGGCGAGCAGGCCGAGCCACGGGCTGCCGGTCTCGGCGGCGACCGCGTAGCCGCCGAGCGCCCCGAGGAGCATGCAGCCCTCGGTGCCGAGGTTCACCACGCCGGCGCGTTCCGACACGGTCTCCCCGAGGGCGCCGAACATGATCGCGGTCCCGCCGCGCACTCCGCCCGCGAGAACGTCAACCAGCAGCATGGCGCGGCCTCCTTGAGGTCCATCCGAGTACGGCCAGCAGCACCAGCCCCATCAGCACGTTCACGGTCGCGGCGGGCAGGCCGCTGTCGAGCTGGAGGCTGTCGCCGCCGACGACGATCGCGGCGAGCAGGAACGCTCCACCGACGGCCGGGAGCGGGCGGTGCCGCGCCAGCCAGGCGGCGAGGAAGGCGATGTAGCCGATGTTGGCGGTCAGCCCGGGGCGCAGCTTGAACTCGACCCCGGCCAGGTGCACGACCCCGGCGAGCCCGGCGAGCGCGCCGCCGAGCAGCATCGCGATGAGCAGCAGCCGCGCCACCGGCAGCCTGGCCCGGCGGGCCGCCTCCGGGTTGCCGCCGGTCACGCCGAGCCGGAACCCGAACGCGGTGCCGCGCAGCACCAGCCAGACGACGAGCGCCGCGACCAGCGCGATCACGATGCCGACGTGCACGGCCGTGGTGCCGATCAGCGGCAGCCGGGCCGCGACCTCCAGCGGCCGGGTGGCGGGCTGGCCGGACCCGTTCGGGTCCTTCCACGGCTCGTAGATCAGGTAGAGCATCACGTCGAGCGCGACGTAGTTGAGCAGCAGCGTCGTGACGGCCTCGTTGACGCCGACGGTGAGCCGCATCACCGCCGCGATCCCGGCCCACAGCGCCCCACCGAGCGCCCCGGCCGCGAGCATCGCCACCAGGGCGATCGGCCCGGCCGAGTCGATGGCGAGGCCGACCCCGGCGGCGCACACCGCGCCGATGATGATCTGGCCCTCGCCGCCGACGTTGGCGAGCCCGGCGCGGGCCGGGAGCACCACGGCCATCGCGGCGAGGATCAGCGGCGCTGCCTTGATCGCGATCTGCTCGATGCTCGCCGGGATGAGGATCGACACGACCATGTCGGCGAGCGTCGCGATCGGGTCGGCGCCCTTGACGAGCACGAGCGCACTGAAGATCACCAGCGCTCCGGCGATCGCCGCGGCCCATCGACCGACCGTGCTCAGCACGGTGGACGAGGCCGATATGGCGGGCAATGACCTCGCTCCCGCGTTCAAGGCCGCGGGACGGTCGGTCGCCGTCTTCGTGACCGTCGCGCTGCCGGTCGCCGCGTTCTCGACCGCTGTGCCCTCGGTGGCCCCGTTCGCGGAGCCGACGGCGCTGGAGACGGTGCCGTCCGGGGTCGGGGCGCTCATGCCGCCCCTCCGAGCATGAGGCGGCCGAGCTGCTGCCGGTCGGCGGCGTCGGCGCGGACGATTCCCGCGACGCGGCCGTCGTACATGACGGCGATGCGGTCGCTGACCGCCATCAGCTCGTCGAGGTCCTCGGAGACGACCAGCACGCCCGCGCCGGCGTTGCGGCGTTCGAGCAGGAGTTCCTGGGTACGGCGGGTGGTGGCGACATCGAGCCCGCGGCTGGGGTAGGCGGCGACGACCAGGGCGGTGTCCTCGCGGCCGAGCGCCCGGGTGAGCATGACGCGCTGGATGTTGCCGCCGGACAGCTCGGCCACCCGGCGGTGCGGCGGCGCCATGCGCAAGCCGACGCGTTCGTTCAGCGCGTCGCGGACCGCGGCGACGCGGCGCCAGTCGACGTTGAGGCGGCGGCGCGGGATCTGCGGCAGGCCGAGGGCGATGTGCTCGGTGACGTCGAGGCCCGCGACGACGGCGTCCGCGATCGGGTCCTCGGGGACCTCGGCGACTCCGGCGCGCAGCGGATCCCCGCCCGCCACCGTGACCGTGCCGGACGCGACCGGGCGCAGGCCGCAGGCGACCTCGCACAGCTCCCGCTGGCCGCTGCCCGCGACCCCGGCCACGCCGACGATCTCGCCGGGCCGTACCTCCAGATCGACGTCGCGCAGGCGCAGCACGCCGCTGTCGCCGTACGCGCCGACCCCGGCGAGGCGCAGCGCGGGCGGATGATCCCCCTCGGGCGGCTCGGGCCGCTCGCCCGCCAGCGGCGGTACGGCCCGGCCCACCATGGCCTCGATGAGCTCGGCGTCGCCGTAGTCGGCCGGGTCCACGCCGCCGAGCACGACCCGGCCGCCGCGCAGCACGGTCACCCGGTCGGCGATGGCGCGCACCTCGTTCAGCTTGTGGGTGACGATGACGACGCCGTAGCCGTTCGCGGCGAGGCGGCCGATCACCTCGAACAGGGCGCCGACCTCCTGCGGGGCGAGCACGCTGGTCGGCTCGTCGAGGATCACCACGCGCGAGCCGGTCATCAGCACCTTGAGGATCTCGACGCGCTGCCGCTCGCCGATCGACAGGTGGGCGACGCGGGCGCGCGGATCGACGGCGAGGCCGTGCTCGGCGGCGGCCTCGGCGATGCGGCGGGTGAGCCGCTCCAGGCGGGGGCGGCCGGGCAGGGCGAGGGCGACGTTCTCGGCGACGGTGAGGGCGGGGACGAGGCGCAGGTCCTGGAAGACCATGCCGATGCCGAGGCGGCGGGCCTGGGCGGGGCCGGTCATGCGCACCGGCTCGCCGGCGACGTGGACCTCGCCGGCGTCCGGGCGGTGCAGACCGTACACGAGCTTGAGCAGGGTGCTCTTGCCGGCGCCGTTCTCGCCGACGAGGGCGTGCACCTCGCCGGCCCGCACGTCGAAGTCGACGGCGTCGTTGGCGAGGACCTCGCCGAAGCGGCGGGTGAGCCCGCGCACGGCGAGCAGGGGTTTCTCGGTGATCTCAGGGGTGGCGGTTTCGGTCAGGGTCATGGCGCCTGCCTCGGTTGAGGGCCATCTGGGTGATCGCGTGGGCGGCGCGCCGCTCCACGACGTCCATCGACTCCCCCACGTGCCGCTGCATCGCGGTCAGCGCCTCGGTGAGGCGGCCCGCCAGGACCTCCTCGACGATCTCCAGGTGCTGCAGGATCGTCAGGGTGATGCGGTCGGCGGTGAGGAAGTCGTACATGCGCACCTGGCGGATGCGCGCGTTCACGGACGCCAGCGTGCTGGTGAGGACCGCGTTTCCGGAGGCGCGGCTCATCGTGACGTGGAAGTCCTCGTCCATCAGCACGAATTGGGGGTCGGGCTCGGGCTGGTCGTCGCGCAGCGCCCGCCACTGGTCGCGCAGCGGCTCCAGGATGGCGGGGTCGTGCCCTCGGACGTTGGCGTCGAGCGCGCGGCTGATGCCGCGCAGTTCGAGGGTGATGCGCAGTTCGTACAGGTCACGGAGGTCGGACAGGTCGGGCTGGGCCACGTAGTAGCCGCCGTCGGGGCCGCGCTCGACCAGGCCGTCGGCGAGCAGGCGGACCATCGCCTCGCGCACGGGCGTGCGGGAGACGCCGAGCAGGGCGGCGACCCGCTCCTCCACCAGGCGCGTCCGGATCGCGAACTCGCCCAGCATGAGCCTGCGGCGCAACTCCCCGTACACCTGGTCACGCCGCAGCTTCACCGGTGTGTCCGGTGTCGTGTCCGACGTTGTATACAGCCCCGTATCCATGCCCTGAAGGTAGAAAGGGGACGTTTCCCGATAAGTCGGCCGACGTTAATTCGACGTGGCGTTCTTCTCACCAAACCCCTCGGCCGCGGTGCGGTACGCGCGGCACGGCCGCCCGCGCGCCGAGTACCGGAGTGGAACGGAATGTCACGCCCTCCCAAGCAGGTGATCCCCGCCAGAAGACGGGGACGCGAACGGGGAGAAGAGGCCGCGAATGAACGGCATGGAAAGACAAGGAAGCCCGGCCGCGGACGGCACGGCGGCACCCAGGGGGGCCAGGGTGGTCAAGCCGCCGCTGTGGCTGCGGGCGCTGATGGTGCCGCTGGCGGCGTTGGTCACGTGGGGGCTGGCGGAGACGCGGGGGCTCGGCATGGCCGTGCTGACCGGGCTGGTGTGGGGCATGCTCGCGGTGGGCACGCTCGCCTGGGATCGCAAGGTGGCCTTCTCCCGGGCTCACCCGCTGGCATCGCTGTCGGCGCTGCCTCCCCTGACGTTCATCTCGGTCTCTTACCTGGCGCCGTGGTCACTGGTAACATGCGCGCTCGTTGCCGTCGCCATCTCGTTTCCTGTGATCCTCGCCAGTTGGTTCCTCCACCATCGTCACCGACCGGGCTGATGGCGGCAGGGCCGGGAACCCGGGTCCGGCGCCGCGCGTTCGCACAGTGAATCGTCGCGAGGAGAGATCGTGTTCCGTAAGCTGATGGCCGCTTTCGGCGCGGGTGTCGAGGTCGACACCGTGCTGCGTAACCCCCAGGTGCGCCCGGGCGAGACCCTGCAGGGAGAGGTCCGTTTCAAGGGCGGATCCTCCGACCACAGGGTGGACGCCATCACCATCGACTTCACCGCCGTCGTCGAGGTCGAGTACGGCGACAGCGAGGGCCACCGTACCTTCAGCTTCCTGCGCTCCCAGGTGTCGGGACCGTTCCATCTCGGGGCCGGGCAGTCGCATTCGCTGCCGTTCGCGATCCCGGTGCCGTGGGAGACGCCGGTGAGCGCCATCGCCGGTCGGCCGCTGCCGGGCATGCGGCTCGGCGTCGCCACCGAGCTGGCGCTGGCCGGCGCGCTCGACAAGGGCGACCTCGACCCGCTGTACGTCAACCCGCTGCCGGAGCAGGAGTACCTGCTCGCCGCGCTCGACCGCATGGGCTTCGGCTTCAAGCGCGCCGACCTTGAGGCGGGCACGCTGCGCGGCTCCCACATGCCCTTCTATCAGGAGATCGAGTACTACGCGGGCCCGGAGTGGCGTCGTTACTTCAACGAGCTTGAGCTGACCTTCATCGCGGGGCCGTCGTCGATGGACGTGGTCCTGGAGGCCGACACCCGCGGCGGCTTCCTCACCTCCAGCCACGACGTGTACAACCGCTTCCAGGTCCGCTACGGCGAGCATCCGGGCTCGGTCGAGCAGTCCCTGCGCGCCGGTCTGGAGGCCATGGCCCGCCGTCGCGGCTGGTTCTAGCGCTCGTTCGTCTCCCCCGGGGCCTGCGGCCCGCCGCTCGGGCGGTGGCCGCGGGCCCCGGGCCTTTTCCGGATTCCGGTACGCCGGGCGGCAATGGCCGACGCCTCCGACCGGCCGTCAAACGGGCGACAAGCGGCGGTCCCCCCTTCGCCACCCGGACCACGCCGTACGTCGACGACGGCTACATGACGCGTTAAAACGCTGGTCAGGCCCCCGGCCCGGACAATGCGCCCGGCCTGCCGCCCCCTGTCATAGTCGCGGAAGGCGACGCGCTCGGCGGTGCTCCATCGCGGCGAAGCGCGATCAGACAGGAAAGTCAGGAGGGCTTCATGCGTGCAGGCAGGAAAGTCGGCGAGCGTTCACCGCGCACCGGCTGGCGCGGCGTCCACCGGTTCGCCCTGCGGGTCTCGGCGGCGGGCGCGCTGGCCACGGTGCCGTTGCTGGCCACCGCCGTCCCCGCGTACGCCGTCACGAGCGTCAGCGCGGCCGAGAACGTGCTGAACATCGAGTCGGGCAGCGCGTCCGACGACCTGACCATCAGCGTCGACTCCTCCGGCCGGTTCACCGTCACCAACACCGCCGACACGCTCGTCCCCGGCGTCGGCTGCCGGACCGTGACCGCCCACAAGGTCCGCTGCTCCGGCACCGGCATCACCGGCATCGCCATCATCACCGCGGGGGGCGACGACGCCGTGCGTAACGACACCGCCCTCACCACGGCCGCCACCCTCGGCCCCGGCGACGACACCTACATCGGCGGCTCGGCCAGGGACGTGGTCGTCGGCGGCGCCGGCGACGACACCATCGAGGGGCGCGGCGGCCCTGACGTGATCATCGGCGGCGAAGGCACCGACCAGGCCGACGGCGGCGCCGGAAGCGACCTGTGCCTGGCCGACATCGAGACGGGCTGCGAGATCTAGCGCCGGCCCGGGCCGCCACCGTGCCCTCGGCGTCGGCGAACTCCTCGGCAGATCCATGAGAAGATCGCGCGGGCCGGGCCGATCCGGCCGCCGTCGCGAGCCGGGGTGGTCGTGGCCGCCCGGTGCGGGCGGCCACGACGGTCAGTTCCCGTCCGGAGTGTGCCGGTAGAACTCGACGTACTCCGGTTCCAGCGGCGTGTTGCCGAGGATGAGGTCGGCCGCCTTCTCGGCCAGCATCATCGTCGGCGCGTAGATGTTGCCGTTGGTGATGTACGGCATCGCCGAGGCGTCCACCACCCGCACGCCCTCGACGCCGTACACGCCCATCGTGGCCGGGTCGAGCACGGACAACTCGTCCACGCCCATGCGGCAGGTGCACGAGGGGTGCAGAGCGGTCTCGGCGTCACGGGCGACCCAGTCGAGGATCTCCTCGTCGGTCCGCACCTCCGGGCCGGGGGAGATCTCGCCGCCGTTGAGCTCGGCGAAGGCCGGTTGGCTCATGATGTGGCGGGTGTGCCGGATCGCCTCGACCCACTCGCGGCGGTCCTGCGCGGTGGACAGGTAGTTGAAGCGCAGCGCCGGCTTGACCCGGGGGTCGGCCGACTTGAGCTTCACCGAGCCGCGGGCGTCGGAGTACATGGGCCCGATGTGGACCTGGTACCCGTGGCCCTGGGTCGGCGCCGAGCCGTCGTACCGCACGGCGATCGGCAGGAAGTGGAACATCAGGTTCGGGTAGGTGACATCATCATTTGAGCGGATAAATCCCCCCGCTTCAAAGTGATTCGTCGAGCCCGGCCCCGACCGGCCGAACAGCCACCGCGCCCCGATGAACGGCCGCCGCCACATGGCCAGATTCGGGGCCATCGACACCGGCTTGGTGCACGCGTGCTGGACGTACACCTCCAGATGATCCTGCAGGTTCTGCCCGACGCCCGGCAGGTGCTGGACGATCCGGATGTTGTGATCCTTCAGGTCCCGCTCGTCGCCCACGCCGGAGAGCTGGAGCAGGTGCGGCGAGCTGATCGCGCCCGCGCACAGGATCACCTCGCCCGCCTTGACGACCTCGCCGTCGCACTCGACCCCGATCGCCCGGTTCCCGTCGAAGACGATCCGGCTGACGAAGGCCCGCGTGCGCACGGTGAGGTTGCGCCGCCGCATGGCGGGATACAGGTACGCGCGGGCCGCGCTGAGCCGCCGCCCGCGCCGGATGTTCCGGTCGAAGGTGGAGAACCCCTCCTGCCGGTAGCCGTTCACGTCGTCGGTCAGCGCGTGCCCGGCCTCCTGCACCGCCGCGAAGAACGCGTCGAACAGCGGCCCCTCGGCGGGGCCGCGCTCCAGCACCAGCGGCCCGTCCGTGCCGCGGAACGGCGCGTCCCGCTCCGACACCGGCCCGGTGCAGTTCTCCATCTTCTTGAAGTACGGCAGGCAGTGCGCGTAGTCCCAGTTCCGCATCCCGGCGTCGGCGGCCCACCGCTGGTAGTCCATCGGGTTGCCGCGCTGGAAGATCATGCCGTTGATGCTGCTCGACCCGCCGAGCACCTTGCCCCGGGCGTGGTAGATGCGCCGGCCCTTCATGTGGGGCTCGGGCTCGGTCTCGTACTTCCAGTCGTAGAACCGGCTGCCGATGGGGAACATCAGCGCGGCCGGCATGTGGATGAACACGTCCCACAGGTAGTCGGGACGCCCCGCCTCCAGCACGAGAACCCGGACGTCCGGATTCTCGGTCAACCTCTCCGCCAAGGCCGACCCGGCGGAGCCGCCGCCGACGATGACGAAGTCGTACATGTTCCGGCCACCGCTCACTTCGGCAGCCACGCCTTCCACTTGTCGGGGTTGGCCTCAACCCACTTCTTCGCCGCGTCCTCCGCCGACATCCCGTTGTTGGTGATGTCGTTGGCCACCGCGTTCTGATCGGCGTTCGTCCACTGGAAGTTCTTCACCAGCTCGTACGCCTTGCCCCCCGTGTCGGCGAACTTCTTGGACACGATCTTGTCCAGCTCGTACGCCGGATAGTCACACGCCACCTTCTTCGGATCGGCGTCACACCCCTGCGTGTACTCCGGCAGCTTCACCCGCACCAGCTCCAGCTGCGAGAACAACCACTGCGGCTCATAGAAGTACATCAGCAGCGGCGTCTTCTGCGCCGTCGCCTGCTGCGCAGCCTTGATCAACGCCGCCTCGCTGCCCGCGTACACCACCTTGAAGTTCAGATCAAGGTTCTCGATCAGCGCCGCGTCGTTGGTCACGAACGACGG
>NZ_JBFATZ010000005.1:0-214464 GCF_040678635.1 Thermopolyspora sp. NPDC052614
GCGCTGTTGCCCTCATCGCGCCACCGCGCTGGTTCAGGCCATCTTCGTCCTACAGACCATCCAGGAAGACCGCCACTCAGGATGAAAAGGCCTCACTGATGTGATCTCGGCGAGGTCAGGTCAATCGGCCGGGCCCCGCGCCTGGCGCGGTCGATGCCCTTGAGGGTCACGGTGCTGCGGCTGATGACGACTGCGGCAGGAGCTTCGTTCAGGACTGGACGAGGAGCTGGGCGCCAGGGGCCAAGATGGGCAGGTGGCCTGAGGGCGTCTCGATGACGTACTGGAAAGGTTGGTCCGGGTAATACTGCCGGCAGTTGGCGCCCTGCGGGCAGGGTTGCACGCTGTATCCGCGAAGGAAGACACCGTCCGAGTCGAAGAACAGGATGTCCACGGGGAACCGGTAGCCGCTGGTGGAGAAATAGCTCTCCCCTGGTTCGCGAGGGGTGTCGAAAACGTAAAGCATCCCGTCGATACCGCGCAGGTCTCCGAGGTCCCACCCACTCATCCCGGTGGACCTGGCCTCGTCGGTGACGGCCAGAGCCACGACGAACGATCTGCCCAGAAGCTGGATCCGCCTCGTCGGCAGCGTGCCGACATTCGTGTTGCCCTGCGGCGGATCGGAAGATTCGATAGCGGGCGTGACGCGCGAGGATGGGGTCGGTCCGGAGGTACCGCACGCGCTCGCGCCCGCCGCCGCCGACACGAGCTTGACCCGGCTCGCCGAGTTCAGGGCGACGATGCGGATGACGCCTTCGGCGTCCTGGCCGAGGTAGAAGGTACCGGCCAGACAGTACCCGACGGGGCCCCTGACCTGCCCCGTCGTCCTGCCGGGATCCTCGTCCGTCGGCGGTGAACCGGTCCTCGACCCTGCGATTCCCGACCTGATGCTCGATGACGATGAGCGTCTCGTCGTCCCCGACCTCGGCGAGCGTCTCCTCCCCTCCGATCTCTATCTGGCCGAGGGGATTGGGCGGAGTCGAGATGCTGAAGCTCACCTCGAATTCCCCCTCGCTGTTCAGCGTGAACTCGATGGGCAGATTCAACGGCCTGACCGAGACCCACCACGGCCCGCTGCAGCCGGCCAGCAGCGACACGATTGCCAAGGCGGCCGCGAGGCGTAAATGACGGCGCTTCATCACATCGTCTCCAGATGACGAGACGTACCGGTGGCGTCGCGCTCAGCATGCACGCACGGTGTGTCGGCGATCCATAGGGAGTTACCCCCAAAGCCGCCGGCGCGGACAGTGCGATCTTGGGGCGACGCACCCAAGTCATTCGCCGGAGGTCTCCTCGGCGGTCCTCTCCCTGGATCGTTTTATGGCTTTATGGACGCTTGGAGACCCCAGAGCGCGACTGTCCGTAGTGGAGACGCATCACAGCCTCCGTACTTCAGCCATCGCGTACTTCATCGAAGCGATAACCCGTATGTTGCATCTTCGCAACTGCGAGATGCCCTGTGCGTTGATTTCACAGTATGCTCTCGTCCGCTCAGACACTTGCAACGCCGTACATCGGCAACCACAGAAGGCACCCATGCGAGCAGCCACCGCCTCTTCGAAACGGCGACCGACCCCACGGCGACACCTGCCGGATGACCACCGCTCCGCGTGACCGTGCGTCTGATCCAAGTGGCAGAAGGCATCGCAACGTTTCCTCAGGGTGGATCGTTCCACCCGGAATCAGCGCTCAGCACCGAACCGATTGAGAGGACGTCGGTCGTCCGTGAAGGACCCACTGCTCGCCAGAGATATCCGAAATCTCGCCAAGGAGCCGGAGTTCGCCGCCCGCGCCGCAGAACTCACTACGCTGGCCGACGCGCTGCCCCTCCTCGATAAGGCCGGTGCATGGAGCGTTACGCTTCAGGCCGATGCGTGGAGTCAGGTGGACCTGTTCGCCGTCTTCCCTCCCGAGGCGACCATCGGGCCGACGAAGCCGTCCCCGGGCTGGCAGCGCATCTCCAGATTCGTCTACTACATCCAGGCCGTTCTGGTCTTTCTCCCCATCGCGATCACGTGGTTCGGGCTGAAACAGGCGACCACCGCCTACGGCCAGACCCTGGCGCAGGGCGACACCGACGCCGCACGGCGGCCCTTTCTCGAACTGTGGCAGATGGGTTTCGATGGCAGGCTGGCCGATCTGTGGCAGTTCGACAACGTGGCGATGATGACGCTCGGCTGCATCGGCGTACTGATCGTCGTCACTCTGCTTGAGCGTTATGCGCACCGCCGGGTGGAGGCCCGGGCGGAGGCGCAGGCACACGCGTTGCGCTCCCGGCTCCTGTCCCTGCTCACCAGGGCGAGCCTGGTGTTCGGTCAGGTACGGCTCTCCTCGCCCGCCCGATTCCGGGCGGAGCTCAGCAAGAGCGTGAGCGATTTGAACCGGCTCGTCGACACCATCCACCGGCTGCAGTCCGAGGTCGTGAAGGCTCTGGAGAAGACTCTTGAGGCCAGCCGCGAGACGGCCGGGGCACTCACCGGCGGAGTCACGGGCGTGCGGGGATCACTTAAGGACGGGGATCACTTAAGGACATGGAGCAGCAGCTCACGGCGATGACGACGTCGACCGAGAGCCTTATCCAGGCGGTGGAGCGCACTCAATACGCGATCGACTCCGTCGGCGAGAAGACCGACGAGGCGGTGGGCCGCGTCGGCGATCAACTGGAGAAGGTGATCGTGGACACGACGCAGGAGGTACGAGCGACGCTCGGCGAGATCACCACCACGACCGGCGACGCGGTACGCGACACGGCCAAGCACCTCAAAGCCCAGGTGGTGGACCTGGTCCGTACCGCCTCCGAGGTCCAGACCACGATCGACTTCGTTCGTGCCCAGATGGAGCAGGTGGTCGTGGAGACGACGAGGGATGTTCGAGCGGCGCTCGAAGTGGTCACCACCACGACCGGCCAGGCGGTACGCGACAGCGCCCAGCGCCTCGACGCCCGTGTGGCGGAACTGGCCGACACCACCTCGGAGATCAGGACCGCGGTCGGTGCCGTGGGCGACGCGGTGAACCGGCTCGGTGGACGGATCGATGACGGCCTGACGGAGACCCGCGCCGTCCTCGCCGCCGCGGTCGAGCAGAGCGGCGGCGACGTGCGCGTGGCCTTGGGCGACTGGGCGGACACCGTGGACGCGCACGCGTCGCGGATCGAGATGGTGTCCGATACCTCGGGGCGGACCGTTCGCGTTCTGGAGGAGACGCGCGAGGTGCTGGACCGGCTTCCCCAGGAGTTGTCGAAGACGCTTCAGGATGTCCCGGTGGCCGTCCGGCAGGGCATCGGTGACGATCTCGCGCGGGTCGGCGGCGCCGTGGACCGGCTCAACACGACGATCAAGGAGTTGCACGTCGTGCTGCGGTCACAGGTGAGGGCGTCGCGTCCGGAGGAGCCGGTCACGGACGATGCCGCGATCACGAACGGGGCCGCATGAAGGCCTCATCTCCCGGCATCACCGCTCCGTTGCTTCTCGCCGGCTGGCTTTTCGCCGACCTGCTCCTGGGTTTGACCATCATCATGCTGGGCGCCCAGGCGCCCCCGCCCAGGCCCACCGCCAGTGCGAAGGGGATGGCCGGCGCGTCGCCCAGCCCGTCGCCGACCCCCTCCGCCTGCGCCACCCGGATAGCCGGAGTGGGGGCGAAGGCAGCGAAGATCAGGTTTTCGGTGAGCCCGGGGGCGACCGACGCGGCCCTGATGCGGCAGGTGAAGAAGGAACTACGCAAGCATCGCAAACAGCTCGCCGGTCGGCACGCCGGCATGGTGCTCACCTTCGGCGCCGACGGCGGCACCGGGGCCGGCGTTCGTCTCGCCACCCGGGTCAACGACACCATCGGCAAGGCCTACCCGAGGATCTTCGGCCGGGCCGCCACCCGCAATTTCCATGACCTCGCCGCGCCGCCCGGGTCGATCTCCATGGAGATCTACTTCGTGACCAGCGGCTGTCAAGAGACCCCCAAAAGCTGAGGACATTCCCATGAGTGAGCAGGTATTGCCGTTCTACCTGGTCTGCGACGAGTCGTACTCCATGCAGGGCGAGGCCCTGGACGCCATCAACCAGGAACTCCCCACCATTTACCAGGAGATCGCGAGCAACCCGGTGGTGGCGGACCGGGCGCGGCTCGGCATCATCGGCTTCAGCACCACCGCCGAGGTGCTGCTGCCGCTCGCCGATCTCAACGAGGTGCAGTCCATTCCTCAGCTCACGCCCCGCGGCATGACCAACTACGGCGCCGCGTTCGCCCTCCTGCGCCAGACGATCGAGCAGGACATCAAGGGCCTCAAGCAGGCGGGGCACACGCCGTACCGGCCCACCGTGTTCTTCCTCACCGACGGGCAGCCGACCGACGACTGGCAGCTGGAACACCAGAATCTCGTCAGCCCCTCCTTCGGCCCCCACCCGACGATCCTCGCCTTCGGGTTCGGCGAGGTGGAGCCGACCACGCTGCAGCACATCGCCACCTTCCGCGCCTTCGTCGCGGACGGGGAGGCCAAGCCCAGCGAGGCGCTCCGCGAGTTCGCCAAGCAGCTGCTCAACTCGGTGGTGCGGTCGGCGGTGGCGTCATCCAGCAACCCGTCGGGGGGCGCGACCATGCTCCTTCCCGAGCAGGCCGCGGGCTTCACCGTGTTGCCCGCCGCCCCCGTCTGATCGGGCACCGAATCCGACATGGAACAGGACGGCCACATAAGCCACGCCGAGGAATCGGGCACCGCCGACACCACGCCGGGCATACCCGAGCCGCTGGTCATCGGACGCCGGCCCATGCTGCGCTCGGAGCCCGGCACGCTGCCGAAGGTCGCCGATCGGCGGCCCGACACCGAGTTGGACGGCGCGGACCTACCCGGGCTCACGGTGCGGTCTGTCTCCATCCGGGGGGACGCCCATCGCTACTACGGCACCGTACGGCAGGACGCGATGGGGCTCTGGCAGGTGGGGGACGACCGGCTCCTGGCGTGCGTCGCGGACGGCGTCGGCAGCAAAGAGCTGTCCCATGTGGGAGCCGTCACCGCGTGCAAGGCGGCGTACGAGAATTTCGCCGACTTCCTGGAGGGCGAGGATCTCAAGGTCGCGGCGGACCACCTGTTCGACAACATCGGCAACGACATCCGGAGGGAGGCGCACGCGCGCGGGCTTGAGCCCGGCGAGTTGTCGACGACCCTCCTGGCGGCCGTCGTCGAGGGGAACGCGGACACGCATCGCGTCACGCTGCTGCGGGTCGGTGACTGCAGCGCCTTCCACCTGCGCCAAGGCGTGTGGATGTCGTGCTTTCCGGAGGACGAGGACGACCCGGAGCAACTGGCGACGTCGATCACGCGCGCTCTTCCCCGGGACGTCGGGCCCGTCGACGTGGCCGCGACGATCCTGAACCCGGGCGAGATGCTGCTGCTGTGCACCGACGGGCTGAGCAGGCCGATGCGTGGCGAGCAGGTCCGCGCACAGCTGGCGGAATGGTGGAGCGCCCCTGCTCCGCCATCGCTGCCCGAGTTCCTCTGGCAGCTCAGTTTCCGGGTGAAGACGCATGACGACGACCGCACCGCGATATGCCTGTGGAGGACGTAGGTGGCCCTCACCCCTCATCCCCTTGACCGGCAGCGCCGGACGCTGAGCCTCGAGTCCCAGTCGCTCGGCGACGGCGGTCAGGGCGTGGTGACACGCCTGACCGGGGCGGAGCCGCTTGTCTACAAGGAGTACATGCCCCACGCGGGAACCGTGAACGGCACGGCCCTCGCCCAGCTCATCGAGTTCGTTCACGGACTCGCGCCGCAGGAGCGCCGCGTCCTGATGGAGCAGTGTGCCTGGCCCGTCGCCCGCGTGGTGGACGGTGACCGTGTCACCGGGTTTCTCATGCCGCTGCTTCCCGACGACTTCTACTGGGTCATCGGACGCAATCGCAAGCCCGTTGAGCTGCAGTATCTGCTCTACAAGCCCAACTGGGCCTGGCAGGGCATGCCGCTGCCGGACATCCAGGGGCGGGTCGAGATCGCCCTCGCCGCCGCGAGGCTCATCGACCGGCTGCATCACCACGGGTGGGTGATCGGCGACATCTCCTTCCGTAACCTGCTGTGGCGGCCAATCGCGCCGTACCGGATCTTCATGATCGACTGTGATGGCCTGCGGCGGCATGGAGACGAGGCGGTGCTGCGGCAGGCGCACACCCCGGACTGGGACGATCCGCACCAGCCCGCCACCGGCCCCGACCTGGACAGCGACCGGTACAAGCTGGCCCTGCTCGTGGCACGGGTGCTGTCGCGGACGGCGAGCGTCCGGCCGGGCCAGGAACTGACCCTGCTGCCCGGCCTGGAGCAGCCCACCGTCAACGCGGTCAGGGAACTCTTCGCCCGGGCGAAGGGCCCTCACGGCACGCGACCTGCCGCGAGCGAGTGGGTGCAGGCGTTGCTCGGCCGCAAGTGGATCGCCGTCACGCGGCCCGCCGTCCGCCGGCCGTCAGCCCCCGCCCGCCCCTCCGTTCCGCTTCTCGCCCCGGGGGCGGCGCGGGGCAGCATTCCCGTCCGCAGGCCCCCGCGCCCGGCACCCGCACCCGCCTCCGTCTCCGTCTCCGCGCCGCCGTCGTCACCGCCTCGGAGCCGGATTCCGGTCCGTACGGTGAGCGAGCCGCCCGAGGGCAGGCCATCCGTGGCGGTACCGCCCGTGGCCGGGGCGACCGCTCCCCCGCCCTCGCCGACCACGCCCGCCGTACCCACATTGGGGCAGCGAGTGGTCGACTCCGACAGGTTCGCCGAGGAACGACCAGCCCGAAGCGTCCTCTCCGATGAGGACATCGCACGCTTCATCGACCACCTGGTGACCCGGAACGGTCGCGCCCCCCTCGCGGAGGTGACGAGGCTGCTCGGCCAGCCCGCAGACTGGGCGTCACTGCTGATGGGGGCGATCAGACCGCTGTTCAACATCGACGACTTCGAGGTGATCACCCTGCAAGACGGCGACAGGAGCATCCAGCTGAACGTACGGCTGCTGAAAGAACTGTTCCTAGAGGAGGACTAGCCGTGACACGCAAGGTCAGCCGGGCCCGGCGGCGGCGCATCATCGACGCGCTGGGGCGGGGCACGGTGCCGCAGAGCGACTTGGACCTCTTCGCCGTCGGCATGGAGCGGTTCGAAAAGGTTCTCGACGAGGAGCTGGCGGCGGTCGCCGCGGGTGCCAGCGGCTTCAAGGCGGTGCGCGGTGAGTACGGATCCGGCAAGACCTTTTTCGCGCGCTGGCTCGCCGAGAAGGCCAAGCGGATGAAGATGGCCGCCAGCGAGGTCCAGATATCGGACAGAATCACGCCGCTGCACAGGCTGGAGACGGTCTATCGAGCGCTGGTCGGCGGGTTGAGCACGAGCTCGTCCTCGTCGGGTGCGCTACGGGACATCGTGGACACCTGGCTCCTGACGTTGGAGGACGACGCCGAATCCATCAAGGGCGTCCCCAAGGAGGACCGCCGGTCCATGGCGGTCGTGGTGGACGAACTCATCGAGTCGCGGCTCAAGGACGCGGCCAGGAACGCCCCCGCCTTCGCGACCGCCCTGCGCTTCTACCGCAAGGCGCGGCTCGCCGGCGAGCAGGCGATCGCCGACGGGCTGCTCGCCTGGGTCGGCGGCGAGCCCAACGTGGCCGCTGTCGTCCGGCGCTACGCGGGCCTCAAGGGCGACATCGATTCCGGCAGCGCCCTCGGCTTCCTGCGGGGGCTGCTGACGGTGCTGAGGGACTGCGGGCATCCCGGGCTGCTCGTCGTCCTCGACGAGATCGAGACGCTGCAGCGCATGCGCAGTGACATGCGGGACCGGAGTCTGAACACCCTCCGGCAACTGATCGACGAGATCGACAAGGGCAGCCTGCCCGGCCTCTACCTGGTGATCACGGGAACGCCCGCGTTCTTCGAAGGCCAGCAGGGTGTGCAGCGGCTCACGCCGCTCGCCCAGCGGCTGGCGGTGGACTTCGACACGGATCCGCGCTTCGACACCGTCCGGGCGGTGCAGATCCGACTCACCGGCTTCGATCGGGACAAGCTGGTCCAGCTCGGCTGTGCCGTACGCGATCTATACGCACAGGGGGATCCGGAAGAGGCCCGCATCATGTCGCTGGTGGACGACGCCTATGTCAAAAGCCTGGCGACGGCGGTGGCGGGGCAGTTGGGCGTCGGCGCGGCGCCACGCGTCTTCCTGCGCAAACTCGTCAGCGACGTGATGTATCGGGTGTCGGAGCACCCCGACTTCGACCCGCGCCTGCACTACCGGAAGGTCAACGTCTCCGAGTCCGACCTGAACGAGGATGAGCGCAACGCCTTCCGGCATCATGCGTCCGCCGATGATGTGGAACTCGACCTGCCGTGACCGCCCTCCATCCGACCCTCGCCTATCACGTCACGAACACGCTCGGATGGCCGCGGCTCCGGCCGCTGCAACAGGCGGCCCTCGGACCGCTCGCCGACGGCATGGACGCCGTACTGATCGCACCCACCGCCGGCGGCAAGACCGAGGCGGCCATCTTCCCGATTCTGGGCATGATGGAGCGGCAGCGATGGACCGGGCTCTCGGTGCTGTATGTCTGTCCGTTGCGGGCGCTGCTGAACAACCTGCTTCCGCGTCTGCAGGCCTACGCGAGGTGGCTGGGCAGGCGGGTCGAGCTCTGGCACGGGGACGTCTCCGGGTCGCGGCGGCAGTCCATCCTGCGGGAGCCGCCCGACGTGCTGCTCACCACCCCCGAGTCGCTGGAGTCCATGCTCATCGGCACCGGCGTCGACCACCGGCGGCTGATGCGGGACCTGCGGGCGGTGGTGGTCGACGAGGTCCACGCCTTCGCCCGTGACGACCGGGGCTGGCATCTGCTCGCGGTCCTGGAGCGTCTCACGCGGCTCGCCGGGCGGACGCTTCAGCGGATCGGCCTGTCGGCCACCGTGGGCAACCCCGATGAGCTGCTCTCCTGGCTGCAGGGGTCCGGCACCGGGAGCCGGCCCGCCGAGGTGATCTCCCCGGAGACCGGGGCGGACGCCGGGGCCGTCGATGTGGAGTTGGACCACGTCGGCACCATCGCCAACGCCGCCCGGGTCATCGCCCTGCTGCATCGCGGCGAGAAGCGGCTCGTCTTCTGCGACTCCCGGAAGATGGTCGAGGAACTGGGCCAGGCGCTGCGCGACCTCGAGGTCACCACGTTCCTTTCGCACTCCTCTCTCTCCGCCGATGAGCGTCGGCGCGCGGAGGAGGCGTTCGCCCAGTCGCGCGACTGCGTCATCGTCTCCACGTCCACCCTCGAACTGGGCATCGACGTCGGCGATCTGGACCGGGTCATCCAGATCAACGCGCCCTGGTCGGTCGCGTCGTTTCTGCAGCGGCTGGGCCGTACGGGGAGACGCTCCGGCACCAGGCGCAACTGCCTCATTCTCGCCCTGACCCTCGATGACGTTCTCGCCTCGGCGGCGCTCCTGCTGCTGTGGGGCACCGGATACGTCGAGCCCCTGCGTCCGCCTCCCGACCCTCGGCACATCGTCGCCCAGCAACTTCTCGCGCTCACCCTGCAGGAGGGCCGGATGGGAGACGCCCTCTGGCCGGACTGGTGGCCCGGCCTCGCCCCCTTCGCCGCGGAGAACGCGCAGCCGCTGCTGGACCACCTCATCGCGGAAGGCTTCCTCGAACGGGACGCAGGCGCGCTCTTCGTCGGCCCGCAGGCCGAGCAACGTTTCGGACGCCGCAACTTCATGGACCTCATGGCGGTGTTCACGGCTCCGCCGGAGATCACCGTCATGCATGGGAAGGAGGAGGTCGGCCGGACCGACCCCAGCCTCCTGACGTGCGCGGTCTCCGGCCCACGCCTCTTGTTGCTCGCGGGCCGTACGTGGAAGGTGGACTGGACCGACTGGAAACGACGGCGGTGCTTCGTACAACCCGTGGAAGGCAGCGGCGGTAAGGCCCGCTGGGCGTCGGTGCTGTCCGGCGGCACATCCTTCGAACTGGCCCGCGCCATGCGAGACGTCATCCTCGGCGCCGACCCCCCGGTGAAACTCACCCGCCGCGCCGTCAGCGCCATCACCCGCATCCGTGAGGACAACGCCGGCCTCGCCACCGCCGACGGCACCGTGATCGTGCGCGACGACGACGACCTGCTGTGGTGGACCTGGGCCGGATACCGTGCCAACGCCACCCTCGTCGCCACCCTCGGCCCACTCGCCGATCCGACCCAGCGCGTCGACGACCTGCACATCCGGCTCCGCAACGACTTGACCGGCACCGGATGGCGCCACGACCTCGCCGACAAACTCTGCCGACCCGAAATCGACGAACGCGCCCTGAACGGACTCAAATTCAGCACGCTGCTGCCGCGCGAACTGGCCGTCGACACGCTCGCGGCCCGCCTGGCGGACTTCCCATCAGCCAAGTCCGTACTGTCGGAGCCCGTTCGCCTCCTTATCGGAGGGATCAAATCGAGATGATCAACAGGGTCTGCTGTGGCAATCACGGGGAACGACGCCTCGGCACGTCGCGGTGACCGGAGATCGACCACCTTTCACCGCGAAGGGGCCTTGGTGATCCATCAAGCACACCCCCAGCGACTCTTGGTCCTCCCCACGTCGTTCGCGCCCCGGAGGGGCATGACCGGTTCCGCCTGACGCGAAAGCGCGACGAGTGTGGCACGACCAAGCTCTCGCAAATCCCACGCCAGCCGGACCAAGTGGAGACGGGACCTATAGTTGTTACCAGCCTCAGAGGAAAGCCGGATGTGATCTACCTCAAGTCTGAGTGGCGAGGTCAGAAAGGCGTGTGAGCAATGGACCTGACCAAGGCCGAATGGCGCAAGAGCACTCACAGCGGCGGCAACATGGGCGAGTGCGTCGAGGTTGCCACCAACTTCCCTGGCATCGTGGCCCTCCGTGACAGCAAGAACCCTGATGGCGCCACCCTCACGTTCAGCGTAAGAGAGTGGCGTTCTTTCCTCACCGGCATCAAGAACATTCCAGCCTGACGAAGCCGCAACCGCGCGGACGCCGAGAGTGGTCAGAGGAGGCGAGTTCCGTCGTGGGCTCGGGCGAAAGGGCCGTCAGCCTGCGGACGTGACCGATGTCTCGGTGAGGCGGCGCAGCGCCGCCTCCGCGTACGCCAGACGCGTGTCCGGGATGTTCAGGCGGACGACCGCCATGCGGTATTCGTCGAGAAGCGCCGGCAGCACCTCGCGAGAGCGCTCGTCATCGGGTGCGTTCTCCAGCAGGTCGGGGATCGCCTCCTCCGCAGCGTCCGCGACAACCCGCCAGCGCTCCGTCTCCGCGGCGCGGCGCGCGAGCACGACCAGGGTCAACACGAGAGCGCGCCGCCATGTCCCCGGCGTCTCCCGGTCGAGTCGCCGGTAGCAGGCGACGGCCCGCTCGGCGGCGGCGTACGCCTCGTCGCCATAGGACATCACGGCCGTCGTGTGCAGGGCCTGGCGGAGAGCGGGCCTGGCGTCCGCGTCGACCAGGGCGGCCTGTTCGAGAAGCCCGATCGCCTCCCGGGTGAAGGTCAGTGATGCGGCCGAGTCCCCGGCCCGGCCGCAGGTCATCGCCGCCGAGGTCAGGGTCCTGCGGAGGTCCGCGCGTACGGCGGTGCGGCCCTCGGCGAGGAGGGCGCGGTAGAGGTTCGCGGCCCGTTCGTACGCCTCGGCCGCGCCGGACAGGTCACCGAGGCCGGCGAGCAGGTCGCCGAGGGCCGCCGAGGCGCGGGCCAGGACGTCCCGGTACTCGGGATCGTCCGCCGCGAGATCGTCGTACGTCTCGACCGCCTGGCGCATGCGCGCGGACGCGTCCTCCGACTCGTCCAGGCGGGACAGCGCGTGCCCGGCGTCCTCGTACGCCTGCCCAAGGAAGTAACGGAGCCCGGGATGGCCCGCTGCGACGAGGTCCTCCAGCATCGTCGCGGCGCGCAGGCTCGCGGGCGCCGCCTCGGCGGGCCGACCGGCGCGGTTGCGTGCCGAGCCGAGCCTGCCGACGGCGAGCGCGAGTTCCCCGGCGTCCTCCTCGGTCATGGGCTCTGCGGCCTCCCGCAGCGCCAGGACGACCCGCAGCGCCTCGACCTCGTCCTCGGGCCGGTCCAGCAGGCACAGCGTTGCGGCGAGATTGCTCAGCGAGTGCGCCAGCCGGTCGGGTCCGTCGGCGGGGACGATGGGCAGGCCCGCAGTGGTCGCGGCGAGCGCGTGCAGCGCCGCGGAGATTGCGGGCCGGTGCTCGGCCATGCCCTCCAGCCGGTCGTACTCCCTGGCCAGGTCGGCCGTCGTGCATCCCTCGTCCTGCTTCTCGGCGGGGGCGTCGTCGCGTACGGGTCCGGTCAGGTCGGCGGCGCGCAGCCGGGCCTCTTCGGCGGCCTGCCCGCGGCCGAGCGCGGTCAACGCGTCGCCGAGCCGCCGCAGCGCCTCGGCCAGGGCGCCCCCGAACCGCTTGGGGTCGCGTGCGTGCAGGCGTTCGCGTACGGCCACCGCCCGGGTGGCGGCGTCGAGGGCCTCGATGGGCCGCTCGCAGGCGAGCAGGTAGCCGGCGAGGTCGCACAGCAGCACGCCCAGTTCGGGGAGGTGGGGGTCGTGGTCGTCTCCGGCGGTCGGTTCGAGCAGGGCGACGCCGCGGCGGGCCAGCCATACGGCCTCGTCGGGATGGCCGAGTTGGGCGCGGCACCAGGCGAGCCGGTCCAGGCAGAAGGCGTGCAGTCCCGGTACCTCGGGCATTTCGGCGAGGAGGGATGCCCCGCGCTCGAGGCGGCGTACGCGAACGCGATCCGGGTCGAGGTGTTCGAGGCCCGCGAGGAGCCGGGCGTCGAACTGGCGGAGGCCCTCGCCGACCTGGCCGGTTCCCTGACCGGCACCCCTCGCCTGCGGGAGGCCGCGGAGGCGGCAGCGTCCCGATCGACCGGCGCACTTCGTCGTCGAGCGGGTGGGGGGCGAGAGCGCCGAGCCGGGCGCAGGCGTCGAGGAGTTCCATCTATTGGTCTTTCGGGACAAAGGAGGACAACTGATGCGCAAGAGGCAGGTATCCCACTTATACGGCTACCGTGAACGAAGTGCACAGCCTTTTTGGGTCACATTCCGGCCACGGCTGCCCGGCGTGCCAGGCCGTACCGGCTGGGAACGCTGCGCTCGATGGACACATCGCCGACGGCCATGCCGACGACCCCGCCGGCCCGCCCGCCATGGCAGGTGTCGCAGCCGAGAGCCGCGTAGAGGCAGGCGCGCCGGTCGTTCCACTCCGCGCCGAAGTGTATCGACCGGCTGATCCACGGCCCTCCGGGGTTGCGGCAGACCTCGTCCCGGGCCTCGCCGGTCATCACGCAGGGCCGCTGCGGCAGCCGGGTGACGACGACCGGGTCGCCGTCGGCGAGGGGTTCCCAGGTGCGAGTGCCGATCGGGGTCAGCAGCCCCACCGTCCAGCGCAGGACGGCCGGCTGGCCGAACCGGCGGGCGACCTCCAGGACGAGGCTCTCCTCGGCTCCCACCACGACCACCGACCGCTCGGCCCAGGCGAACTCGGGATGGTGGCAGGCGGCATCGGTCCACAGACGCAGGCCGCGCTCACGCAGCTCGTCGAGCAGCCGCTGGTGCGCGTCCAGGTTGTGGGCCAGGCGTCCCGGCAGACCACCCGGGTTCCAGCCCGTCAGCACGTGGGCCACCTCGTCCAGGGGATGCGGAATCTCGTCGGCGTCCGGCCCGCCGGCCGCGGGGCCCACCCGCAGGATGTGGTCGTCCAGCGTGAGCCGGAGCACGGCGCCGGTCCAGGCGGCGGCCAGGTCGAGCTGCACGGCCGGGCGTTCGGCGACGAACGGGTCGGCCAGGTCGCGCTCCGCGGTGCCGAGCGGGTGCACATGCCACCGGACCTTGCAGTGCGGGCACCGGGCGTAGTAAACGCCGGGGAACGCCTCGATGACGGGCTCGCGCGGCCCCAGGTTCATGACGTTGAAGAACACGCCGCAGCCCGGGCAGCGGGTGAGAAGCAGGGCATGGAGATCGTTCGGGACGGGCATGACGCACCTCCGGGGCCTGGGACCCCGGTAGCCCGACCGGCCCCGGTGATCCGCCGTTCTCCGCGCGTCTCACGCGGAGCGGGTCGTCACCCGGGGCACCCGCAGCGGGCGGGATGCCGTCCAGCGAGCCGGGGCTTGACACTGGAACTCATGACCCAGGGCGGCACATTAGCGACGCAAGCCGTCAATGGTCAACATCTAGCCGGAAACCGGACGGCAGTCCGGGCATCCGGCCCAGGCCACCAAGCGACCACGCCCCTGGATCAGGATCGGCCGGCAGCCTGCCTCACCGCGCACATCGCTCTCCATGCCTCCAGGGAGGACCCGGCAGCCGCCGCGGCCGTACGGCACCCCGACCGCTTCTCGCAGCCTTCCCGGCGGAAAGGAATCTGGGCATCCGTCCGCCGCAAGCTGATTCACAACAGAGTGAGAGCCTCTGGTGATTCGGTGGCGGGCGCCTTGCGGGCGGCGGGCGGGGGTGGAAGGACCTGTGATTCTTTCAGGTCGGCTACGGTGACGAGCGGGCCAGCGCAGATCTGCTCCAGTAGATCGGATTGTTCGGGCTCGAGTTTCACGCAGAGCGTCAGCACATGTAGGAGACGGAGGAGTTCGGTGGTGAACTCTGCAGGCCACTCTTCGGTGCGGATATGGTCGAGCGGCGAGGACTTTCGGCCTCCCGGATTCTTCTTCCGGTAGTCAAACCATTTTTTGATGATCCTCCTCCCGGAGACCTCGTACGCCCAGACCTCTGGGAGCACCGGTGATATGCGACCTCCACCGACCTGCAGAGTCCCGGTCTGGGCGTCGTAGACAATGTCGTCCGGCATCTCCTCGATATTCCCCGGAATTCGCACTCGTGCCATGGCCCGAATACCGGCGTCCGGTTTGGGGGGACCGGCTGGGCGCCCCTCGCCGGGATCGACGAAGCGCTCGCCATAGGTATGCAGCCAGATCACGCGTCGGCCGAGCGGTACGGCCCGTCTCCACAAATCCGGGTCCGCCGTTAGGGGCACCCGGATGCCGGGGGTGCGCAGGTGCTCGAAGAAGCGGGCGGTGTAGCCGCTGTGTGCGGTCACCGCCGCGATGTAGGCCAGCAGATCCGGTGCCGTCACGGGCAGATCGAGTCGCTGGGACAGCAGGCGGATCAGTCCGGGAGCGAAGTTGGCCGATCTGGCGGCGTTATCCCGGAAGAGCGGGAGCACCCGGCCACCGCGGCCGTTGACGTGGTGCATATCGGGAACGTAGGCGCTGAACACCAGGCCGGGGCCCGTTCCCAATGGTTCGGCGTGCTGCTCGGACACGAATATTTGCCGCTGCCCGCGCACCTGCCACAGCGCCGGGCGAGGAAAGTCGATGGCTCGAAGGTCGTAGATGATCTTCTGCCGGTCGAAGCTGCGAAACGCAACCGTCTCGATTCGAGGTTCTAGGGAGGTCTCCTCAGCGATGGTGGGCGTTACCGACACCCCGTCGGAGCCGGCCTCCGTGGCGACGGATTCGACTGTCCGGTCTCGGGTCTCCTTGAAAAGCCCGGCCTTTTCCGCGGCGGGGGCATTGATCAGGCGCGCCCAGCGCCTCCGCAGGGTTTCCGGGTTCGGATCGTAGACCCATGTTCGGTTCGGCTTGACCCCGGGGGCGTGCCAGGGCATCAGGTCACCGAGTGCCGGGTGGCTCAGCCAGACGTCCGCGCCGGCGGGGTGGAACCGGTCATGCCAGCCTGTCCCACAGTCGCGCCACTCGGGATCGTCGAGGTACAACTCCGCCAGACGGGCGAACTTCTCCGTCCGGCGCCCGGACACGCTGATGTGATGAATCACCGCGGGCGTGTTCCGATGGCCGGCGCCGTACCGGGCGAAGACTCCGATGCACAGCGGCTGCTGGACGCCGGCGAAAATCCGAGTGGGAACATCGGGCTGATGCCCCTCCGGGGAGAGGTCGATGATCCATCCCTCATCGGCCGTCCGACGCAGGTATTCCCGCATGCCGGCGAAGCCGGGGCCGGTTGTGTATCCCGAGGTGGAGATGAAGGCGACGATGCCGGCCGGGTGCTCGGGGTGGGCATCGAACACCTTCCACGTCGCCCATCTCCAGAAGTACACGTACAGGTTGGAAAGGACATACTCGTATCTGCCGAGCCCAGGTGCTTTGAAGGCGTTCAGCGGGATGCCGTACCCGGAGTTCTCCGCACCCTGCTCGATCCAGCCTCCCATGCCTTTGGCACGTTCCCGGTACGGCGGGTTGCCGATCACCACTTGGACCGGCGTCTCCCGTTTGATGCGGTTCGCCTCTCGCCGCGCACGGACGATCGGCTCGTATATCGAACCGATCGGAAGCCCGGTCTCCTCAAACGGGCTGTCCAAGGTGTCGATGACATAGAGCTTCTGATCTTTTTCGGAGACCTCGGCGCCGTACTCGGATTTGAGCGCCTGGTTGAGCCTGAGTTCGGCGACCGCGTACGGCCCGGCCTGCCGTTCCATTCCAACGAGGCGGCCGAAGAGCTTCTTGAGGCGGCCGGGGACGGCTCCCTCGCCTTCCTCCTCCGCCACGGTCCGGGCGACCGTGTCGACGATGTTGAGCAGGAAGGTGCCCGTGCCCATGGCCGGATCGACGACCATCACATCGTCCGACGCGAACCCGCCCTCACGCCCGAACCGCGCCCGCAAAATGTCGTCGACGAAGCGGACGAGGAACGAGACGACCGGACTGGGCGTGTAGTACGAGCCGCTCGCCTTGCGGAGTTCGGAGTCGTATACGTCGAGGAAGTGCTCGTACAGATGAAGGTAGGAGTCGCCCGAGCCGTCGCTGATCCGGTTCCAGTCCACCGCGCCGATAACGCGTTTGAGCGTCTCCACGACGACGATGCGGCCCTCGACACCCTCATGTGTCAGCACGGCGAGCGCTTTTCCCATGAGGGAATGGTTCTTGCCGAGCTGCGCGGCGATCTCCCCCAAGGAACGGCCTTCAAAGGAGGTCCCGTCCACGCGGGCGAGGAGCAGCGCGAAGGTCACGGTCTGGGCGAACGCGTCGGCGAACTCCTCATGCGTCAGACCGGGGAACAGCAGCCTGCGCCAGTCCGCGCTCAACTCGGTGAAGATCCGCCGTATCTCCTCGCCCCGGCGTTCCCGGGCGATGGCCTCGATCACCTCGTCGCGCAGCAGTTTGCACAGCCCTGCCACCGCTCGTACTAGTTGCCGGATATTGGTCGGCGGGCTCGGCTGCCAAAGCAGAAATTCGGCGATAACCCGGACGAATTCCCCGTCCGCGGGAGCGAGTTTGCCGCCGGCCTTCCGGATATCACCGTCCAGCCGGGCGATCTGCCCAACAAGATCACCATTGCGGAACAACGCCCACAAGGCACCATTAGTGTACAAAACATTAGGAAGTAGCCGTAACTTCTCCCACTGCGCCTTCTCCCGCCTGTTCGGAGCCCATGCGGTTGGCACGCCACGCTCAGGGGCTTTGATCTCGACGTACCCGGCGTGCGCCCCGGCGACCCGAACGGCGTAGTCGGGACGTATGCGGAGCGAGGCGAGCGAGGTCTCCCCGATCATCACCAGCGACACGCCGAGGGCCTTTGCCATATCGCCGAGCAGCCTCTCCAATGGCGCACGAAGTTGGTCCTCCGACTGCCCGCCCCCGCTCAGTTTCGCGGCGACGGATCGGCCAAAGCGGGCAACGGCTTCAACCGCCTTGTCCTGCAAGGAGAAAGGAAGGTGCATTTCGGGCATGAGGCACCAACCACCCTGGAGTCGTCGCCGTCCATGAACCCCCGATATCTTGCTTATACCGTTCCAATGAACATTGGGAAATAGCCGCTAAGGTGCCGTTAAGCAGCCATTTTCGCCACTCCGCAAGCCGATTGAAGTCTTGTATGATGCGACGCCGCCGGCGCGGGACTCCGACGCCCAGGGTGTGCCCGACGATGCCGTCCGCCGAGGTCATCGCCGATCGGCCCGGGACGACGGCGGCGTCGGGCAGGGGGCGCGGGGACCGGCAAGACCGACGAAATCGTCCGCCGACGTACCGTCGCAGGTGATCGAACTCCCGTTCCCATGACGACCGCGGGAGTATAGGCTGAGGCCAGGATGGAACGAAAACTGAGTCAACAGCCCTGCTGTGGATCTGGGGTGGAGGCACGATGGTGAGTCACGGCTCCGCCTGCGGCTCGATCTTCGGGAGGGCACGGTACGCATGAGCGAAGAGCCCATCGCGGTGACACTGGCGGAGATAGCCCGGCTCGCCGGTGTGGGACGGGCCGCCGTCAGCAACTGGCGGCGGCGGCATGCCGACTTTCCGTCGCCGGTGGGTGGCACGGACGCGAGCCCCCAGTTCTCGCTGCGCGAGGTGGAGGCGTGGCTGCGCGAGAATCGCAAGGCCCAATCGCCCGTGGGCACCCGGCACCGGCTGTGGCTTCGGTATGAGGCGCTGGGGGACCGCGATCGCATGGGACGGCTCATCGCGGAGCTGGGGGCCCGTGTCCGGGATGCGAGCTCCGGTCCGCGGACGGTGCACCGTCCGGTCGAACCGCCCGTCCTGGAGGCGGAGGAGCGAGCGCTGCTGGACGAGACGGTCGAGCTGGCCCGCGGCGAAGGCGGCGAGCAGATCTTTCAGTTCCTGCTGAGTCGCTGGCTCGGGACGCACATCCGTCAGATCACGACCACGCCCGGTCCGCTCGCCGCCCTCATGGCGGAGATCGCGCGACAGGTGCGGCCCGGTCGCGTCACGACCGTGCTCGATCCCGCCTGCGGCACCGGAACCCTCCTGCTCGCCGCCGCGGAACGCTGGTCCCGCGGCGGCCTACTGAGGCTGCTCGGCCAGGATCACGATTCCGTGCTCGCCGACATCGCGTGTTCGCGGTTGGCGTTGCGCGCGGATGTCGCGGAGATCGACGTGAGGGCGTCGGACACGTTGCGGGCCGACCTGCATTCCGGCGGCACGGCGGACGTGATTTTGTGCAACCCGCCGACGAACGAGCGCGACTGGGGGCACGCGGAGCTCGCCACGGACGCCCGCTGGCTGTTCGGCCTGCCGCCGCGCACCGAATCGGAGCTCGCCTGGGTGCAGCACGTCATCGCCGCGCTGGCCGAGGACGGGGTGGCCGTCGTCCTGCTGCCGCCGGCGGTGGCCGCCCGCAGGGCGGGGCGTCGTATCCGGGCCGCGCTGCTGCGCGCCGGGGCCGTTCGCATGGTGGTCGCCCTGCCGCCGGGTGCGGCGCCGCCGTACGGGATCGGTCTGCACCTGTGGGTGCTGCGCCGCTCGTCGCAGCCGGGCGCCGAGGCGTCGGTGCTGCTCGTGGACGCGGGCGACTGCAGGGCGACCGCGCCCTCGTCGGGGCCGGGGCAGGGCGTGGACTGGGAGGCCGTACGCGGTCGTGTCCTCGACGCCATCCGAGGGGAGGCGCCGACGGGCAGCGTCGAGGTGCCGCTGATGGACCTGCTGGGCGAGGACACCGACCTCACCCCGGCCAGGCACGTGCCGTCCGGCGCGGCGGCGTCGGCGATCAACCTGCGCCAGGCGTGGACGCGCTTCGACCGGGGGCTGCGGTCGGCGCAGGACCTGGGCGCGGATCTCCGGCGGCTCACCGTGGTGCCGGGGACCGCGGCCTCCTTCGTCTCGGTGGCCGAGCTGGAAGGGGCGGAGGCCCTCACGATCGCCACCGGGCAGTCGCCGCCGGAGGCGTTTCTCCGCCGCGGCGACCGTCCCGGCGACGGGGTTCCCGTTCTCACCGTGGCGGACCTGCGCAGCCCGCGGCAGCCGCGGTTCTGGCTGACGCCCGAGGACGTGGAGAAGCTGGAGGCGGACAGGTCCGTCACCGTGACCTCGTCCAACGACGTGATCGTCGTCGGGTTGTCGGCGGAGTTCGACGCCTGGGTCGACGTGGCGGGTCCGGTCGTGCTCGGCCCGCAGATTCACCGGGTCAGGCCCGACCTGGAGCGTCTCGATCCGTGGTTTCTGGCGGCATGCCTGCGCGCGCCGTCCAACGCCCGTCAGGCGGGCACCCATGCCACCTCCGCGTCCCGCGTCGACGTCCGCCGTTTGCAGGTGTTGCGTCTTCCGCTGGAGGAGCAGCGGCGGTACGGCGAGGCGCATCGGCGGCTCGTGGAGTTCGAGAGGGCCATCGCGGACGTGCGGGAGGAGGGCACGGCGCTGCGCCGGACGCTGGTGGAGCTGCTCGCCACGGGGCGGCTGGCGTGAGAGTCCGACGGCGATCAGGCGGGGGGCAGGCCGTCGAGCAGGGCCTCGACCTCCTCGAGGTGGCCCCGCTCGCCGAGTTCCTCGCCGAATTCCCGGCAGCGCCGCACGACCTTCGCCGGCGGCCGGGGCAGGCCGCGCAGGTCGAGGACGACGGCCTTCCAGCGGAGGAAGGCGTCGCCGGTGTGGCCCTGCGCCGGGACGAGGCACTCGGCGACGCCGATGCGGGCCTCCAGCCAAAGGTCGCGTAGTTCCGTCTCGGCGCGGTCCCGCAGGGCGCGCTCCACGTCACGGTAGAGCGCGCCCGCGCCGGGCCAGTCTCCCTCGACGCGGGCGCGGTCGGCGCACAGCAGTCGCGCCCGGGCCACGAGCGGCTCGCGCGGGCCCCATGCCCGCAGCGCCGAGTCCAGTTCCCGGGCCAGACGCTCGCTCGCGGGTCCCGGGCCCTCCTCGGCCAGTTCCCGCTCGGCGCGTTCCAGCGCGGTCGTGAATTCCTGGCGGACGGGGCGGGGCGGGCGGCGGGAGACGGAACGCGGGCGGGACGTCCGCATGGGCGTGGCGAGCGCGGTCTCGGGGGTGCGTCCCGTCCGGTACGGCAAGGTCGGGTCGGGGTTCAGCGTGGGGGTCGGGGGCCGGTCGCCGGGCCGCGGCAGCAGCGGGGCGAAGCCGTCGCGGGTCTCGGCCACGGAAGGCCGGTTGCCCGGATCCTTGTCGAGCATGCGCCGGATCAGGTCGGACAACGCGGCGGGAATCCCGTACCACTCCGGGTCCAGGCGCGGCGGGGGATCGTTGCGATGCTGGTCCTCGATGCCGCGATCCGGAAGTTCCTCGAACACCCGGCATGCGGCGATGCACTCGAACAGGATGCAGCCGAGGCTGTAGGTGTCGGCGGCGAGCGTGAGGTCCTTGACCCCTCTGATGACCTCCGGCGCCTTGTAGCCGACGCTGCCGGGCGTCTGCCCGTACTCGGTGTAGCGGGTGGCCTCCGGGTCCGTGGGCAGCGCGATGCCGAAGTCGATCAGGTACACGTGGCCGTCGTCCGTGAGGAGGACGTTCCCCGGTTTGAGGTCGCGGTGGATGACGCCGGCGGTGTGCACACGCTGCAGCGTCTCGGCCATCCGCACCGCGATCGCGGCGGTCGCGCACAGCGGAGGGCGATTCCTGTTGAGGAACTCGCGCAGGTTCTTCCCGGCGATGTGCTCCATCACCAGGTACGGCTCGCCGACGCCGAAGTCGTAGTGAATCAATGTGGGTATGCCGGGCCCGCGCAGGGTGTGCAGGAGCCGCCGCTCGCGCTCGAACCGCTGGAGCAGCTCCGACCGCAGGCGGAGCCCGTCGTCGGTGTGCGGCATGGCCCCGTCCCACAGGTCCCTGCCCAGGACCTTCACCACCACCGGCTCTTCCGTACGCAGGTCCCTGGCGGCCCACACCCGGGCCATGCCGCCGCCCTTGAGGAACCCCGTGATCCGGAATCTGCCGGAGAGCACATCCCCTGGCTCCACTTCCGCTCCCGCCCGCTCACATCGTGGAACTGTACACACTCTATGATGCACCAAGAAGCTTGGTTATATCGCTTGACTTAGTTAACAACCTCCGCTTCCCTGGTGTCGTAGCACAGGACCACGACACCACCGCAGGGGGTCACCCATGAGCGTTCGCCGGCTGCCGCCCGGAGTGACGGGCGACCCCCGGCTGGTGCGGATCGGCGTGGGGCTGCTCCGGGAGGATCGGGACGCCTGCCCGGACGGGCGGGCGCTGCGTGCGCGCCCGCTGCTCGTGCGGCGGCCGGACCGATTCCGTCATCGCCCGATCGAGGATTTCTTCTTCGCGCCGGTGGCGGAACTCCTCGACGCGGTGGAGCACAACGGCGCGCGTCTGGACAGCGCCCTCGCCGGCCCCCGGCACGCCGACCGCTGCCACCCCATGCACCGCGCCTGGGCGGCCGAGGCCGCGGCCGTCTACCTGGCCGCCCGCCGACGGCACGAGGCGGAGCGCGTCGCGGCGGGGCACGCGGCCACGGTCCCGAAGGCGGAGGAATGGGTGGTGATCGATCAGCTGCGGCACCCGGACGCGCGGGGCGTCATGCAGTACGAACGAACCGTCTGGGGCCGACGGTATGCCACCGATGACGGCTCCGTCCGGGAAATCTGGATTCCGTTCATCAGCACGGTCAAGGATCGCGCGGACTCGGAGATCTCCGCCGCCGCCGCGATCGCGGCGCGCGGCGTTCCCGCGGCCCGCGCCGAGTTCCGCGGGCCGTACAACGCGATCGAGAAGGACGTGGTCCTCCCCCGGCGGGTGCGCGTCATCGGAGTCGGCCTCGGCGACGGCGGCGTGTCCGTCCTGGCCGACTGGACGGCCGACGAGGCGCTGGACCGTTTCCGGCGGCAGGCCAGACGGCGGTACGCGGAGATCACCGACGGCACCGGCGCCAACCCGGGCTCCGACTGCGTCGGCTGCGTGGGGCTGGCCGACTGCACCGCCGTACGCGAGATCCCGGGCCTGCTCGGCGTCCCCGCCCCGCGCCGCCCCCGCAAACGGCGCAGTGTCTCGGTGAGCGACCTGCGCACCTATCAGAAGTGTCCCGCGCGGTTCCACATGACCCGAACCCTGAACATCACCGACCGCGGGGAGGAGTCCGCGGCCATCCGGCGGGGCCGGGCCGTCGACGCCTGCCTCAACGATCGGCACAACGGGGCGGACCGCGTCCCCTGCCGCCGCCTGCCGCTGCCCGACGCGATCCCCGGGCTCCCCGCGGCCGAGCAGGAGGCGGCCATCCGGATGCTCGGGTGGCACCGGCCGCTGTGCCCCCTGGACGGGCTCGGGTCCGCCGAGCTCGTCCAGCCGCAGCGGCGCCTGGCCGCGTACGACCCGATCGCCGACGTCGTCGTCATCGCGGACCCCGACCTGCTCTACACCGATCGGGGCGGCTGGGTCTGGCGCGAGACGAAAACCGCCGGGAAACGCACCTGGGAGGGCGAGTCGCTGCTGAGCAGCCATCCGCAGATCGCGCTGGCCGTGCTGCTGATGGCCTCCGGCGTGCCCGGCGGCGACCCGGGTCGCTCCCGGATCGAGCTGGAACTGCTCCGGGAGGACGGCTCGGCGCTCGAAGAGTTCGACCCGTCCGATCCCGCGCTCATCGCCGAGGCCCGCCGCGTCGTCTCCGCCCTCGCCGCGGGCTGGGCCGCCGACGAGACGTACGACCCGGTTCCCGGCAGGCACTGCGCCGACTGCGAGGCGCGTCGCTGGTGCCCGTCGGGTCCGGACACGACGGCCGGAGGGGAGGCCACACGATGACCACCGCCGACGACACGCTGCCCCCGTCGAGCGGCGAGTGGGCCGCGCACGCCGGGGTGCCGCTGATCCGCACCCTGGCCACCGCGCTGCTCAAGCTGGAGGCCGAACGCGATCTCGACTCCTTCACGCTGCCCTACCCGCCGGAGGCGCAACGCGCGCTGGACCGCACCGTCCTCGCCTGCCTGCTCAAGGGCGCGACGCCGCCGGCGAGCCTCATCGAGCTCATCACCTGGTGCCGGGACTGGCCGCTGACGGACTGGCCGATCGACCTGCCCCCCGACGCGGCCGACCACGAGGATCGGCTGCTGGACCCGGAGTCCTGGCGGCCCACCGAGCTGTGCCACGAATGGGCGGAACGCACCTCCGACTCGGCCGCCGGCTTCCGCGACCGGCAGATCATCCACACCGCGCTGCGGCTCTGCCGGGAGCACGCCGACGACGTGGCCTACACCGCCTTCCGGCGGCTGCTGGTCCACCAGCCCGTCCTCACCGCGGAGGAGAGCTTCCAGGTGCTCAACGACACGGTCCTCGAGCCGGTGCACGAGCTGATCCGCCGCGTCTACCTGGAGGTGCCCGACAGCTACCTGCGTGACGGCGAGTACGTCTGCTGCGGGCGCTGCCTGACCCTGCTCACCCCCATGCGGGATGGCGAATGGTGGTGCGAACGTGATCGCTGCCGCCGCCAGGGGCCGCCGCCTCCGGGCCGCCGCCTGCGGCGCGAGGAGGTCGGCGAGGTCGTTCAGGTGGAGCGTCCGCTGCGCCAGTTCGTCACCGGGCCGGGGCGGGCCGAGGCCGACCTGGAGCAGGCGCTGTCGGAGCTGGGGCTCGACGTGCGGATGTGGCCCGGGTACGACGCCTACGATCTGCTGGTCACCTTTCCCGACGGCCGGCGCTGGGCCGTCGACGTGAAGGACTGGGCGAGTCCCGTGCTGCTTGGCCGCTCCGCCCGTCCCGTGCCCGCCGAGCCGCCGTACGACGAGGCGTTCTGGGTGGTGCCCGCGCACCGGGTCGAGGCCCGGCCCGGTTACATCTCGGCGTACGAGCGCAGCCGCCCGGCGCAGGCGGGCGACCTTCCGCTGCTCACCGACGCCGAACTCGTCCGCCGGGCGAAGGCCCGGCTCCGCTCTGCTCAGGGAGCACGCCATGCGTGAACACGAGAGCTGGCACCGGCAGGTCAGCCGGGCGCTCGCCCAGGCCTGGAGGGGCCTGCCGCAGGAGCTGTCGGGCTTCAAACCGTCGCACCTCTGCCAGGTCGAGCTCGCCCTGCGGCTGCTGGAGCGGCTGTCCGCGGACGAACCCGCCCAGGGCGCCTACACCCTGCTCGGCGGCTATCCCTTCGCCCGCGCCGCCGGGCTGGTCAGCGGCGGCGAGCGGGAAACCATGATCATCGCCGCTCGGCACCTGCTCTGGACGCTGCGACGGCGGCGCGCCTGGCAGCAGTTCCTTGACTCGTATCGCCTGGTGCCGGCGCGGCTGCGGGCGTACGACGTGCCGGTGGACCAGTCCCCGTTCCGCCGGATCGAACCGACGATCGCCGTCGACCGCCTCGCGGTCTACGACGCGGCGCTGTCCCGCCTCCCCGGCCATCTGCGCAAGCCGCTGCCGCTCGCCCCCGCCGGCCGCAGCGGCTTCGCCGAGAGCCGCCGGGCGACGTCCGTGACCATCCCGCCGGAACTGATCTTCGACCGGGCCCCCGGCCACGACCTCGCCCACGGTCGCCCCGGCACCGGCGAGCCGATCATCCTGCATCGTGAGGAACTGGCACGCACCGCGCGGTGGATGGACCAGAAGGAGCGCGAGGCCGGCGTCGAACGGCCCGGCGGCTGGGAGGCACGGCTCAGGGAACTCCGCTTCGCCCCGCGCGACGCCACCGGCCGGGACTTCCGCGAGAGCGACACGCTGCGGCTGAACGGCCTGCTGCATCTGGTGGGCATGGTCGGCGCGGGCAAGAGCACGCTGATGACGCTGGTGGCCGTGTGGGCGGCCCGCCGTCGCCTGCGCACCACCCTGGTCGTGGGCGACGTGGCCGAGCAGCTCCGGCTGTGCGCGCTGCTGGGCGATCTGGGCCTGCCCGCGGTGCCGATCCTCGGGCCCACCACCCGGGAGACCCACGTCCAGCGCCTGCACCGGCGCCTCGCCGCACGCGGTGTGGACAACATCCTCGACCAGGACGCGCCCGGCTTCGACGACCTCAGCACGGCCTGCGTGGTGGACGCCCTGCGCGGGACCGAGGCGAGCCGGCCGCTGCGCTACGCCGACGCGCCCTGCGACCGGCTGTACCCGGAGAAAGGCAGGGAGCGGGAGCGTGCCGAACGGGAACGTACCAAGACGGACGTCGCCCTGCCCGAGCGTTACCGGCCGGGCGGGGAGGACGACAAGCGCACGTTCGATCAGGACGAGCTGCGGGGCGCCGAGCACGGCTGCCCGATCTGGGCCAAATGCCCCCGGCACCGCGCGGCCCGCAACCTCGTGAACGCCCTGATCTGGGTCGCCAACCCGGCCAGTCTGGTGCAGACCGCGGTTCCGCGGCACCTCAACGAGGAGCGGCTGCGTTACCTGGAACTCGCCTGCCTGCTCAGCGACATCGTCTTCGTGGACGAGGCCGACTCGGTGCAGATGAAGCTGGACGACGTCTTCGCCCCCTCCGCGACGCTCGTCAGACCCGGGCCGGAGTCGTGGCTCGACCAGCTCCACACCCACAAGATCGAAGAGTTGTCCCGGCAGGGAAGGCTGCCGCTCACCGACCGGGAGATCGAGCGGTGGAACTCGGCCCTGAACGTGGTGTCCGCGGCGACCGACCGGCTGTACCGGCTGCTCATCTCCGACGAGGGCCTGCGGGAGTGGGCGGACATCGAGTACTTCAGCCCGTGGACCCTGCAGGAGAAGCTGCTCGCCGAATGGTTCGACGAATGGTCCCGCCTCTCCCCCGGACCCGTCGACGGGGTGCAGGACGAGCGGCACCTGTACGAGGCGTACGAGGACGATGTCCCGGAGCCGGACACCCCCGCGCACCTCGACACCCTGCGCGCCGGCCTCACCAAGGTCCTGGACGCCTTCCGCGACGACCCGCTCGGCGGCGACGCCCCCTACAACACGCTCACCGACGAACTGATCCACACCACCCGCGACCTGCTGCACACCCTGTCCCCGCCGCGCACCCGCGCACGCGTCGCCGACCTGCTGAAGCTCCTGCTCGACGGCACCCCCGCGCAGGAATGGGACGACGAACGCCGCGACGTCGCCTGCCGTCGGCTGGAGTTCCTGCTGCTGCTGTCGGTGCTGCACCACCGGCTGGAGCGCCTGACGTTCCTGTGGCCGCAGGTGGAGGCCGCACTGCGGCTCGACGCCACCGGCAACGAGCTGGCCCGCAGGCCCCCGCTGGACTACGCGCCGCTCATCCCCGAGGCGCCGATGGGCAACGTGCTCGGTTTCCAGTACCTGCCCGACGAGCGCGAACGCGACGAGGACGGGCGCAACAGCGGCACCCTGCGCTTCTTCCGCTGCGCCGGAGTGGGCCGGGAGCTGCTGCTCTCCCTGCACGAGATCGGCGCGGACGCCGCCGCCGGCCGACCCGGCCCGCACGTGGTGCTGATGTCCGGAACCAGTTGGGCGGGCGAGTCAACGCGCGCTCATGTGATGGCGCCGGTCGCCGCCGTGCTCAAACCCTCCCCGCGTTCCGTGCAGGCGGTGAAGCGGTCCAGGTTCGCCACCCGTTTCCTGTACGACGAGGAGCGGCGGCCCATGAGCCTGTCCGGGCTCGACCCCAAGGTACGGCCCGCGGCGGCGCGGGCCCTCGCGATCCGCCTCGGCAGCCCCGAGCGCGGCGGCGCCTCCAGCCCGCTCGAACAGGAACTCGCCCTCGTCGAGGACGACGGGCGCCGCCGCGCGATCCTGCTCGTCGGCAGTTACCGCGAGGCGAACATCGTCGCGGACGCCCTGCACGGGCTGGACCGCTGGCGGGGGCGGGTACGCGTACTGGCCTCCGACGACGCCGACCTCGACCGGGCGGTACGCGGCGGCGATCCCCCCGGCGGCGACCACGCCACCGCGCTGCGCCGCGGCGACCTGTCCATGTTCGCCGAGGACTGGGCGGCCTCGGTGCTGGTCGCCCCGCTGATGGCCGTCGAACGCGGGCACAACATCCTCAACGCGGAACGGAACGCCGCCTTCGGCACCGCCCTGTTCCTCGCCCGGCCCCACCCCCGTCCCGACGACCTGGCCCTGGCGATATTCGCGATCAACGACTGGGCCTGCCGCTTCGTCCCGGATCAGCGGCGCGCCGACGACCGGCGGGGGCCCGCCACCTTCGGGCGACTGGTCGCCGAAGCCGGCGGGCTCGACCGGGCCGGGCTCGACTTCCGCCACGAGGCCCGGCAGGAGTGGCGGCGTCTGCTGTCCCGACGTTACGTCTACTCGCGGCTGACCCGGTGGGAGAAGCGGGCCTTCGCCTGGGACCAGTTGGTCACCATGTGGCAGGTCATCGGCCGGCTTGTCCGCGGCGGGGTGCCGGCACGCGTCGTCTTTGTCGACGCCGCGTTCTCCCCGCGCCTGGCGCGGGCCCTCGCACCCGGTCACACCGGGCCGGCGCCGGAAACGGACGGGCTGCTGCTCGCGCTGCGCTCCATCCTCATGCCCTACTTCGCCGAGACGGTCGACCCGGTCCGCTTTCCCGATCCGGCGGATCCGGCCCTCGCCCGGCTGCTGTACGAGCCCTTCTACAACGCCATGGCAACGCTGGAACATCGATAAGGACAATCGTGGCCGTCTACACCAAGATCCGTACCGCGTCCTGGCTGCCCGTCTCCCCCGAGGCCGGTCACGCCGCCCGCTACCGGGCTCTGCCCTTCCCCGAGGAGTGGCGCGAGGCGATCCTCACCTTGTGCAACGCGGGCCGGGCCGAAGGGGCCGAGCCGTACCGCACGGTGCCCACCCATCGCTTCGAGCAGGTCCTGCAGGCCTTCGCGCCCGACGTCCTGGTCATGCCCCGCCCGCCCAGGCAGTACGACGGCGGCCCGGCCCACTGGCTGTACGTGCCGGAGGACGTCCCGGATCCGCTGCCTCCTGCGGTGTTCCGCCCCCTGGTCGACCGGTGGCTGGGGGACCTGCGGCCCGAGCCGGAGCATCGGAGCCTGCTCAGGGACGTCCGGGCGCAGCTCGCGGCGGCTCCGCTCGGCTGGGAGCCGGTGGAGGCGGAGCTGCTCACCTGCCCGTGCACGCCCGGCGGCACCGCCGCGCCGCTCGGGCGCCAGTTCACGCTGAGCACCGACTGGCTGGCCAGGCGCGTCCTCGCCCTCGACCCGTACGAGTACGCCGGTGGCCGGCTGCGTTTCCGGGCCGTTCCCCGCGGGCGGCGCGACCAGGGCGCCGAGCTGATCTCTCAGCCGCTGCCGCACCATACGGCGAAAGAGACCTGGTGGTACTCGGTGGTGCTCAACATCACCCTGCACACCGTTCCGTTCGATCCCCTCCCCCGCTTCCACCTCCACTTCGGCATCCGCCGCTGGGCCACCAGGGTGAGCGCGAAAACCGGACGGCTGTATCTTCCCCGCGGCCGCAGATCCACGGTGCTGCTCCGGCCTCGCGTGCCGTACCTTCCCGGCGCTCCGCGCAGCGAGCGGTACGCCCTGGCCCGCGTCGAGCGCCGCTGGGATCCGGACGAGCGGACGGCGACGGCGGACTGGGTCGCCGGCGGCCCGGCGCGCATCCTGCGAGGGATCTCCCTGGCCGAGCGTTTCCCCGAGGCCGACGAGATCCTCGCGGACCCCTCGGCCTGGCTGGACGGCGAGTTCCGGGCGGGCGTCGTGTTCAGCACCGCCATGGGTTCTCACGAGGTCAAGGCCGGCCTCATGTCCCACCAGCGTTCACAGCTGACCGAATGGGCCGAGCAGGCCATGCCGCCGGAGTTGCGGCCCGCCCCCGTGCTCGTGCGCAGCCGCAGGGCGGCCTCCAAGCCGCTCAACGCCCCTCCGTCCAGCGTCCCGAAGGGGAACAAGCCGCAGGAGAAGCTGCGCCGGGCGGCGGAACGCCGGCGCGGCGTCGCCTTCGCGGTCTCCTGCCTGCGGCCCGCATCGGCGCCCGGAACGCTGCCCGTGCTGGAGGTCCGGTTGCTGTGGCAGACCGCCGGGATGCGCGACGCCGCGGTGGCGGCACTGGTCGAGCACCTGGGTCTGAAGGGCGACGGCGGCTCCTTCACCGAGCGGCGGTACGAGGCCGCCCGGCCCGGCGCGCCCGTCGTGCTGGAATGGCAGGCCGCCGAGCTCACCGTGCGGGTGCGCTGTCTCAAGCTGACCGGCGGCCTCGCCGACGGCCTGCCGCTCGGGGACGGCCGGCGCACCCGGTCGTGCGTGACCGACGCGGTCCGCGCCCGCCGGGCCGAGGTGCGATCGTGGATCGCCGACGACGTCACCGACAACGTCCCCGGCCTCACGCTGGTGGAGATCGACAGGCGGGCCGATTTCGCGAGCGGCGACCACGACCCCAAGTTCGCCCTCCGGCTGGGCTTCGCGGACGCCGGGCTGGTCACCCAGTTCATCACCGTGCCCAAGCACGTGGGGCGCTACGACTCGGTGAAGAACATGCCCCACCGGGCGTCCAAGGCGTGGGACGACGGCCTGCGCCAGCTCGGGGCGCGGGTGCATCCCGAGCACGGCCTGGGCGACCGGCTGCCCGCGGGGCTCAGGTACGCCGCCGTGTGGCTGATCCGCAAGAGCCGTACGGCACGCAACCGCTGGGCCGCCCATGTTCCGGTCGCCGTGCTGGTCACCCCGGAGAGCGGCGGCGGCGGTCTCGCCCGCGTCCAGGGCTGGGACCCCGAGGCGGACGGCGGCGCGGGAGCGTGGATTCCGTACCCGGCCCTGCTCCTGCGCCTGACCCGCCTCGCGGAGGTTCCGGCCGGACCTCCCGCGTCCGCGGCCGCGGACGCCCCCGCGACAAGGAGGGTGAGCTGGCAGCGGGACATGGAGGAGCAGCGGCGCGCCACCGAGGAGTGGGTGCAGAAGATCCGCCGCTCGCTGCGCGACGCCCCCACGCTGCTCCTCGCCCACGCGCAGAACGCCCGTTCCCACTGGACCTGGCTGCAGGACGGCCGCGTCGAGGCCGACCGCATCCGCGACGGCCAGGCACCGGCCCGCAGGCTCGACGCCACCCTCCGGCTGATCCGCGTCCGCACCCAGCGCGGCCGGGAGACCGCCCAGTGGTGGGGACTCCACCCGAAGGACGGCACGAATGGGCTCGCGGCTCATCTGTGGGTCGCCGAAGGCCGTACCGACGCCCGCGTCTTCTACAGCACCACGCCCAAGCCCGCGCTGTTCAAGTCCTCCGCCGTGGAGGCCGACAAGCTGGCCCCTCGCCCGCGGAAGAAGGGCGACCGCGAAGGCGAGCCGACGATCGACATCGACAAGCCGGGCTGGAATCCGGGGCTCGTCGAGATCGCCGTGCTCGGATGCCACCGCGAAGGGGACACCGGCGACGACCCCGAGTCCCTGGCGATGGCCGTCCACCAGTTCCGCCAGCCGCCCGACTATGCCGAGGCGCTCAGCCTTCCCCTCCCGCTCCACCTGGCCGGCCTGTGCCAGGAGTACGTCCTGCCGATCCCCAGGGACGAGGCCGAGGCGGACGTTGACGGCGAGGACCGTTACCCGGCGTTCCCCGATGACGTCGACGATGCCGCCGACGTCGACCCGGACATGTCCGCCGCGCCCGGCCTCGCAACACCGCCCGAAGAGGAGGACTGACCGCGCGGGGCGCTCATGTGTCCGCGAGCGGTACGCGGCGGTCGCGTGTGCCGGTCGCTCAACCGGCCAGGTCGGAGGGGTCGGTGTTGGCGCCGCAGATGACGACGGCGACGCGTTCGTCCCGCTCCGGCTTGTACGCGCCGCTGAGCAGGGCCGCCATGGCCGACGCGGCGCCGTGCTCCACGGCGATCCGGCAGTCGTCCCACAGGAATCTGCGGGCTTCGCGGATCGCGTCCTCGCTGACGAGGAGCGACTCCGAGCGGGTTTCGACGGCGACCTGGTAGCCGAGGTCGCCGATCAGGGTGGCGCCCAGTGAGTCGGCGGCCACGCCGGATACCGCGACGTCCACGGGGCCTCCCTTGGCGAGGGCGGTGTTGAGCGTCGGAGCGCACTCCGGTTCGACGGCGACGACGCGGGCGTGGCCCTGCACGGCGGTCGCGACGCCCGCGAACAGGCCGCCGCCGCCCACGGCGAGAAGAATCGTTTCGACGCCCTCGATCTGTTCCAGGAGTTCGAGTCCCAGCGTGCCCTGTCCGGCGCAAATTTCGGGCTGGTCGTAGGCGTGGCAGAAGAGCGCCCCGGTCTTCTCGCATTCGCGGGCCGCCGCCCGGTACGCGTCGTCGTAAATGCGCCCGACCTGCACGACATCTGCGCCGAGTTTACGCAGTTTCGCGACCTTCACCGGCGGGGCGGTCTCGGGAACGAAGACCCGGGCCTGGACTCCGATTCGCGCCGCCGCATAGGCCACTCCGAGACCCGCGTTTCCTCCGGAGGCGGCGATGACCCCCGTCTCGGGCAGCCGGTTCTCCTCCATCGCCTTCAGGATTCTGTTGAAGGCGCCGCGTGGTTTGAACGAGCCCGTGTGCTGCATCTGCTCAAGCTTCAGCCACACCGATCCCCGCGACGTCGGTTTTTCGCGTCCCAGTTCGATGACCGGCGTCTTTCGGACTCGGCCGTGGATGCGCTCCGCCGCGGATAGAACGTCTGCCAGTGAAATCATCATGTGGCGATCTTTCCACATCGACAATGGCGCCGCTCGGATGAGTGTGGTCGGCACGGCGGCCCATGTGGCAAGGCTACTGCGACATTGGGCAGACCGTAAGACATCCCGCGACTCTGCCCGGCGACCCTGACCACAAGCGGCACAAAGCTCTCATATTGCAACAAATCGCCAACACCCCGCGAAGTGCTCCCGGAGTCCATTGGACACCTGCGGAGCCACCGATATAGGCGATCAGTTATCAGCATAAAAGGGGACCGGAACGACTCTGGATTATCATACGACATTCACTTAAACTCAGGTCGGCCGTCGCCCCTCCTTCAGTCGATAGGAGAACGATGACGCGTTTTCGGTCGATGAATATTGACACGTTGGACCGGCTGAGCCGCGATGGTCTCGTCGCCCTCGCCCATGACGAGGTCGGAGCCCTTCGCGTCCCGAACTTCTTCGGCGACGAGTTCTGCATGCGGTCCCTGACGGTCGCCCAGCGGCACCTCACCCGGTACGACCCCAAGAATTATCCCGTCTTCGCCTACAAAGTCGGTCCCGCACTCAACGAGTACCGCGCGCCCGGCGGCGGCATCGCGGACCGGTACTGGACGGAGGCCGAGCGCGCCAGACGCCTGTGGGACGCCGAGCCTTATCTAGCGGATATGCGTACCGAATGTCACAAGGGTTTGGCGGAGGCGTGGGACGGGCCCGTGATTCCGGCCTCGTGCTCCGGCAGAAATCTATTCTGGGGAATCATTCGGGAGATCAGCAAGGGGACCTTGATCCATTGGGACGACGTCACCAGGGAGCTGGGAGGTTCCGGCGTGGAGCCCGCACCCCGCTACCAGTTGGCGTTGAACGTGTTCCTCTCGGTTCCGGCGATCGACGGCGAGGCGATCGTCTGGCCGCAGAAATGGACTCCATCCGACGAGCGCCACCGGTTGAGTTTCGGATACCGGCCGGAGGTCATCACCGTCACGGATAAGTGCAGCATAAACGCTTCGGTCGGTGACGCCATCGTCTTCAACTCTAAAAACTATCATACGGTCCAACCCGGACTCGGAGGACGCCGGATATGTTTCTCCACCTTTATCGGTTTAACGGACAAGGAGTTGATCTTGTGGTCTTAGGCGATAAGTCGATCGCTTCCAGGACCATTCAGGCAGTTACTCGTTCGCCCATGGGGCGCGGTATAGCATCCCGTCATGAACGAGTCACTTAGCTTCGTTCAGGCCCTCAGCCGGCCTGACCTGCTCGCCACCCCCGTACGACTCGCCCTTGAGCGCTGGAGCGGCGCTTCCTGGTTCGACCGGGTCCAGGTGGCGGAGATAGATCCCGCGGCGGCGAGCGGCTTGGACCTGTGCAGGCGGTACGGTCTCGACCCCGCATCCGGAGGAAATTGCCTGATAGTCGAGGCCCGGCGCGGAAAGCAATCGCGACCGGCCGCGTGCCTCGTCCCACCGGGCACCAAGGCCGACCTGAATGGACTGGTACGCAGGCATCTGAACGCCCGTCAGGTGACAATGCTCGACCGAGAACGGGCCATCACGGACAGCGGGATGGAGTATGGCAGCATCACCGTGATCGGGTTGCCGTCGGAATGGCCGGTGCTGGTCGACGCCTCACTCAGTGATCTGCCCGACCTCATCATCGGCAGTGGACGGCTGCGGTCAAAGCTGAAACTTCCCGCGAATGCCCTTCTCGACATGACCGGCGCCGCGGTTCTCGTGGGACTGGGACGGCCACAGGCGGCCGACACGGCTCACCACTCGTCACCGATGGTCGAAAGACGTCGGCCGGTCTATCCCGTGCCGATACCGGAAAGTATCTGACGTACCTCCAGCGCCTCGGGCACCCCGAGGCGCTGAAATAGTTTGAGGGCCTGGGCGAGGGTCTCCCGGGCCTCCACCCGTTCTTCCCCTCCCCAGGTGCGCCCGACCGAGCCCGTCAAGGGCCCGGGCCTCCTCATAGACGGACCCCGTCTGTCGCGCCAGAATACGCCCGCGAGTCGAGTGCTTCTCGGCGCTTTCGTGCCTGCCCATCCTGACGTAGAGATAGCCGAAATTGTTGTAGACGATGTTTTCGAGCTGCCTGTCCCCCACTCTGATCGCAAGCTGGAGGGCGTGCGTCAGATAGGCCTCGGCCTCATCGAGCACGTTCATTCTTTCGAAGGTGAAGCCGATGTTGTTCATGGTCCTGGCCTGACCGTGCAGGTCCATCAGGTCGGTGCGGATGCGGAGCGCGGGCCCGAAACACCGCAGCGCCTCCTTGTAGTCGGCCTTACGCCAGTACACGGCGCCCAGGCTGTGGAGGGTCTTCGCCTGTCCCGCGAGGTCACCGAGCTCGTGCCGGATGTCCAGCGCGTCCTGAAGCACCTGTAGCGACTTGGCGTACTCGCCGGTGCGTTCATAGGTGAAACCGATCCAGTCGAGTGCTCGGGCCTCCCCGGAGGCGTCCTCGATGGATCTGTACAGTCGCAGCGCCCCCTCGAAGTCCTCGAGCGCCTCCGCGAAGGAGCCCAAGTGCCATTTCGCCTCGCCGAGGTGCTCGCCGACGACCGCCCGCGTCGCGGGGTCGCCCGCGTCGTGCGCGATCCGCAGCGCCCTCATGTGCAGGTCGGCGGCCTCCTTGATATAGCCCCTGAGGATCAGGAATCCCGCGATCGCGGTGGCGATCTGGCAGACGGCCGGCGGGATCACCTCTTCGGCCTGGCGCGCGGCCGCGAAGATGTTGAGGCGCTCGGTCTCCAGCCATTTCAGCGCGGACTCTCTGCTCTCGAAGGTCATCGCGGACGGCGGTACGACGCCGTCAGGAATGCGGGAAAGCCGCTCGCCGATGTGGGCGTCGGCCGCACACGTCCCGCCGAGGTAGTAGGAGATCAGTCTGCTCGTCGCGGCCCGGCAGGCCGCCGGGTCGGATTCGGCCGCGATGCTCCGGGCGAAATCCTTCAGCAGGTCATGGAATTGGTGGCGTTCGGGACTGGGTTGCTCCAGGAGGTTGTGGTCGTGGAGGAGTTCCAGCACCTCCTCCGCGAGGTCGCGATCGACGTCCAGCAGGGCCGCCGCCGCGTCCGCCGAGAACGACGGCCCCTCGTGCAGGCCCAGCATGGCGAACATCGACCGCTGCCGGGCGGTGAGCCCCCGGTAGGACAGTTCGAAGGCCGCGTCCAGCGCGATGTCCTCGTTGCGCAGCAGGGCGGATCGCGATCTCGCCGTGCTCAGCTTCCTGGCGAAGGAGGCGACCGTCCATCCGGGTCGGTGCCGGAGCCGGTTTCCCGCCAACTGGATCGCGAGCGGCAGCCGGCCGCACAGGTCGGCGACCCACCGCATCGCGTCGGGCTCCCGCCGGGCACGGTCCCCGCCGATGATGTCGGCGAGAAGCGCCACGGCGTCGTCCATGCTCAGGCACGGAAGCGACAGGGACCTGGCGTGTCCCAGGCCGGTCAGCTGCTTGCGGCTGGTGATGAGCACCCGGCACGTGGCCGAGCCGGGGAGGAGGGGATGCACCTGCTCGTGGCCAGAGGCGTTGTCCAGCACGATCAGCGCGCGTCTGGTGGACATCACCGACCGCCAGAGCGCGACGCGTCCGTCCACATCCTGCGGGATGGCCTGGTCCGGAACCTCCGCCAGGCGCAGCAGCGTGCCCAATGCCTCACCCGGTTCCAGGGGTGGCTGCCCGGCGGTGTAGCCGTGGAGGTCGATGAAAAGGCAGCCATCCGGATAATCCGCCTTGATCCTGTGCGCCACATGTACGGCCAAGGCCGTCTTCCCGATGCCCGCCATCCCGTTGACGGCGTTGATGACCAGAATGTCCTGCCGCCCCGGACCTCTGCCCTGGGCGAGGATCTCGCTGACCTCTTGCCGCCGGCCCACGATGGCGACGTCACGGGGCAGGCTGTTCGCGGCCGGACCCGGCGTGGCGGACGAGGAGGCGGCACCGCCGCCGATCGCCGCGACCACGTGATCGGATGGGGGCCGGGACCCTCGTTCGGCCGCCGGCAGCGACGCCCTGGCCTTCCGTACGACGTCGTGGCGTAGCTCACGGAGCTCGGCCACCATGGCGGCGGCGCTCTCGGCGGTGATCCGCTGCAGATGCCCTAGGTACACGTCTCGAAACTCGGGGAGGCTCCAGACCTCGTCGGCGATACAGCGCAGGAAATGCGCGAACGCGTCCTCCGCTCGGTTCCGGGGAACGCCGTCGCCGATCATCGCAAGGAAGTGCTCACGGAACCACAGGTGCTCGCCTCCGGCCGCCATGTCCCCCACTCGATTGACGATGGCCTGCAGCGACGCCAGGACCGTCTCGTGGGACCATACGCCGTCTTCCAGCGACAACCTCTCCGTAATCTCCGCATCGATGTGCGCATATTCACGTTGGAATCTCGCGATTCCGGCGCGCACCGCGTTTTCGAAGCTCGCCCGGAATCGGCCGTCGCTCTTCAGCCTGCGGATTCTCCTGGCCGCCTTGCCGCCCCTCAGCTTTTCAGCGCCTCGCGCCATCATCTCGAGGGCGGAATCCGTGATCCTCACCCTTGCGTGTTCCGGCAGCAGAGAAAAGGGATCGATCACTTGTAGCGCCCTCTCGCAGTCAAGGAGAAGCCAGGCGAAGTCGCCCGATGCTCGAGCGACAATATGTCCGGACCCCAAGCCTTATTAGGGTCTCTGTCACGACTGCGGTTGTTCTTGGAGGGGCATGTCCACGGGGTGCCACGAAAAGACTACCCGCGTTTCGTCGGCGAGACACGGTCGACTCGTTCGCGTGCAGCGCTCCTCGACAGACGCGAGGATGACTTCGCGGCAGCAGGAGACTGGGCACCCCTTCGACGATTCTGCGGGACGTGGGCGGATCGTCCAGGTCGGGCCACAGGTCGGCCTGGTGAAGTTGTGTCCCGAGTTCACAGTATGTCATACTTGCTGTGGTCCGTTCCCGCTGCGGACCGCCGACCCGACCCTGCCGTAGGCGGCAAGGGAGATGTCATCCCACCCCCAGGTCGGCAATCAACGGAAGCCGACAGTCACTGGGCAATAACGAACAGATCTACATAAGCAGCCATTCAACCTTGAATCGTGATATGGCATGTGGACCGTGCCATACGCTGCCTCCCGCGGCGGCGCATGTCCGCGATCGCGTCGTAAGAGGTTGCCGTCCGGCCTCGCCCCCTTACCCCCGTCAAGGAGGATCTCCATATGAGCGTGGCTTCCCGTACCCGCGACCCGATACCGGGCCGGGGCGCGTCCGGGTGATCGGCGAGGACGACCCGGTCCTGTGCCACCTGCATCGTCCCTGATCAGCACGTGCGCTCGTCTTATGATCATATGGTCGTGATACTCTCCCACCATTTCGAGCTGATATTGGCGTCATTTCGAGTGAGGTATTGCCCTGAACGCGTCGACTTCCCGAGCCGAGATGGTCGCGGCCTGGCGTCGGAAGCGGGAGGCGAGACTCGCGGCACGCCGAGGCGGCTCAGAGGAGACGGATCGTGTCGCCGAAGCGTGGGCAGAGCTGGGAATCTACGGCCAGGACTCGATCAGCCGGCTTCGCGAGGCGCTGCGGGCGCTGCTGGACGATCTCGACGAGCGAGGTGAGGACGCGCAGGTGATTCAGGTGGCCATCGAAGGGCCGCCCGAGCCGTCGGTTCCCGACGCCGTCACGACCGCCCTTGCCCGTATCCCTCCGGAACAGACCATCAGGCATCTCCACAGCTTGCTCCAGGCTGGTATGCCGTGGATCAGCGAGATCGGCGCACGTCGGGTCCAGTTTCTCGCATTCGAGCATCCACGTGCGGGGGAGGTTCGCCTCCCCGGCGACGACGTGCTGGACGGTACCGCTGAGTGGCGGCTCTATCTGGCGGCCCTCGGGCATCCCGCCAGGGTCCGGCCCGAGGAACTCCTGGAGGTGATCCCCGAGGTTCCCCTCCCGGTCATCGACGACTTGATTGATTTCGGCCTTCTGGGAAGGCACGATCGGCCATGGCGGCTTCGGCCGGACGCGCAGGAGCGCCTCTACCTGGCGGCTCGGCTCCATCCTCAGTCCATTGAGGCGACCGAGGCCGAGGCACTGGGATGGACGGAGCTGGAGCGCCGCTATGCCTTCCTCCAAGGCGACGACCTCGTGGGAGACGATCTCTACGCGCTTCTTGCCGCATGGTGGCGCGGCGAGCACGACATCGGGCTGCGATCCGCGCTGCCCGCGAACAAGCGGCCGCTGTTCGACGAGCTCTTGTTCGGCGTGCAAACAGGCCGCTGGCCCGATCACATCGTTTCCGACAAGGGACTGTGGGCACTGCTGGCCGCCAACTGGAGGCCGAGCAAGCCGATCAATGCGAAGATCAGCGAGTTTCACAGCCATCTGGCGCTGTTCCGCTGTTATCGCATGATCTTGTTCGGCGAGCCGGACAAGATCCGGCCGCAATTGGACCTGCTGCTGGTTGCCGCCAGGGGGCCAGGCCCTGACGGTGATCACCTGCTCCCGGAGATGCTCCGCGCGGAGATCCACAATATGGCCGCCTACCTCGCCCAGGGCACGAATGATCTCGGTCGTGGCATTCGGCTGCTTAAGGCGGTGCGCGAAGCGCATCCGGCGGTCGCCGAGAACCTGCGGATACTCAGGGAGCGCCAGGCCACTGTGGTCAACGACCGCGACCATTGGGAGAATCCCTATCTCATGCTGGGTGTGCCGCACGGCGACCCCAACTGGAAGGAGCAGTGGCGCAACCTACGCAAGGAGCACAACGCAGACACCGATCGGCGGGTCCTCATCAACGGGGCCAAGGCCCGTATCGAGCGGGCGGAGCTGCACGGAACATCGTTCTTCCAGCTCCCCCTTGATCCGAACTCCATCGTCCTTCCCAGGAATCGGTCCGCCGCACTACTTCCCGAGATCCGCCCGCTCGATCGCCGAACGTCCCCGAGCACGCCCTCCGACGTGCGCACACTGCGAGACCGTGCCATTCTCTCCGTGCTCGACGATCTCACCCCCGCGAAACGAGACGGCCAAAGTGAAACGCAATAAAGGGAACGGACCACGGCAAGAACCGGCTCGAGGGTCCTCCAACGGGGCTCAGCCCTGGAAGACGTCACGTCGTCCGGAAGAGGACCGGCGTGCCGGATCGGCTTACCCCTCGCATCGGCGCGGCGAGGAGACGGACGCGCAACTCGCGGCACTCACTGAGGAGCTACCCGAACGGCTACGAAAGGAGATCGGCGACGAGGTCGAGGCCCGGGTTCGCGGCTGTCTGCGGCAGGAGGTCCGACGCGAGATCGAGGATCAAGTCCGGCATGAGATCAAAGCGGAACTTCGCGCGGAGTACGAGAAGCGCCTCGACGAAGTGAGAAGGGAGCGGACGCGGCTCGACCCGACGAGACTCGCGACCGCGTTCTCCGATCGAACCATCGAACTCCTGCACCGCGAGGTCGCCGGTAAGGCACAGGTGCCCACAAGCCAGCAGATCGCCGTCACGATCAAGCAAGGTGTCCTGGATGCGCTGCGCAGCAGGCGCATGCATCTGGCGCAACTTGCCGAGATCGACCGTCTGATCGCGAGCGGCGAACTCAACGATCTTCCGCTCCTGTTGCGCGAATGGTTCACACGTGCGGGCCTCACCCAATCCCGTGACGCCGTCGGCCACCCGGAATACTTCACTGTGGTGAACGGGCCGGAGGAAGGCATCTATCTGCAGGTTATAGAGCCTGCCTACATCGATGAGGCGACCGGGCAGGTGATCCGCGCCGGCCGCCTCCGGCACGCTGACGAGCCAGAGATCGCAGACGACCTCTCGAACGAGTGAATGACGATGACGACCGGCATTGACTTTGGCACCACCAATTCTGTGATCGCCCAGTGGAACGGTGAGGACGTCGAGGTGCTTGCCCTCGACGGCGAGCATCTCGAAGACGAATGGTTCTACCCCTCATTCGAATGTTTGTTCCCCACCGTCATCGGCGAAAGCACCCATCGGCTGGGCACATTGTTCGGCTGGGAAGCGAAGCTACGGTCGAACAAGGTGGTCGAAGCATGTAAGCGCATGCTGCGCGACGACAGCCCCATCGCGTTGCGTGACGGCCGGATCTCCGCCACGGCCGCCGCTGCCGGCGTCTTCAAGGCGATGCGCGAAGGTGCCGAGAAGAACCTGACCACGATTGACAGCGCGGTCGTCACCGTCCCGGCGAACGCCAAGGGAAGCGCCCGTTACCGTACGCGGGCCGCCGCCCGCGCTGTCGGCTTGCAGGTCAAGGCATTGCTGAACGAGCCGACCGCTGCAGCCCTCTCCTATATGCATGACATCCAGGACGACGGCACGATCATGGTGTTCGACTGGGGCGGCGGCACCATCGACGTGACCATTCTGGAGCACAGGGACGGCCTTTTCGAGGAGCGGGCCTCGCGCGGAATCACTCAGCTCGGCGGCCTGGAGATCGACAAGAGGCTGCGCGAGCTTCTGATCCGGAAGATCGGCCGCCAACCCGAGCTGTCCGCCGACGAGGAGCGGCAGTTCGCCCTGGCCGTGGAACGGACAAAGATCCGTCTTTCCGCCGAGGAGACCGTGCTGACCCGGGTTCCAGGCGTGAGCCGCCTGATCGAGATCTCGCGGCAGGAGCTGGAGTCCGTCATCGGCGACCTCGTCGAAGAGGCCCTACAGCCCGCCCGCGCCTGCCTCAACGATCTCGGCCTCACCCCTGACGCCATATCCGATGTGCTGCTCATCGGCGGAACGAGCCAGATGCCGTGTGTCCGCCAGGCCGTGGAACGTTTGATGGACACCGAAACCGTGCCCGCCGAGATCTGTCATCCACTCACGGCAGTCGCCCGGGGCGCCGCCATCGCCGCCGCGATCCTCGACAACGAGGTCGACAGCTATCTGCAGGTGTCATCGATGTACGCCCTTGGCACGACGGTGAGTTCTACCGACGACACGGGTGCCAGCCGACTGGTCTTCAGCCAGATCATCAAACCCCGTTCACCGCTACCCGCCCGCGAGAAAAAGAACTACACCCCCAAGAAGGACCATCAGTCCAAGCTCAGCATCGAAATCTGGGAGGCAGACCCGGAGAAGCCACTCTCCGACCCGGAAAACTTTCACTTGACCACCCTGAACGTCGTCTACCCAGAGCCCCTGCTGCGAGACCAGGCCTCGTTCACCCTCCAGTACACCTACCAAGAGGACGGTCTTTTGCATGTGCGCGCGACACTCGACCGTGACGGCCAGGTCCTGGTCGACCAGGAGATCAGCGACTTCACGCAGGGAGGTACTTCCACCGCCGCCGAGATTCGTCGGCAGATGAGAGCGTTGGAAGGTTTGCCGCAAGCCGCTCCCGCTTCGCCTGCGAAGGGTCAGCGATCTGCCCCACCACGCTCTGCGCCGCCCCCGCCGACAACGCCTTTCAACGTCACCTTCTCGTCCCGCCCGGAACCAGCGAGCGCTCCCGCCGCCCCATGCTTCGTGGTAGACGGCTCGAACATCGCCTGGAACGGGCGAGACGTCAAGGCCGGCGATATTCCGAGCCTCGCTCAGTTGCTCGATGCCGTCGCCGCACTGAAGCAACAGCACCCGGGGGCGGAGGTCAATGTCATCGTGGACGCGAAACTCGCCCACCAACTCGCCCCGTCAGAACGTGCGGAACTCAAGAAACACATCCGCTCCGAACTGATCTCCGCCACCCCCGCAGGAACCATAGGCAAGGCCGACCGCATGGTGGTCGAACTGGCCGCCCGCAAACACGCCATCGTCGTAACCAACGACAACTACAAGGAACTTCAGGGGGAATTTCCCTGGCTGCGGGATCCCAGACGGGTGCTCGGTGCCGAAAACCCCGGCGGGGTTTGGATTTTCCTTGCCCGACAGCCCGTCCGACCAAGGTCGGCCCCAGGCGGCGGCCGTTGACCTCGATGAGGCTAACGAAGGTTTCGACCTGATCATCCCGCGCACGCTGCGCGATCACCTGGCCGCAGGGAACCGGCTCAAGCGGGGCCTGTTGCGTCCGGCCGCGCAGCGGACGGCAGAGCCGTACCTGGACAAGGCGGCCGGCGAGGTGTTCACGGACGGGCGGGCCGTACCGAGACCATGTGGAGTGCCGTTCCTCTCTCCTCGCAGGAGAATTGGGACGGTATCGACGATGACGTCAGCGAGGAAGAGGAGCGCTTCCCGTACAGCACCCCGGCTTGGTCGGGGGGCGACGGCATGGCGTCGGCTCGAACCGTCATGACGCCGGCCCGACCTGCGGCGGCCGCCTCGCAGAGCGCCGAGATACGCCAGTGGGCACGCCAGAACGGCTGGACGGTTCGCAGCCGCGGTCGGCTGCCTGAGGAAGTCATCGAGGCGTACAACCGGGCGAACCGAACCGACTGACGCAGGCCCGCCGCCCCTGGCGGCGATGATGCGGCCCAGGACCGCCCGGCGGACGGCTCGCGATCAGGCGGCCTGGCCGTGACCGGTCCGCAGTTCCTCGCGGGGGCACCCCTCGTGGGCGTCCCCTCGTGGGCGTCGTCTGTGCGCTGCTGTTCCCGCCGGCGGGCGGGCTGCCGGTACCGCCTGCGGCTGTCGTTCCCACCCGGTTCGACAAGCCGCTTAAGAACTCGCCGGTGATGACGGCCACTCGACGATTTCACTCACCCGTCCACAGCCGTCATTCGCACCATCTGAAAATGCCGTCAGGCCTGAAGCGAAATCGCTCAACTAGGGTGTGCCTCGTACCTGCGGCACGGCCGGATCCCGCTCATCCGTATTCACCGAATTCCTGCCGTGGCCGCGAAGTTCGAGCCTGGACCGGCCGCTTTTCACAGGAGTGCGTAATGACGGAATCGGCTGCAGGCGCATCGCCGACGGGACGGCACGCCACCGGCTCGCGCCGCGAGCTGGCCGCGGCGTCGGTCGGCACCGTCGTCGAGGCTTTCGACTGGTCCATCTACGCCGTGCTGGCGCCCTATTTCGCCCCCGCGATATTTCCGGTTGGGAACGAGGTCGCCCAACTGCTGGCCGCCTATCTCGTCTTCGCCGTCGGATTCCTCGCGCGCCCGCTGGGCGTGGTCATCATGGGCCGCGTGGCCGACCTGCGCGGGCGCAAGTTCGCGCTCATTCTCAGCGTCGGAATGATCGCGGCGTGTTCTCTGCTCATGGCGGCGGTTCCCACCGCCGAGCACATCGGGTGGGGGGCGGCGCTTCTCGTGGTCGTCCTGCGGTGCGTGCAGGGCATATCCCTCAGCGTCGAGCAGAACGCGGCGATCACCTATGCGGTGGAGACCGCGCTGCCCCGCAGGCGGTACCTCTCCGGCGCGGTCGTCGCGTCGGGCCTCTTCGTGGGCAACCTCCTCGTCTATGCGACCCTCGCCGTCCTGCTCCTCGTCTTCACCTCGGAGGGGACGACGGCGGGCGGCTGGCGACTCGGTTTCGTCGTGGCCGGGTTCTTCGGCCTCGTCGCCCTGTGGATCCGGTCCGGGGCCGAGGAGAGCGACGCCTTCCGGCGCGACTCATCCGGGGCCGGGCGCAAGCAGTGGCCGCTGCTGCGCGCGCATGTCCGCCCGCTGGTGGCGATATTCCTCATGACGACCGGCGTCGTCGCGGCGAACTATTTCTTCACGGTGTCGCTGCCGGTCTACCTCGACGACGTGGGAGCGGTTCCGAGAGAGACCTCGTCGGCGATGATGCCGGTCGTCCTCGGCGCCTTCATCGGCTTGACGATCGTGGCGGGCATGGTGGCGGATCGCGTGGGCGGGCTCTGGATGGCACGGCTCGGCGCGATCTGCGTGGCTGTGGCGGTCGTGCCGATCACGATGGCGATGGTGGCGGGGCGGCTGCCGTTCCTGCCGGGCATCCTGCTGTTCGTGGCGTTCTTCGCCATCGGGTTCAGTCCGACCGGGACGCTGGTGACGCAGTTGGTGCCCGTTTCCATCCGGGTCACCGGCGTCGGCATCGCCGGGACGCTCGCGGTCATCCTGGCCGGTGGCACTCTTCCGCTGGTCGTCCAGGCGCTGACGGCGGCCGGTCGTCAAACGTTCGTCCCCTGGTACATCGCCGCTCTCGCCGTGGTGAGCCTGGCGGGCGCCTTGATCGTGCGCTCGCGCGACCTCTATACGGAATCACCTCATGACGGGCCGGAGGGTACGACCGCCAAGAAGCACGGCACCGACCGGATCGTCGCCGACGTGAGGGAGTGAAAGCCAGGTCCCGGCCGGGGTCACGGGGGCGAACACGCCGACCGGGTGCCGCCTGTGTCATCGCGGCCGGGCGGCACCTGGACTGGGCGAGCGCCCTGAGGGGGATGCACGTCCTGCGGAAACCGGACACCGATTTCCTCCCCCGCCTGCACGTGCTGGGCGCCGCCGCACGGGATCGGCGTCGTGGTCGCGACGGATACACCCCCTCGCCGCCGTATGCCTGCGGGGTGCCGCCGGCGATGGCGCTCCACATGTCGTACGACCTGGTGTTCCCGGTGGCCTGGGCCGGGGATCAGGAGTCGTTGTGGAACAGCATGTTTTCCACGTGCGAGCGGTAGTCCCGGTAGATCTGCCGGTAGCGTTCGACGGCGCCGGTGCGGTCGCCCTGTTCGAGGAGCTCAAGGGTTTCCCGGTAGCCGTCGAGCCACACCTTCCACACCTCGCTTTCGGCGGTGAGGGCGAGCAGGCGCAGGGTGCGGGTGACGACCAGGTCGACGTGGGTCTGCAGTTCGCGGTTGCCGCTCGCCAGGATGACGATCGTGCTGAAGTCCGCGCCGGCGGCGCCGGCGGCGGTGATGTCGCCGCGGCGCAGGTACTCGGCGAACTCGTTGAGCTTCTGGCGTAGCGCGGCGAGGTGCCGGTCCGTGAGGTTGTCCACGCCCCACTCGAAACCGGCGGTGGCCAGCACCATCATCACGTCGATGAGTTCGAGGGCGCTTTTCTGGGTCACCTGGGTGACCTGTCGTGTCCGGTTGGGTGAAATGTCGATCAGACCTTCCGCGGCGAGTTGAGCGATCGCCTCACGTACGGGGGTGATGCTCACACCGAAGCGGGCCGCGATCTCCGCGTCCTTGATCAGCGCACCCGGCTTCAGCTCGCCGCTGATGATTTCGTCGCGGAGTCGGCGGAGGACCGCTTCCTTGCGTGTCGGGGGTAGCGCGAAGGAGTTCTCCCTGCTTTCGCTCATGAAAAGTGCGTCACCGCCATACTCGGTCTTCCACCCGTGCGCGGAGGTCGTCACGTGGGCACGCCCATCATGCCGTGCGGCCCGCCGCCCCGGCCAGGCGGCCTCCGTCGCGTGGCCGTCGGGCGGTGGTCCGGCGGCTCTGGGTGCCCGGGGTGCTCTGGGTTGCTCGGGGTGCTCGGGGGTGCCCGGGGTGCTCGAACTGGTCGGTGGAAGCGGTGTGTGGGTGGGGCGGCGGCGCGGGCGGCGGGAGTGCCGCCGCCCGCGGGGCCGGGGCGCGGCCGGTCAGGTGAGTGCCCTCCTGAGGGCGTCGATCCGCAAGGCCCAGATGCGCTTGGACAGCGGTGCCTCGGCCGCGAACGTCTCCGAGGCGTGGTAGCTGCCCGGGTGGATGTGCAACTCGGTCGGGACGCCGGCCTGCATGAGCCGCTGCGCGAACGCGATGTCCTCGTCGCGGAACATGTCGACGGTGCCGACGTCGATGAAGGCGGGCGGGAGGCCGGTCAGGTCCTCGGCGCGCGCCGGGGCCGCGTACCGGTCGGGCTCCTTGCCGCCCAGGTACCAGGCCCAGGCCTCGATGTTGGCCGCGCGGTCCCAGATCCCGACGTCGGTGATCTCGTGGCTGGACGGCGTCTCGTTGCGGTCGTCGATCATCGGGTAGATCGGCATCATGAACGCCAGGGCCGGGCCGCCGCGGTCGCGGGCGAGCAGGGCGGTGGCGATGGTGAGGCCGCCGCCGGCGCTGCCGCCGTAGATCGCCAGGCGGGCCGGGTCGAAGCCGAGTTCGGTGGCGTTCTTCACCATCCACACCAGGCCCGCGTAGCAGTCCTCGACGGGGGCCGGGTGGGGGTGCTCGGGGGCGAGGCGGTACTCGACGGAGACGACGACCGCGCCGACCTGGTCGCAGATCATCGTCGCGGTGGGGTCCTCACCTTCGACGTTGCCGAGGATCATGCCGCCGCCGTGGATGAAGTAGATGCCGGGCAGCGTGCCGGACGCGTTGACGGGGCGGTAGATCCGTACGGTGATGTCGGGTTCGCCCTCGGGGCCGGGGACGGTGCGGTCCTCCTTGGCGACGTTGGGATTCTCCGGCACCTCGATGCCGGCGAGCATGTTCGTGACGGTGGCCCGGCGCTGCACGATGTCGGGGATGGCGTTGAAGCCTCCCGGCATCACTTCGAGCAGGGCGTCCAGCGGGACGCGGCTTTCCGGGTCGATCAGGTCACGACGAGACATGAACCCTCCATTGGGTGTTGGATCCGAGGGGGATGGAGTCGGGTGCGCGCGCCGGCGCTCGACCGGCGCGCGTACGTGGGGATGGGTCAGGAGAGGACGAAGCCCTCATAGCCGCGTGCGGCGACCTCGTCGCACTTCTTGCGGTACTCGCCGACGCCGCCGGCGTACGGCATGAAGACCCGCGGCTTGCCGGGCACGTTGGCGCCCATGTACCAGGAGTTCGCCTTGGGGTAGAGGGTGTAAGAGGCGATCTCGTTGACGTGGTCGACCCAGGCGTCCTGGGCCTCGACGGTCGGTTCGATCGCCTTGAGGCCGTTGCGGTCCAGGTGGCCGATCGCGTCGAGCACCCAGTCGACGTGCTGCTCGATCGAGACGATCATGTTGGAGAGCACCGAGGGGCTGCCCGGTCCGGTGATCATGAACAGATTCGGGAAACCGGCCGAGGCGATGCCCAGGTAGGTGCGGGGCCCGGCGCGCCACGCCTCCTTGATCGAGAGGCCGTCTCTGCCGCGGATGTCGACGTTGGTGAGCGCGCCGGTCATCGCGTCGAAGCCGGTGGCGTACACGATCGCGTCGAACTCGTACTCCCGGTCCGAGCAGCGGATGCCCCGCTCGGTGATCTTCACGATGGGCGTGCGCCGCAGGTTGACCAAGTGCACGTTGTCCCGGTTGTACGTCTCGTAATAGTTGGTGTCCAGGCAGGGCCGCTTGGTCCCGAGGGGATAGTCGGGGCACAGGTCCTCGGCGGTCTGCGGGTCCTTCACGATCTCGCGGATCTTGCGGTGGACGAACGCCTTGGCGGTGTCGTTCGCCTCCTGGCTGGTGGTGAGGTCCGTGTACGAGGTGAGGATCGCGACCAGGCTGCCCACCTCCCACGCCTTCTCGTAGACGGCGTTGCGTTCCTCTTCGGAGACCTCGAGGGCGGACTGGGTGGGGATCGGGGTGGGCAGGCCGAAGCCGGACTCCCGCTGGGCCTGGCGGAAGGCCCGGTAGTTCGCCTTCATCTCGGCGATCTCCTCCGGGCGCAGGCGGCGATTGCGGGCCGGGAGGCTGTAGGCGGGGGTGCGCTGGAAGACGGTGAGGTCGGCGGCCTGCTCGGCGATGACGGGGATCGACTGTACGCCGGAGGAGCCGGTGCCGATGATCCCCACGCGCATGCCGGTGAAGTCCACGCCTTCGTGCGGCCAGTGCGCGGTGTGGTAGGTGGCGCCCTGGAAACGGCTCAGGCCGGGGATCTCCGGCAGCTTCGACGCCGACAGGCAGCCGGTGGCCATGACGAAGAACCGGGCGGTGACGGCGTCGCCGTGGTCGGTGCGGATTGTCCACGTCGCGTGGTTCTCGTCGTACACGGCGGCGGTCACGCGGGTGCGGAAGTAGATGTCGCGGCGCAGGTCGAACCGGTCGGCGACGTGCTGGGCGTACCGGAGGATCTCCGGCTGGGTGGGGTAACGCTCCTCCCACTCGTACTCCTGCTCCAGTTCCTCGGAGAAGGAGTACGAGTACGCCAGGCTCTCCACGTCCACGCGTGCGCCGGGGTAGCGGTTCCAGTACCAGGTGCCGCCCACGTCGGTGCCGGCCTCGAACACGATGGCCGACAGGTTCATCGCGCGGAGGCGGTGCAGCAGGTACATGCCGGAGAAGCCGGCGCCGACCACGACGACGTCGGCGGAGGCGGGCGGGGTGCGCGGGTCGGACGGCTGGTTGTTGCTGGAGACGGACATGGGCCCTCCCGGTGGTGCTTGACGCGGTGAACGGAGGAGCGCATCGCGGGCGCCGTGGTGTCGGACGGCGTCCGGATGAGGGCGTGCGTCATCGCCCGGCGGCCTTGCGGGAGTGACGGGTTTCCCCTGGCCGCACGCTCATCTGGGGTTGTGGCTGTCGATGTGGAGTGGCGGATGCGGATGGGATATGCGCTGCGAACAGGCGACGAATGGTCGCTTGCTTGAATAAGGCGACGACGCCCGCGTTATCGCGAGAATGCGGGAATCGTGAAACGTCCGGCATAGGTCGGCCGACGCCGACCGTCAGGGAAAAGGAGAAGCCTGGAAGGTAAGGAGAAATCGTTGGTTACGTGGGGGCGGGCACCCTCGCCGACGCGCGGATGAATATCCTGCGGGTGTCTCCGCGTCATAGTCGAACGGTGCGCTCGCTCGGACGCCGTCTCATCCGAGACCCCCCGGCACCGGTCGTCGCGGATCCCGGGAATGCGGTGGTCACACCTTCGAACGCCATACGCGTCACCTCGCGTGCTCAGGTGGACATCTTGCACGTCCATCTGAAGTGCCACCAACATAGAATGCATCATGCAGCGCGTCAACAGTTGACGGAGCAATGGTGTGAGAGAGCTCACAAGGTCTCGATCATCGCAGGTGACGCGCGTCTGACGCGCCGATCAGGCCGCCGCTGCGGACAGGGCCGCAGAGACTTTCCTGAGCAGCCTGGAGCGCAGCCAGGCCGACGCCTTGCGGTAGTGGTCCGGCATCCGGTCGAGAACGTCCCCGGCGAGTCGAGTGATCTGCTCCTGGTTCGCCGAAGGCGTCCGTGCGACGGCTCGCTGCATACGGTCCGCACGCTCGCCTACGCCCTCGGCCGGCCGGCCCCGGTCTTTCGCCGCCTGATCTCGGGTTGACCCGGGTCGCTCAACGGCGTGATTGGATGAATCGCGCTATGGACGTGACCACGTGGTATCTCGAGCAGACGAGCCCCGGCGAGTTGCGGGCGGGGCGACCGACGTCCCGGGCCGTGGAGATCGTGCGGGCGGAGGTCCCCAGCCCGGAGTTCAGCCGCTTCCTCTACACCGCCGTCGGCGGCGACTGGCAGTGGACCGACCGGCTGCCCTGGACGTGGCGGCAGTGGAAACAGTGGCTCGACCGTCCCGGCGTGGAGACCTGGGTGGCGTGGGTACGCGGCACGCCCGCCGGCTACGTCGAACTCGATCCGGGCGACGGGTCGGCCGGCGAGGTGGAGATCGCCTACTTCGGGCTGCTGCCGTACGCGATCGGGCAGGGCCTCGGCGGGCACCTGCTCACCGTGGGCGCGGCCCGCGCGTGGGATCTCGCCGAGCGCTGGCCCGGCCTGACGCCGACCAGGCGCGTGTGGCTGCACACCTGCTCCCTCGACGGCCCGGCCGCCCTCGCGAACTACAAGGCCAGAGGTTTCCGGATCTACGACACGAGGATCAATGTGCCGGGCGACGAGGACGAGGGCGGCACCCCCGGCCCGTGGCCGGGGGCGGGTCCGCGCGAGGGGTAGCGGGCCTCAGCGCGGGCTTTCCACGAGCCCGTCCGCGGTCCGCGGCGACGGGGACCTGAGACCCCGTACGGCGGGCACGGCGAGCACCGACGCCACCATGGCGAGCTGGCAGGCCGCGCCCACGCCCAGCACGGCGGCGATGCCGACGACGTCGGCGACCGGGCCCGCGGCGGCCAGGCCGAGCGGCCCGAGCGTGAACGCGCCCACGGCGGCCAGCGAGGTGACCCTGGCCAGCGCCTCGGCCGGGATGTGCTGCTGGTTGGCGGTCGCGTAGAGCGCCTGGGAGACGGCCGAGCCCGCGCCCGCGGCGAGGGCCGCCGCCGCCGTCACCGCGAGCGGCGCGGCGATCGCGAGGGCGGCCGGCGGGAGGGCGTAGCCGAAGGTGGCCGCCGTGGCGACGACGAGGGGACGCCGCAGGACGCGGCCGCCCACCAGCAGCAGGCCGCCCGCGATCGCGCCGGCGCCGTAGCACCCCATGATCAGGCCCCAGTCGCGCGCGCCGCCCATCCCCTGGTGGGCGACGACCGGGCCGAGCACGAGGAACGGCGCCCACACCAGCAGGTTGAACAGGGTGTAGTGGAGCGTGGTGACCCACAGCCAGGTCCGGGACGCGAAGTGCCGCCAGCCGGTGCGGATCATGCCCTTCTCCCGCTCGGCCGTACGCGCGGCCGGTCCGGCGGGGAGCCGGAGCAGGAGCAGGGCGGCGGCGCTGACCAGGTAGGTCGCGGCGTCCAGCAGGAGCACCATGCCCGAGCCGACGGCGGCGACGGCGAGGCCGCCCAGCGCGGGCCCGGCCACGGCGGAGACGGACTGGGCCAGGCCGGACAGGGCGTTGGCGTCGCGCAGCTTGCCGTCGTACTGCTCGCCGCAGGCCGCGACCCGGGGAATGAGCGCTCCCCTGGCCGGGAGCGCGAACGCCTCGCCGACGCCCCAGAGCGTGACCAGCGCGGCGAACAGCACGATCGGCGGGCGTCCGAGCAGCAGCGCCGCGGCGAACAGGGCCTGGACGAGGCACTGCAGCAGGTCGGCGGCGACCATCACCCTGCGCGGGCCGAACCGGTCCGCGACGACGCCGCCGACCAGCATGAGGGCGACGAGCGGCACGATCCGGACGGCCAGGACGTAGCCGAGGTCGCTCTGGTCGCCGCCGGATTCCAGCACCGCGAAGGTGACCGCGAGCGCCGACATCGACGATCCGGTCATCGAGGTGAGTTGCCCGGCGAAGAACAACCGGAGGTTCCGGTCGGCGAGTGCGGCCAGCCGGCCGTGGCGCGGCCGGTCCGCCGAGGGGTGTCGTTCGCGTGCCTTCATGACTCCTCAGATTGAGGGGCGGCGGCAGCGGATGCAATGGAAAGGCTCAGCTAAGTTGAGTCTCTATACTGCAGCTACGAAAATGCCTCCTATCCTGGTGATTCGGAGCAGGAAAGGGTGAGATGAACGTGTTTTTTACTGCGGTAGTGGCCGTATGACGCCGCCTCCGGTCGAGTACGCCGTGGCCGTCGATCGCTACCTGGACACGCTGCGGCTCGGCCCGCAGTCCCGGCGCGTTTACCGCATCGCGCTCGCGACCTGGGCCTGGTCGCTGGTGGGCAGGACGCCGCCGCCGGGGAGGGAGCGGCGCGGCGCGGCCCCGCCGATCGTGCCGCTCGCCGTGCTCGACGCGGACGACGCCGCCGCCAGGCTGGAGGCCGCGCTGCGGGAGCGCGCCGCGCGGGTGGACGCCCGCACGCTGGGGCGGGAGTTGTCCATCCTGCGCGGCGCGGTCACCTGGTGGCGGGCGCGTGCCTGGATCCTCGGCGACCCGGTCGGCGGGCTGCGGCCTCCGGCCCCGGCGTACAGCGACGCGAAGCCTCTGACCGGGGAGCAGGTCGCGGCCGTCTTCGCGCTCCGTGCCGGCCTGCGCGAACAGACCTTCTGGCATCTGCTCTACGAGAGCGCCGCGCCGGTGGAGCGGATCCTCGCGCTCGACGTCGGCGACCTGGATCTGCCCCGCCGCCGGGTACGGCCCCGCGGCACGCGGGACGCCGCGCCGATCCGGTGGCGAACCGGTACGGCCAGGCTGCTCCCCCTGCTCCTGGTCGGCCGTTCGGCGGGACCGCTGCTGACCACCGAGCGCCGTGCCGCGCGCTCGGCCCCGGCCGCGGACATCTGCCCGGTGACCGGCCGGGGACGGCTGTCCTACCGCCGGGCCGCCGAGTTGTTCACCGCCGCCACCCGCGCCCTCGACCCGGACGGCCGAGGCTGGACCCTGCGGCAGCTCCGCCTGGCGGGCAAAATCCACCAATCCCCGGAAGCGGCCGTGGCCCGCTAGCGTCCCGTGCCGGAAATCCGCCGGTTAGGTTCTCTGGTACCGGTGACCCCGCTCAAACGCTGCGGTCCAGCGCGTGCACGGTCTCGACGTCCTCGGGCGTGCCGGAGGCGTCGAGCCGGACCTCATCGCGGCCGAAGGCGTGCAGCAGCAGTTCCGAGGGCGGGCCGGTCAGCACCACGGTCCGCTCGCCGGCCTGGCGCGCGACGTACCGGCGGCCCTCCGGCGTGACGAGCTCGACGGTGACCGGTGAGGCGCGGTAGGCCCTCCGGCCCACAAAGGACGTGACGATCTTCCAGAGCCGCTCCTCGTCGGCGGGGGGCAGGTCGCGGGGTCGCCAGCCGGGGGTGCAACGCCGTACGTCCTCGTGGTGGATGAACATCTCGCCCGCGTTCATGGGCGAGTCGACCGGGCGCAGAAGGATGGGCGGGCCAGTGCGGACCTTCGCGAGCAGTTCCGGGAAGGGCCGCCGGGCCATCTCGCGCTGCACTCGCTCCAGTCGCGCGGCCAAGGGCTTCAGCACAAGGCCGAGGGCGGCGTCGGGCCTGCGTTCGCGGACGATCAGATGCGCAGCCAGGTCGCGCACCGTCCAATCCCCGCACAGGGTCGGCGCGTCCGGGCCGACATCGGCCATCGTGCCCACCAAGGCATGACGTTCCCGTTGAGCCATGTTCATACGTGCTTCCCAGGGGGTGTGTCGCGGAGGTTGCCGAAGATCGATCCCTGATCATGACGATACTGCTCCGGTCCGTCCACCGTGCGCTACCCGGCTCAGCGCGTGACGGGGTGACCTCACCATTTGAGAAACAAGAGGGTTATCTAGAATCTCGTTCATGTATTGAGCGCCCACTCCGGTTTTCGGCGGAGGGCGGCCGTGCGCCGCCTCCTGCCAGGCCGAGGCAGGCGGCCCCCGCACCCCACCGGCTCCCCGAGAAGGGAAGAGCGTCTTTGTCCAGGCTCCCCACCAGGTCGCGGACGGCCGCGGCCACCGGTGCCGCGACCCGCGGGCTCGGATCCACCCTCGTCCTGGCGCTGGGGACGTTCGCGGTCGGCACCGACGCCACCGCCATGGCCGGGTTCCTGCCGTCGGTGGCGAGCACGCTGCGGGTGTCACAAGCCGCCGCCGGTCAGGTCACGGCCGTCTTCGCGATCTCCTATGCGGTGTTCGCGCCGGTGCTGGCCACGGTCACCGCGCGGATACCGCGCCGGGCGCTGCTGGTGGGCTCGCTGCTGCTGCTCACCCTCGCCGACACGGCCGCGGCGCTCGCCCCGAGCTATGCGGCGCTGATGGCGGCGCGCGTGGTGGCCGCCGCCGGGGCCGCCACCTTTACCCCGGCCGCCGGCGCCGTCGCCGCCGAGTTGGTTCCGCCCGCTCAGCGGGGGCGCGCGTTCGCCGTGGTGATCGGCGGGCTGACGGTCGCGACGGCGCTGGGCGTGCCGCTGGGCAACCTCGCCGACCGGCTCATGGACTGGCGGGCCGCGGTCGGGCTGGTCGCGCTGCTGGCCGCGCTGTGTGCGGCGGGGGTGTTCGCCGTCATGCCGGCGCTTCCCGGTCAGCCGCGGGTCCCGCTGCGTCGGCGACTGCAGGCGCTGCGTCATCCGGGCGTGGTGGCGGTGCTGCCGCTGACGGTGCTCGCCCTGACCGCCGGCTACGGGCTGTACGCGTACGCGATCCCGGTCATGCATACGCTCGGCGCCGACGCCGACGCCGAGATGTGGCTGCTGGCCCTGTATGGGACGGGGGCGGTGCTCGGCAATCTGATTTCCGGTACGGCGGTTGATCGGTATGGCCCGATCCGGGTGCTGGCCGCGGCGTTCACCGGGATCGCGGTGGCGATGGCGGCGGCCGCGTTTGTGGCCGGTGTGGGCGTACGGTGGCTGCCGTTGACCGGCCTGCTGATGGTGGCCTGGGGGGCGGGTGGCTGGTCCATGACCTCCGCTCAGCAGGTCCGGCTGATGTCCGCGGTCCCGCAGGAGGCGTCCGTGGCGATCGGACTGAACTCCTCGGCGCTGTACCTCGGCATCGCGCTGGGCACCGGGCTCGGCGGGCTCCTGCTGCACGCCAGCGTGCCGGTCGCGCTGGCGGCCTGTTCGGCGCTGGCGGTACTCGGCCTCGGCTATCTCGCCCTCACCCGCCACCACCGCTGACCACGGCCCCGCCGGATCCGTCGCGCTCGGGTGGCGCGGCTCCACGCGCCGGCGGCGGCACCCCGTCTTTTGCGACCTTTGCGACGACGGAAATCGACGGCACGCCGCAAACGCACGTCTAATTACACTCCATCGCGTACGACACTTATCGGGCATGCCGGACAATGCACATGGCATTTGCTAATAAAACGGCAAGCGCGAAGGTAAAGGTCAATTATCGCCGTTTGCCGTCCCGCGCCGGGGGACACCACATGCGATGCGGGACGATCAACAGCAGGGTGCCGAAAGCGATATCGGCCGATGCGGGTGATCTCAACGCGTCGGGACTTTCATTCGTTTCAGGGGGACGAACTTGCTCACGCCCTACAACCGTGCCGGAATCCTGGCACTTGCCGCCGCGCTCACCTCCGGCATCGTCATCAGCCTGTCCGGCGGCGCGGGCGCCGAGACCGCCGGCCATGAGCAGCGGAAGGCCGGCTCGGACACCGCGTCGTGCATCCGCACCCATGGCAAGCGGGACGCCGAGTGCCCCGGCGACAACGCGCCCGAGCGCGCGTGCCTTTCGCCGGAAGGAATCAACCTCAACCAGCTCTATCGCGTCAAGGAACGCATCATCGGCCCTCCCGCGTGCCGTACCGCGCTGGCCGGGGAACGCTGGGTCCGGGTCACTCCCGAATGGGTCACGGCGGCCGACGCGGACACGGCCGTCTATCCCAAGGGGTACGTTCCGGAGAAGCCCAACCCGATCGACGACTTCAACGCCAAGCTGGTCGCGGTCCGCTATGTCCAGGACATCGGCACTCCCCGGGAGCGGTCGTTCACCTTCGGCCGCAAGGCGGTCCTGCGCACCGGCTTCTTCACCGAGGACGGGCTCCCGTACTCCACCACCGTGTCGCCCTCGTTCCGGCCGCTGAGCGTCGGCACCCACACCTCCACCGTCTACTACAGGCTCCGCGCGAAGCACTGTGACGGCCTCGGCACCGATCGCGTCGTCAACTGCCTTCCGGCGGGCGAGACCGTCTTCAGCGAGGCGGAGTTCGAGGTCGTCCCACGACGCCGCTGAGCCGTACCGGACGGGATGCGGGCGGTCACGCCCCGGCCGTGGCCGCCCGCCGCCCGCCGTGCGTCCCCCGAACAAGCCCCGGCCGGTTCGCCCCGTCAGTTGCCGACCGTCCAGTGGTCGTGCCCCAGCAGCAGGGCCTGCAGGCGGCCGGGGCCGGCGGATCGCGAGGCCTCGATCTGCTCGCGGAACAGGTCGTCGTAGGTGGGGCGGCGGACATCCCGGAAGACGCCGATCGGGGTGTGGCGCAGGCCGGGTCCGGCCAGGCGGGACAGGGCGAAGGCGTAGGCGGGGTTGGGGGTGGCGGCGTCGTGGATGACGACGTCGTCGCCGGTGGCGGGGCCGATGCGCAGCTCGCCGGTCGCGGGGTCGCGGACGACGGCCTGGTCGCGGTTCGCGCCGAAGATGATGGGCTGCCCGTGTTCCAGCCGGATCGTCCAGTCGTCGCGGCTCGCCGGGTCCTTCAGGGGGGCGTACGCGGCGTCGTTGAAGATGGGGCAGTTCTGGTAGATCTCGACGAGGGCGGCGCCCTTGTGGGCCGCGGCGGCGGCGAGGGTCGCGGTCAGGTGCCTGCGGTCGGAGTCCAGGGTGCGGGCGACGAAGGCGGCCTCGGCGCCGAGCGCGAGGGAGATCGGGTTGAACGGGGTGTCGACCGAGCCGTGCGGCGTGGACTTGGTGACCTTGCCGGGCTCGGACGTGGGCGAGCACTGGCCCTTGGTCAGGCCGTAGATGCCGTTGTTGAACAGCAGGATCTTGATGTTGATGTTGCGGCGCAGGGCGTGGATGAGGTGGTTGCCGCCGATCGACAGCGCGTCGCCGTCCCCGGTCACCACCCACACCGAAAGGTCCGGGCGGCTGATCGCGACCCCGGTGGCGATCGCCGGGGCGCGGCCGTGGATCGAGTGCATGCCGTAGGTGTCCATGTAGTACGGGAACCGGGAGGAGCATCCGATTCCGGACACCAGCACCACGTTCTCGCGCGGGATGCCGAGCGTGGGGAAGAAGCCCTGCACCGCGGCGAGGATGGCGTGGTCGCCGCAGCCCGGGCACCAGCGGACCTCCTGGCCGGACTTGAAGTCGGCGGCGGTGAGCGCCGGGGCGTCGTGCGAGGTCACCGGGGATCGCCTCCCATGATCACGTTGACGAACACGTTCTCCAGCTCGGCCACCTGGAACGGCATGCCGCGGGTCTGGGTGTAGCCGACGGTGTCGACCAGGCAGGTGGCGCGCAGCAGCGTGGCGAGCTGGCCGAGGTTCATCTCCGGCACCAGCACCGTGTCGTACGCCGACAGCACCTCCGGCAGGTTCGCCGGGAGCGGGTTGAGGTGGCGCAGGTGCGCCTGGGCGATCGCCAGGCCGCGGCGGCGGACGCGGCGGCAGGCCGCCCCGATCGGCCCGTACGTCGAGCCCCACCCGATGACGAGCACCCGCGCCCCGTAGCCGGGCGGCCCGGCCGGGTCGTGCACCTCCAGGTCCGGCACCGCCACCCGGTCGATCTTGTCCTGGCGGTTGCGCACCATCAGGTCGTGGTTGTCGGGGTCGTAGCTGATCTCGCCGGTGAGGTCGGCCTTCTCCAGGCCGCCGATGCGGTGCGCCAGGCCGGGGGTGCCGGGCAGCGCGAGCGGGCGGGCCAGCGTCTCCGGGTCGCGGGCGTACGGCAGGAAGACCTCGTTGCCGTCGGCGTCCAGGCCGTTGGGGGTGGTGGCGTACTCGATCCGCAGGTCCGGCAGCTCGTCCAGGGCGGGCACCCGCCACGGCTCGGAGCCGTTGGCGACGGCGGCGTCCGACAGCAGGATGACCGGGGTGCGGTGGGTGAACGCGATGCGGCACGCCTCGATCGCCGTGTCGAAGCAGTCCGACGGCGAGCGCGGCGCGAGCACCGGCACCGGGGCCTCGCCGTTGCGGCCGTACATGGCCTGGAACAGGTCGGCCTGCTCGGTGCGGGTGGGCAGGCCGGTGGACGGGCCGCCGCGCTGCACGTTCACGATGACCAGCGGCAGTTCGAGCGCCACCGCCAGGCCGATCGTCTCGGTCTTCAGCGCCATGCCGGGGCTGGAGGTGACGGTGACGCCGAGCATGCCCGCGTACGACGCGCCGAGGGCGGCCCCGATGGCGGCGATCTCGTCCTCGGCCTGGAAGGAGTGCACGCCGAACGACTTCAGCTTCGACAGCTCGTGCATCACGTCGCTCGCCGGGGTGATCGGGTACGCGCCGAGGAAAAGGTTCGTTCCGGCGCGGCGGGAGGCGGCGAGCAGCCCGTACGCGGTGGCGAGGTTGCCGTGGATGTTGCGGTACGTCCCCGGCGGCAGCATGGCCGGTTTGACCTGGTAGGTGACGGCGAACGTCTCGGTGGTCTCGCCGTAGTTCCAGCCGGCCCGCAGCGCGGCCACGTTCGCCTCGGCGAGCTCGGGGCGGGCGGAGAAGCGGCGGCGCAGGAAGGCGACGGTGGGCTCGATCGGCCTGCTGTACATCCACGACACCAGGCCCAGGGCGAACATGTTCTTCACCCGCAGGGTGTCCTTGCGGGACAGGCCGATTCCGGCGACGGCCTCGCCGGCGAGCCCGGTCAGGTCCACCGCGTGCACGGTGTGCCCGTCGAGCGAGCCGTCCTCCAGCGGGTCCTCGGCGTACCCGACGCGTTCCAGGGCGCGCTTGGTGAAGCCCCGGCTGTCCACGATGAGCACGCCGCCCGGCTTGAGGTCGTCGATGTTGGCCTTGAGCGCGGCCGGGTTCATCGCGACGAGCGCGTCGCAGCGGTCCCCGGCGGTGAGGATGTCGTGGTCGGCGAAGTGCACCTGGAAGCTGGACACGCCGCGCAGCGTGCCCGCGGGGGCGCGGATCTCGGCCGGATAGTTCGGCTGGATCGCCAGGTCGTTGCCGGAGGCCGCGACCTGGGCGGTGAAGCGGTCGCCGATGAGCTGCATGCCGTCGCCGGAGTCCCCGGCGAACCTGATCACGACCCGGTCGAGCCGGCGTACCTCGCGAGGCGGGCGTTGGGTGAGCTGGTCGGCCGTCATGGACGGGCCCCCTTTCTCGTTCGCTGATCCTTTACGGTCCGGCGGCCACCGGACTCCCCTGGCTCGGGCGCTCCCGGGTCTGTTCGGCGCGCAGCTCGCGGACCCGGATCACGGCGTCGGCGACGCGGTCGGCCGCGGCGACCACCTCCTGCTCGGTGGTGGGGCGGCCGACGCTGAAGCGCAGGCTGCTCAGCGCGGCCTCGGCGTCGAGCCCCATGGCGAGCAGGACGTGGGACGGCTCGGGGTCGCCGGATCCGCACGCGGAGCCCGCCGACACGGCCACGTCCGGCAGGCACGCCAGGACGGCGTCGGCGTCGGCGCCGCGGAAGCGCAGGCTCACCGTGTTCGGCAGGCGGGGCGCGCCCGCGCCGTTCACCTCGACGGCGGCCGGGCCGTACCGGGAGGTGAGCCGCTGGGTCAGGCGCAGCCGCAGCAGGCGCACCAGGTTCTGCTGGCGGACCGCCTCGGAGTCGAGCAGTTCGGCGGCGATCGCCGACGCCCGGCCGAACCCGACGATTCCGGCGGCGTTCACCGTGCCCGCGCGCAGGCCGCGCTCCTGGCCCCCGCCGCTGATCAGCGGGGTGAGCCGCCCGCGCAGCGCGGGCGCGGCGGCGAGCGCGCCCACCCCCTTCGGCCCGTACAGCTTGTGCGCCGACCAGGCGGCCACGTCCACGCCCAGCGCGCCGATCGCGACCGGGATCTTCCCGGCCGCCTGGGTGAGGTCGCACAGCAGCGGCGCGCCCGCCCGGTGCGCCAGCGTCGCCGCGTGCCGTACGTCGTTGATGACCCCGGTCTCGTTGTTGGCGGCCATCACGGCCACCAGCGCGACGTCCGCGCCGAGCCGCCGCTCCAGGTCGTCGAGGTCGATCGTGCCGTTGTCGTGTACGGCGACCGCCTCGACCGTGCCCCCGCGCGCCGTGGCGGCGGCCTCGGCGGCGGCGATCACGGCCTTGTGCTCGGTGGCCCCGACGAGGACGCGCCGCCGCGCGGGCCCGGCGCTCGCCAGCACCCCGTGGATCGCCAGGTTCACCGACTCGGTGGCCCCGCTGGTGAACACCACGTCCTTTCGCCGGGCCCCCACCAGCGCGCCGACCTCGCCGCGGGCCCGCTCGACCCGCGCGGCCACGTCCCGCCCGGCCGCATGCTTGCTCGACGGGTTGGCGAAGTCGGTGGCGAACATCGGCAGCATCGCCTCCAGCACCCGCGGGTCCACGGGCGTGGTGGCGTTGTAGTCCAGGTAGATCATCGCGCGCCCCCGGGATCGTCGCCGGCCTGCGGGCCGCAGTCGGGGCAGCCGGGGTCGCGGGTCACGCGCAGCGAGCGGAAGGAGGTGTCCCACAGGTCGAGGTGGCACAGCCGTCCGGCGGCGGACTCGCCGAAGCCGGCGACGACCTTGACGATCTCCATCGCGGCCAGGCAGCCCACCGTGCCCGCGACCGCGCCGAGCACCGGGAAGCCGAGGGGCGCCCACGCCGGGTCGCCCTCGGGGAACACGCAGCGCAGGCACGGCGTACCGGGCCCGACCATGAGCAGGTACGCCTCGGTGGCGTGCATCGCGGCGACGGCCAGCGGCACGCGGGCGCTCACGCACATGCGGTTGAGCAGGTAACGCTCGGGAAAGTTGTGCCGGGCGTCCACCACGGCGTCGGCCTGCGCGACCAGGGACCCCATCCGGGGATGGCGCAGATCCCAGTCGAACCCGTCGACCTCGACGTCCGGATAGTGGGTGCGCAGCGTGTCCACGGCGCAGTCCACCCGCGCCTGGCCGATCCTGCCCGGCCGCATCAGCGTCTGCCGGTTCAGGTCCGGCTCCTCCAGCGCCCCGGGGTGGACCAGCAGCAGCCGCCCGACCCCGGCGGCGGCGAGATAGGTGGCGGCGGCCCCGCCGACCCCGCCCACCCCGGCCACCAGCACCGTCGCCGCGCGCAGGTGCGACTGCCGCGCGGCGTCGAACCCCGGGATGCCGAGCTGGCGCTCGAACCGCCGGGTCGGGCGACCGGACGGCGCGACCGGCGCGATGGCCGGGTATTCCGAGATGAGCATCGGATCCTCCTCTGGGCGGGTACGCCGGTGGCCGGGGTGGGGCAATATGCAGCGGGTGAACGACCGATCACCGCGCTGTTTCCTGCGGGGGTTCCTCTGGAGGTTTTCTCTGGGGGTTTCCTCTGGGGGCATGCCGGGGTGCGGGTCGCACGCCGGTCGATTCGCCTACTCCCCCCGCGGCGGGTACGCCTTGATGAACTCGGGGTCGTTGGCGGTCTTGCCGACCGCCTCGGCGCCGCCCGGGGAGCCGAGCTCGGCGAAGAAGTCGGCGTTGGCGGCGATGAAGGCGCGCCACTTCTTCGGCACCTCGAGGGTGTGGTAGATCGCGCCGCTCGGGCAGGCGTCGGCGCAGGCCCCGCAGTCCACGCACTCGTCGGGGTGGATGTAGAGCATGCGCTCGCCCTCGTAGATGCAGTCGACGGGGCAGGTGGCCACGCAGCCCTTGTCCACGACGTCGATGCACGGCTCGGTGATGACGAAGGTCACCGTCTGACTCCTTCCTGCGCCGGTCAGCCGACGAGGGCGACCTTGGAGACCTCGGGGAGGGCCTCCTTGAGGCGGCGTTCGATGACGTTGGTGACGGTGCCCACGGCGGCCGAGCAGCCGCCGCAGGCGCCGGTGAGGCGGACCGAGACGACGCCGTCGGCGACGTCGACGAGGGTGACGTCGCCGCCCTCGCCCTGCAGGTAGGGCCGGATCTCGCCGATGACCTCCTGGACGCGGGCGAACAGGGCGGCGTCGGCGACGCCGCGTTCGGCGGCCGAGGTGGCCGAGAAGGAGTTGCCGCAGCCGCACGCGTCGGAGGCGTTGGGGTTGTCGAAGGTGAAGCCGGAGGAGGTGAGGGACTCGACGTAGTCGATGCGCACGCCGCGCAGCAGCGGCGCGACGGTGTTGTGCACGAACACCTCGAAACCGTCCTGCGGCACCACCACGTCGTCGGGGCCGGCCTGCGGGGCGAGGGTCAGGTTGTACTGGTAGCCGGCGCAGCCGCCGGCGTCCACGCCGATGCGCAGGCCGAAGCCCTCGGCGTCCTCGCCGCGCAGCAGGGTGCGCACCTTGCCCGCGGCCCGTTCGGTGAGCTCGATCGCGATCATTTCCGTGCGGCCTCCACTTCGGTACGGCCGGCGAGGCGGGCGCCCGCCTCCGCGACGGCCTGCTCGATCAGGTCGTAGACCTCCACCGGCTCGATGCCGGCGGCCTCCAGCGCCTCGCGCGGCTCGGGGCCGATCTTGCTGCACAGCACGGCGGCGCAGTCCGACAGCAGCCGCACGGTCTTGTCCAGGACCGACTCCTCCTCGCCGCACTCGGACGGCCCCTCGCAGTAGCGGGCCACGCTGCGGGTCTGCACCAGCCGGGCCCAGCCAGGACCGGCCTCGTAGATCCAGAACTCCTCGGCGTGGCCGAAGTGCTGGTTCACCACGCCGCTGCCCTTGGTCGCCACCGCGACCAGCACCACCTGCTCGGGCCGCCGCCCGCCGGACTCGATGCGCAGCGTCTCGCGGGTCGCGCGCACCTCCTCCCGCCACCGTTCGATCTCGGCGTGCGTGCGCAGCCGCCCCTCGAGGTCATAGGCGATCTCCTTGCCGACGAAGGTCTCCTTGCCGAACTCCTCGCTGCGGTCCTCGCCGAGCAGCCCGACCGCGTCGGCGCGGCACTGGCGGCAGTGCCGCATCATGTTCATCTCGGCGCCGTCGTCGCCCTCGCACCGGTCCTGCAGCGCCTTCAGCTCCTGCGGCGTCGGGCCGCGTACGCCCGCCAGGCCGAACACGGTGCCGTGCTCGGGCGCGGACACCAGCGGCATCACGTTGTGCAGGAACGCGCCCATCGACCGGACGGTGCGGGAGACCTCGACGAGGTGGTCGTCGTTGATGCCGGGGATCATCACCGAGTTGACCTTGCAGAGGATCTTGCGCTCGGTGAGCATCTGCAGGCCCAGCAGCTGCCGCTCGGACAGGACCTTCGAGGCGTCGGTGCCGGTGTACTTCTTGCCCCGGTAGGCGACCCAGGGGTAGATGTGCTGCCCCACCTCGGGGTCGATCATGTTGATGGTGATCGTGACGTGGTCGATGTTCAGGTCGGCGATGCGGTCCACATAGTCGGGCAGCCGCAGGCCGTTGGTGGACAGGCACAGCTTGATGTCCGGGCAGTCCCGGGCGACCATCTCCAGCGTCCGGAAGGTACGCCGCTCGTTGGCGAGCGGGTCGCCGGGGCCGGCGATGCCGAGCACGCTCATCTGCTTGATCTCGCTGGCCACGTGCTTGACCTTCGCCAGCGCCTCCTCGGGGGTGAGCAGGGTGCTGGTGACGCCGGGGCGGCTCTCGTTGGCGCAGTCGTACTTGCGGTTGCAGTAGTTGCACTGGATGTTGCAGGACGGGGCCACGGCCACGTGCATGCGGGCGTAGTACTGGTGGGCCTCGGCGCTGTAACAGGGATGGTTGGCGATCTTCTCGGCGATCTCCGGGTCGTCGACCGGGCCGCTGCTGCCGCAGCTCTTCTTGCTCTTGCAGCCGCTGCCGGAGGCGAGCTCGGGCTTGCCCTTCGTCTCGGAGGCGGGGGCCGGCTGGGTGACGGGCTGGGTGGCGGGCTGGATGACGGGGAGGAACACGGGCTCGGCGCTCACGACGGCTCACCTTTCTCGGGGGTCTTCGGGCCCGCCGCTGCGGCGGCCGGGGTTGTGTCGGCGGGGGAGGCGGCGAGTTCGCGCTCCAGGCAGCCGACCACGCGGCCGTTGCCGAACGCGACCGCGTACACGATGTGCTCCTGCAGGTAGAGGCCCACGTTCAGGACCTCGCCCCGGGTGCCGTCCGGCACCAGGACGGCGCCGACGCCGATCTCCGGGTCGGGGTAGGTGCCGTCGTTGCGCAGGTCCTTGGTGGCCACCACCAGGTCGCCGACGTCGAACGCGTGGTTCGTCATCTGGTTCACCGTCCGCCTCCCGGCCGCTCGACGGCGATCGCGCCGGTCTCCACGAAGGCGCGCGGCGCGCGGTCCTTCAGCACCTTGAACAGCCGGTGGTCGAGGGCGGTCGCGCCGACGAACGCGTCGTGGGAGCGGGCCAGCGCCGCCCGGTAGCGGTCGAGGATCTCCTCGGGACGCTGCGGCTCCGACCGCTCCAGGTGGAGTTCCACCAGTTGCTCGGCGAAGTGGCGCAGGATGTGCAGCCGGTTGACGCGCACCACGCGCGGGTCGTACGGCACGTCCAGCACGGCGAAGTACTCCTCGGCCGTCTGGCAGCGTTTGAACGCCGCGAGCCGCTCCGCCGGGCTCATGCCGCGCCTCCCTGGGCGAGCTCGCGCTCAAGGCGGTCGATCTCGGCGTACGCCTCGTAGGTGCGGGTGGCGACGTCGAGGATGGTCTCCCAGCCGGTGGGCAGGTCCTCGGCGAGGTCGTGCAGGTCGAGCTTGAGCCGGGAGGCCTTCCCGGTGAGCTTGCGCAGCCGCGCCTGGGTGTCGGCGAGCCGGTCAGGCGTCGTCACGGGCCACCTCCGGGTAGGTGCCGAGGATCTTCACCGCTTCGGTCACGTACGCCTCGCCCTTCTCGGCGAGCCGTTCCAGCGACGGGAAGCCGAACCGCTGGGCGTCGCGCAGGACCTCCGAGTGCACGACGAGCCGGCCGGCGAAGACGATCGCCCGGCCGAAGCCCTCGTGGCTGAGGTCGAGCACGGCGGTGGTGAAGGCGCCGGTGGCCTTCTCGATGCCGACCGCGACCGCCTGGTAGAAGGCCCGGATGCGGCCCTGGGTGACCGCCTCCACGTCGCACGCCACGGGGATCTCGCGCGCCTTCTCCTTGGTGATCACGTACGGCCGCAGCAGCGCCTGGTCGGAGACCCGGTCGAGCTGGCCGTAGGTGTCCTCGGCGCGCAGCTGGCCGACCAGGTCGGCGAGGAACCCCTGGAACGTCGCCGTGCTCACGCCGCACCTCCCGCCACGCTCGCCACCACGTCGGCGCCGGGCGTCCAGGCCGGTACGGCCTCGGGGGCGTGCTGCCGCAGCACCTTGCGCAGCCACGGCGGCGGGTTCCCGGCGAGCACGGCGCGCAGCCGGGCGAGCAGCTCGGCGACGGGCGTGCCCTGGGGCACCTTCACCGGGTGGATGCGGGCGTTGACGACGCGGGCCGCCGCCGAGCCGCCGATGTCGCAGACGTGCAGGATCGCGCAGTCCCGCACCTCCGACAGCCGGCTTTCGATCTTGTTGTCCTCGTCGGAGTCGGCCGGGCCGAGCAGCCTGCTCTCCAGCAGCTCGGCTCCCTCGGCGGACACCTGGTAGACGTCGAACCGGCGGCACCAGCCGAAATGCTGGTCCACGGCGGTGCCGTCGCCGGTCGCGAACGCGATTTTCAACACGTCGACTCCTGGGTCAGTTCGCTGGACTGGTCGTGTCGCCGAGCGGAACGGCGCCGATGGGCGGGAAGGCCGGGGTGTGGTGGCCCCGGCGGTCCCGGTGGTCGAGCAGCAGGTTCGCGGCGTCGAGCAGCAGATGGAGGCTGCCTCGGTAGCCCGCGGTGCCGCGCAACTGCGGCCCGAGGCGGTCGTACACGGGGAAGCCGAGGCACAGGTGGGCGGCGCCGAGGCGGTCGGCGATCGCCCTGCCGTGGCTGGAGGCCACGATCAGCTCGGCTCCCGCCTCGGCGGCGCGTTCGTCGAGGTCGGCGAGGTCGCCGACGACGATCTCGTCCCAGGGGGCCTCGGCGAGCACCGGCGCTGGGGTGGGCGACACGGCCGCGACGATCTCGGCCCCGGCGTCGCGCAGCAGCGAGCCGGTGGCGACGAGCTGCTCGGGCTCCCCCGCGATCGCCACCCGTACGCCGCCGAGCACGAAGTGGGTGTCGAGCAGCCCGTCGGCGAGCCGGGACCGCCACCGGCGCGCCTGCGCGGGAGCGGGCGCGCCGGTGTGTTCCATGAGTTCGGCGACGAGGGCGTCCATCCGGGCCAGGCCGCACAGGTGCGGATGGCGGAGCACCCGGGCCCCGGTCCGCGCGGCCAGCGCGTCCCCGGCGGGGGCCGCGGTCGCCCCCGCCACCAGGACCGCCCCCGCCTCGCCCAGGCGCCGCAGGTCGCCGAGAGTGGTGCCGCCGGTGGTCAACGGGGACCACTCGGCGGCGAGGTGCCCGTCCAGCGAGCCGGAAAGGTCGGGCACCGGCACGGGGGCGAGGCCGAAGCCCCGCACGAGGTCGGCGAGCTCGTCGAGATCGGCGGCGGTGAGCGCCGGACCCGCGAGCACGGCCAGCGGCTCCGGCTCGGACCGCCGCTCCCCCGCGGCTCCCCCGGCGGCGTCCCCGGCGGCCCGCCGCGCGGGGTCCAGGGGGTCCAGGGGAATCGCCTGGACCAGGGCCTCCAGGGCGGCGGACCAGCCGTCGGACAGGCCGCCGCGGAAGTCCGGCGTGGAGACCCCGACGATCAGGGGCGCGTCGGGCCCCGCCCCGTCCAGGTACTTTCGCAGCTCCCCGAGCACGTCCTCGCCGCTGACCTCGGTGAGGCCGGTGGTGAGCACGCCGATGACGTCGGGGCGCTGCTTGGCGCGGATGGTGTCGAGCCCGGCGACCAGGGCCTCGCCGCCGCCGAACACCGCGGTGACCTCGGTGACGGCGGTGGTCTGCAGCGGGATCGGCTCGCCGAAGTGCCGGGTGAGCAGCGCCTTGGCGAAGGCCGTGCAGCCCTGGGATCCGTGCAGCAGCGGCATGGCGCGGTTCAGGCCGAGGAAGACGAGCGCGCCGCCGAGCGGCTGGCTGTGCTTGAGCGGGTCGATGGCGCCCCGCCGCCCGCCGGTCGTCACGCGCGCCATCAGCCGGCCCTCCCCGCGAACGCCGGCTCCCAGGGGGCCGGGGCGCGGACCTGGTCCCAGACCGGGCTGGACAGCGCCAGGTCCAGGCGGCGGGCCAGCTCCACCACGCCGGTGTATCCGGCGTACGGGATGTGCCGCTCCTGGTTGATGTCGAGGAACGGCAGCCGCCCCTTGAGCGCCGTGTACATGTTGCGGCCCCCGGCGATGAGGATGTCGGCCCGGGTCTCCCGGGCCAGCCGCAGCAGCTCGGCGGGACTCCCGTCCTTGATCACCTTGCCGTCCGGGCCGAGCAGGTGGACGATCTTGTCGACGTCGCCGTCGGTGCTCTTGGTGGCCCCGGAGGCGACCACCTCGACGCCGATGTCCTGCAGCGCCGACACCACCGACCAGCTCTTGACGCCGCCGGTGTACAGCACCGCCCGCGCCCCGGCGAGACGTTCCCGGTACGGCGCGAGCGCCGCGGCCACGTCCGCCTCCTCGGCGGCGATCACCTCCTCGGCACGTCGCGCCAGGTCGGCCCCGCCGAGCACCCGGGCGAAGCCGCGCAGCGTGTCGCCCATCGCCCGGACGCCGTAGAAGCTGCCCTCGAACCACGGGATGCCGTACCGCTCCTCCAGCCCTCTGGCCAGGGCCAGCAGCGCCTTGGAGCAGACGACCATGGTGGCCTTGGCCCGGTGCGCGGCGGCGACGTCGCGGTATCGGGCGTCGCCGCTGATGCAGGCCCGCACCCGGATGCCGAGCCTGCCCAGGACCGGGGTGACGTCCCACAGCTCGCCGGCGATGTTGTACTCGCCGACCAGGTTGACGTCGAGGTCGGTGACGTCGTCGGGCTCTTGGGTGCCGATGACGTGCCGCAGCAGCGCGTCGCCGGCGAGCCGGTTGCCGAGGTTCTTGCTGCCGGCGAACCCCGGCGAGTGCACCGGGACTACCGGTGTGCCGGTCGCCCGCGCCGCGGCCCGGCACACCGCGTCGAGATCGTCGCCGATCGTCGCCGTGACGCAGGTGGAGTAGACGAACACGGCCGCGGGCCGGTGCCGCTCGACGACCTCGACGACGGTGTCGTACAGCCGCTGCTCGCCACCGAAGATCACGTCATGCTCGCCGACGTCGCTGGTGAAGCCGCGTTTGTACAGGGTTGGGCCGGACGTCAGGCTGCCGCGCCCGTCCCAGGAGTTGCCCGCGCAGGCGATGGGCCCGTGTACCACGTGGGCGGCGTCCACGATCGGCACCAGGGCGATCATCGCCCCGTCGAACGCGCAGCCTCCGGCGGTGGCTCCCGGTTTGGGCTTGGGGCACCCGGCCTTGCGGGCCTTGGCGTCCTTGGCCTGGTTGTGGTCGCATCCCGGCTCGGTGAACAGCGCCTCGCGGTCGGACAGCAGACTCTGGCCGGACAGCGGGCCGGACAGTGGGCCGGACAGTGGGCCAAGCCGGGCCGTGCCGTACGACGCGGCCGGGATGTCTCCCGGGAGAGGGGTGACCCCCCGCCCCGGGCCGCGCCCGGACGCCGTTGCGGGCGATTCGGCGGTCCGGGCGGCCGGCACGGCGGCGGCAGGCGGGGCGGGGGGTGACCCCGGTGTGGGGGGAATGGCCGGTGGGTGCACGGCCGGAGGCTGCGCTGTGGTCATGGCGGTGAATCCCTCAGATCCCTCAGCGGACGGCGTCGTAGCTGTGGTCGGGGGCCTCGCGGTCCAGCCGGTCGAGCACGGTGTTCACCAGCTGGGTGAGCAGGTGCAGGCCGCCGGCGTACCCGATGATCGGGAATCGGTGCAGGTGGTGCCGGTCGAAGATCGGGAAGCCGACCCGGACCAGCGGCGTGTCCGACTCGCGGGACAGGTACTTCAGGTACGAGTTGCCGACGAGCAAATCGACCGGCTCGGTGAACACCAGCGAGCGCAGGTGCCACAGGTCCTTGCCGGCCCAGACCGTCGCCTTGGCGCCGAACGGGCTGGACGCCAGTAACTCCTGGGCGTGCGACTCGAAGGCGGCGTCGCCGTTGGTGCTGAGCACGTGCACCGGCTCCATGCCCAGCTCCAGCAGGAAGCCGAGCGTGCCGAGCACAATGTCGGGGTCGCCCGCGATGGCGACGCGCTTGCCGTGCAGGTAGGCGTGCGAGTCGGTGAGCGCGTCGACGAGCCGACCGCGCTCGGCGGTGATCTCGTCCGGTACGGTGACCCCGGCCAGCCTGGCGACCTCGGTGATGAACCGGTCGGTGTTCCGCACGCCGATGGGCGTGGGGATGACGACCTCCGGCTGCCCCCAGTCGTGCCGGACCAGCTCGGCGGTCTTCCTGCTGGCGAACTCCTGCAGGAAGATCGTGCCGTTGGCGTTGATCGCGTCGGCGGCCTCGTCGAGCGGGGTGCCGCCCGGGTAGAGCACGTACTCCCCGTCGGCGGGCGAGTCCATGGACGCGCTGTGGTCGCCGAGGATGAGGTGGTCCACGCCCATCAGGGCGAGGATGCGCTTGATCTCCCGGTGGTCGCCGACGTAGGTGTCGAAGCCGGGCACGATGTTCAGCCGGCCGTTGCCGTGCGGCTTGCGCTCGACGTCCCTGGCCAGGTACTCCAGGATGGCCCGGAGCATGTTGTCGTACCCGGTCAGGTGGGACCCGACAAAGCTCGGCGTGTGCGCGAACGGCACCGGGTAGTCCGCCGGGATCGAGCCCCGCTCGCGGGACGTCTCGATGAAGGCGTGCAGGTCGTCGCCGATCACCTCGGCCATGCACGTGGTGCTCACCGCGATCATGTCCGGCTTGTACAGGGCGGTCGCGTTGTCCAGGGCCTCCACCATGTTGTTGAGGCCGCCGAACACCGCCGCGTCCTCGGTCATCGACGACGAGACCGTGGGGCAGGGCTCCTTGAAGTGCCGGGCGAAGTGGCTGCGGAAGTACGCGACGCAGCCCTGCGAGCCGTGCACCAGCGGCAGCGTCCCGGCGAAGCCGAGGCTCGCCAGCACCGCGCCGAGCGGCTGGCACGCCTTGGCCGGGTTGACGGTCAGGGCCTCGCGGGCGAAGTTCTTCTCCCGGTACTCCCAGGTGCGGGTCCACTGCTTGACCCGCTCGACCTCGTCGGAGGAGCAGCCCTCCTCGAATTCGCGCTTGCGCTCGAACTGCGCGGCGTATTCCGGGGAGTCGAACAGCTCGTTGTGGTCCTTGACGCGAAACGCCTCGGGAGCGGTGGTCATCGGCCGGCCTCCGATCCGGAATTCGCCCACGGCGCCTGGAAAAGGTCCCAGGACGGGTTGTTGATCGCGATGTCCATGTCGCGGGCGAAAATCGCGAACCCCTCGACGCCGTGATAAGGGCCGGAATAGTCCCAGGAATGCATTTGCCGGAACGGCAGCCCCATCTTGTGGAAGACGTACTTCTCCTTCACGCCCGCGCCCATCAGGTCGGGCTTGAGGCGGCGGGCGAACTCCTCCAGCTCGAACGCGGTCGGGTCGTCGTACAGGACGGCGCCGTCCTTGAGCTCGGGGTAGGTGCGCTCGTAGTCGTCGCGGTGCCCGAACTCGTAGCCGGTGCCGATGACCTCCATGCCGAGGTCCTCGTACGCCCCGATGGTGTGCCGGGGGCGCAGGCCGCCGACGAGCAGCATCACCCGCTTGCCCTCCAGCCGCGGCCGGTAGCGCTCGCGCACCTGGTCGAAGAAGGGCTGGTAGCTCGCGATCGCGGCCTCGGTCTTCTCGGCGATGTGGTCGTCGAAGAAGGACGCGATCTTCCGCATCGACTCGATGATCTTCGTGGGGCCGAAGAGGTTGTACTCCACCCAGGGGATGCCGTACCGCTCCTCCATCGTGGTGCAGATGTAGTTCATCGAGCGGTAGCAGTGGATGATGTTGAGCCTGGCCAGGTGCGTGGTGGCCAGCTCGTTGATGGTGCCGTCGCCGGACCACTGCGCGATCACGCGCAGGCCCATGTCCTCCAGGATCTTGCGGGAGGCCCAGGCGTCGCCGCCGATGTTGTAGTCGCCGATGAGGGCCACGTCGTACGGCGTACGCTCGGTGGTGTCGCGGGTGCCGAGCACGTGGTCGCGGATGGAGTCGTTGGCGATGTGGTGCCCGAGCGACTGGCTGACGCCGCGGAAGCCCTCGCAGCGCACCGGCACCACCGGCAGGCCCAGCTCCTTGCTCGACTCCCTGGCGACCGCCTCGATGTCGTCGCCGATCAGTCCGATCGGGCACTCGGACTGGATGGAGATGCCCTTGGCCAGCGGGAACAGCTCGGCGATCTCCTTGTTGATCTGCGCGAGCTTCTTGTCGCCGCCGAACACCACGTCGCGCTCGGCGAAGTCGCTGGTGAACTGCATGGCGACGAAGTTGTCGATGCCGAGCTCGCCGCGGGAGTAGTTGCGGCGGGTGGCCCAGGAGTACTGGCCGCAGCCGACCGGGCCGTGGCTGATGTGCACCACGTCCTTCACCGGGCCCCACACCACGCCCTTGGAGCCGGCGTAGGCGCAGCCGCGGATCGTCATCACCCCGGGGCGGGACTTGACGTTCGACTTGACCTGGCACTCCTTGGAGCCGTCCGGGTCGTTCGGCTTGAGGTGACGGGCGCGGTCCTTGCGCGCCTTCTCCGGGTAGACCTCCAGGACCTCGGCGATCATCGCCTCGGTCTCGGCCCTGGAGGGCGTCGCGCCCGGGGTCTCTGTGATGGTCACGGGACGGCCCCTTCTCAGCGCGCGCCGGCCGGGGCGGCGGCCTGGCCGATGATGGACTCGTCCTCCTGCTCCATGATCCCGAAGTCGATGAGCAGCTGCTCCAGCTCGTCCATCGTGATCGGGGTGGGGATCGTCTTGCGGTCGTTCTCGTGGATCTTGCGGGCCAGCTCGCGGTACTCGTCGGCCTGCTTGGAGGTCGGGTCGTACTCGATGACCGTCATGCGGCGCAGCTCGGCGTGCTGCACGACGTTGTCGCGCGGGATGAAGTGGATCATGTGGGTGTTGAGCCGCCGGGCCAGCTCGCCGACGAGCTCGGCCTCCAGGTCGGTGTTGCGGCTGTTGCAGATGATGCCGCCGAGCCGTACGCCGCCGGAGTGGGCGTACTTGAGGATGCCCTTGGCGATGTTGTTCGCCGCGTACATGGCCATCATCTCGCCGGAGGCGACGATGTAGATCTCCTGGGCCTTGCCCTGGCGGATCGGCATCGCGAAGCCGCCGCAGACGACGTCGCCGAGCACGTCGTAGCAGACGTAGTCGAGGTCCTCGTAGGCGCCGTTCTCCTCCAGGAAGCCGATGGAGGTGATGACGCCGCGCCCGGCGCAGCCGACGCCCGGCTCGGGGCCGCCGGACTCCACGCAGCGGATGTCCCACTGGCCCTTGAGCAGCACGTCCTCCAGCTCCAGGTCCTCCACCGAGCCGGCCTCGGCGGCCAGCGACAGGATGGAGGTCTGCGCCTTGGAGTGCAGGATGAGCCGGGTGGAGTCCGCCTTGGGGTCACAGCCGACGATCATGATCCGCTGGCCCTGCTCGGCGAGCGCGGCCATGGTGTTCTGCTGCGTGGTGGATTTGCCGATGCCGCCCTTGCCGTAGAAGGCGATCTGCCTCACTGCCGTGTCCTCTCGTCGAAGTCGCCGGCCCTCCGTAGGCCGGGTCGCGGGGTTGGTCGCCGGATGGGTCGAGGGATTGGTCGCGGGGTTTGGTCGAGGGGATGGTTGACGGGTGGGGTGGGCGGTCTACGCCGACGCGCCCTGCAGGAACATCTCGCGCACCTCGCGGGCGCGCAGGGGTCGCTTGAGCTCCGACACCCGGGTCCTGACGTCGTCGAGCAGCGGGCCGAGCTGCTCGTCGGCGGCCTGCAGACCGCACTGGGCCAGCGCGTGCCGCAGCGACGCGCGCCCGGAGTGCTTGCCGAGCACGAGCCGCCGCCGCCCGCCGACCTCCGCCGGGTCGAACGGCTCGTACGTCGCCGGCGACTTGAGCACGCCGTCGACGTGGATGCCCGACTCGTGGGCGAACACCGACCCGCCCACCACCGCCTTGCCGTGCGGCACCGGCCGCCGGGCCGCGCGGGCGACCAGGCGGGCCAGGGCCTTGAACGCGGTGGTGTCGAGGCCCGGGTCGGCGTGCAGGAGGTGGCGCAGGCCCATCGCCACCTCTTCGAGCGGGGCGTTGCCCGCCCGTTCCCCGAGCCCGGCCACGGTCGTGCTCACCCAGGTGAAGCCCGCCCGTACGGCGGCGAGGGTGTTCGCCGTGGCCAGCCCGAAGTCGTCGTGCGCGTGGATCTCCCACGGCCCCGGCACGGCCCGCACCAGCGCGGCCAGCCGGGTGCTGATCCCGAAGGGCTCCATGATCCCGACGGTGTCGGCCCAGCGCAGCAGGACCACGCCGAGCTCGCGCAGTTCACCGGCGAGGTCGATGACGAACGCGTCGTCGGCCCGGGAGGCGTCCTCGAACCCGACGCTGACCCGCAGCCCGTGGTCGAGCCCGGCGAGCACGCAGTCACGGATCCGCCGCCGGGCCCACGCCCGGTCCCGCCCGAGCTTGGCGCCCAGGTGCAGGTCCGAGACCGGGATCGTGATGTGGGCCGCGGCGAGCCCGACACCCGCCGCGGCGTCCACGTCGGCGCGGGTCGCCCTGCACCACGCGACCAGTTCGGCGCGCGGCCCGGCGTCGGCGATGCGCCGCAGCGCGTCGCACTCGGCCGGCCCCATCGCCGGCACCCCCGCCTCGATTCGCTGAACTCCCGCGGCGTCGAGCGCGGCGGCGATCGCCACCTTCTCGTCGGCCGTGAAAGCCACTCCGGGGGCCTGTTCGCCGTCCCGCAGCGTCGTGTCACAAAAACCGGTGAAAAATGCGCGCTCAGAATCCACAGCAATTCCGCTTCTTCTCGCGTCCGCCGCGGCCCGTGTTCGCCGCGACAGAACAAGAATGTGCGGACGCGTTGTTGCGAAACCTGGTCGTTCAGGTAACAGCGGTGTTAATAGGATAACATTAAACTAAGCGCCGAAGAAAGCGCGAAAGATATCCGAGAAGATAAATCCAAGGATAAAGTCAATCTTAAAATTATCCTTGGGTCCTGAGCGACCCCGCGTGCGGCCGGCGGCCCCGCCCCGGCGCAGGCGGCAGGATTTAACACGGAAGTAATACGGATGACAACGGACGTCAGGGAAACTCGCCTGCAGACGACCGGGGTCCACGCAGGTGAAGGAGAGAGAGCATGCCGCCCGCCTCAGTAAGCGCCGGCACCACGACCCGCCGGCCGGTGTCCTAGCCATGTCCAGCGCCCACGCGATCGAGCCGGTCGCGGACACCCCCACCACCTGGGAGGATCTGCGGGCGGTCGTCATCCGGCACAACGGCGTTCTCAGGATCGGCATGGCCGTCCTGCGCGAGATCGGCGGCTTCGGACGCCTGGGCACCACCGTCCGCCAGACGCTCAGCGGCAAACTCGCCGGCATCGGCGTCGGCCACCTGCCCGCCGAACTCCCGGCGAGCCAGGACCAGCAGGTCCTCCTCTACCAGTACGGCACACCCGCCGCCAACGTCATCGCCGCGATCAGCGACACCCCGTCCGAGGACGCCGAGACGGCTCTGATCCGCCTCAACACCTCCAACGAGCTCGACCAGCTCCGCGAGGCGTCGCAGAAGGCCGTGGAACTGCTGTCCATCCTCAGCGACCGCTGCCGCGCCTGCAGCAAGCCGCTGCTCTGAGGACGCGCCGCCCTACTCAAGCATCGTTCGGGCGACGCCGAAGTTCCATGCAGCCGCCCCAGCAGGCAATCGCGGGCCTTCAGCACACTTTGTCCGATCCGGCCTGAACCGCCCTAAGCGGACGACGACGCCCCTTCGCGTCGGCGTAGCCAAGCCGAAAGCCCTTGACCGGAACACGGCCGGTCAAGGGCTTTCGATTGTCGTACTGACCCCTGTCGCACAGAACCCGCCGCACGGCTTCCCACCACCGGCGGGCCGTACGCGGGTGGACGGCTCGCGCGGCTTTCCACGATGAGCGCCGCCCGGCCGAAAGGCCGTACCCGGGGGTGAACGGCTCCCGCAGCTTCCCACGATGAGCACGCCACCCGCCCGACAGGCCGTACGCGGGTGGACGGCTCGCGCGGCTTCCCACGATGAGCGCCGCCCGCCCGGCAGGCCGTACCCGAGGGTGAACGGCTCCCGCAGCTTCCCACGATGAGCACGCCACCCGCCCGACAGGCCGTACGCGGGGGTGAACGGCTCGGCCCGAACGCCGATCAGGCGGCGGTGCTCGCCTCCACCTCGGCCGACGGCGCGTCACCTGGCTCGTCCGCCGCCTCGCTCGTCTCCTCGTCCGCCGCTTCGCTCGTCTCCGTCATATCGGCCGTCTCGGGATGCGCCGCGATGAACCGCTCGACGATCTCGTCCGGCAGCTTGCCCCGAGCCGGAACCTCCAGCCCTTGCTCCCGCGCCCACGCCCGGACATCGGTGAAGGTGTAGCCGCGCAGCCGCGGCGAGGTGTCGGCGGCCTTCTTGACGCGCGCCTGCTGCTTCACCTCCCGCGCGTGCTCCAGAACCTCCTCGATGAACGCGAGCGCCTCACTCAGCCGCTGGTGGTTGGCGTCGGATAGATCAATGGCGAAGGTCCGGTTCAGCAGCGGGAACTCCCGTCTCGCCACGTCATCGCCCTCGGAATGGTCGAGGTCGTCAACCAGTATCACCTTCTGCGCCACGTGCTGCCCTTTCCGGGGTTACTCCGTCTGTCTGGACCGTGGCATCTTACTGACGCCCATCCAGAACGATCATGGTTATGCCGCTCGTGCCACGCACTTCTTCCGGTGAGCGAGCGCGAAAACCACATCGCTCCTCCCCCACTCGGCCTCATGCCATGACACAACCGCCCATCTTGGCAGGACCGACCGACAATCCCGCCCAGCCCGTCCCCACCTCGTGGCCGCGACGCCCTCGGCGATCTGCTTTCCGGAGAACGCCCGTCGGACCTGCCCGCGTTCGCCGCCTCCCCACGGTGGCCGTACGCGACATCGCACACACCGAACGGTTGCTCCGAGACAACGGCATCCCTCTGCGTGAGCCCGCCACCGGCCGAATCTTCGTACCCGCCGAGGCGGCCCTCGGCGCCGCGATCATCTTCGGCCAGGAGGAACCACGCACTGCGGGAAGTCGTGAAGTTCGCCGACAAATGTCGCGGTGGATGTCGAGAACCCGGGTACGGCTCCGTCCCCGCAGTGAACACGGCCACACTGGGCCGTACCACGCAAGGAGAACACGATGGCCAAGTACCTGCTGCTCAAGCACTACCGGGGCGCCCCGGCAGCGGTCAACGACGTGCAGATGGACCAGTGGACGCCGGAGGAGGTCTCGGCCCACATTCAGTACATGCGGGACTTCGCCGCCCGGCTCGAGGGCACCGGCGAGTTCGTCGACGCGCAGGCGCTTTCCCCGGAAGGCACGTTCGTCCGCTACGACGGCGAGGGACGGCCGCCCGTCACCGACGGCCCGTTCGCCGAGACCAAGGACCTGATCGCCGGCTGGATGGTGATCGACGTCGAGTCCTACGAGCGAGCGCTGGAGTTGGCGGGCGAGTTGTCGGCGGCTCCGGGCGCGGGCGGGAAGCCGATCCACGAGTGGCTCGAGGTGCGCCCGTTCCTGACCGAGCCGCCGACCGTGACGGAGTGACGCGCGGTGGACGAGTCCCTGCTGCGGACCCTCACCCCCACCGTGACCGGCGTCCTCGTCCGCCGCGGAGCCGACTTCGCGACGGCCGAGGACGCCGTGCAGGACGCCCTGGTCGAGGCCGTACGCGTCTGGCCGGACGACCCGCCGCGGGACCCCAAGGGCTGGCTGGTCACGGTGGCCTGGCGCAAGTTCCTCGACGCCGCCCGCGCCGACGCCTCCCGTCGGCACCGGGAGATACGCGTCGAGAGCGAGCCCGCCCCCGGCCCGGGATCGGCGGTGGACGACACGCTCCAGATGTACTTCCTGTGCGCCCACCCGTCCCTGACACCCGCGTCGGCCGTCGCGCTCACGCTGCGCGCGGTCGGCGGTCTGACCACCCGTCAGATCGCGCAGGCCTACCTCGTGCCGGAGGCGACGATGGCCCAGCGGATCAGCAGGGCCAAGCGGACCGTCTCGGGCGTCCGGTTCGACCAGCCCGGTGACGTCGCCACGGTCCTGCGCGTGCTCTACCTGGTCTTCAACGAGGGCTACTCCGGCCACGTCGACCTCGCCGCCGAGGCGATCCGGCTCACCCGCCAACTGGCCGCCAGGATTCACCACGAGGAGGTCGCGGGCCTGCTCGCGCTCATGCTGCTCCATCACGCCCGGCGCCCGGCCCGCACCGGCCCCGACGGCAGGCTCGTGCCCCTCGCCGAGCAGGACCGCGGCCTGTGGGACACCCGCATGATCGCCGAGGGCGTCGAGGTGCTCCAGGCGGCCCTCGCCCACGATCGCCTGGGCGAGTTCCAGGCCCAGGCCGCCATCGCCGCCCTCCACGCCGACGCCCGCACAGCCGAAGAAACCGACTGGGTGCAGATCGTCGAGTGGTACGACGAGCTGGTGCGCCTCACCGACAGCCCCGTGGCCCGCCTCAACCGGGCCGTCGCGCTCGGGGAGGCCGACGGCCCCCGGGCCGGCCTGGCCGCCCTGGCGGAGCTCGACCCCGCCCTCCCCCGCTACACCGCCGTCGCGGCGTACCTGCACGAGCGTGACGGTGACCCGGCCACGGCGGCACGGCTCTACGCCGAAGCCGCCCGATCGGCGCCCAGCCTTGCCGAACGCGATCACCTCACCCTGCAGGCCGCACGGCTGAACGCGCGGCTGCGCGGGTGAGCGTCGATCGGCGGGCATCCGCTAATGGACCTCCATGCCCACGCGTACGACCACAAAGGTTAGGCGGGGAAGTCCTTGGGGTTGATGGTGGTGGTTCCGGCGTTGCCGCCCGGGACGGCGTGGAGGGTCAGGCGCCAGGTGCTGAACTGGGTGGCGGTGGTGCGGAAGAGCAGGCGGCTGTTGAAGCGCTGGTAGGTGGCGCTGCGGGTGAAACGGCCCTTGGAGACGCTGAAGCGGTAGCCGGTGGTGAAGAAGACGCGGTAGGTGCCGTCCTTGATGTTGCGTACGGTGGTGCTCTTGCGGGCGCGGACGTACACGCTGATCGCCTTGGTCCGGCCACGGACGAGGGTGACCACGCCGTCTCGGCTCAGGCCGTTCTTAATCGTGAGTCTGCCGAGGCCGCCCCGGATTCCGGAGTAGAGGATGCGGCCGTTGCTCGGGCGGGCGGCGGCGCTTTCGGCCCCGGCGGTGTCCGTGATCGTCACGACCCGCTGCGGCGCGGAGACGGCGGTCGGCTGAGCCGAGGCCGGCGGCGCCGTCAGCAGGCCGGAGGCGAGTACGAGTGCGGCGATCGCTCCGGTCCGTGCGATGGTTCTGGCTCGGGGGTTTGTCACGGAAATCTCCTTTGATCGCGGTCGGTATGACTCGCATACCGCTCCAAGCCTAAATGTTGATGTCGCGTCACGCTCTGAATTATCGGCAGCGCATGGATTCCCGCCCGTTCTCTTGTGGACCGGGCCAACACCATCGGGTACATCACGACCAGGACTCCCGGAGCCATCGGGCCATGTCGTAATCCGGTTCACGGCCGCAGCGCTCACTCAAAACGGTCCAATAGGCCACACCCACCCCCGATAGTGGAACGCGGCAGGCGCGGTGCGGCGCTGGTCAAGCGCCGGTACGGGCCGGCGGAAACTTGCAGGGGAAGGTACGCGGCCGGTTTCGGCGGACGGCCGGTCCGGTTGATCCGAGGCGCGGCGGGGACGTTCGGCCATGGTGCCGTCCTCGAAAAGTCACGCCGATGACATGCGCCGGCCCCGGACCGTTTACCGAAACTGCCGGGACGTGAACTCCGCGACATCCTCCGTCAAACTCATGACATTCCTTTCGGGTGCGATTCCGGAGCGATTCCGGAGCGATTCCAGGCGGTCACCGCAGACCCCGGGGCAATAGCATCCGACCGGCCACTTTGCGTTGAGGCGCGACATCCGAGGGCGGAGCGCACGGTGCAACATTCGACGTCGCTCGATCATATGATGGCGCCGACCTGGGAAAATAGCTGAGAGTGGACAGGAAATGGCCGTATAGAAGGTCTCAGACTTTCACAGGACGAGTCAGTGACGGTTGTCCAGCCCATGATATGAATTGCGCGAACCCGCCCCCGCTCAGGAGGATCGCGACAAGGTGTCCGACTCGCAGACTCCCGGCCTGCAACCTGGTCCGACCTCGACTGGCTGCGCGAGCGCACCAGCCTGCCGATCGTTTTCAAGGGCGTCCTGCACCCAGGCGACGCCGACCGCGCGTTAGGCCCGCGGCCGTGGCGGCGGCCCCGCAGCCGAGCGCGATCAGCCATCCCTTGGGGCTGATCGGACGGCACCCGAACCGGTGCTGACCCTGGGCAGCGACACGATCAGCGCGGGCGCCGCCAGGGAGAGCGCGCCGGACGCCATGACGACGAGGTCGCCGTGGCTGATCGCGACGGTCTGCAGCAGCTGGGCCGACAGCAGCGCGATGAGCGCGACGGTCCCGGTTTCCGCCCCAGGTCGGTGAACCTGTCGAGCACTCAAGCGTATGATGCAGTTCTTCCCGGAGGTAGCCAGTGTCGGCAGCACGAACGCTTGAGCAGCTCCTGACCGCCTGCCGACGCTCTGCCCGGCATCTGGAGATGCGCGACGGCTACACCCTGAACGATCCGAATTTCAGCGCCTGGCAATCCGGGCACAGAATCGACCTGGATGACCGTTCCTCGTGGTGGCGGCCCTGGCTGCAGAACATCGTCGACGCTGTCAGCCGAGGCGTTGAGGTGAAGCGGGCGCGCGTCGTGTCGGAGCCGATCAGCCCCTACATCCGGTACGAGTACGACATCACCGTCCCGAACATCCGAGCAGGGGAACAGGTGCGATGGTTGCCCCGCCGGAACGCGACGGACCTGATGCTACCTGCGAACGACTTCTGGCTGTTCGACGACGACACGCTGCTCGTTCACCACTTCAGCGGAGTGGGTGACAAGGTGGGAGCGGAGCTCATCACCGACCCCATCCTTATCAAGCGGCAGGCGGAGGCATTCGAGGCCGTATGGCGGCGAGCCATCCCTCACGAGGACTATCGGCCGGCCTGAGCCGTGCGCCCAACCTCCTCCAGCGCTCGGCAGGCGCTCGACCTTCTGGCGGGGAGACTCCGCCGCCTTCGGCAAGAGTCCGGTCTGCCTCGGCCACGTCAAAGACGTGCTCGACACGGCGAAGGCCCGGGCGGCGAGGGGTGCACCCGGCTACAGCCGGGAAGGAGCTTTCGATTTCATTCACCAGGCCGTCGCCTTGGCACAAATGAAGGAAATCCCCGAAGCCACCACGAGACTGGCGGCGGCCATTCCCTTGATCAACACCCACAGCTCCGCCCGCCTCAGACACCGATTCACCGAGGCGCGTAGGCTCCTCGACCCTTGGTCGAAAAATGCCTACGTTCGTGCTCTGGACGAGCGGCTGAAGCCGTCCGCCACAGGAGCAGGCCAGGCGTAGCGTTCCGGTGCCAACGCCTGGCGTCGCAACGAGCCCAGTCGGTTGCGTACGGATTCCTGAGCATTTGCGGCGGAAATGTAGTGGCCCTGTCCGGGTTGCGGACAGGGCCACTACGTGGTTTCCGGGCGGCCGTGATCGGTCGCGGGGAATGCGCTCTGAGCGCGGCGGGGTTAGAAGGCGGGGTCGTTGCCCTCGGGGGCGGCGTAGTTCTCCGCGACCGCCTTCAGGGCGTACGGCGAGTACTCCTTGTCGTACTCGTAGATGGTCGTGGTCTTGGGGAGCACGCGGGCGCCGGGGGTGAGGATGACCTCGCCGTTGATGCCGTTGAACTCCACCTTGGGCAGCTTGGCCAGGGCCTTGGTGACGCCCTCGTGGCTCAGGTCGCCGTCCTTGACGGCCTCCTCAAGCAGCGCCGTAACCGCCATCGCCTGGATGTGGCCGTAGATGTGCTGGACGGTCAGGTCGGCGCCGTTCAGCGCCTTGGACTCGCGCAGTTCCTTGATCGCCGGAACGGTCGCGCCCTTCAGGTCCGCGCCGAGGCCGGTGAACAGGACGTGGTCCTTCAGGTACGACGAGATCGGCGACTCGGAGAACGCCGTGGAGTTGGCGATGAACTCGGCGATCCACTGCGGCTTGAAGTCGAGCTGGGTGGCCGCGGCGACCATCGACGGCAGGTTGTTGGCGGCGCCGGAGAAGGCGACGACCTCGCAGCCGGCGGACTTGAGCTGCTGCATCTGCGCGGTGAGCTGGGTGTCCAGCGGCGCGTACTTGGCCACGCTCGTGACCTTGTTGCCGAACTTGCCGGTGATGTACGTCAGGCCCTGCACGACGTCGTCGCCCCAGGAGCTGTTGTAGCCGAGCACGCAGTACTTGGCGTTCTTGAGCTCGGGCTTCTTGGAGACGAGGTACGAGACCGCGTTGACCACGTTGGTCTGGTACGACGGGAAGGTCGGCAGCAGCGCGGGGTCGTTGCGGATGCTGGCGTCCTGGTTACTGGGGACCGCGGCGACCTTCTCCCGGTTGAGGATCGGGATCAGAGCCTTCACCGACGGGGTGCCCAGGATGCCGGACAGCATGACGACCTGGTCCTTGATCTCCTGGTACGCCTGCACGGACTTCTGGGCGTCGTACTGGTTGTCGGCGGTGATCATCTTGATCTGGTACTTGCCCGCGATGCCGCCGGCCGCGTTGACCTTGTCGTACCAGGCCTGCTGGCCGGCGAGCTGCTCGCGGGCGGTGGTCGAGATGGGGCCGCTCAGCGCGATGATGTTGCCGACGGTGATGGTCTTCGCCTTGGGGTCGAAGCCGGGCGCGGCCTTGAGCTCGCCGCCGGCGGCGGTGTCGGTGCCCCCGCCGGTGTTCTGCGCAGCGCAACCGGTCGCCGCGAGGGCGGCGCTGAGGAGCAGTGCGGCGACGGCTCCTGTCCGCTTATTGGGGAACTTCATGAGTGTTTCCTCTCGGTGGTCATCCGCGGAGGGGTTGATCGCGGGTAGGTGGTGCCACGTTGGATCGGTAAGCGTCGAAACGATAAGCGTCGAATCGGTAAGCGTCGGTAAGACTGCGGGGCCGCCGGGTCAGGAGAACCGTCGCCTGAGCCTTCGGAGGATGGCGATCAGGCCCTTGGGCTCGGCGAGCAGGAAGATGACGATCATCAGGCCGTAGAGCACCAGGCTCAGGTCGGTCGTGCTCATCCCGTCCGTCCCGCCGTGCTGGAGGAAGGGCAGGGAGTCGGAGAAGAGATCGACGATCACCGGGACCATGGTCACGAACAGGGCGCCGAGGATCGGTCCCCAGAGGGAGGCCATGCCGCCGATGACGATGATCGCCAGGTACTGCACCGACAGCGCGATGCTGAAGCTGTCCGGCCGGATGTACTCGAGGTTGACCGCGAGCAGGCCGCCGGAGACGCCGGCGATGAAGGTGGACAGGATGAAGGCGTTCGCCTGCGTCCGCATCATGCGTACGCCCAGCACCTCGGCCGCCATGTCGTGGTCGCGGATCGCCTGCATGGCCCGCCCGCTGCGGGTGCGCATCACGTTCGCGGTCAGCAGCACGAACAGGCCCACCATCGCCCAGATGAGGATGAACATCCCCTGCTCGCGCCCGAAGGCGAGGGGGCCGATCGTCAGGTTCTCGAAGTCGATCGGACCCAGCGTGACGGGGGCGTTGACGATGGTCCCCTCGTTGCCGCCGGTGATCGAGGGGATGTTCCGGGCGACGTAGATGCCGATCGCGACCAGCGCCAGCGAGACGATCGCCAGGTACGGCCCGCGCAGCCGCAGCGCGAACGGCGCCACGGCCGCGCCGACGAGCCCGGCGGCGAGGCCCGCGGCCGGCAGCCAGACGATCATGGGCATGCCGAGCTGGCCGCCCAGCCACTGGGTGACGAAGGCCCCCACGCTGACGAACGCCGCGTGGCCGAGCGAGAGCTGCCCGGCGTAGCCGGTGAGGATGTTCAGGCCGATCGCGGCGATGCCGACGATGCCCGCCGAGTTCAGCACGCCCAGCCAGTACGTGTCGCCGAAGTTCAGCGGCAGCGCCACGACGAAGACGACGAAGACGATCACGCCGATCCGGCCGGCGCGCGAGTTCACCAGGCGCAGCTTCGGGACCGTCACCTTGCGCGCGGAGCCCTCGGCGACATCGGGGGAAATGTCGACCGCCATCAGATTCGCCTGACCTTCCTGGTCCCGAAGAGTCCTTCGGGACGCACGAGCATGATTGCGATCATGAGCAGGTAGGGCACGACCTCGTCGAATCCCTGCCCGAAGTTCTCACCGGCGTAGACCACGGCGAACTGCTGCACGACCCCGACGATCAGTCCGCCGATCACGGCTCCGAGCGGGGACTCGATGCCGCCGAGGATGATGACCGGCAGGGCGAGCAGCGCGTAGTTCTCCAGGCCGGGGCCGAGGCCGACGCCGCCCGCGGTGGCGAGCATGATGCCGCCGAACGCGCCGAGCCCGCCCGCGATCGCCCAGGAGAGCCGGTGCACCAGCCGGTCGCTCACGCCCTGGGCGAGGGCCGCCTCGGGGTCGATGGCGGTCGCCTGCATCGCCAGGCCCAGCCGGGAGAACCGGAAGAAGAGGCCGAACAGGCCGACCACGATGAACGTCACCGCGATCACCGCCAGGTCCCGCTGGCTGATCACGACCTCGCCGAGGGAGACCACCTTCAGCCCCCAGGGGTCGCCGATCGTCAGCTGGCCGGTCCCCCAGAAGGGGGAGACGAGCGGGGGGATCATGATGAGCAGGCCGAAGGTGACCAGGATCGGGGTGTAGAGGTTCTTGGTCGCCACCTTGTGCACGGCGACCGCTTCGAGCACGGCCGCGGAGACCGCCAAGGCCACGATCGCCAGGACGGCCGCCACCCAGAACGGCAGGCCCGCCTGCCGGTGCAGGGAATAGGTCAGGTACGCGCCCATCACCACGAACGCGCCCTGCGCGAGGTTGAACACCCCGGTCGACTTGGAGACGATCACGAAGCCGAGGGCCAGCAGCGCGAAGACGCAGCCCTGGGAGATGCCTCCCGCGAGGATCTGCAGATTCTCCATTATGAGGCGTCCTCCGTTGTCGAGGTGGAGACCGGCTCGCCCTTCAGTCCCGCCGTCGCGCGTCCGATCACGTCCTCGCCGCTGCCGCCCAGGTAGGCGCGGACCACCCGGGGGTCGTTCACCGCGGCCGAGGGGGTGTCGCAGCAGATGACCTCGCCGAAGTCGAGCACGAGCACGCGGTCGGCCACCTTGGTGACCAGCGCCATGTCGTGCTCGATCATGACGATGGTGAGGTCGAGCTCGCGCTTGGCGGTCAGCACCCAGGAGGCCAGCTCGGCGGTCTCCGGGCCGTTCATGCCGGCCACCGGCTCGTCGAGCAGGAGCAGCTTGGGCCGCATCGCGAGCGCCCGGGCCAGCTCGATGCGCTTCTTCACGCCGTACGGCAGGTCCTGGACGATTTCGTCGCGGATGTCGGACAGGCCCATGAGTTCGAGCAGCGGCAGGCAGTCGCGGCGGGCCTCGTACTCCTCCCGGCGGGCCCTGCCCCACCAGAGCATGCCGCTGAGCACGCCCGACTTCATCAGGTGGTGCCGTCCGAGGACGATGTTGTCCAGGACGGTCATCTCCTCGAACAGCGCCAGGTTCTGGAACGTGCGCGCGATGCCGAGTTCGGCGATGTCGGCGGGCTTGCGGCCGAGGAGGGACTCGCCCTCGAACTCCAGCGATCCCGAGCTGGGCTTGTAGACCCCGTTGACGACGTTGAGCGTCGAGGTCTTGCCGGCGCCGTTCGGCCCGATGATCGCGAAGAACTCGCCCTTGTTGACCTCGAACGACACGTCCTTGATCGCGGTGATGCCGCCGAAGGTGAGCTTGATGTTGCGGGCGGCCAGCATCGGCCGGTCGGCGGCGGTCATGCGGTCGCTCCGTGGGGCGCGGCGGCGGTGTCTGCGGTGCCGGGGGTGCCGGCGGGATCGGCGACGTCCTCGTCCAGGCCCAGGTAGAAGGACTGGATGTGCGGGTCGGCGAGGAGTTCCTTCGACGGGCCCTGCTTGGTGACGGTTCCGTGCGACAGGATGTAGCCGTAGTCGGAGACGGTGAGCGCCATGGTCGCGTTCTGCTCGATCAGCAGCACGCTGGTGCCGGTCTCGCGGATGTTGGAGATCGTCTCCCGGATCTGGTCCACGATGCTCGGCGCCAGGCCCAGGGAGGGCTCGTCCAGCACCAGCAGCTCGGGCGACTGCATGAGCGCGCGGCCGATGGCGAGCATCTGCTGCTCGCCGCCGGACAGGTAGCCGGCGAGCTGGTCGCGGCGCTCGGCCAGCCGGGGAAACAGCTCGAACACCGACTCGCGCCGCTGCTTGAGCGCGGCGTCGTTGCGCTTGGTCATGCCGCCGACCGACAGGTTCTGGTCGACCGTGAGATCCGCGAAGATCCGCCGGCCCTCCAGCGTCTGGCTGATGCCGGAGCGCACGATCCGCGCGGGCTTGTGCCCGACGATCGAGCGGCCCTTCCACGTGATGCTTCCGCTGATCACCGAACCGCCATGGAAGGACAGCATCCCGGTCACGGCTCGGGCGAGCGTCGTTTTGCCGGCGCCGTTCACGCCCATGAACGCCACGACGCTGCGGGGGCGGACCTCGACGTCGATGGATCTCAACACGGTTATGGCCGGTCCGTATCGGACCGTGAGATCTCGAACGATCAGTCCCTGAGACGTCTGGGACTCGGTTTCCCCACCTGTCACAAAGACTCCTCGATAAGCTGGTTCGACAAGGCGTGTCGGCGACGTTACCCACGTCACACTAGGGCCGACGACGGCCAAATGACCGCGTTGGCAAGACAAAATGCAGCCCCTCACCTACGTCAAATGACGCAGGTGAAACTGCAATCGAATCTTGGAGCCCCAACGTTTCACGGGGTGATATACGCCCTGGTCACAGAGGTACAACGGTTCGGCCAGTACGGTAGCGCGCGCCGCCCGATGGTCGAAGGCGAACGAAACGGCCGGAATGTCGGCATCGCGCGGACGTCGGGCCATATGACCGCATCGTGACATCCCTGTAACGACATCCGTGTAACTTTCACGGCTCCGTGACCTCGCCGTGACATTTCCGCCCGCGCTCCGGGGCCCGGTTGGTCGTCCGGCGGGAGCGCCGAACCTTCGTTCGGGTCAACGGGACCCCAAACTTGTGCATTGGGATAGGTAAGCCTAACCTAATGGCCGTGACCGAAACATCCCTTCGCGGTGACGGCCTGTGCCTCGGCTACCACGGCACCACGGTCGTCGAGGACGCCTCCATCGCCCTGCGACCGGGGCGCGTGACGGCGCTGGTCGGCCCGAACGGCAGCGGCAAGTCCACGTTGCTGCGCGCGCTGGCCCGGCTGCACCGGCCCGCGGCGGGCGCGGTCACGCTGGCCGACGGCACCGCCGCCGCGTCCCTGTCCCCCCGCGAGTTCGCCCGGCGGGTCACCCTGCTGGCGCAGAGCCGCCCCACGCCCTCCGGCGTACGGGTGCGGGACATGGTCGGGTACGGCCGGCACCCCTACCGGGGCCGCTGGCGGGCGGGCGACCCCGACGGCGAGGCCGCGATCACGCGGGCGATGGAGCTCACCGGCGTCACGCCGATGGCCGACCGCGCGGCGGACGAGCTGTCGGGCGGCGAGCTCCAGCGCGTGTGGCTCGCCGCCTGCCTGGCGCAGGACACCGGCGTCCTGCTGCTCGACGAGCCCACCACCTTCCTCGACCTCCGCTACCAGGTCGAACTGCTCGACCTGGTGCGCGACCTGGCCGACGAGCACGACGTGGCGATCGGCGTCGTGCTGCACGACCTGAACCAGGCCGCCGAACTCGCCGACCACATCGTCCTGCTGCACCGGGGCCGGATCCGCGCCGACGGCCCGCCCGCGCGGGTCCTCACCGAGGAGCTGCTCGCCGAGGTGTACGGCATCCGCATCGAGGTCACGCACAATCCCGCGACGGGAACCCTCACCACCCGGCCGATCGGCCGACGCGCCAAGGGCCTCCCCGCGACAATCTGACAGGAACGTAATGATCACCCTGCGTACCGCCCTCGTGGCCGTCGCCGCCGTAGCCGTGCTCGGCGCCTGCGGCACCACCGAGACCGCCGCCCCCGAACCCGCCTCCTCCGGCTCCTCCTCCGCCGCCCCGATCACGGTGACCGACGCCCGCGGCAAGCAGGTCACCCTGGACCGCCCGGCGTCCAAGGTCGTGGCGCTGGAGTGGGGCGAGGCCGAGATGGTGATGAGCCTCGGCGTCATGCCGGCCGGAATCGCCGACGTGGCGGGCTACAAGACCTGGGTCACCGCCGCCACCCCCGACGCGTCGGTCAAGGACATCGGCACCCGCCAGGAGCCGAGCGTCGACTCGATCGCCGCGCTCCAGCCCGACCTGGTGATCATGGAGAGCGACGACGAGACGCTCGTGCCGCAGCTGGAGAAGATCGCCCCGGTCATCGTGGCCAAGGGCAGCGACGCGAGCCGCAACTTCGACCGGCTGCACGAGGACCTCAACATGATCGCCACGGCGCTCGGCAAGACCGGCGAGGCCGCCCGGCTCATGTCCGGCCTGGAGGCCACCCTCGCCGACGGCAAGGCCAAGCTCGCCGCCGCCGGGTTCGCGGGCAAGCCGTTCGTCATGGCCGACGGGTGGAAGGACGGCAGCAAGATCTCCATCCGCCTGTTCGGCAAGGGCTCGCTCGTCTCCGAGGTCGTCACCCGGCTCGGCCTGGTCAACGCCTGGGAGGGCGAGGTGGACGCGGAGTGGGGGCTCGGCACCACCGACGTCGAGGGCCTGACCGCGCTGAAGGACCCCGACACCCGCCTGTTCTACAACGCCTCCGACGGCGTGGACGTCTTCGCCGACGGCCTGGCCTCCAACGCGATCTGGAAGAAGCTGCCGTTCGTGGAGAAGGGCCAGGTCAGCAAGCTGCCCGACGGCATCTGGACGTTCGGCGGACCGCTGTCGTGCAAGCAGTACGCCGAGGCGATCGTCCAGGCGTACACCGCCTGACATCGGCCGATTCTTTTTGACCTTGGACACCCGGATCCACCCGGCCCCGGCCGTACCCGTCACGCCGCTGCGGCGGCTGGGCGCGGCCGGGGTCGTCCTGCTGACGCTCGCCGCCGTCGTCGTGGTCGCCGCCGTGCACCTGACGCAGGGCACCTCGTCGATCGGCGCGCTCGACCTGCTGCGGCTGCCGTTCGGCGGCGGGGACGACGAGGCGGCCCGCGTGCTGATCGCCTCGCGGATGCCCCGGATGCTCGCCGGCGCCGCCGTCGGCGTCGCGCTCGGCGTGGCGGGCGCGCTGCTGCAGTCGATCGCGCGCAACCCGATGGCCTCGCCCGACACGCTCGCGGTCAGCTCGGGGGCGTACCTGGCGGTCGCGGCGGCGGCCGCGTTCGGCTTCACGCTGCCGCTCGCGCTGTCGGGGCTGCTGGCGCTGATCGGCGGGCTCGCCGCCGCCGCGCTCGTGCTGGCGCTCGCCGCCGGCGGCCGGATCGGCACCACGCGGCTGATCCTCGCCGGGTCGGCGACCTCGCTCGCGCTGCACTCGCTCACCAACCTGCTGATGATCCTGTTCGAGGAGGAGACGACCGGGCTGTTCGCCTGGGGCAGTGGCTCGCTGGTGCAAAGCGACCTGGAGGCCGTCACGCGGCTGGGGCCGCTCATCCTGGTCGCGCTTGGCCTGGGCATGCTCGCCGGGCCCCGGCTCGACATCCTCGGCCTCGGCGACGACACCGCCACCGTGCTCGGCGTACGCGTGCGGCGGCTGCGGCTCGCCGCCACGCTCCTCGCCGTCGTGCTCGCGGCGGCGGCGGTGACCGTCGCCGGGCCGATCGGGTTCGTCGGCCTGTGCGCGCCGGTGATCGTGCGGCTGCTGCCGTCCTCGATCCCGGGCGTGCACCGGCACCGGACGATGCTGCCGCTCGCCGGGCTGGTCGGCGTGCTCATCGTGCTCGGCTCCGACATCGCGCTGCGGGCCCTGCTGGGCGGGCAGGCCGGGGTCGAGGTGCCGCCCGGGGCGGTGACGACCGTGCTGGGCGCGGGGGTGATGATCTGGCTGGCGCGGCGCTACCGCGACGCGGGGCCGACGCGGCAGCCGCCGATCGTGCGGTTCCGGGCCGCCCGGTCGCGTGCCGCGTTCCTGGTCGTCGTCGCCGTGTCGGCCGCGCTGCTGGGGGGCGCGATCTTTCTGGGGATGCTCGGGGGCGACACCTGGGTGCTCGGCGGGGACCTGGCCAACTGGCTGAGCGGGCGGACCGGGCGCGCCCTCACCTACGTGCTCGACCAGCGGTATCCGCGGGTGCTCGCGGCGGTGCTCGCCGGGGCGGCGCTGGCTGTGGCGGGCACCGCCGTACAGGCGGTGTGCCGCAATCCGCTCGCCGAGCCCGGCGTGCTCGGCGTCACCGCCGGGGCCGGGGTGGGCGCGATCTCGCTGCTCGCGCTGGTCCCGCTGGCCGGGATCTGGTCGATGACGGCCGTGGCGATGGCCGGGGCGCTGGCCGCGGGGGCGCTGGTCTACCTGCTGTCGTGGCGCGGGGGGCTGAGCTCGGACCGGCTGGTGCTGGTCGGCGTCGGGGTGCAGGCGGCGTGCACGGCGATCACCGTGGTGATCATCGTGAAGGCCGACCCGTGGAACACCGCGATGGCGCTGACCTGGCTGTCCGGGTCCACCTACAACCGGCTTGCGGTGCAGCTCATCCCGGTCGCGGCCGCGCTGGTCCTGGTCGTCCCGCTGCTGACCTGGCTGCGGCGCGATCTTGACCTGCTCGCCCTCGACGAGGACAGTCCGCGGGTGCTCGGCGTGCCCCTGGAGCCGGTACGGCTCGCCGCCCTCGCCGGCGCGGTCCTGCTCACGGCCACGGCGGTGTCGGCCGTGGGCGTGGTGAGCTTCGTCGGGCTGGTCGCCCCGCACGCGGCGCGCGCCCTCGTCGGCGCCCGGCACTCGCGCGTGCTGCCGGTGGCCGCGCTGCTCGGGGCCGTCCTGGTCAGCCTCGCCGACACGCTCGGGCGTACCGTGATCGCGCCTGCCCAGGTGCCGGCGGGCATCGTCACCGCGCTGCTGGGTACGCCGTACTTCGTGTGGCTGCTGTGGCGCTCCCGGCCGCGGGTCCGGGCGTGAGCATCCGGTGCCGCCGCGGGAACGAAAAGGACCGGAAGGAAATACCGGTTACGGATTGCAGAAAGTCGTTTGGTTTTCGCTCTGCGAGAGGTTCGGCGGCCATATTTGACAGCGAATCGTTCGAATGGAAGTTTCAGAGATGACCTTGCTGTCGGGGCATGAGGGGCAAGCTGATGACGTCTACGCAACCGCGGCTACCATTCGTATGGAATAACCCACTGGAACTGCCGCCGGAATACGCGAAGCTGCGGGAACAGGCGCCGATCACCCGCGTCACGACCGCCGCCGGAGACGAGGCGTGGCTGGTCGTCGCCTATGACCAGGCGCGGCGCCTGTTCGCCGACGACCGGCTGGGGCGGTCCCACCACGACCCGGCGAACGCGCCGAGGATCTCCAACTCGGCGCTGCTCGGCGGGCCGCGCGGCGACTACGCCACCGAGCGCGAGGACCACACGAAAATGCGGCGGCTGCTCACCCCGGCGTTCTCCGCGCGGCGGATGACCGCGATGCGGGGCCACGTCCAGGAACTCGTCGACGGGCTGCTCGACCGGATGGCCGGGCTGGAGCGGCCGGTGGATTTGCACGCGGAGTTCTCGCTCCGGCTTCCCGTGCTGGTGATCTGCGAACTGCTCGGCGTGCCGTACGAGGACCGGGACCGCTTCCGCGCCCTCAGCGTCGACCTCGGCGACTTCAGCGACCCGCACCGGAGCCTGCAGGCGCTGGAGCAGTTCACCGAGTACACCGGCGAGCTGCTGCGCCGCAAGCGCGAGCATCCGGCCGAGGACGTCTACTCGGACCTGGCCGCCGCCGACCTGCCCGACGGGGAGGCCGCGCTGCTGGCGGCCGGGCTGCTGTTCGCCGGGCACGAGACGACCGTCAACCGCATCGACTACGGCGTGCTGACGCTGCTGGCCAACCCGGACCAGCTCGACGCGCTGCTGCGCGACCCCTCGCTGGTCGAGGCCGCGGTGGAGGAGCTGCTGCGGGTGACCGTGCCGGGCCAGGGCAGCGGCGTGACCCGGTACGCGCACGCCGACATCGAGATCGACGGGGTGACGATCCGCCGCGGCGAGGCGGTGCTGCTCTCGCCGCACGTCGCCAACCACGACCCCGCCGTCTTCCCCGACCCGGACCGCTTCGACATCGCCCGCGAGTCCCGCTCCCCGCACATCGCCTTCGGCTACGGCGCGCACTTCTGCCTGGGCGCGAGCCTGGCCCGGGTCGAACTGCAGACGGTTTTCGGCACGCTGTTCCAGCGCTTCCCCACGCTGCGGCTGGCGGTGCCGTTCGAGGAGCTGAGGCGGCGCAACGACCAGTTGACCGGCGGCCTGGAGGCCCTTCCCGTCGCCTGGTAGCGGCAGGGCCGGGGGACTCCCCCACCCCCGGCCTTTTGCACTGTAGTGTAAACTTACACGCTAGTATCAATAGCGCGATCCGGCTGTGGCCGACCCATCGGCTCGATGGGTTCGCACCGACGATCTCCGATCTAGAAAGCAGGTACGCGCTATGAGTGCTGGATCCCTTCCCGGCGGCACATGGACGCTGGGGGATCTGAACGTCACCCGGTTCGGCTACGGGGCCATGCAACTCGCCGGCCCGTGGGTCATGGGCCCTCCGGCCGACCACGACGGGGCGATCGCCGTGCTGCGCGAGGCGGTCGCCCTCGGCATCACCCACATCGACACCAGCGCCGCCTACGGCCCCAACGTGACCAACGAACTGATCCGCGAGGCGCTCCACCCCTACCCCGAGTCGCTGCACATCGTGACGAAGGTGGGCGCGTTCCGCGACGCGCAGGGCGGCTGGCCGCCGGCCAGGGACGCCGAGAGCATCAGGCGGCAGGTGCACACCAACCTCGAAACCCTCGGGCTCGACGTGCTGGACCTGGTCAACCTGCGGATGGGGAACGCCGAGGGACGTCAGCCCGAGTCGGTCGCGGAGGCGTTCGGCACGCTCGTCGAGTTGCAGCGCCAGGGCCTGATCCGGCACCTCGGCATAAGCAACGCGACCGAGGAGCAGATCGCCGAGGCACGGTCGATCGGCACCATCGTCTGCGTGCAGAACCTGTACAACCTCGCCGTACGTCACGATGACGCCCTCATCGACGAGCTGGCCGAGGACGGCATCGCCTTCGTGCCCTTCTTCCCGCTCGGCGGATTCACCCCGTTGCAGTCGGACGCGCTCTCGGCCGTCGCGGCCCGCCTGAACTCGACGCCGTTGTCGGTCGCGCTCGCGTGGCTGCTCCAGCGGTCGCCGAACATCCTGCTCATACCGGGCACCTCGTCGGTCGAGCACCTGCGCGAGAACGTCGCCGGTGCGGCCCTGTCGCTCTCGGCGGACGACGTGGCCGAACTCGACAAGATCGGCGGCTGACCGCGGGCGCGGCCGGTACCGCACCGGCACCGGCCGCGCCCGGCTCACGTCACCGGCGCCTCATCCGCCCAGCGCACCGTCCCGTCCGGCGACATGCCCCGATAGCGGGACTCGCCCCACCTCGGCGACCGGTCCTTGTCCACCAGCGCGGCGCGCACCCCCTCGATGAAGTCGGGGCTGCGGACGACGTACCGGCCGGCCTCCCGTTCCGCGTCCAGGCACTCGCGCAGGGAACGCTGCCTGCCCCACAGGAGCAGGTCCAGCGTCAGATCGAGACTCTGCGGAGACATGCTCTCCAGCGCCTTGCGCGTCTGGCACGCCCAGTCGCCGGTGTCGTTCCCCAGGCGGCGAAAGACCCCCGCCACGTCCGACGCGGTGAACGCCAGATCGATGTGACCGCGGTGCCGGGCGAGCGCGGACCCTCGCGCCGGCACCGACGCCAGGTCGCGCAGGACCGCGTCGACCGGCCGGGGGTCCTCGGCGAGCAGCCTCAGCAGGGCGGGCAGGTTCCAGGACGCGACGTGATGGGTCGCCAGGCCGATCCCCAGGGCGTCGGCGGCGCCGAGGCGAGCGCCCGTCAGGGCGAGGTAGGCCCCGACGCCGCCGGGCAGGCGCGACAGGAAGTGCGAGGCCCCGACGTCGGGGAAGAAGCCGATGGCGGTCTCCGGCATGGCCAGGATCGCGCGCTCGGTCACCACGCGGAACGGCCCGTGCACCGACAACCCCAGGCCGCCGCCCATGCACACCCCGTCGATGACCGCCACGACCGGCATCGGGTACGCGGCCAGCATCTCGTTGACCCGGTACTCGGTGGCGAAGAACTCCTCGCTCGCCTCGAGGTCGCCGTCCAGGGTGTTCTGGCGGATGCGCCGGATGTCGCCTCCCGCGCAGAACACCCCAGCGGTGGAGCTCTCGATCGTGATCGCGCGCAGCGGCTCCGCGCGCCAGTTCTCCAGCAGCTCGCGCACGCGCCGGATCATCGGCAGGTCGAGGGCGTTGAGCGCGCGAGGTCGGTCGAGCAGGATCCGGGCGACGCCGCCCTCCCGCAGAGCCCGTACGCCGACGGGCGACGGCTCAGCCATGCGTCGGCATCGCGAAATCGGTGGTGATCGCCGCGTCGCCGGGCCACCGGACCGTGACGGCCTTGCCGCGCGTGTAGAACCGCACGCCCTCCGGTCCGTGCACGTGGTGGTCGCCGAACAGCGACCGCTTCCAGCCGCCGAAGGAGTGGAACGCCATCGGCGCGGGGATGGGCACGTTCACGCCCACCATGCCCGCCCTGACCTTCGAGACGAAGGTCCGCGCGGTGTTGCCGTCCCGGGTGAAGATCGCCGTCCCGTTGCCGAACTCGTGCTCGTTCACCAGCGTCAGCGCCTGCGCGAACGTCTCCGCCCGGACGATCGACAACACGGGCCCGAAGATCTCCTCCCGGTACACGCGCATGCCGGGGCCGACGTGGTCGAGCAGCGAGCCGCCGACGAAGAAGCCCTCGTCGCCCTCGGGCCTGCCGCCCTCCTTGCGCCCGTCGACGACGATCTCGGCGCCCTCCTCGGCCGCGACGTCCAGGTAGCCGAGCACCTTGGCGCGGTGGTCACCGGTGACCAGCGGCCCCATCTCGACCCCCTCGCGCATCCCGTCGCCCACCTTGAGCTCGGCGAGCGCGGCGACGAGCTTGCGGCGCAGCCGGTCGGCGGTGTCCTCGCCGACCGGCACCACGACCGAGATCGCCATGCAGCGCTCCCCCGCCGAACCGTAGGCCGCGCCCATGAGGGCGCCGACCGCCTGGTCGAGGTCGGCGTCGGGCATGACCACCATGTGGTTCTTGGCGCCGCCGAGCGCCTGGACGCGCTTGCCGTACGAGGCGGCGGTCGTGTGGACGTACTCGGCGACCGGGGTGGAGCCGACGAAGCTGATCGCCTCCACGTCGGGGTGTCGCAGCAGGGCGTCGACCGCGACCTTGTCGCCGTTGACGACGTTGAACACCCCGTCGGGGAGGCCGGCCTCCTTGAGGAGCCGGGCGAGCTCGATGCCGAGCGTCGGATCCTTCTCCGACGGCTTCAGCACGAAGGTGTTCCCGGTCGCGATCGCGATCGGGAACATCCACATCGGCACCATGGCCGGGAAGTTGAACGGGGTGATGCCGGCGACGACCCCGAGCGGCTGCCGCAGGGTCGTGGCGTCCACGCCGCGCCCGACCGCCTCGGAGAACTCCCCCTTGAGCAGCTGCGGCACGCCGCAGGCGAACTCCACCACCTCCAGCCCGCGCGTCACCTCCCCTCGGGCGTCGTCGAAGACCTTGCCGTGCTCGGCGGTGATGATCGCGGCCAGCCGGTCGCGGTGCCGTTCGACCAGGTCCCGGAAGCGGAACAGCACCCTGGCGCGGACGTGCGGCGGGGTCGCGGACCAGTCCTCGAAGGCGGCCAGGGCCGCGGCGACGGCGGCGTCCACCTCCTCGGGGGTGGCCAGCGCCACCCTGCCGGTCACCTTGCCCGTGGCCGGGTTGTACACCTCGCCGCGCCGGTCGTGGGCCGGGGCGGTCTCGGCTCCGTTGATCCAGTGGTTGATCGAGTGGTTGATCCAGTGGTCGATGAGCGCCGGAGCGGCGTTGCCCGCGGTGGTCGGGGCGTTGGTCATGGTCGCGTCCTGTTCAGCGGAAGATGTCGGTGTAGATCGCGGCGATGTCGTCGGGCGACGGTACGCGGGGATTGTTGGCCGGGGAGCCGGAGGCGATGGCCTGCTCCACCATCGTGGGGATCTTCGCCTTCCATTCGCCCTCGTCGATGCCGAACGCCTCGGGGGTGGGGACGGCGAGGTCGTGGCAGAGCGTCTCGAGCTCGGCGACCAGCTTGCGGGCCGCGCGGGCGTCGTCGTCGGCGGCGGAGGCGCACCCCAGGGCGCGGGCGCAGTCGGCGTAGCGGGACTCGGCGGCGGCGACGGAGAACCGGGTCACGGCGGGGAACAGCATCGCGTTCGACAGGCCGTGGGCCACGTGGAAGTGGGCGCCGATGGGGCGGCTCATGCCGTGCACCAGCGCGACGCTGGAGTTGGAGAACGCGATGCCCGCCTGGGTGGCGGCCAGCATCATCGCCGCACGGGCCGCGAGGTCGGCGCCGTCGGCGTACACGCGGCGCAGGTTCCCGCCGATGGAGCCGATGGCGGTCAGGCAGTGGCCGTCGGAGAAGCCGTTCGCCTTGCGGCTCACGTACGCCTCCACCGCGTGGGTCAGGGCGTCGACGCCGGTGTCCGCCGTGAGCCGCGCCGGCATGGACACCGTCAGCTCGTAGTCGATGATCGCCGCCGTCGGCAGGAACGCCGGTCCCGTGCACAGCATCTTCTCGTCGGAGAGGCTGTCGGTGATGATGGTGAACTGCGTCGCCTCCGAGCCGCTGCCCGCCGTCGTCGGGATGGCGACGATGGGCAGGGCCGGCCCGTCGTTGCGCTTGGGGGCCTTGTGGTCGCGCATGGTCCCGCCCTGCACGGCGAGCAGGGCCAGGGCCTTGGCGGTGTCCATGGGGCTGCCTCCCCCGAACCCGATCAGAAGGTCGGCGCCGTGCTCCTCGACGGCCCGCAGCCCTCCGGTCAGGGACTCGGTGGTCGGGTCGGGAACCGTTCCCGACCACACCGCCGGGCGGAGGCCGGCCCGGGTCATCAGGTCCATCAGCTCGTCGGCCGACCCGTTCCCCCGCAGGAACCCGTCGGTGACGAGCAGCGGCCGGACGGCTCCGAGACCGGCGACGACCTCGGCGAGGCGATGTCGCGCGCCGCCTCCGATCAGCATCTGGCGGGGCTGGGCGATGGTGGCTACCACGATGACGCTCCTAGGTGGATCTGCGGCCCGCCCCGGCCACGATCGGCGAGGCCGCGAAGGCGGGCGAGGAGGACGACCGGTCAGGCGCCGTCACGTTCGGTGTAGAGGGTGTGCTGCAACTCGCGGAACGTGGTCACCTCGCCGATCCCGGCGTAGCGCGGACCGGCCACACGTCCCAGGGGCTGAAGGGCGACGGTGTCGATCTTCCCGTTGTGGAGGAGCCCTTCCTTCACATGGATGACCTTGACCTCGCCGACGATGAGCTCGGTCTTGGCCCTGCCGAACTCGATCGCCTGCACGAACTCGCACTCCATCGCGATCGGCACGCCGTCCAGGCGCGGCACGTCGACCGCGACGCCGGGGATCGTGCCGAACCCGAGTTTCTCGACCTCGCTCACCTCGCTCGGCAGCTCCTCCGCGCTCAGGTGGACCGACTCGGCCTGGGAGACGTGCGGGGCGTTCACCACGAACTGGCCGGTGCGCTTGATGTTGCGGGCCGTGTCCTTCGGTTCGGCGCCTCTGCGCCCGATGGAGACGCCGATCATGGCGGGATCGTTGGCCAGGATCATGTAGGCGCTGAACGGCGCGAGGTTGACGCCGCCGTCCTCGCCGCGGGTGGTGATCCAGGCGATCGGGCGCGGCACGACGATGCCGGTCAGCAGCCGGTACACCTGGCGTTCGGACAGGCCCTCGGTGGCCAGGGATTCGTAGTCGGTCATCGGATCAGCCCGCGCTCAGGACGCTGACGTGGTTGGCGACCGCCAGGCCGCCCATGTTGTGCACCGCGGCGACGCTCGCGTCCGGCACCTGCATGTCGCCGGCCGTGCCGGTCAGCTGCATCGCGGCGAGGACGTGCTGGCTGACGCCGGTCGCCCCGACCGGGTGCCCCTTCGACTTCAGTCCGCCCGACGGGTTCACCGGCAGGCCGCCGTCCCGGTACACGGTGCCGTCGTCGAGCAGCGTCCTGCCCTTGCCCGCCGGGGCCAGGCCGAGGGTCTCGTACAGCACGAGCTCGGCGATGGTGAAGCAGTCGTGGACCTCCAGGAAGGACAGGTCCGCGAGCTCCACCCCCGCCATGTCCAGCGCCCGCCGCCAGGCCAGCGCGCCCGCGGCGAACGCGAGCGGGTCGCGCTTGGCGGCGGGGAAGTGATCGGTGGCGTGGCCGACGCCGAGGAAGCGCACCGCGCCGTGCCTCGTCGCCGGCGGGGTCGGGCCCGCGCTCAGCACCAGGGCCGCGCCGAAGGTGAGCGGGTGCATGCCGCCGTTGTAGTGGCTGTAGTAGATCGCGTCGATGTCCGACGGCTCGATCTCCGCCGAGGTCAGCGCCTCGCGGGTCACCTCGACGACGAGCTCCTCCAGCGTGGCGGGCAGCTTCCCGAACCGCGAGTGCGCCCAGCCGGTGATGTGGACGTCCAGGGACGGCGATTGCCTCATGAGACCGTTTCCTTCTGCTCGGCTTCCTTAATGTCGGCTTCCTTTTTCTCAAGGACGTATGGCGCGACGCGGAACGGCGCCGCGGTGAGACGTCGCAGCTCTTCGAACTCGACCCCGGGCGCGACCGCGGTGAGCAGCAGCCCGTCCTCGTCGACGGTGAAGTCGGCGCGGTCGGTGATGACGCGATCCACGACGCGTCGCCCGGTGAGCGGCAACGTGCACTCCTCGACGATCTTCGGAGTGCCGTCCTTGGCGACGTGGGTGGTGAGGACCAGGAGCCTGCGGGCGCCGACCGCGAGGTCCATCGCCCCGCCCATTCCCTTGATGAGCCTGCCGGGGATGGTCCAGTTGGCGAGGTCGCCCGCCGCCGACACCTGCATCGCGCCGAGGATGGCGACGTCGATGTGGCCGCCGCGGATCATGCCGAAGGAGGCGGCGGAGTCGAAGAAGCTCGCGCCCGGCACGGCGGTGATCGTCTGCTTGCCCGCGTTGATCAGGTCGGCGTCCTCCTCCCCCTCCCACGGGAAGGGGCCCATGCCCAGCAGGCCGTTCTCGCTGTGCAGCATCACCGTCACGCCGACCGGCACGTGATCGACGACCAACGTCGGTATGCCGATCCCCAGATTGACGTACGCGCCGTCGAAGAGCTCCCGTGCCGCCCTCGCGGCGATCTCATCACGTGTCCACATCTATGCGCTCCGCTCTTGAATCGGCCGTACGCGCACGGTCCGATACTCGATCTCCGGGGGACGCGGAGCCGCCTGGACCACGTAATCGACGAAGATCCCGGGCGTGCCGACGATGTCGGGGTCCAGGTACTCCGGCTCGCAGCGGTCGACCTCGGCGAACGTCACCCTCCCGGCCGTGGCGACGAGCGGGTTGAAGTTGCGCGCGGTCTTCCGGTAGACGAGGTTGCCCGCGGGGTCCGCCCGATGGGCCTTCACCAGCGCGATGTCGGCGACGATGCCCCGCTCCAGGATGTAGGTCTCGCCGTCGAACTCCGCGTGCGGCTTGCCCTCGGCCACGACGGTGCCGACGCCGGTGCGCGTGTAGAACCCGGCGATGCCCGCCCCGCCCGCGCGCATCCGCTCGGCGAGCGTGCCCTGGGGCACGAACTCGATGTCGAGCTCGCCGGCGAGGTACCGGCGGGCGACGGCGGTGTTCTCGCCCACGTACGAGGCGATCATCTTGACCACCTGGCCGCTCTCGACGAGCAGCCCCAGTCCCTTGCCGTTCGTGCCCACGTTGTTGGCGATGACGGTGAGGTTGCCGACCCCGGACTCGTGGACCGCCTCGATCAGCCCGAACGGGCTGCCGCTGAGGCCGAAGCCGCCCACCATGATCGTGGCGCCGTCGGTCAGCACCTCGCGGAGCGGGCCGACGACCGAGTCGCGAATCTTTCCCGTGCCGTTCACGGTCACACCTTCGTGTGCAGCGGCGCGCCGAGCCAGGTCAGGGCGTCCTTGAACGCGCCGGCCCGGTTCGCCCGCTCGCCGGCGTGCTCGGCGTACGCGCTGTGCACGTTCAGCACGAAACGCTCCGGATCGAGGAGGTCGGCGAACTCGCCGAGGTCGGTGGTCCGCGCCACCTCCAGCGGCGTCAGCCCCGCCGCCATGCCCTTCGCGGCGGCGGCCACGACGAACTCGTAGTACCTGCGGTGCTCGTCGAGGACGTCGGCGATGCGGGCGCGCTCGATCACCTCCCCGTGGCCGGGCACGATCGTCTCGGCGTCGAACGAGGCGATCCAGTCGAGGACCCGGATCGCTCCGCTCGGCGCGCCGGCCAGCAGCATCGGGGTGTGCCCCGGGAACAGCAGGTCCCCGGCGAACAGCACTCGGACGTCGGGCACCCAGACGATGACATCCCCGTAGGTGTGCGCGGCGTAGCCGGGGTGCAGCAGCTCCGCGTGCCGGTCGCCGAGGTGCACCGACACGTCGGACTGGATCGTCAGCGTCGGGACCCGCGGGGTCAGGTCGCCGAAGTCGGGGGTGGGCGTCCAGTAGGGCGGGAAGGCCAGCAGCGTCCTGTCGGCCAGCAGCGACTCGCGCATCTGGTGGTGCCCGATGAGGCACGTCTCCTCGGGGAGCAGCGAGTTTCCGAAGGTGTGGTCGCCGTGGTGGTGGGTGTTCACCGCGTACCGCAGCGGCCTGCCCGCACTGACGCCGGCGACCTCGGCCAGCAGCTCCCGGGTGCGGCGTTCGGTGGTGCACGTGTCGACGAGCAGCATGGACTGGTCACCGGCGACCAACCCGGCGTTGTTGATCCACCAGGTTCCGTCCCGCTGGATCCACGCGTAGACGCCCTCGGCCACCTCGATGAACCTGCCCGGCTCCGGCCCGGCCGGGGCGCCCGGCTGCTCGTCGGTCGCGGTCCTGTTGCCGCTCTCCATGAAATCTCCTTCGTTAATGGTGGTTGTGTACGCGGTGATCCGCGTGGCTTAGCGGGCGGCTCGGAGCCGGCGTTTGGCCAGCACCGCGGCGGCCGTGACGGCGATCACGACGGCCGCGCCGTTGAAGGTGGGCTCCACCCAGTCCTCGGCGCCGGCGAGCGTCAGGCCGTTGATGCTGATCGCCACGAAGAACACGCCGACGATGGTCCCGATCACGGTGAAGCGTCCCGGCCGGATCGTCGTCGATCCGAGGAAGATGGCGGCCAGCGCGGGCAGGGTGTAGCCCGCGCCGAATCCGGCGGAGGCGCTGCCGGTGCGGGCCAGCAGCAGCACGCCCGCCAGTCCGGCGAGGGTGCCCGAGCAGACGAACGCGATCATGATGGTGCGCTGCACGGGCATGCCGACGAGCCGCGAGGCGGCCTCGTTCGAGCCGATGGACAGCAGCCGCCGCCCGAAGACGGTCAGGCCCAGCAGCGCCGACACCCCGAGCGCGACCAGGACGAACAGCCACACCGGCCGGGGCAGCCCGAGCCAGGACTCGTTGCCGAAGTCGAGCAGGGGCTGCGGGATGCCGAGGATGCTCGTGTAACCGGTCAGGTAGGCGCCGACCCCGGTCAGCAGCGTGGACATGCCCAGGGTGATGACCATGGAGTTGGCGTCGTAGTAGGCGATGACGAACCCGCTGATCAGCCCGAGGAGGGCGCCGACGAGTACGCCGCAGACGACGCCGACGACGAGCGGCGCGTGCCACTCGACCAGCAGCTTGGCGCTGCAGATGGAGCTGGTCGCCACCACCGAGCCGACCGACAGGTCGAACCGGAAGGCGACCAGCGGGATCAGCACCGCCATCGCGGCGATGACCAGGATCGACTCGTTCGCGGCGATAGTGCGGATGTTCGACGCCGTCGGGAAGACGCCTGCGGTCGCCGGCCAGAAGGTGAAGAACAGGGCCACGCCGATCAGGACGATCACCAGTCCGAAGCGCTCCAGCAGCGCGAGCGACCGCCCCAGACGGGACTCGCCGCCCGCGGCGGACCCGCGGGAGGGCGTGATCTGCGATGTCGTCGGCGACACGCCGTCGGTCAACGTCATTTCTTCTCCTGTGCGGCATCGAACATGCGGGTCGTCACCCAGCCGCGGGTGATCCGTGTGTGATCCGAGGTCTCGACGATCCGTCCGTTGCTCATCACCACCACCCGGTCGGCCAGATGGAGCAGCTCGTCAAGGTCGGAGGTGACGAGCAGCACCGACGCGCCGGACTCGACCGCGCTCTCGATCTGGGCGTAGATCTCCGCCCGTGCCCCGACGTCGACCCCCTGCGTCGGCTCGTCGAGCAGCAGCAGGGCCGGGCGCAGCCGCAGCCAGCGCGCCACCACGGCCTTCTGCTGGTTGCCGCCCGACAGGTGGGCGAACGGCGCCCGCGTCCCCGGGGTCCGGACCGAGAACCTGGCGATGTCCTCCTCCGCCGCCTTCAGCTCCAGCCGGCGACGCAGCCAGCCCCGGCGGTAGAGCGGCAGGCTGGCCGCGGACATGTTCATGTCCAGCCCGAGGTCGGGGAAGGCGCTCGATCCGGCCCGGTCCTCGGGCACGTAGGCGACCCCGGCCGCGATCGCCTCCGTCATCGCCCCGGGCTTGAGCCGCCTGCCCTTCACCACGACGCGTCCGGACAGCGGCCGGTGGACGCCGAAGACGGTCTCCAGCAGGGACGTCCGGCCGCTGCCGACGAGCCCGGCGACGGCGACGATCTCGCCGCGGTGGACCTCCAGGGAGACGTCGCGCAGCGGCCCGCCGGTCAGCCCCTCGACCTGGAGGACCACCTCGGGGTCGATGGGCCGGGAGGCACGCTCGGCGGCCAGTTCGCGATGCGAGCCGACGATCATCGCGGTCAGGTCCTGGCGGGTGAGCCCGGCGGCGGGCCCGGTCCGCACGTGCCGTCCGTCGCGCAGCACCGTCACGGTGTCGGCGTGTTCGAGGACCTCGTCCAGGCGGTGGGAGACGTAGAGGATGCTCTGCCCGTCGCGTACGTAGCGATCGAGGCGGCCCAGCAGCTCGTCCACCTCCGCCTGCGGGAGCCTGGCGGTCGGCTCGTCCAGCACCAGCAGCGCGACCCCGCCGTCCGCCTGGTCGAACAGGCACCGCGCGATGGCGATCAGCGTGTGTTCCGCGGGGCGCAGCCGGGACAGCGGACGCCGTACGTCGATGTCGATGCCGAGCCGGTCGAGGCACGCCTGGGCCTCGCGGCGCAGCGCGGTCCAGGAGATGGCGCCGCCCGTCCGCGGATAGGGACGGCCGACGAACATGTTCTCGGCCACCGACATCGTCCCGAAGAGGCCGAGGTCCTGGTGGACGAAGCGGATGCCCGAGGCGTGCGACCACGCCGGGGTGACCGAGTCCGCCGGGACGGACGTGCCGCGCACGGTGATCGTGCCGGAGCCGGCCTGGTGGACGCCGGCGAGCGTCTTGATCAGCGTCGACTTGCCGCAGCCGTTCCCGCCGACCAGGGCGTGGAAGCTGCCCGGCGCCACGTCGAACGACACGTCGTCGAGGGCCCGTACGCCGGGGAACGACTTGCGCACCCGGTCGATGCTCAGCACCGGCGCCGGTGGAGAAGGCACGGTCCGCATGGCCGCCCCCGTCACGACTTGACCCCCCAGATCCGGCGGTAGTTCTCCTTGTAGCTCGGGGTGTCGGGGTTTCCGTCGTACAGGTCGGCGGGGGGCAGGTGGTCGGCGTCCATGGCGCCGAACCCGAACCCGGGGTCCACCTGCTTCTCGCCCGCGAAGAGCCGGTTGAGCCCGTCGGCGGACGCCCAGCCCGCCCACGGCCACGGGCGTCCGAGCGCGAAGGACTGCTCCCCCTTCCTGATCAGCGCGACCGCGCCGGGCACGCCCTCCTGCCCGACCAGGAGGATCTCCCGGCCCTGGGCCCGCACCTGCTGGACGCCCGCGGCGACGCCGACGAGGTTGGTGGCGTCGGTCGGGACCATCACGACGTTCGCGTCGGGGTACTTCTGCAGCGCCGCGCTGGTCTTGGCCTGCATTTTGCCGCCGAGCAGGTCGGCCGCCGTGAACGGGACGGTGTTCACCACGCAGCCGCCGCACTTGGCGAGCGCCGCGACCTCGTCCTCGCCGATGTGCCGGGTGGTGGCCGTGTCGTCCTCCACCATGACCAGGACGTTGGCCTTGCCCTCGGTCTTGGCGATCACCCAGGCGACCAGGGACTCGCTGATCTTGCGGAGGAAGGCCTCGTAGTCGTCGCCGTTCTCGCCGGCGTCCCAGACGATCTTGCCGTCGTACAGCGCCGTGCCGCCCGCGAACTTGTCGTCGCAGTCCACGGCGTTGGCCGCGTAGAGCAGGACGCCGGCCGCCTTGGCGGCCTTGAGGGCGCTCTCCGTCGAGGCGCACTCGGTGCCGAACAGCGCGATGGCGTCCGCCCCGGCCGCGACGGCCGATCTGATCTGGGAGTTGTAGACGGAGGGATCGAGCTTGCCGTCCGCGATCTTCACGTTCCAGCCGAGCTCCTTGCCGGCCTCCTCGAATCCCTTGGCGGGCAGCATGCAGCCCGTCGCCGCGGTCGAGCACACCAGCGCCCAGACGGTCTTGCCCGGGACGGCCTTGGGGCCGTCCTTCGGCAGTTCCCGGTCCGTGCCGGCGAAGTTCTCCTCCGTGAGTTTCTTGGCCGCGGCCAGGACCTGCGGGGACGTGGTGGCGCCGCCCGCGCCGGTCGTCGTGTTCGAGGCGTTGCCGCCGGCGCAGCCGGCCAGCAGGACCGTGCCGAAGGCCGCGGCCATGGCGGCCTTGGAGAAGAACTTCATGGTGTTTCCTTGAGCTGTGGCGCGGATGGGGGGAGTTACGCAGTGCGAAGAGACGGTGCGATCAAGTAAGGGTGCGAACAGATAAGCGTGCGATCAGATCAGGGTGCGAACAGAACGGATAGGGATGTGGTTTAGGCGTCGCGCTCGTCGCGCGCGGGCGTGCCGAGGCGCAGATCGACCCCGCTGTTGGAAAGGTGGTGCTCGGCGGGCGTGCCCATCCAGGAGGGCAGTTCGAGGCGCAGGCCGCCCCTGGCGTGCGCCGACTCGCGGATCCAGTCCCCCGATTCGTCCAGAGCCGCGATCGCCTTGTCCCTGAGCGGGGCGTTGAGGCGGCCGTCCCGCTTGACGACCTCCCCGCCCACCAGGACGGTGTCGACGTCCGCGACGGTCACGTGCATGACGATGGCGTTGATCACGTCGGTGACGGCCCTGAGGCGGGGCGTGTCCGTGCGGATGAAGACCAGGTCGGCGGCCTTTCCGACCTCGATCGAGCCGCAGACGTCGCCGAGTCCGAGCCCTCGGGCGCTGCCGAGCGTCGCGAAGTGCAGGACGTCCTCGGTGCGCAGGGCGACGCTCTCCAGGCCGGACGTCCCGGCCTCCTCGATCACCGGCTGGTGGTAGCGCCCTCGCTCGGAGCCGAGCGTCAGCCGCATGGCGGCGAACAGGTCCGGTCCGTTGTTGGACTGGATGTCGGCTCCCAGCCCCGTCGTGACGCCGGCCTGATCGGCGGCGCGGACGATGAGGTGGCCGATGCCCATGCCCAGCTCGGTCTCCGGGGTCGAGCTCACCGCGCAGCCCGCGTCCGCGAGGATCTTCAGGTCCTCGGCGTCGCTGGTGTTGCAGTGGGCGTGGAGCTGACGCTCCCAGATCAGGCCCGCCTCGTGCCACTGGCGGATGTCCGACGGCTGGCCCCCGGCGCGGTAGCGGGTGTTGGTGTGGGCGTGCACGAGGCCGTCGAGCTCCCGGCCCATCCGGATCTCGTCGGCGATCTGGTCGAACGCCGCCCGTCCCGTCTCGGTGAGCGCGACGCCGAAGCGTACCCGGTCGTCGTCGGAGGGGAAGTGCTCGGCCCGGACCCGGCGCGCGTCCCGGTACCGGCCCTCCGGGGTCGTGAAGTACGGCTCGTCCAGCGGCTGGTTGTAGAAGCCGTAGCACCAGACGCCGCGTATGCCCGATTCGCGGAAGCCGGCGACGCCCGCGTCGGCGTGCTCGGGGGTGAGGATGCAGTGCGAGAAGTCGACCGTCGCGGTGACGCCCGCGTCCAGCATGGCGGCCGCGCCGCCCAGCGTGCCGTTGTACACGTCGATGGGCCGGTGCAGCGCCGAGTGGTTGCGGCGGATGGTCCAGAAGTAGTCGTCGAGGGTGAAGTCCGAGGTGAGGGCCCGCATGGTGGACTGCCAGAGGTGGTGGTGGCCGTCCACCATGCCGGGCATGATCCACGCCCAGGAGACGTCGATCACCTCGGTGCCCGGCGTCGCGTCGAGCCGCTCGCCGATCCGGGTGATGACGCCGTCGCGTACCTCGACGTCGACCCGGCGGACGTCGCGCAGGCGGGGGTCGCCGAGGACGACCTGGGCCCCTCGGTAGAGCGTGGGGCCGGACGCGCGGGGGTTCGCCGTCATGTCCGCCGCCAATCCGCGAGCGGGGCCCCGGGCACGATCCTGCTGGTGATCTCACCGAGCGGCCCGGCCGTCAGGCGGACCTCGTCGCCCGGCTTGAGCCAGCCGCGGAAGTCCTCCTTGGCGGAGGTCTCCAGGAGGCAGCCCGTGGGCACCGTGCCCGCCGCGATCACGTCGCCGGGGTGGAGGTCCACGCTGACCGACGCGTAGGCGACGATCTCCTCGAACGTCCAGTCCATCCCGGTGTAGCGGGCCTCGGGGTCGGTCACCAGATCGCCGTTGACGTACGCGCCGACGGGAATGTCGAGCCCGGACTCGATCCGGACGGACGCCGCCTCCCGCGCGGAGAGGATCCACGGGCCGAGCGAGGTGGCCGCGTCCTTGCCCTTGCCGAGGCCGATCTGCATGGTGCGTTCCTCGGCCTGGAGGTCCCGCGCGCTCCAGTCGCAGAACAGGACGTAGCCGGCGATCGCCTCGCCGGCTTCGGCGGCCGTGAGGTCGCGCCCGGCCTTGCCGATGACGGCGGCGATCTCCAGCTCGAAGTCGAACCACTCGCTGCCCGAGGGGATGGCGATGTCGTCGGTCGCCGACCGCAGGGAGTGGGGGTTGGCGAAGTAGAACCCCGGCCGCTTGTTCCAGACGGGCGGGAGCGGGGCGTGGTCGCCGCGGCTCGCCCGCGTGTTGCGGATGTGCTGGAAGAAGCCGACGCTGTCGCGCACGCTCGCGGGGGTCGGCACCGGGGCGAGCAGCTCCCACCCGTCGGCGGGCGTGGCCTCGCCGTCCGCCTCCGTGGCGTCGTCGCGGCGGAGGGCGTCGAGCGCGTCCGCGAAGCTCCAGCTCGGCGGGAGCAGGGTGAGCTTCTCGTCGCCGGTGAGAAGCGCGAAGCGCGTCGTCGGCGCCTCGCCCGGCTTGTTGCGCTCCTGGGCGCGAACCAGCCTCATGATGATTCCATTTCTACACTCGAGAGAATTTTTACACTGCAATGTAGATACTGCGAGCGGAGGAGTGCCATGTCAAGAGCCACGACGAACCCGACGGCCACAGTCAGTCCGCGGTCACGAGGTGCCGGTAGACGGCGCGCTCGAACCGCTCGTACTGCGCGACGACGCGCGGCTCGACGAACGGCAGGGACTGCGTCATGTACACGGCGGCGATGCCGTTGGCCGGGTCCAGCCAGTGGTGGGTGTTGAGGATCCCGCCCCAGGACAGCGAGCCGGCGGCACGCATGCCGGGAATGGCGTGCTCGTTGCGCAGGAACCCGGCGGTCCAGGTCTTCGGCGTACCCGGGAAGAAGTCGATGTCGGCGGACCACGGCTGGTCGCTCGATTCCAGGGGGCGCACGGTGACACCGTCCGGCATCTGGTTGAGCGTCATCAGGTCGATCGCCCGCTCGCTCAGGACGCGCCGCCCGTCGAGTTCGCCCCGGTTGAGCAGCATCCGCAGGAAGCGGATGTAGTCGGCGGCCGTGCTGTACAGGCAGATGCCGAGGCCGTAGAACTCGGGACGCGGCGGCGGGGCCACCTCGATGGTCGTGAAGCCGCCGTCGGACGTCCGCTGCCGCAGCCGCGGGATCCGGTCGCGGTGCTCGTCCGGTTCGAAGACGGTGTCCACCATGCCGAGCGGCTCGAACAGCTCCTCGCGGCAGAAGCGGTCGATGGTGCGGCCGTCGATGCGCTGAATCATCAGCCCCACCCAGTCGACGCCGACGCCGTAGGCGAACTCCGCGCCCGGATCGAAGACCATGGGATATCCGAACAGGTGCTCCAGGGTGCCCTGGGCGGCGGGCGGAGGGGTGGCCTCCCTGAAGGCCGTCATGCGCTCGTCCAGTCCCTCGTACGCCAGCCCGGAGGTGTGGGTGAGCAGATGTCGCAGCGTGCAGGTCGTCCGCGGCGCGCGCAGCACCGGGCCGTCCGGCCCGAGCGACTCCAGGACGCGGACCCGCTCGAACTCCGGGAGCACCGACGCGACCGGCGTCTCCATCGACAGCAGGCCGCGGTCGATCAGGATCATGGCCGCGGCGGCGGCGATCCCCTTCGTCTGGGAGTAGATCCGGAACACGGCGTCCGGCGCGACCGGCGAGGATTCCGCGGCCTGACCGGCGCACCCCTGCCAGAGCACGCCGTCGCGGTCCGCCACCATCGCCACGACGAAGGGGAGGTCCTGCCGCTCGACGGCCTCGGAGAGCAGCGCGTCGAGCACGGTGGTGGTTGTTGACATGGCTTTCTCCTGGTGTGATCCCGTACGGCTGATCGGCGTGACGTTCGGCGGCGTCAACTCCTCGGCCCGGCGTACTCGTCCCGCGCCTCGCGCCGCGTCGCGTCCGGCCCTCGGGACTCGCCCGGATCGGGGTCGCCAGGCCCGGCCGTGGGCTCGGCCCGGCGGCGCGGGCGCAACCGGCCGAGGAGGGATCGGCGGCGCTCCTGGGCCGAGATGGCGACGCCGACGGCGATGATCAGCGCGGCCCCGTTGAACAGTTCCGCGACCCAGTACTGGCCGCCGGCCAGTTGCAGGCCCTTGACGCCGGTCGCCAGCACGTAGAGGGCGACGATGGTGCCCCAGATGTTGAAGCGGCCGGGCTTGATCTGCGTGGATCCGAGGTAGACCGCGGCGAACAGCGGCAGCAGGTAGGCCGGGCCGGAGTTGGGCGCGGCCGTGCCGATGGTGGAGACGAGCATCAGGCCCGCGAGGCTGCCGAGGACGCCGGAGATGACCAGGCCGGCGACCGTCATCCGGCCCGTGTTCGTCCCGGCCAGGCGGGCGGCGTCGGCGCCCGCCCCCGTGGCGATCATGCGGCGTCCGAGCGGGGTGTGCTCCAGGAGGTACCAGGTCAGGAGCGCGACGACGATCAGCGCGAGGAACGGGATCGGGATCCCGAGCAGCGACCCCTTGGTGAGCTCGGTGAACGAGGGGGGCAGCGGGGTGATGAACTGCCCTTCGGTGATCCGGTCGTCGAAGGCCATCAGGATCGAGCTCATGCCGAGCGTGGCGACGACGCTGGGGATGCGGAAGCGGACGATGAGCAGGCCGTTGACGAGACCGACGGCCAGGCCCATCCCGAGCACGATCGCGATCGCCGACGCCGGGGAGAGTCCGGCCTGGACCGTCAGGGCCGCCGCGACGGTCGAGCTGAGGCCGACGACGTTGGCGATCGACAGGTCGAAGGCGCCGGCCGACAGCGCGCAGACCAGGCCGAGCGCGGCCACACCCGTGATCGCCTGGTTGCTCGCGACGCTCTGCAGGGTGGTGCCGGTCGGGAAGGTGTTCGGCAGCCAGAGGGAGTGCACGAGGACGAAGAACGCGAAGACGTACAGACCGCTGTAGCGCGCGAGTCCCAGGCGTCCGACCAGCCGGTTCATTGGTGCTCCTCCTTGGTCGTGACGCGTTCGATGCTGTGCTCGAGGATCGCCTCGGACGTGAGGCGCGGGCCGGTGAGCGAGGTCGCGGCGACGCCGTCGCGCATCACGATCACCCGGTCGCAGATCGCCGCGAGTTCGTCGTTGTCCGTCGAGGCGACCAGGACGCCCGCGCCGTCGTTGGCGGCGTCGCGGATCGCCCGGTAGATCCCGACCTTCGCCTCGATGTCGACGCCCTGGGTGGGTTCGTCCATCAGGAAGACCTTGGCCTGGCAGCGCAGCCACCGGGTGAGCAGCGCGCGCTGCTGGTTGCCTCCGCTGAGGGTGGCCAGCCGCCGTTCGGGGTCGTCCGGCACGACGCCGAGCCGCCCGAGCCAGCCGCCGACCTCGCGGCGCTCGGCGCGGATGCTCAGCCAGCGCCCCCGCCCGGAGCGGATCGCCGGCAGCGTGACGTTCTCCCTGACCGTCAGCCCGGGGATCGACCCGGCGCCCTTGCGGTCGGCGGGCAGCAGCGCCAGACCGTGGGCGACCGAGTCCCGCGGGCTGCCGGGGCGGATTTCCGTGCCGAGGATCCGTACGGTGCCGCCGTCGCGGGTCCGGGTGCCGAAGATCAGGTCGGTGACCGCCTCGCGGCCCGACCCCGTCAGCCCCGCGACGCCGACGATCTCGCGCTCCCGCACCTGCAGCGACAACGTCCGTACGGAGGCGCCGCGAACGCCCTCGACCGTCAGCAGCGCGTTGTCGAGGGGCTGGGGGATCTCGGGATAGACGTCGCCGAGCGGCCGCCCGATGATCATCGCGACCAGGCCGTCGTGGTCCATGCCCGCGACCGGGCGAGTGCCGGTGACCCTGCCGTCGCGCAGGACGGTGACGGTGTCCGCCAGCCGGAACACCTCGCTCAGCCGATGGGTGACGTAGATGATCGAGGTGCCGCGATCCCGGAGCCGGCGTACCAGGCGGACCACGTGCTCGACCTCGTGGGGCGGCAACGCGGCGCTCGGCTCGTCGAGCACCAGCGTGCCGCTGCTCTCGACCCCGTCACGAACCGCGCGGACGATCGCGACCATCGTGCGGTCGGCCTGGCCCAGCGTCCGCAGCGGCGCCGTCGCGTCGACCTTCACCTCCCATTCGTCCAGGAGGGCCTGCGCCGCGGCGGCCTCCCGGCGATCGGAGATCCACCTGGCCGACCGGTACCGCCCGCCCAGCGCGAGGTTGTCGGTGACGCTCAGGTCCGGGATCAGCGCCAGGTCCTGGTGGATGAAACGGATCCCGGCGGCATGCGCGGCCGCGGCGGACCCCAGGGCCAGCGGGCGGCCGTCGTACCATGCCGCGGCCCCCGGGTCGGGCTGGTGATAACCCGCGAGGATCTTGATCAGGGTCGATTTTCCCGACCCGTTCTGGCCGAGCAACGCGTGCACCTCACCGGGCGCCACCGTCAACGAGACGTCGGCCAGCGCCCGCTGGCCGGTGAAGGTCTTGCTCAGACCCCGTACGGCCAGCCGGGACGTCCGCGTCCGGGTCATGAGACGTTCCACGCCTTCTTGAAGCTCGCCTCGTAGCCCGGGATGCTGTACGGAACCGTCAGGTCCGACGGCAGGTTGTCCTTGGTGATCGCACGCACGAGCCCGAGCGGGTAGGTGTCGCCGATCGGCGCGCCGGACAACACCCGGGCCAGCTTGTCGACCGCCCGCCAGCCGGACTCGTAGAGCTCGCCGGTGAACGCCACGGCCATGCCGCCGTTCTTGACGTCCTCCAGGTTCGCGGGCGTCGCCGCGCGGGTGGTCACCTTGACCTGGTCGGAGAGGCCGGCGGCCTTGATCGCGGCCGGCACGCCCGTGGCGAGGTCGCCGAGCCCGAACGCCGCGTACTTCACGTCGGGATTCGACTGCAGGTAGCTGACCACCTGCTGGGCCAGTGCGGGGCCGATCTGCGCGGCGCTCACCTTCAGGTCCACCACGTCGCACGCCGGGCAGTTCTTCTTCACCGCGTCCCGGTAGCCGGGCAGGGCGCTCGCCAGCGCCGGAATCGACGGATCGTGGATGAAGACCGACGTGACCGGCGCGCCCGCGTCCTGGACCACCCAGTGGCCGACGGCCTCGCCCTGACGCCGCACGTCGTCGGTGGAGGCGATCACGGCCTTGAGGTACCCGCCCACCGGGCTCGGGGACGTGGACGAGATGACGGGCACGCCCGCCGTGGCCATCTGGCTCTCCACCGCCGAGTACGGCAGGACCGGCCCGGCGTTGATGACCCCGTCGCCCGGGTTCTGGGCGACCTGGTCCCACGCGTTCTTGTAGCCGATCGGCGTCGCGTTGTTCTGGACGATGCGGACGCTCCACCCGAGCGTCTTCGCCGCCTCCTCGACGCCGCGGCCCACCTCGGTGCAGACCGCGACCGGGCAGGTCATGTAACTGATGGTCTTGCCCTTCGGGATCGCCTTGCCGATCGCGGGCACGCTGATCTCGCCCGGCTCGGCGATGATCGCGTCGAGATCCTTCTTGGCCTGCGCGACGTTGATGCCCGCGCCGGACGCGCTCGCGCCGTCGCCGACCGCGCCGGAGGGGCTGCCGCAGGCGGCCGCGGCCAGGGCGGCGGTGGCGAGCACCGCTCCCAGCAGGGTGGGACGGACGACGTTCTTGGCCCTTGTGACCTTGCCCGGCTTCGTGAGTTCGCCGCTCTCCACGAGCATGCGGCCCGTGGGCGCCTTGGCGGTCGGGAGGTTCCGTACCAGGACTTGAACCGGCTTCATGATGTTGCTCATTTCTGCACTCAAGGGTGCATTTACACTCAGATGCAGATTTTGATGTCAGCCGTGTTACGTGTCAAGGGTCACAGCGGTTGCGGCATCGGTTGTGATTTCGGCCTGGTAAAAGCCGCCGCTCGGCGCGACCAGGCGCGTCGTCTTCGCCCCGGGCACGCCACAAACAACCCGGGCATGTAACAACAACCCGGGCACGTCACATGCGACCCGGGCACGCCACAACAAAGCGTCGCCGCCGGATCAACGCGAGATCCGGCGGCGACGCGCTCACATCAAGCGGTCGGCCGTACCGACGCGCCGTACGCCAGGCACGCCGTCGATGCGCGCGGCGGCCGCCCCCTCCTCCTCAGATGACCGCGACTTCGCCGACGCTCGCGACCCCACCGTGATTGGGGTTGGCCGCCACCTCGGGTCGCGGCGGCTTCCACCCGCCGCGGCTCTCGACGACGGCCTCGATGCGGCTCGCCGACTCCTGCAGCAGGCGCGTGGCCCGCTCGCTGAGCACGGGATCCAGCGTCCCCTGACGCTTCACCACCCGCCCGCCGACCATGACCGTCGCGATGTCCGCCACCGTCACCTGAAGCACGATGGCGGCGACCGGGTCGATGACCGGCCGCAGCCGTGGCGTCCGCGTGTCGATCAGAACCAGGTCCGCGGCCTTGCCGACCTCCAGCGAGCCGCAGACGTCGCCGAGGCCCAGCCCGCGCGCCCCGCCCAGCGTCTGGTAATGCAGCACGTCCTCGGTCCGCAGCGAGATCTCGCCGCGATCGCCCGCCTCGGCCTCGCCGAGGACCGGGTGGACGGCGTTGGCCCGGGAGGTCTGCAGGGCGAGCCTCATCGACGTCAGGCTGTCGGGCGAGTTGTTCGCCTGGATGTCCGCGCCGAGCCCCACGTTGAGACCGGCGCGATCGGCCTGAGCCACGATGTTGGGCCCCATGCCCATGGCCAGCTCGGTCTCCGGCGTCGCCGACACCGACGCACCGCAGTCGGCCAGCAGCTGGAAGTCCCGGGCCGTGCTCGTGTTGCAGTGCGCGTGGAGCTGGTGCTCCCACAGGATCCCCTGCTCGTGCCAGACCTCGATGTCCGAGCGCGCGCCGGGCCGCCAGCGGGTGTTGGTGTGCGGATGCACCAGCCCGCCGGTCTCCCTGCCGACCAGGAACTCGTTCTTGATCTGCTCGTACGAGGCGCGGAACATCTCGGTCGGGGACACTCCGAACGTCACCCGGCCGTCCCGCGTCGGGAAGTAGGTCGAGGCGATGCGGCGCGCGTCCGCGAACCGTTCCTCGATGGAGGCGAACGCCGGGGTCCGCGGCGACGGCGACCAGAAGCCGTAGCACCACACGGCCCGGCCCCCGGCGTCGATGATGCCCTGCACGCCGGCGTCCGCGTGCTCGGGGGTGTTGACGCAGTGCGAGAAGTCGACGGTGCAGGTCACGCCCGCGTCGAGCTGGGCGACCGCGCCCCCGTACGTGCCCGCGTACACGTCCTCCGCCGTGTAGGCGAGCATGTGGTTCATGCGGATGCACCAGAAGTAGTCGTCGAGCAGCCAGTCGCCGGTCAGCGCGCGCATGTTCGACTGCCACAGCGTGGTGTGGGTGTCGACGAACCCGGGGATCACCCAGTGCTCCCGCGCGTCGATCACCTCGTCGACCGGCTCGGTGACCTCCGGCGCCAGACGGATGATCTTTCCGTCCTCGATCAGTACGTCGACGCGTCGCAGGTCGCGGAGCCTCGGGTCGCCGACGAGCACGAGCCCTCCGGCGACGAGGATCCTTCGTGACGCGGAACCGTTCGATGCGCTCATACGGTGACTCCCGGCGTGATCGAGTCGCGGAGGTCGCGCACGACGACATCGGCAAACGTGGTGGGGGTGCGTCCGAGGAGGGCCGTCGCCGTGCGGGCCGACCCCAGCAGGCCGTGGGCGCCGTACTCGCGGCACATCAACGCGTACTCCGCACGCTGCCGCTCCCCCCACCAGGGCGGGAGTGGCAGCGTGTCGGGCTCGACCTGCACGACCTCGCGGTCCTCGCCGAGGAGGCGGTTCAACGTGGCGGTCATCTGCCGCAGGCTCTGGATTTCGGCCCCCACGATCTCGTAGCCGCCGTACACGTGCGCGTCGTCGAGCAGCACCTCGGCCACGCACGCCGCCACGTCGCGCACGTCCACCACGGCGAACAGCGCGTCCGGGTCGTACGGCACGTTCATCCGCCCCTCGGACGACCGCCCGCGCACGCGCAGGACGGTCTGGGCGTACATCGCGGGCTGCAGGATCGTCCAGCGCAAACGCGACGCGCGGACCTCGACCTCCGCCTGCGCCTTGCGCGCGTGGTGCGGCATCGCGGGGGTGAACGGGTGCAGCACCGACTGGTAGACGAACCGGACGACCCCGGCGGCCTCGGCCGCGCGCAGGGCCGCGGCGACCCAGCGGGGCTCGGCCTCCTGGTAGGACGGCGCGACGAAGAAGACGGCGTCCACGCCGTCCATGGCCGCCGCCAGGGAGGCGTCGTCGTCGTAGTCGGCGACGGCCACGCTCTCCGCGCCGAGGCTCAGCGCCGCCGCCCGGCGCTCGTCACGGTGCACCAGGGCGCGTACCGTGAAGCCGCGTTCCGCCAGGACGGACACCACGGTGTCGCCCGTGATGCCGCCCACGCCGCACACCAACGTCCTCGCGGGGATCGTCATACGGAGACCTCCTTCATCCGCCCGGAAACGGCGGAGGCGATGCGCGCGTGCGCCGCGTCGAGCTCGTTCATCGCGCGTACGGCGGCGTCGCCCGTCAGCGCGCCGTTCTTCTTGCGGAACTCGCCGCCGACCAGGACGGCGTCGATGTCGGCCACTCCCATGTGCATGACGATGCTCACCATGGGATCGACGAGCGGCGCCAGCCGCGGCGACGCCGGCCGGATCACGACGAGGTCGGCCGCCTTGCCGACCTCGATGGATCCGCAGACGTCGCCCAGGCCCAGCGCCCGCGCCCCGCCCAGGGTCGCGAAGTGCAGCATCTCCTCGGTGCGCAGCGTGATGCGGCTGATCCCGGACGTGCCTCTGGTGACGGCCGCGGCCTGCTGATAGCGCATGCGTTCGCTCTGCATGCCCAGGCGCATCGTGGCGAACATGTCGGGCGAGGACACGGCCTGCGAGCCCGTGCCGAGGGCCGTGTTCACTCCGGCGTCGTCGGCTTGATGGAGCGCCGTGTACCCCAGGCCGCCGCCCAGTTCGATGTCCGGCGTCGAGACCACGGAGCAGCCGAGCCGCGCGAACTCGCCGAACACGCTCGCCGGGGTCGCGGAGCAGAAGGCGTGCACGTGCCGTGCGGACACAAGTCCCGCCTTCAGCCACGTCTCGCTGTCGGCCGGGCCTTCGCCCCGGCGCCGCGCGTCCGTGTGCGTGAGGATCGCCGCGTCGGTCTCCGCGCCCAGCGCGATCTGCGCCGCGAACCGCTCCGGGTCGTCATCCGCGTACGGGACGACGCCGAAGGACAGCAGCGGGTACCCGTCGATCAGGCTCTTCAGCCGTCGCGCGTCGTCCAGACGCTGCTCGGGACCGGCTTCGGACCCGGCGGAGTCGAACCCATAGCCCCATACGCCGCGAATCCCCGCGTCGTGGAGTCCGTGCACCGCCGCGCGGCCGTGCTCGACGGTCGCCACCGCGTCGCAGTGATCGAACGTGCAGGTGATGCCGGCGTCCAGCATGGCGATGGCACCGCCGTAGGCGCCGGCGTACACGTCGGCCGGCGCGACCGCGTGGGCCACGAGGTCGCGCACGACGGCCTCCGACTCCTCATGCGGCAGGTCCGCCAGGCGTCCCCGCAGGACCGCCTGCCACACGTGCTGGTGCGCGTCGACGAACCCGGGAATGATCCAGCACCCGGAGTAGTCGACGACCTCCGCGTGACCGGCGTCGAGCCCCGCGCCGATCTCGGAGATGACACCGCCGGCGATCCGGATGTCGACGGCTTCGATCTTCCTGTCTCGTGGATCTCCGAGGAGCGCGCGAGCTCCCCGCAACACGACCTCAACTGGTGACACGTCGAGCCTCTCCAGCCCCGCGAAGCGAAGGCATCCGCCGACCGGGACATACTTACACTGGAATGTAAATACTGCTATCACGCCCGTCCGCGGCGCGTCAACACCCCATCGGCGACGAGAAGCCGCAGGTCACAGGGAGTTGATCCCGGCGAGGAAGACGTCGAGAAGCTGCGTGAAGGCCTCGTTCAGGTCGAAGGGTGGCACGTCCTCCGGCCCTTCGCACCAGTCGTAGAGCAGGCCGAAGTAGCTGCTGTACAGCACCGTCCCCATGTGCGAGGCGTTGACGGCGGCGGGAATCTCACCGCGCGCCACCGCGTCGCCGATGAACCCGCGAAGCACGTCGACAAGCTCATGCGGATCGGTGTCGAAGGGCCCGCCGGACTCCCGCCACCCCTTCGACATGCAGATCGTCAGGGACCGCTGCTGGAGATTGATGTCGGCCAGTTCGGCGAAGTAGTGCCGCAGCACGACCTCAAGCCGCGGATCGGCCATCAGAACCGGCGACAGAGCGGCGAGCACCTGCCGCCGCCGACGGCTCCCCCACTCGTTGATGAAGTCCCGCTTGCGCGGAAAGTGGTTGAACGCCGTCTTTCGAGCGACGTCAGCCCGCTCGGCGATCTCGTCCACCGAGGTGGCGGCGTACCCTTTCTCCAGGAACAGCTCACAGGCCGCCTCATATAGCCTGTCGTGCACCTGGTGCCAGCGCCGCTGACGCCGTTCCGGCGCAACCGCTTCCTGCGCGGTCATCTCGCATCGGCTCCTCTCCGCCGGGTGAACTCGACCCCAAAATATACCAGAGTGTAATTTGTCGGCCCGCCAACTGCGATGAAGAGCGTCCGAAAATATTGAAGGTGCATGCACCTTCACGTATTCTCGTCCGTGCTGCTCGGTTCACCACTGAGTAGCCGAGCCTCCCCGTCCTTCGACGGCGCGACGCCGTCCTCCGCCGCTTCGCACGCCCCCAGCACCTGACAGGACCGTTCCACCCTCAACCTCGAAGGGTCGCCGTGGATATATCGCACCTCTTCTCGCTCCAGGGCCGCACCGCGCTCATCACCGGAGGATCCCGGGGCATCGGACGCATGATCGCGGAGGGATTCCTCGCCCAGGGCGTACGGGTGTACATCTCGGCCCGCAAGGCCGCCGCCTGCGACGAGACGGCGGCGGTCCTGTCGAAGCTCGGCACCTGCGTGTCGTTGCCGGCCGACGTGTCCACGCTGGACGGCATCAACGACCTAGTCGCCCGCTACCGCGAGCACGAGTCCTCGCTGGACATCCTCGTCAACAACGCCGGCGCGGCCTGGGCGGCGCCCTTCGACGAGTTCCCGGAGTCGGGGTGGGACAAGGTCATGGACCTGAACGTCAAGAGCGTCTTCTTCCTGACCCAGGCGTTGAAGCCGGATCTGATGGCCGCGGCGGAGGATCACCTGGCCAAGGTCATCAATGTCGCCTCCATCGACGGGTTGTCGATGCACCCGTACGAGACGTACTCGTACCACGCCAGCAAGGCCGCCGTTATCCACCTGACCAAGCGGATGGCGCGACGGTTGATCGGCGATCGGATCGCCGTCACGGGGATCGCGCCGGGCGCCTTCCCCTCGGCGATGAACAAGGACGCCCGGGACGCCCCGGACTCGATCCTTCAGTACATCCCGGCGGGGCGGATCGGCGAGCCCGAGGACATGGCGGGCGTCGCGATCTACCTGGCCTCCAGGGCCGGTGACTACGTCGTCGGATCGACCATCCCCGTCGACGGCGGCGTCCTGCTGGCCCGCTGACGACCTTGAATACGGGCCGGCCCCTATGAAAGTGAGGAGAGCGGTGGCGGCAATGGGCGGGAACGCAGGCACGGCGCGGACTCCCGGACGCCCGAGGTGGACGGGTCCCGGACGCGATGACGGCGATGCCGGCCACGACGACTACGACGACTACGACGATGACGCCTACGTCGATGTCGTGCACCGGACGTGGCGGCATGCCGCGACGCGACCCGACGCCGTCGCCATCCGGCACGCCGGGGACGTGTGGAGTTATGACGACCTTGTCCGCGCTTCGTCGCGGCACGCGCGCCGGTTCGTCGCGGGCGGGCTCGCGCCGGGCGATCGGGTGCTGCTCGTCGCGCCGACCTCCGTGGGCTTCGTGCAGGCGTACCTGGGGATCCTCGCGGCCGGGGCCGTCGCCGTCACGGTCAATCCGATGTGCACCGCGCGTGAACTGCAGTACTTCGCCGAGGACTCCGGGTGCCGGTTGGTCATCGGCTGGCACGAGAACGCGCGGATCGCCGCGGACGTCGCCGGCCGCCTCGACCTGCCCTTCGTCGAGTTGCACGACATCGCGCCCGGGGCGGACGACGAGGTGTTCGAGCCCGTCGAGAGGGCGCCGGACGATCCCGCGGTCCTGCTCTACACCTCCGGCACCACCGGTCGCCCGAAGGGCGCGATCATCACGTTCGGCAACATCTTCGCGTCCACGTGGGCGCTGTGCCGTACGTTCGACACCACCGCCGACGACCGGATCGGGACGGCCCTTCCGCTCTTCCACGTGTACGGGCAGGTGGCGGTGCTCGCCTGCGCGCTCGACGCGGGCGCGAGCGTGTCCCTGCTGCGGCCGTTCAGCGGGGAGGGGGCGCTGCGCATGGCCGAGCGGGACGGCCTGACGGTGTTGTGCGACGTTCCCACGATGTGGGTGGAGATGCTGGAATCCGCCCGTACCTTGGACCCGCTTCCCAATATCACCTCACTGCGGCTCGCGGCGTCCGGAGGGGCGGCGCTGCCCGTCGAGATCAACCGCGCGTTCGCCGCGATGTTCGGCGCCGGAGTGGCCGACGGGTACGGCCTGAGCGAGACCACGGCGACGGCGACCTGCCATCGCCCCGGCCGCGAGCCGCGCGAGGGCAGCGTGGGGCAGGCGGTTCCCGGGGTGGAGATCAGCGTCGTCGACGAGCTGGGCCGCGTCCTGCCGCCGGGCGAGATCGGTGAGATCACCGTCGCCGGCAAGAACGTCATGGCGGGATATCGGGGCCGTCCGGAGGCCACCGCCGAGGCCTTCTCCCAAGGGCGCCACTCCGGTGCCGCAGACCGACACCTTGCTCGGCCTCTACAGCGACGAGAACTCCCGAATCGAGGCCGCCAAGCGGCTCGGCGACTGGTTCATCGCCGATTCCGAGGGCCGTGGAAAGGCCGTGGTCATCAACATCACGACGTACGCGACGCTCACCCTGTTCACCGATAATTTCGCCGATCACGTGGCCAAGACGTGCCCTTCCTGCACGACGGAGACGATCCCGGTCACGATCTCGGACGCCTTGAACGGCAAGCTGACGACGAACGTGATCTCCAAGCTTCGCGCGGACCGATCGATCAAGTACGCGGTCTTCGACAACTCCGGCGAGATCAACGGATTCGACGCCGCGCTGAAGGCCGCGGGACTCACCGACGTCAAGGTGATCGGACACAGCATCGACCCCGTGACGGTGAAGAGCATCGAGTCCGGGCAGGCCAAGGCGTTCGTCGCCTACGACTTCAGGTACGCCGGGCTGGACTCGATCGACGCCGCCGTACGCCACTCGGTCGGCGACGAGACGAGCAACCCGAAGTCCTCCACCCCCATCCAGCTGATCACCAAGGACAACCTCGGCGAGCTGCCCGCCGACGCCCTCTTCAGGCGTCCCGACGACGCGCTGGAGCAGTTCAAGAAGCTCTGGCTCGTCGCGGGATCCTGACGGCGAACGGAAGCCGACATGCCCGCCTTCACGCACACGGACGCGGCGGCCCTCGAACTGCGCCGCGTCACCAAATCCTTCAACGGGCGGGTGGTGCTCGACCTCGACGGACTCGAAATCCACCGAGGCGAGATCCACGCCCTGCTCGGACAGAACGGATCCGGCAAGTCCACCCTCATAAAGATCCTGTCGGGCTACCACGAGGCCGATCCCGACCCCGGGATGAGGATCCGGGTCTCAGGTGCCGAACTCACCCCCACCGCACACGATCGTACGCGTGACCCGGGACTCCGGTTCGTCCACCAGGACCTGGGCCTCATCCCGTCGATGTCCGTGCTGGACAACATCTACCTGGGGGGACGGCCGTACCCCACGCGTGGATTCACCGTCAGGACCCGCCTGGCGCGGGGCAACGTGCGAGAGGCGCTGGCCCGCGTCGGCCTCACGTCGCTCAAACCGGACACCCCGGTCGCCGACCTCAGCCCCGCCGAGAGAACGAGGGTCGCCATCGCCCGCGCGCTGGCCACGGACGGCGGCACACCGAGCGTGCTCGTCCTCGACGAGCCCACCGCGACCCTCCCGGCGCGCGAGACCGACAGGCTCCTGGCCACGCTGACCGACGTGGCCGAGACCGGCGTGGCCATCCTGTACGTGACCCACCACCTGGACGAGGTGTTCAGGATCGCGACGAACGTCACCATCCTGCGCGACGGCCGGATGGTGGCCTCGGGCCCGACCTCGGAGTTCACCCGGCCGGCGATCGTCCACCACCTCGTCGGGACCGAGCTGGAGGCCGTCCACCGTTCGGCGCCGGTCGCCCATCCGGAGAATCCATCGAAGCCGGCCGAGCCCAGGCTGGTGGTCGAGGAGCTCGTCGGGGACTTCATCGACGGCATGTCGTTCTCCGTCGCGCCCGGCGAAGTCGTCGGCTTCTACGGCGTCACCGGCTCGGGTCGTGACTCGGTCCTCGGCTCGATCTTCGGCGCACGCGTACGGCGCGGCGGAGTCGTCCGAGTCACGGGCGAAGAACTGCCTCCGCTGAGGCCGGACCTGGCGATCCAGCGGGGACTGGGCTTCGTGCCCGCCGATCGCAAGGCGCTGGGCTGCTTCCTGGGCCTCAGCGCGAGGGAGAACGTCACGATGCCGGCGCTGAAGTCCTTCTGGCGTCGCGGCAGGATCGACCTCGCCGCGGAGGAATGTGAGGCGAACACCTGGCTCGACCGCCTGGGGGTGCGTCCGGCGGACGCCTCCCACCTTCCGCTGACCACCTTCAGCGGCGGAAATCAGCAGAAGATCGTTCTGGCGAAATGGCTCCGGACCCACCCGCTCGTGCTGCTGCTGGACGAGCCGACGCAGGGCGTCGACATCGGAGCGAAGGCCGCCATCCACCGCGCCATCCTCAAGGCCGTCGCGGAAGGCCTCGCCGTGGTCATCGCCTCAAGCGACGACGAGGAGATGGCGGCCCTGTGTTCACGCGTGCATCTCGTCCAGCGCGGCCGAATCGTCAGCACCCTCGTCGGCGCCGAGATCAGCGAGGCGGAACTCGGCCGCAGGCTGAACGATCCCGTACGCGGCCAACCGCGGACTCCCGAAGGAACCTCGTCATGATCGGACGGCTCGACCTCAAGGTCGATCGATTCAGCGGTGTCTACATCCTGCTGTTGTTCATCGTCGTGTTCAGCCTGGCACGCCCGGACACCTTCGCCCAGGTGGAGACGGTTCACATCCTGGCGTCCTCCCAGGCGGTGAACGGGCTGGTGGCCATCGCCGTACTCATCCCGATGATCTGCGGCCAGTTCGACCTGTCCGTCGGCGCGAACGCGAATCTCGTCGCGATGGTCGCGGTGACGCTCCAGGTCGAGCAGGGAACGCAGGTGCTCGCCGCCGTCGCCGTAGCCGTCGCGATCGGGCTGCTGATCGGGGTGGTCAACGGCTTCATCGTGGTCAAGCTGGGGGTGAGCTCGTTCATCGCGACGCTGGGCACCGCGTCGATTCTCACCGCCTTCCAGACGATGGTGACCAAGTCCCAGCTTCCGCCGGTGCCCGAGTCGGACCTCTGGTCCGCGATCACGCAGACCGAGGTCTTCGGGTTCCAGATCGTGGTCGTTTACCTGATCATCGCCGTCGCGCTCGCGTGGTGGGTGCTGGAGTGCACCCCGGCCGACCGGTACATGATGGCGACCGGAAGCAACCCGGACGCGGCACGGCTGTCCGGCATCCGTACCGACACCTGGTCGTGGATCTCCTTCGTGGCGTCGGGCGGGAACGCGGCTCTGGCCGGCGTGCTCTTCGTCTCGCTCGCCGGAGTGGCGGTGACGTTCGGGAACTCCCTCGTCCTGCCGGCGTTCGCGGCGGTGTTCCTGGGATCCACCCAGCTCAAGCCGGGGCGCTTCAACGTCCTCGGAACGATCTTGGCGATCTTCGTGCTCGCCACCGGCGTGCTGGGGCTCCAGTTGCTGACGAGCATCCCGTGGATCAACGAGATGTTCAACGGTCTGGCGGTGATCGTGGCGGTGGCGCTGGCGGTGGCCAAGAGACCCGGTTCGTCACGCCGCTCCCGCCGCGAGCGCCGACTCGATCCCGGCGACGGCGATGGTGACGGTGAGGGTGACGGCGACGCGTACGAACGCGACGGGAAGCCGGAAAGCGTGTCCTCCCAGCGCACCTGAGAGCACCGCGGGCGCGACGCCCACGACGCGCACGGCCGAACGACCCAACGAACGGAGAAACGAGAACGTCATGAAGATCTTCAGCGACCTTGGCGAGCTCGAACAGGCAGGCTCCATCCATCTGGGGTACGGCGAGTGGTTGGAGGTCACCCAGGAGCGAATCGACCGATTCGCCGACGCGACCGGTGATCATCAGTGGATCCACGTCGATCCCGGGCGTGCCGCGACCGGCCCGTTCGGCACCACGATCGCGCACGGCTACCTGACGCTGTCACTCATCCCGCACCTGACCGACGGAATCCTGCGCGTCGAGGGCCTCTCGATGGCGGTCAACTACGGCAACAACAGGGTGCGATTCCCTTCGCACGTCCCCGTGGGATCGAAGATCCGGGCCGGCGTCGAACTGGTTTCCGTCGAGCCCCGCCCGGGCGGCGCGCTGGTGGTCACCCGTGTGACGGTCGAGCGCGAAGGATCCCCCAAGCCGGTATGCGTCGCCGAGAGCGTCACTCTGATGGTCACGTGAGCCGTTCGCAATGTGAATCCAAGTTCACTATAACTGTGGCATGGGCGAGGACCTTTTGACGGATCGGCCGGACGACATACCGCTGCTCGCGGACACCTCGGGCATGAAGCAGCCCTCCACGGCGCGGGGGGCGCGTACCCGCGCGGCACTGGTGGCGGCGGCCCGGAGGGTGTTCGAACGCGACGGTTTCCTCGGGGCTCGGATCACCGACATCCCGGCCGAGGCGAACTGCGCCACCGGCACGTTCTACAAGTACTTCTCCAGCAAAGAAGAGATCTTCACCGCCGTCCTGGAGGCCGCGCAGGACGACATGCTGCATCCGGGGATGCCCCATGCCGACGGCGATGACCCGATCGCGGTCATCGAGGCCAGCAACCGCGCCTACCTCGTGGCGTTCCTGCGCAACGCCAAACTCATGGAGCTGATGCAGCAGGTCGCCCTGATCGATCCGAAGTTCCGCGAGCTTCGCCGGCGTCGTGGGGCGATATTCGCCGAGCGCAACGCGCGCCGCATCGCCGAACTGCAGGAACGCGGCCTCGCCGACCCGACGCTCGATCCGCTGCTGACCTCGATGGCGCTGTCCGGCATGGTCAGCCGCATCGCGATGGACGTACTCGTCCCCCAACTACGAGAGCTCGACGAGGTCGTCGAGGTCGTCACGAAGCTCTGGGTCAACGGGCTCAAGCTGACGCCGACCTCCTGACACCGACATCCTGACCTCGCCCCGCCGTTCGCCCCCGCGCCGGACGCGCCGTCCGTGGAGGACCGGTGTCCCGGCCCTCCACGGCGGCCGGGCCTAACGGATGCCGTCCCACGTCCGGCGCAGCTCACCGTCGGGGTCATCGACGACGGTGACGGTCTCGGCGAGCAGCCCCGTGGTACGCGTGGCGCTGGTGTAGGGCGCCCACCCCGGGTCACCGTGCTTCACGAACCGGACCCACGCGCCGTGGGTCGTGTCGGCCACGGCCTGCGACGGTTCGCCGCCCACGAGAAGGGCGTTCTCGGGGTTGCGCATCGTGCCGAAGACGAACGGGGTGTCGACCGCGTGCGCGGCGCCGAGCCGGTGGTTGTCCTCCTGCGACGGCCGGTCGAAGCGGTACGCCCAGGTCGTTCCCCCTCCCCGCTCGTGGGCCTCCGCGAGCCGGATGGCCGGCAGGGTGTAGTACCAGTCGGTGACGATCTGAGCCAGCAGGTCGCCGGGCGAGGCGTCCCGGTGGTGTTCGCGATAGACGTCGAGGCCCTCGGGCGTGAGGCCGTAGGCGGCCGCCCCGCCGGCGAGGCCCGCGTCATCGACCTCGTCGATCGTGCCGGGCACCACGAGGAACAGCCGCGCCTCCTGGCGGGTCGTCCCCACCAGCAGGGGGACGTCGCGCGACGCGCCGCCGGCGATCGCTTCGAGCGGGTGCCGGGGAAGCACCGTTCCGTCGATGACGGGCGCGAAGGGCAGCATGCTCAGGACGAGAGCGCCCCACTTCTGCGGGTCCGGCGCGGACTGCACTTCGGTGACCAGGTCGGAGACGGCCTTCACGACCGTGTCGAGGTCGAGCGCGGCGATCGCCTCCCGGCTGGGTTCGGTGCCGAGCGCGTCGGCGAGCACGCGCGCCACGAAAGCGCCGGTTTCGGCGGTCAAGGTGTTCGCCGCCGCCCCCGATGCGGTCATCGCCCGCGCGAAGAGGCCCGCCGCCGAGGGCATCGCCAGCAACGTCGTCACGCTCATCGCCCCGGCGGACTGACCGGCGACGGTGACGCGCGCGGGGTCGCCGCCGAACGCCGCGATGTTCTCCTGTACCCATCGCAGCGCCGCGATCTGATCCCGCAGGCCGAGGTTGACGTCGCCGGTGCCCGCGTCGGCCTCCGTGTACAGAAATCCCTCGGCTCCGAGGCGGTGTCCTTGCGCGGGCGCCGGTCTCAGACGGCCGACTCGGCCGTGGACAGGGTCGCGGCGGAGGTGCGGCGTGCGGTGCTGTCGGGGGAACTGCCGCCGGGGCGTACGTTCTCGATCGCGGAGTTGGGGGCGCGGCTCGGCGTCAGCCACATTCCGGTGCGGGAGGCGTTGAGCAGGCTCGAAGCCCAGGGGCTGATCGTACTGCGTCAGGGGCGCGGCGCGATGGTGAGCCCGCTGGACCGAGACGAGTTGCGCTCTATCTTCCGGCTGCGGCAGATGCTGGAGCCCGATCTGGCCGCGCGGTCGGTGGCCATGCTCACCGACGCGGATCTCGCGCGCGCCGACGAACTGCTGCGCGAGTTCACCGAGGGCGACATGGACGCCGATCACCTGTGGCAGGTCCATCATGAGCTGCACATGGTGTACCTGCGGCCGGCCGCGACGGTCTGGGATCTGCGGATTCTCGCCCAGTTGTGGAACGCCTCCGACCGCTACACCCGGGTGGTCTTCGACACCTACGCGGTCAGCGACGAGAACCGCGAGAAGCGCCGGATGGCCCACAAGGTGATCTTCGCGGCCGCGCGCTCGGGATCGCCGCTGGAGATCCGGCAGGCGATCAGCGAGCATCTGGCCGACAATGAGGCGGCCTGCCTCTCCGGGATCGCGGCGCTTACGACTCCGCCGCCAGGTCCTTGAGCGCCTTGCGCAGCAGCTTGCCGTTCGCGCTCTTGGGCAACTCGTCCATGAAGCGCACCGATCGGGGTTTCTTGTACGAGGCGATCAGGCTCCGGCAGTGGTCGATCAGCTCGCTCTCCCCTACTTCGGCACCCTGTGTAAGGACCACGTACGCGCGCACGGACTCGCCCCAGTCGGGGTCGGGCACGCCGACGACGATCGCCTCGCGTACCGCAGGGTGCAGCAGCAGCGCCTCCTCCACCTCGCGCGGATAGATGTTCGAGCCTCCGGAGATGATCACGTCCTTGGCGCGGTCGGTCAGGTAGAGGAAGCCGCGGGAGTCGAGGCGCCCGATGCCGCCGGTCGCGAGCCAGCCCTCGACCAGGGCGGCGGCCGTGGCCTCCGGGTCGTTCCAGTAGCCGCTCATGACCACGTCTCCGCGGACCCAGATCCCGCCGTCGCCGTGATCACGGCCGTCTCCAATGCGGATCTCCACCCCCGTGAAGGGCCGCCCGCATGATCGCCAGTTGGTGTCGGGCGCGTCGCGGGCGGTCAGCAGGCCGGGCTGCATGGCGGAGATGGTCATGGGCGCTTCGCCCTGACCGTATATCTGGGTGACGATCGGGCCGAACACCTCCAGGGCGTCGGCGAGATCCTGCTCGTACAGGTGGGAGCCGCCCACGGTGATGTGCCGCAGCGTCGGCAGCGCTCGCCCCTCGGCCCGGGCGGCGTCGGTCAGGCGGCGCAGCATGGTCGGTACGAGGAACGCCGCGTGGGTGACGGCGTGCTCGCGAACCAGGGACAGGAACCGTCCGGGATCGAAGCTCTCGCTGTCGCTGATGACGTTCGTGGCGCCGTGGCCGATCGCGGGGAGCAGATACAGGCCGCTGCCGTGGGACAGGGGCGCCGCGTGCAGGCACACCGTTCCCGGCGCGACCGGATCGACGTCGGCGTAGTAGTTCAACGCCATCGCCACGAGGTTGCGATGGGTGAGCGTCGCGCCCTTGGGCCGCCCGGTCGTGCCCGAGGTGTAGAACAGCCAGGCCGGATCGTCCGGGCTCACCGGGGCGGGACCGGCGGACGGCTCCCCCTCCAGGGCCCGCCACTCGGCGCCCTCGGCGCACACGGCCTGGAGGCGGTCGCCGACGACCGCCGCCGACACGGCGTCGCGTGTCGCGGCATCGTATATCAGCATCGACGCCTCGCCGTGCTCCGCCACGTAGCCGAGTTCCCGCGGGTGCAGGTGCCGGTTCACCGGGACCGCCACCATGCCCGCCCAGAAGATCGCCCAAAGCGCCTCGATGAACTCCGGCCCGTTGCTCATGACCAGGACGACGCGCGACCGCGGCTTCAGGCGCCGGGCCAGGCCTGCGGCCAGCCGGGCGGTCCGCTCGGCCGAGTCGCGGTAGGACGAGCGGCGGCCGGCGTGGATCCAGGCCGGGCGATCAGGGTGGCGGACGGCGGCGGCGGCGAGCCATACGAGCACCTGGTGCGCGACGACATCCCCGAAGGCGCGATCGTACAGGAGTTCTGATGACCGTCGCTTTGATCGGCGCCACCGGCACCATCGGGCCGCACGTGGTGGACGCCCTGCTCGCCCGCCAGGTGGAGAGGAGGGTCCTGACCCGCGACGCCGCCCGCGCCCGTACCGTGCTCGCCCCGGGCGCCGAGATCCGCCAGACCGACATCACCGAGGACGAACAGGTCGCCGCCGGCTGCGCCGGAGCACGGTCGGTGCTCCTGCTCACCGAGCATTCACGCGACATGGCCGACCTGCAACTGCGCATCATGCGGGCGTTGCGCAGGCTCGACATCACGATCGTCAAGATCTCGGGGACGAGCTCGGCGATCCGCCCGGACGGCCCGTACGCCTGCCGCCAGCACTGGGAGGTGGAGACCATCCTGCGCGAGAGCGGCGCGCGCCACGTGATCCTGCGGCCCAACGCCTTCATGCAGACGATCATCGGGCAGATCCTGCTGCCGTCGGTGCGCGAGACCGGCACCATCCCCAACGCGATCGCCGAATCGGGCATCAGTTTCGTGGACGCCCGCGACGTCGGCGAATGCGCCGCCACCGCGCTGACGACCGACGAGTACACGGGTCAGACGCTCGTGCTGACGGGATCCCGGCCGGTCACCTACGCCGAACTGGCCGCGCTCATCTCGAACCGCGTCGGCCGGCCGGTCGACGTCCGCGACATCACACCGGCCGACATCCGGCAGACGCTCGTCGCACGCGGCACCCCGCTGTGGGAGGCCGAGCACTTCGAGGAGATGTACGCGCTGTTCCGGCGCGGGGAGTCGGAGTTCGTCTCCGGCGACGTGGAGCGCATCACCGGCAAAGCGCCTCGCAACGTCGAGGCGTACATCGGCGAGACGGTCCGCGACGAGGTGGGCGCCGGCGTCGGCGAGGCGGCGGGATGACCGATCCCGCTTGCCTGATCTGCGAGCAGGAACACGCCGACCCCGAAGACGTGGTGTTCCGGGACGACACCTGGTCGGCCGGTGTCATCACCGGCTACGAGGTTCCCGGTTGGATCGTGCTCCGCCTGCGCCGGCACGCCGAGGGGCTGAGCGGGCTCACCGCCGCCGAGCTCGCTCAGTTCGGCCGCCGCGCCCGGGACGTGGTGACGGCCGTCAGCGCGGTGACGGGCGCCTCGGCGACCTACTTCATGATCTTCGGGGAGGCCAACCCGCACCTGCACAGCCTCATCACCCCCCGGACCGCGGACATCGGCGCGGACCGCCGGCTCGGCGACATCCTGAAACTGCGCACCGAACGGGCCGCTCCGGAGGCCGCCCGCGCGCTCGTCCCGGCGATCCGCGCCGCGTACCTGGACGCGGCCCGGCGGCCGATCGAGGCCGTCCCTTGAGCGGCCCCGACCGCCGACCGGCGCTCGAATCGATCCTGGCCGCCGAAGCCCGGCGCCTGGCCGCGATGACCGCCGGAGACGTCGCGGCCCTCGACGCTCTGCTGGCGGAGGACTGCCTCTACGTCCACTCCACCGGCGCCACCGACACCAAGACCACCTATCTGGAGCAGTTCGCCACCGGCGCGATCAAGTATCTCTCGCTCTCCGTGGACGACCTGCGGCCGATGGACCTGAACGGCGTCGTACTGCTGCCGCACCGGTTGACCGGTCAGGCGCTGGTGGGCGGAACGTCCCGCAGCCTGCGCAGCAGGATCGTCGCGATCTGGCAGATCATCGACGGCACGCCCAGGATGCGCTACCTCCAGTCGACCAACCTGCCCGAACCGCCCTGATCACGATCTCGCCGAAGCCACACTCCCCCGCGACCGCGTTCCGCCGCCGACCGAGAGATGCTGATCAATGAAACTGGCAAACGTGAACCGGCGTCTTGCGCTGCTGTGCCCGCGCGGAGCGGTGGACGTCGAGTCCTTCAGCCGGGGCCGTTTCGACGCCGACCCGCAGGCCGTCTACGACAGGTGGAGCGAGTTCACCGCCTGGGTGGCCGAACACGCCCAGGACATCGAGCACGCCGAGGCGCGGCCCTATGACGAGTCCGACCTCGGAGCGCCGGTGCCCGCTCCGCGCCAGGTCTTCGCCATCGGGCTGAACTACCGCGACCACGCGGCCGAGGCCGGGCTCCCGCTGCCCGAGAACGGCCCTGTCGTCTTCGCCAAGTTCCCCTCATCGATCACCGGGCCCGGCGCGGTCGTCGAGCTGCCCTCGGACGCGGTGGACTACGAAGCGGAACTGGTCGTGGTCATCGGGACGCCGGGCCATCGCGTGGCGGCCGACGACGCCTGGTCCCACGTCGCCGGTCTGACGCTGGGACAGGACATCTCCGAGCGGGTCGTTCAGTTCCAGGGGCCGACCCCGCAGTTCTCGCCCGGCAAGTCCTTCCCCGGGTTCTCGCCGATCGGCCCGGTGCTGGTCACCCCGGACGAGTTCGATGACGCCGATGACATCGAACTCGGCTGCACGCTCAACGGGCGGCGGATGCAGCAGGGCCGCACCCGCGACATGGTCTTCACCGTCCCGCGCCTGATCGCGTTCCTGTCCGCCATCGTGCCGCTGTCGCCCGGCGACCTGATCTTCACCGGTACGCCCGCGGGCATCGGCTGGGCGCGCGACCCCAAGATCGTCCTGCGGGACGGCGACCGGCTCGTCACCCATGCCGAGGTCATCGGCGAGATGACCACCACCTTCATCGCGGCCGCCCGGTGAGACCCGCGTTCTAAAAGGGCGTGCGCTCCAGCCAGCGCGTCCAGACCTCCCGGTCGCCGAGGATCTCCACCCCGGCCTCGTCGGCGGTACGGCGGCGCAGCAGCGCCAGCAGCAGGTCGGCGGCCCGGCCGCGCACCGCCGCCGTGCCCTTTCCGTGCCCGTGCTCCCACGAGACGCCGTCCTCGCCGCTGCGGATCATCCACTCCCCGGCCGGGCCGAGGCCGTCGTCGGTCGCGTGCAGGTGCAGGGTCGTCCCGGCGTCGAGCAGCGCCGTGGCGTCGATCCCCGGCCGCCCGCCCGCGACGAGGTCGAGCCACTCGCCGATGCCGTCCGCCGCCAGCGGGGCCGCCAGCTCGTACGGCGCGCCCAGGGCGAACGCGGCGTCGGCGCGGTGCACGGTCGTCTCGTGCAGCCTGCGCCGCACCCACCAGCGTGCCGGACGCGGCCCGAGGAAGGTCCACACCGAGGTGTCCGCGCCGACCTCGGCCACGGCGTCGGCGAGCAGCCGCACCCCGTCGTGCAGCCACTTGACGGCGCCGTCGACGTCGTCCGGCGGCCGGCCGTCGCGTACCTCGCGCGGGTCGAGGTAGCCCTCCACCCGGTCGCTCACGATCTGCGCCGCCCACCGGTGCCCCCGCCCGAGATGCCGGAACAACTGCTTGATCGTCCAACCCGGGCAGGTCGGCACCTGCGCCGACCAGTCGGCGTTCCGGACGATTTCCCCAAACTGCTCGTTCTGCTCAATAAGGGCGGCGCTGTCATCCATGGCCGGATCATCTCCATCACGGTAGGTCCCATCAATGTAACCGCGCGCCGACTCTCGGGTCGTATCGAGGTGGCGAAGCGCCCGCGTTTGACGACGGGTACCGGCGTCTTCCCGTCTCGTGCCCACTGCCAGGCGGTCTGGTAGTGCACGCCGTTCCGCCGCGCGGCGATGCCGAGCGGGCCTCACGCTCACCCTGGCGACCTGCGAGGAAATATCCCTCAGCGCCCCACTCCACCACAGGCCAAGGCGTCGGAGCCGGTGGGGTCGGGGAGGCGGAGGCGGTGATGAGTTCCCGCAGTCGGGGGGCGGCCCGGCCGCCTCATTCGCTCGGGCGAGTGGCAGGAATCGCGTACGGGGCCGGGCACGGCGTCATGCTCCGGTGAAGAGCCGGTCGAGGTGGGCGGTGAGCAGGCGCACGGCCGTGGGGCCGTCGTACTGCCCGGCCAGCACGCTCGACTGCAGGCCGTTGGCCAGTGCCAGGGTGACGGCGGCGAGGGTGGGTGGATCGTCGTCCTGCGGGAGCTCGCCCATCTGCTGTGCCTGGCGGAACTTCTCGGCCATGAAGTCGCGCAGGGCGTTGGCGGAGGCGATGCCGTCGGGGGCCAGGTCGGGCTCGGTCAGCGTGTGCTCGGCGAGCGACACGAGGACACGATCGTGACCGCGCTCAATCTCGCCGTCTGTCTGCGCCGACAGAACCGGTTCGAAGAGGCGGAGCGGCTGTACCGGAAGACGCTGCATGACTGGAGCGCGGAGCATTCCGCGGCGGATCTGACCACGCTGGACATCCGCTACGAGCTGGCGGAGACCATGCGCCAGCAGGAGAACTACGTCGGCGCCGAGTCGGAACTGCGCGATGTCCTCGCCATCGCGTCCCGGGTGTACAGCCCAGGGCACCCGAACACGCTGATCATCAGGCATGGCCTCGCCACCGTCCTGAAGTCCTCGGGACGGCTCGACGACGCGAACGCGGAGTTCCGCGAGGTGCTTCGCCTCAAACGCGAACGGTTCGGTGCCGACCATCCGCTCTCCAAGGCGACGGAGGCGGAACTCGATCCCTGACGATTCCCGGCCCCGCCCCTCGAAGAGGATCACTGGTGATCACATGTTGAGCGAATCGTTGGCGGCTTTGGCCGCCGCCGGAGGCACGGCCCTGGTTTCGGCGATGGCCACAGACGCGTGGACCGCCGTCAAGCAGCGCTTCGCCCGGCTGCTCGGCCGGGGCGATCCCGAGCAGGTCGAGGCGGCGGAGCGGCGCCTGGAGCGTTCGCGCCAGGAGCTCGCCGGCAGATCGGGCGGCGAGCTGGAGCAGGCACGGGCGGAGCAGGTTGCGGCCTGGAAGGCCCGCCTGACCGATCTACTCGAAGACCATCCGGCATGCGCCACCGAGCTGCGTGAGCTGATCGAGGCGGTACGTGCCGAGGCGGCACCGTGCGGTACGACCGTGGTCCAGCACGTGGTCGCATCCGACCGGGCGCAGCAGGCGGTCCTCGGCCAGGGAACTCAGAACGTGGTGTTCCACAGCGGAGACGATTGAGCCCATTCGACCGTGTGGTTCAGCCGTGTCGTGAGCGCGGCGCGGTGGCGTTCGACCTCGTGCATTGGCGGTGCGTGGCGGATCGTGACACGGCGGGCCGCGTGAGGACTGAAGCCGGTCCGGCGTAGAGGCCGCCCTTGGCACCGGCACGCCGACGGTCAGGTCTTCGGCCTCCGATGGGATGGGGCCACCGGCCGTGGACACATCTGTGCCGGTCAACCGCCGGGCGGGGCCTGATCGGTTCAAGCCCTGGCGGCACCGTCCGGCTGGTAGGAGAACCACACGCGGACGCCGCCCTCGGGGATTCGGCGCCAGGTGAGGGTGCGGGCCAGGCTCGTTACCAGAGCGAGGCCGCGGCCGTGTTCGCTGATGTCGCCGGCGGGCGCGGTGGCCTGGGGAGTCAGGCGGGGCATGCCGTCGCCGTGGTCGTCCACGGCGCCGCGTACGCAGCCGTTGGCGGTCCAGAGCCACAGGTGGATGGGGGCGGCGCCGTGGACCGCGGCGTTGGTGACGAGTTCGGAGACGATCAGCAGCAGGTCGTCGGCCGCGTCGCCGGTTACGCCCCACTCGGTGAGGATTTTGCCGGTGAACTCGCGTGCCTCGGCGGCGGCGCGTGGGTCGGCGGAGAGTGTCAGGCGGTGGGCGTCGAGGGGGACGGTCATTCGGCCGACCTCCGCTCGCTTTTGGCGGCTCGCGACGGCTCGCCGAGCTCGTCATGGCATGGATGCCACAGGCACGGTCGCATCGGTGCATCAGGGCTGGGCGAGGTGGCACCCTTTGGGCGATGTGCGGCGACCAAGCGTGACCGGCCTGCGTCCTGGAACACCCAGTACCGGGTGGCGGTCTGCTGTGGGCAGCGGAGTCGCCGATCCTCGCTGCCAGGGGCGACCACGACGATAAAACCGGGCGATATGGGGTTATTAGCGGGAATGTCCCGGTACATGGGATGGGACCTCCGGGTTCTGTTTTGTTAGGACTCGTACGGCGGGGCAGTCGATGGATTCCACCGTTTTCGGCCGCGTCGTTTTCCGGCAATGCCATGATGAGGAGCAGGCAAAGAGCCGGTAGCGCTTTTCGCTGGTCAGCGGCTGTCCAATGTGGCCAAAGGCGGGGTCGAAGTGCCGAAATCCTCTAAGGTATACAGATCAGTCACTATCGACGACTTTCCTGCGTATGTGATTGGATTCGCGCTCAGATGGTGGCGCAACGATCTGCGAAACATGACGCTGCAGGACGCGGCGCGGGCCATCCACCGCGACCTTTCCTATCTGGCGAGATGGGAGCGGGCGGAACGGCCGATACCGGAGAGCGTGATCAGCGAACTCGACGCGCTCTACGGCGCGAATGGCCGACTTGTACGTCTTTCTGCCGCGCTAGTCGATTTGGATCGGTATAGGGGTACCGTGGAGCCGAGGTCTTCCACACAACGCGAGGACGAGGACATGGAACGACGGACACTCATGCAGGTGATTCCGATGCTCGGCATCCACACCGCCGTCAGCCCGGAAGTCATCAATCGCGTTTTCGGCGCAGCCGATAAATCCCTCGGGCCGATCTCCCACGATCCCGACGAATGGGACTGGATCGTCTTCGAGCGCTGGCACTACTACACGACCAATCGACCGGGCGCGGCCGTGCCCATGCTCGCCACCGACCTCCTCCAGGTGACCGACCTGCTCGGCAAAACGGAAACAGCCGTGGTCCGGGACGGACTCACGCGTATCGCCGCCCAGCTCGCCAGTCTGTTGGCCTGCGATCTGGCCGACGTCGGGCAGGTCCAAAGTGCTGTACGAGCGTTCGCCACCGCCCGCCGTTTCGCCGACGCATCCTCCGACCAGGCCCTTGCCACCTGGATTCGGGCCGGGGAAGCCCTCCATTCCCTGTGGTTCGGACGGCCGATCGCGGTCGTCGACCGCCTCGCCCGGGACGCCGTGGACATCGCCAACGGCAAGCCTTCACCCGGCCTCATGAACGCCCACTGCGCCCACGCTCTGGTCGGCGCGATGCAGGGAAACAGAGAAATGGTCCGGACCGCCCTGGTCAAGGCAAATGAGATCTGGGAGCGGCGGCCTCAAGCGGTGGACGGTGCCACCGACCCTGCGACCTGGACCTGGGCGCGGGGTCCGCTCGGAACCCAGGGCTACGCCCACGCGCTGCTCGGCGAGGCCACAGCCGTACATGAGCTCGAGGCTGCGTACGAGCGCCATAGCCGTATCGGCTACAACGGTGGCGCGAGGTCGGTTCGCCTCATGCAGGCGCTGCACATGGTCCAGAACCGCGACCTTGAAGGGCTCACGCTTGCCGTACAGGTCGGTGAAGAGATGTCCTTCAGCGCCCAGCGACGTACCATCGCGGCCAAAATCCTGGACGCGCTTCCGCCCAAGGCCAAGACGTCGGAGCCCGCCCACCGGCTCCGCGAACTCGCCGCCTCCACCCGTCCGGCCCCGCCGCCGGCCGCCTGACCATCCACAGGCCCTCCGGAACCGGCGGGAACGGTCGCCCGGACGTGCTAGCAAAGAGGGGTGCCTGAGAATCCGCTTCCCGACGACCTGCATGACGCGCCGTTTCCGGAGTACCCGGACGAGCCGTACCCGGATGACGAGTTCGATGATGTGGACGGGGGAACGACTCCGGGCGGGGCGTTCGGGGATCAGCCGTTCTCCGGCGCGGGGGAGGCCGATCGGGAGGCCCTTCGGGAGGAGGCCGAGGAGCGGCTGAGGGCGCTCGCCGGGGAGGGCGCGCGGCTGCGGGAGGATCAGTGGGCCGCGATCGAGGCGCTGGTCGTCGAGCGGCGGCGGGTGCTGGTGGTGCAGCGCACCGGGTGGGGCAAGTCGGCGGTGTACTTCGTCGCCACGGCGTTGCTGCGGGAGCTCGGCGAGGGGCCGACGGTGATCGTGTTGCCGCTGCTGGCGCTGATGCGCAACCAGATCGCGGCGGCCGAGCGGGCGGGCATCCACGCGGCCACGATCAACTCGGCGAACCTGGAGGAGTGGGAGAACATCTACGCCGAGGTCGCCGCGGGCGAGGTGGACGTGCTGCTGGTCAGCCCGGAGCGGCTCAACAATCCCGAGTTCCGGGACCGGGTGCTGCCCGAGCTGGCCGCGAGCGCCGGGCTCGTGGTCGTGGACGAGGCGCACTGCATCTCCGACTGGGGGCATGACTTCCGGCCCGACTATCGTCGGCTGCGCACGCTGTTCGAGCAGCTTCCGCCGGGCGTGCCGATCCTCGCCACCACGGCGACGGCGAACGCGCGGGTGACCCGTGACGTGGCCGAGCAGCTCGGCGAGGCGACCCTGGTGCTGCGCGGGCCGCTGGAGCGGGAGAGCCTGCGCCTCGGCGTGGTGCGCACGGACGGTCCGGAGCAGCGGCTCGCCTGGCTCGCCCAGACGCTGTACGAGCTGCCCGGGTCCGGGATCGTGTACACGCTCACCGTGGCCGCCGCCGAGGAGATCGCGGCCTACCTGCGTGACCAGGGCCACGCGGTGGTCGCGTACTCGGGGCAGACGGACCCGGCGGAACGGCTCGCCGCCGAGCAGGACCTCATCTACAACAAGATCAAGGCGCTGGTGGCGACCTCGGCGCTCGGCATGGGCTTCGACAAGCCCGATCTCGGCTTTGTCGTGCACGTGGGCGCGCCGCCGTCGCCCGTGGCGTACTACCAGCAGGTGGGCCGAGCGGGACGCGGCGTGGAGCGGGCCGAGGTGATCCTGCTGCCCGGGCCCGAGGACCGCGACATCTGGGCGTATTTCGCCTCACTCGCCTTTCCGTCCGAGCAGGTGGTGCGCCGTACGCTCGACGCGCTCGCCGAGGCGGGCACCCTGTCCACGCCCGCGCTGGAGGCGCGGGTCGACCTGAGCCGCAGCCGCCTGGAGATGATGCTCAAGGTGCTCGACGTGGACGGCGCGGTACGGCGGGTGCGGGGCGGCTGGGAGGCGACCGGCGAGCCGTGGACGTACGACGCCGAGCGGTACGCCCGGGTGGCGGCCGAGCGGCAGGCCGAGCAGCGGGCGATGCTCGACTACATCGCCACCACCGGGTGCCGCGAGGAGTTCCTGCGCCGCCACCTCGACGACGACACCGCCACGCCGTGCGGCCGGTGCGACAACTGCACCGGCGTGCACCGCTCCCCCGACGCCGCGCCACCCGAGGCGGTGCGGGCGGCGGCCGAGCGGCTGCGCCGCCCCGGGGTCGAGTTCGAGCCGCGCCGCCAGTGGCCGACCGGCATCGCCGACCTGTCCGGCCGCGTCAAGCCGCAGTTCGGCGCCGAGCCGGGGCGCGCCCTGGGGCGCCTCACCGACATCGGCTGGGGCTCCCGGCTGCGCGGCCTGCTGGCCGAGGGCGCCCCCGACTCGCCCGTGCCGGACGACATGTTCCAGGCCGTGGTGCAGGTGCTCGCCGCCTGGGACTGGGCGCAGCGGCCGGTGGCGGTCGTGAGCGTGCCCTCGCAGAGCCGCCCGGGGCTCGTCCGCGGCCTCGCCGAGCGCATCGCGCGGACCGGAAAGCTGCGCTACCTCGGCGAACTCGGCTACCGGGCGGGCTCGCCGGGGCGGCAGTACAACAGCGCCCAGCGCGTACGGGCCATCCGCGCCACCCTCACCATGCCGCCGGAGCTCGCCCAGGCGCTGCGCGGCGTCGACGGCCCGGTTCTGCTGGTGGACGACCGCGTCGACACCGGCTGGACCATGACGATGGCCGCCGCCCTCGTCCGCCACGCCGGCGCCCCCGCCGTCCTCCCGCTCGCCTTGGCCGTCACCGCCTGACGCCGCGTCGATGTGTCCCCGGACCGGGCGCCGCGCCGCAGACACACGGGAAAGAGCCGCCCGACGGGATGCCGGGGAAGCAGGCCCATACGAACGCCGCCCCGGGGATGGCCAGGCTGCGTCGCGGCGCGGAAATCGCCTCGAGGATCGGCGGCACGAGATTGGCACGAGCTTGACGCGGGCCGTCGGCAGCCATACGCACGGTAAGAGTGTGCGGGGGCGGCAGGTCATGCCTTCGGCATCGGACGGCCCGCCGGAACGCTAGATCGTGCCCTCCTCGTAGCCGTCGCCGGCGTCGAGGAACTCGGCGACCCGGCGGATGGTGGGCGCGGCGAAGAACCTGGGCAGGGGTATCTCGGCGCGGAGTTCGCGGGCGGCGAGCTCGATGAAGCGCATGGCGGTGACGCTGTCGCCGCCGAGGCTGAAGAAGCTCGCGTCCCGATCGGTCACCGGCTCGCCGAGGAGCGATGCCCACAGCGCCGCGACGCGCCGCTCGTTCTCGCCGTCAGGAGACTCACCGTTGGAAGGGTCACCGTTGACAGGTGCGGCGCCGGGCCGGTCCGAGCCGTCGGCGAGGACCAGTTCCAGCGCCCGGTCACGGTCGATCTTGCCGTTGGCGGTGAGCGGGAGCGCGGGACGGACGACGATACGCGCGGGTGTCATGTGCGCGGGGAGCCGGGTCCGCGCCCACGACAGCACCTGCGCCGGGTCCGGTTCCCCGCCGGGGGCCGGGACCACCACGGCCGCCGGTTGGCGGGCCGCTCCCCGGCCGGTGACCACGACGACCGCCTGGGCGATGCGCTCGTGCTCGGCGAGCACCGCCTCGATCTCTCCGAGCTCGACGCGGTTGCCGCGGATCTTCACCTGGTGGTCGGTCCTGCCGAGGAACTCGATCTCGCCGCCGGGACGGTACCGGCCGAGGTCGCCGGTGCGGTACCAGCGCTCGCCGTCCACGGTGACGAAGCGGCGCGCGGCTGTCTCCGGGGCGTTCCGGTAGCCGCGGGCGAGGCCCGCCCCGCCGATCCACAGCTCGCCCTCCGCCCAGTCCGGGCGGTCCCGGCCGAGCGCGTCCACCACCCGGTAGGTCTGGTTGCGGAGCGGGTAGCCGTACGGGATGGAGCGCCGGCCCGGTTCGAGGCGGTCGGCCTCGTAGGCGTTCGACCAGATCGACGCCTCGGTGGCGCCGCCGAGGGCCACGAGGCGGCAGCCGGGGACCGCCGCGCGCAGCCGGCCCGGCAGGTCCACCCCGACCCAGTCGCCCGACGCCAGGGCGAGCCGCAGCCGCTCCGGCCGTTCCCGGCCGCCGGTCTCCAGCACCACCAGGAGCATGTCCAGCAGCATGGGCACGCTGTTCCAGATCGACACGCCGTGCCGGGCCGCCAGCTCGGCCCAGCGCCTGGCGTCCCGGCGCTCGTCCTCGGTGACGGTGACCACGGCGCCGCCGACGCTCAGCAGGCCGAAGATGTCGTACACCGACAGGTCGAAGTCGAGGGCGGACACCGCGAGCACGCGGTCGCCAAGGCCGACGCCGAAGCGGTCGTTGATGTCCTCGATCGTGTTCGCCGCGGCCCGGTGGGTGATCTCGACGCCCTTCGGCTCGCCCGTGGAGCCCGAGGTGAAGATCACGTACGCGAGCGCGTCGGCCGGGACGGCGACCGGCCCGGCCGCGGGCGGGTGCGCGCTCGCCTCGCCGACCAGCAGCGCGGCCACATCCGCAGGGACGTCCGGGGGGAGGTGCGCGGGGAGGCCCGCAGGGAGATCCGCAGGGAGGCCCGCAGGGAGGCCCGCAGGGAGATCCGCAGGGAGATCCGCAGGGAGATCCGGCACGGTCCCGTCGGTGAGCACCAGGCGCACGCCGGCGCCGCGGTACATGCGGTCGCGCCGCGCCGGGGGCTGGTCGACGCCGACGGGCACGTAGGCCGCGCCGGCGGCGAGCACGCCGAGCACGGCCGCGATCTGGTCGGGCCCCTTCCGCAGGGTCACGCCGACGACGTCGCCTACGCCGACCCCGTGCGCGGCGAGCAGGGCGGAGACGCGCAGCGCGCGCTCGGCCAGCTCGCCGTAGCGGAGGGTGGCCCGCCCGTCGGCGATGACGGCGGGCAGGTCCGGCCGCTCGGCGGCGAGCCGGAAGAACTCGGCGTGCAGCAGCGTCTGCCGCTGCCGCCCGGCGGTCGCGTTGACGCGTCGCCGTACCTCGCGCTGCGGTTCGGGGAGCAGCGAGGGGACCGGCTCGTGCCAGTCGGCGGCGCCGATCCAGTCCAGCAGCCGCAGGTAGGCGGCGAACATGTCGTCCAGCACGCCGGGCGGGAACAGCTCCTCGACGGCGTCCCAGTTCAGCTCCACGTACGGCCCGGCGGGACCGTCCACGTGCTCCACCGCCTGGTGGTCCAGCCAGACCTGCGGCGTCTGCGAGATGCCCCACACGTAGTGGTCGAGCAGCCGCCCGGCCGGTCGCAGGTCGCCACCCAACCCGATCGTGCTGGTGAACACCACCGGCATGGTGACCTCGGCCTCGCCGGTGCGCCTGGCGAGCTCCCGCAGCACCCGCACGGTCGAGACCTGACGGTGGTCGAGCGCGCCCCACAGCTCCCCCTGCACCCGGCGGGCCCTGGTGAGCCAGGTGTCCTCGCGTTCCGGGCGGCAGGCGATGAGCAGCAGCGAGGTGAAGTCGCCGAGCACGCGGTCGATGTGCGGGTGCGTCTCGCCCCGGTCGAACAGGGTGAGGTTGACGGTGAGGTCGGGCCGGGCGCTCCACTGTCCGAGCACCTCGGCGAAGGCGGCGAGCAGCACGCCCGACGCGGTCATGCCGTGCGCGCGGGCCTTGCCGGCGATCGCCTGCCAGCGGTCCGGTTCGAGGGTGGCCGTGCGGCGGGCGAAGACCGGTTTGGCGACCTCGGCGGGGTCCATGGCGAGCGGCAGCCGCGGCGCGGGCGGCAGCGTGTCGAGCCGCTCGCGCCAGTACGCCCAGGCCTCGGCGTCGTCGCGGGGACGCGCCACGGTGTCGAGCACGTGGTCGCGGAACGACACGTCGAGCGGCGGCAGCGGGGCGTCGGGGTCCTCGTACAGGGTGGCGAGCTCGGTGTAGAAGGTGAGGATGCTCAGCGCGTCGAGGACGAGGTTGTCCACGCCGATCGCGAGCCGGGCGCGGTCGCCCGCCCGCACCACCCGAATCGCGAACAGCGGCCACACCCCGGGGTCGAAGACGGTATGCGACATGGCATCACGCAGCCTGGCGAACGCCGCCTCAGGGTCCGGCCCGGCCTCCTCGACCCGCACCCGGTACGGCGGCACCTCGGCGAGGATGCGCTGATCGCCGTACTCGTCGAAGACCGCCCGCAGCATCTCGTGGCGCAGCACCAGCCGGTTGACGGCGCGTTCGAGCCGCTCAACGTCGAGGCCGGACACGTCGTACTCGCGGTAGAAGTGGCTGCCGACGCCCCCGAGGGTGAACCCCTCACGCCTGCCGAGCCAGTACGCCCGCTGGACCTCCGTGGGCGGGAACGGCCGATGGCGCTCGACCGGGTCGCGCTCGGCCTCCCGCGCGGACGCGCCCGGTCCGCCCGCCGTGCCCTGGGCGTCCGGCGGGTCGCCGAGGCTCAGGGTGGCGGCGAAGTCCTTGAGCGCCGGGTGGGCGAACAGCGACCTGAGCGCCACCCCTCGCAGCCCGGCCGCCCGCAGCCGGCCGATCAGCCGGGTGGCGAGCAGCGAGTCGCCGCCGAGCGCGAAGAAATCGTGCTCGCGGCCGACCTCCCGCACCCCCAGGATCTCGCGCCAGGCGGCGGCCACCAGCGTCTCGACCGTGCCCGAGGGCGGGGAGACCGTGGCCTCGGGCGCGTCCACGTCCAGGGTACGGCCGAGCGCGCCCCGGTCCACCTTGCCGTTCGGGGTGAGCGGCAGCCCAGGCAGGACGGCGATGCGATCCGGCACCATCGGAGGCGGCAGCAGGGTGGCGAGAAACCCGCGCAGCCATGCGGCTCCGACCCCGGCCTCGCCATCCGGGACCCCGCCACCCGGGGCCTCGCCATCCGGAACCCCGCCATCCAGGGCCCCGCCATCCAGGGCCCCGCCGTCTGCGGCCTCGCGATCCGCGGCCTCGTCGTCCGGAGCCCCACCATCCGCAGCCCCACCACCCGGAACCCCGCCACCCGGAACCCCGCCATCCAGGGCCCCACCATGCAGGGCCTCGCCGTCTGCGGCCTCGCGATCCGCAGCCTCGTCGCCCGGGGCCTCGCCCGTCGCGTCGGGGCGTCCGGTGCGGAGGACGACGGCGGCGGCGAGGCGGCGGCGCGGGGTCACTACCGCGACGGCCTGGGCAACCTGCGGGTGCGCGGTGAGCGCCGCCTCGATTTCGCCCAATTCGATGCGGTGGCCGCGGATTTTCACCTGGTGGTCCAGACGGCCGAGGAACTCCAGGGTGCCGTCGGGCCGGTAGCGGGCCAGGTCGCCGGTGCGGTACCAGCGCACCCCGTCCACCTCGACGAACCTGTCGGCGGTGCGCTTCGGGTCGCCGCGGTAGCCGCGTGCGACACCCGCGCCGCCGATCCACAGCTCCCCCGGCACCCAGTCGGGGCGGTCATGCCCGAGCGCGTCCACCACCCGGCAGCGCACGTTGCGCAGCGGCCTGCCGTACGGCACGCAGGCCCAGTCCGCCGGCACGGTCTCCACCTCCTGCCAGGTGGAGTGGATCGCGGTCTCGGTGGTGCCGCCGAGACCCACGAATCGGCAGCCGGGGGCGACGGCGGCAAGCCGGGATGGCAGGTCGAGGGTGACCCGGTCGCCGCCGAGCAGCACGGCCCGCAGCCCGAGGCCGCCGCCGTCGGACTCGGCCACGGTGAGCAGCATGTCGAGCAGCGCGGGTACGCAGTTGAGCACGGTGGCGTGGTGTCGCCGGGCGAGCGCGGCCCATTCGACGGCGTCGCGGCGGTGCTCCTCGTCGACGCAGATCACCGCGCCGCCCATGGAGAGCGGCCCGAAGATGTCGTAGACCGACAGGTCGAACTCGAGCGCCGACAGCGCGAGGGTCCGGTCGCCGGGGCCGAGGCCGAGGCGGTCGTTGAGGTCCTCGATCGTGTTCACCGCCGCCGCGTGCGGCATCTCGACGCCCTTGGGCTCGCCGGTCGAGCCGGACGTGTACAGCACGTAGGCGAGTGCCGTGTCGGGGCCGTCGACCGCGGCGGCGACCGGGCCGACGACCGGGTCGTCAGCAGGCACGGCACCCGCCACAACGGACAGGTCGTCGAGCAGGACCCGGACACCCGAGGCGGCGAGGATGCGGTCGCGGCGCGCGGCGGGCTGGTCGATGCCGAGCGGCAGGTAGGCCGCGCCCGCGGCGAGCACGCCGAGGACGGCGACGACCTGGTCGGGCCCCTTGGGCAGCGACACGGCGACCGTTTCGCCGGGCCGTACCCCTTGGGCCCGCAGGTGGGCGGCGACGGCGAGCGCGCGGGCGGCCAGTTCGCCGTAGCTCAGCGAGCCGTCGGCGCCCCAGCGCAGCGCGGGCGCGTGCGGGGTGCGCCGGGCGTGGGCGAAGAACGCGTCGTGCAACCGCCGTCCGCTGCGCGGGGCCGTGGTGGCGTTCACCCGCTCGCGCACCCGGGTCTGGTCGGCGGGGAGCAGCGGCGGCACCGGCCGCGACCAGGCGGCCTCGTCGGCGAGCAGCAGGTCGAGCAGCCTGCCGTACGCGTCGAACATGGCGTCGAGCACGCCGGGGGCGAACGCGTCCTCGCGCGCGTCCCAGTTGACGAGCAGCCCGCCGTCCAGCTCGGTGACCTGCGCGTCGAGCCAGACCTGCGGGCCCTGCGAGATGATCCACGACGCCTCGCCGAAGCACCGCCGCACCTCGGCGGGGAACAGTTCGCCGAGGCCGAGCGCGCTGGTGTAGACGACGGGGGCGAGCACCTGCTCGCCGTGCAGCCGGGAGGCGTCCCGCAGCACCTCCACGCCCGAGTAGGCGGCGTGCGCCACGTCGGTGTGGAAGCGCTTTTGCAGCAGTGACGCGCGCTCGGCGAACGTCCCCGGCGCGGCGCCGTCCCAGGCGAGCAGCACCGAGGAGGTGAAGTCGCCGACGAGGGCGCTGACGTCGGGGTGCAGCGGCTCGCGGTCGAACAGCGGCAGGTTGAGCAGGAAGCGCGGCTCGGCGCTCCACGCGGTGAGGGTCTCGGCGAACACCGCCGCGAGCGCCATCGCCAGGGTGAGCCCGTGCCGCCGGGACGTCTCCTCCAGCCGGCGTACCTCGTCGGGGCCGAGGAGGCGGTGCCTGCGCACGACCGTGACGGCGTCGTCGGGGCGCGCGGACGCCGGGAGCGCGGGGGCGCCCGGCAGTTCGGGCAACCGCTCGCGCCAGTGGGCGCGGGCGGCCTCGGCCGCGGCGCGGGCGTCGGCGGACTCGCGTGCCCGGGCGCGGGCGGCGAGGTAGCGCGGGTAGCTGTAGCGCAGCGGGGGTGGCCGTTCGCCCGCGTACAGCCGGGCGAGGTCGCGCAGGAGGATGCGCAGGCTGAGCGCGTCGGCGGCCACCATGTCGAGGTCGACGTGCAGGCGAGTGCCGCGTTCGCGCAGCTCGTCGGGGAGGAGCGAGAGCCGTACGTCGAACACCTCGCCGGATGCGATGTCGAGTCGGCGGTGCGACAGCTCCCGGCGCAGCTCGGCCAGCCGTCGCTCGGCCTGGTCGGCCGGAAGGTCACGCAGGTCGTGTACGCGCAGGCCGGGCCAGGGGGACCGGTCGAGGATGCGTTGGGTGCCGTCGTCGAGGATGCGCACGCGCAGCATGGCGTGCCGGTCCAGCAGGGCGCGCACGGCCGCGTCGAGCCGTTCGGGGTCCACGTCCGACCCGTCGAACTCGTTGTGGAAGTGCGCGGCCACGCCGCCGAGCGGCCGGTCGGGTTCGCGGCCCACCCAGTAGGCGTGCTGCATGAGGGCGAGCGGGAACGGCGCCGTCTCATCGAACCCGGCCGCGTCCGCCTCCCCGTCGGCGGCGCGGGGTTCGGCGGAGCCGGGGTCGGCGCGCAGGCCGTCAAGGATGCGCCGCCACGCGCCGAGGGTCGGCTCGGCCACCAGGTCGGCGAAGCGGACCCGCAGCCCGGCGGCGCGCCATTCGCCCGCCAGCCTCATCGTCGCGATCGAGTCTAGGCCGAGCTCGATCAGGTTGTCGTCCGGCGCAATCGATCGCACCGGGAGGTCGAGCAGCTCGGCGACCGCCCGGTCCAGCTCTTCGGCGATCTCGATGCTCTTGTCGGACACTGGTCTCCCTTTCTCGTTTCGCACTGTGGATCAACGGCATCGACGTCCGCCCGGCGGGCGGGAGGGCCGGCATACGACGCGGGCTCCCGGCCGTCGGTGGAGGGCCGGCTGCGTCGGGCTCTCTCGCCTCGCGGGCGGGTGGGACGACGGCACGCGCGGCCTTGGCTCACGCCCCACCGGAGGAAGGCCCGACAGCGCCGCTCGGGACCCTCACGCCGTGCCCGGCGGGCGGTCGCGTTGAGCGAGGGCACATTTGCCGATCTTTCCGAGGGGGCGCGAGGGAAGTCATCGACGACCCGCACCCGGAGGAAGACACGACAGCGCGCCCGGGCCGTCACGCCGTTCCCGGCGAGCGATCGCGTTGGGCGAGGGCGCGTTTGTCGATCTTTCCGAGGGGGGTGCGGGGGAAGTCGTCGACGATCCGCACCCGGTCGGGGAACTTGTACGCGGCGACGCCCAGATCCGTCAGGTGCCGCACGAGGTCGCGGCGGGTGGGTGGCTCGCCCCTGGGGATCACATAGGCGCAGCTTCGCTCCCCCATCACCTCGTCGGGGATGCCGACGAGGGCCACGTCGCGGACGGCCGGGTGCGTCATGAGCAGGCCCTCGACATCCTCGGCCGGGATCTTGTCCCCGCCCCGGTTGATCACGTCCTTGACCCGGCCCTCCACCACCAGCTCCCCGCCCGGCAGCCGCCGCACCAGGTCGCCGGTGCGGTAGAAGCCGTCCGGGGTGAAGGCGGTCGCGTTGTGCGCGCGCACGTCCTCGCCCGCGCCGAAGTAGCCGCGCAGCGTGTACGGCCCGCGCACCTGCAGCTCGCCGGCCTCGCCCGGCGGCACCGGGCGCCCGGCCGCGTCCACGATCCGCACCTCGTCGTCGGCGGCGAGCGGCCTGCCCTGGGTCTCGCACACCACGTCGTCGGGGTCGTCCACGCGGGTGAAGTTGAGCAGGCCCTCGGCCATGCCGTACACCTGCTGCAGGGCGCAGCCGAGCACGGGCCGGACGCGGCGCGCGGACGCGGCCTTGAGCCGGGAGCCGCCGACCTGGAGCAGCCGGAGGCCGCGCAGATCCGGGCCGAGCGCCTCCGCCGCGTCGAGCCACATGAGCGCCAGCGGCGGCACCAGGGCGGTGACGGTGACCCGCTCCCGCTCGATCAGCGTGAACGCGGTCTCGGGGTCACCGGAGGGGGCGAGCACCACGGTGCCTCCGGTGGCGAGCGTGCCAAGCACGCCGGGGCAGGCGAGGGCGAAGTTGTGCGCGACCGGCAGCGCGGCGAGATAGCGGTCGTCCGGGCCGAGGCCCGCAACCCGCGCGCTGGCCCGCAGGTTGTACTCGTAGTCGTTGTGCGTACGCGGGATCAGCTTGGGCGGTCCGGTGGTGCCGCCGGACAGCAGGAGCAGGGCCACATCGTCCGGCCTCGGCCCGGACAGGGCCACGTCGCCCGGACCCGACCCGGAAAGGACCACGTCATCCGGGCCCGGCTCGGACCCGGCCTCCCCGGCGGTGGCGGCGGGCCGGTCCAGCTCGCCGAACGCGGTGAACTCGGCGGCGTCGCCTACCACGATCACGTGCCGGACCGCAGGGACGCGCTGCCGGAGGGCGCGGGCCGAGGGGCGGTGGTCGAATCCCGCCCACACGTCGGGGATGACGTACGCGACCGCCGAGGCGAGCCGGGCGAGGTGCGTGATCTCGGTGTCCCGGTGCGGCGGCAGCGCGAGCACGGGCACCACCCCGATCCGGAAGAGCGCGAAGCACAGCGGTACGAATTCCGCGACGTTGGGCAGGTGCACGAGCACCCGGTCGCCGTCGGCGATGCCCCGGCCGCGTAGCCCGGCGGCGACCCGGTCGGCCCACGCGTCCAGCTCGCGGTAGGTCCAGCGGCGCTCGCCGTCCACGAGCGCGACGCGGTCCGGCCAGGTCCGGGCGCTGTCCCGGAGCACGGTGCCGAGCGGGCGGTCGCGCCAGTAGCCGCGCGCCCGGTAGCGGTCGGCGAACTCCTGCGGCCATCCGGTGAATCCGTCGAGTACGGCCATGCTCACCGCATCCTCAGCACCAGGGACTCCAGCCCGTGCATGGAGGTGCTGTACCGCCAGCGCGGCCGCTCGGCCTCGGCGACCGGCTCGATGTGCGCGAAGCGGTCGAGCAGCCTGCCGAACGCGATCTCGCCTTCGAGCCGGGCGAGCGGCGCCCCGACGCAGTAGTGGATGCCGTGGCCGAAGGCGAGGTGCCCGCCGACCGGCCGGGTGATGTCCAGCCGCTCGGGGTCGGGGAACCGGGAGCCGTCGCGGTTGGCGGCGAGCCAGGAGACCATCACGAACTGACCGGCCGGGATCGTCACGCCGCCGAGCTCGACCGGCTCGGTGGTGTAGCGCGGCGAGGACAGGTTGTTCGGCGTCTCGTACCGCAGCAGCTCCTCGATCGCCTGCGGCAGCAGCGTGCGGTCGGCGCGCAGCAGGGCGAGCTGGTCGGGGTGGGCCAGCAGGGCGCGCATGCCGCTGCTGATGAGGTTCACGGTGGTCTCGAAGCCGCCGGTGAGCAGCACGAGCACGGTCGAGATCAGCTCGGGGCGGGAGAACCCGGTGCCGCCGTCGGAGACCCGCACCAGCTCGGTAAGGAGGTCGGCGGCGGGCTCGGCCCGTTTGACCTCCACGAGCCGGCCGAGGTAGTCGGCCATCTTCATGGACGCCGCCCCGATCTCGTCGGGGGTGGTGAGCGAGACCATCGTGTGCGACCAGGCGATGAACTCGTCCCGGTCCTCGTACGGGATGCCGAGCAACTCGCAGATGACCCGGATCGGCAGCGGGTAGGCGTACTCGTGCAGCAGGTCCACCTCGTCGCGGCCGGCCATCGCGTCGAGCAGCTCGTCGGCGATGTGCTCGACGCGGGGGCGCAGCCGGGCGACGGCGCCCGCGGTGAACACCTTCGTGACGAGCCGACGCAGCCGGGTGTGGTCGGGTGGGTCGAGGTTGAGCAGGTTGAGCGCCAGGTCCTCGGAGAACCGGCTCGGCTCGCCCTCGCCCAGGCGCAGCCGCTCCAGCCGGTCGAAGACGCGGTGGCTGCTCAGCCGCGGGTCGGTCATCGCCGCGCGGGCCTCCTCGTACCCGGTGACCAGCCACACGGGCAGGCCTCCGGGCAGCACGACGAAGCGGACGGGGGTGGCCTCCCGGATCGACGCGGCGATCTCGTGGGCGTTCTGGATGAAGTCGTCGTCGAGCGTGAGCGGTTCGGACGTCGGTGACATGAGGGCTCCTTCCGTGCGGGCCGTGCGGGCCGTCCGGTACGGCCCGGCGTCGGCGGCTCAGCCGAGCCGCAGCTCGGGGCGGTAGATGTCGAGCCAGTGGTAGAGGTCGAGGACGCGTTCCAGGCCGGTCCGGGTCGCCCCGGTCACCGTCGCCGGGTCGCGCCGGACGATGTCGTGCACCCAGGCCGGGTCGACGATCTCGAAGGTCGGGTGGCCGGCCTCGGCGAGCACGTCGCGCGCCTGCCGCTGCAGCGCCGCGGCATAGCCGTCGTCCTGGGTGGACGGGTAGGGGGACTTGCGCCGCTCGGTGACCGAGCGGGGCAGCAGGTGGCCGGCGGCCCGCAGCAGCAGGCCCTTCTCCCGGCCGTCCAGGGTCTTCAGCGACCAGGGGGTGTTGTAGACGTACTCGACGAGCCGGTGGTCGGCGAACGGCACCCGCACCTCCAGGCCGACGGCCATGGACATGCGGTCCTTGCGGTCGAGCATCGCCCGCACCAGCCGGGTCAGGTGCAGGTGGCCGATGACGCGCATGCGGCGCTCGAAGGGGTTCTCGTCCGGCGGGCACTCGACCCGGGCCACGGCCGTCGCGTACTCGTCGGCGACGTACGCGGTGATGTCGAGGGCGCGGCGCAGTTCCGGGCGCAGCAGGTCGGTGCGGTCGGCGGTGTAGGTGTTCTGGAACGCCAGCCAGGGGAAGGTGTCGGCGTCCCGCGCCGCCGGGTGGTGGAACCAGATGTAGCCGCCGAACAGCTCGTCGGCGAACTCGCCGGACAGCGCCACCGTCGACTCGGCGCGGATCGCCCGGAACAGCAGGTACATCGACGAGTCGATGTCGCCGAGGCCGATCGGCATGTCGCGGGCGGAGACCACGGCCCGGCGCAGCGCGGGGTCGGCGAGCTCCCGGGAGTCGAGCAGCACGTCGCGATGCTCGGTGCCGACGTGCGCGACCACGTCCCGGACGAACGGCGAGTCGGGCGCCTCGCGGAACTCGTCGGGCCGGAACGACTCCTCCAGCCCGGCGAAGTCGACGGAGAACGTGCGCGCCTTCTCGCCCCGGCCGCGCATCTCGACGGCGGCGAGCGCGGTGACCACGCTGGAGTCGAGGCCGCCGGAGAGCAGCACGCACTGCGGCACGTCGGCGACCATCTGGCGGGGGACGATGTCGGCGAGCAGCTCGCCCACCCTGCCGGCGGTGGCGTCGGCGTCGTCGGCGTGCGGCCGGGGCTCCAGGCGCCAGTAGTCGCGGCGCCGTACGCCGTCCCGGTCCACCGTGACCACGGTGCCGGGCTCGACCTCGTACATGTCCTTCCACAGCGACCAGCCGGGCGCCTTGGTGAAGCCGACCAGCTCGCGCAGGCAGCCGGTGTCGACGACCCGCCGGAAGGCGGGGTTCGCCAGGATCGCCTTCGGCTCGGAGCCGAAGATCACTCCGTCGGGGGTGCGGTGGTGGTAGAGCGGCTTGACCCCCATGCGGTCCCTGACCAGCAGCAGCGTCTGCGTCCGTTCGTCCCAGACGGCGAACGCGTACATGCCGTTGAGGCGCTCGGCGACGGCGTCGCCCCATTCGAGGTAGCCGCGCAGCACCACCTCGGTGTCGCCGTCGGTGCGGAACCGGTGGCCGCACCGCCGCAGCTCGACCCGCAGCTCACGGTAGTTGTAGGTCTCCCCGGAGTAGACCAGCGCGACGGTCCCCTGCGGGGTCTCGGCCGTCATCGGCTGCCGTCCTCCCGGCAGGTCGAGTACGGCGAGCCGCCGGTGCCCGAGCGCCGCATGACGGCGGACGAACACGCCGCCCTCGTCCGGCCCGCGCGCGGTCATGGTCGCGGTCATCCGCTCGATGACGTCGGTGCGTGCGGTCAGGTCGGCGTCGAACGCCACCCATCCAGCGATGCCACACATTGCACAGCCCTTCGTGTCACAGTTGCGCGAGGTCGGGCGAAACGGCGCCGGGGCCGTCGCCGGTCGTGGCGGCGAACACACGGTGCCCGAGCCGCTCCAGTGGATGGCCCGCGCCGGGAAGCGTCACGGCCCGCCGCAGCCCGGCACGGTCGAGGACCGCGTGCCACTGGTCGAGCGTGAGGAAGGTCGCCCCCGTCTCGGCCCGGCCGTCGCCGGGGTCGGCCATCATGAAGGCCAGCGAGGTCATCACCCAGTACTCCTCGACGGTGGGCTCGCTCAGCACCAGCCAGCCGCCGGGCGCGAGCAGCCCGGCGAGCCACCGGACCGAGGCGTCGGTGTCGCGCGCCGCGTTCAGCACGCCGCCGCCGACCACGACGTCGAAGGAGCCCGGCGCGTACCCCTGGGGCCCGGGGTCGGCGTCGATGTCGAGGCGGGCGAAGCGCACCCAGGCGCGGTCGCGCAGCCGTTCCCGGGCCCGGTCGAGGAAGTAGCGCGAGACGTCCGTGTAGAGATAGTCGGCGGCGACGCCGTCGAGGGCGGGCAACACGGCCTCCGTCGTCGCCCCGGTACCAGCGCCGACCTCCAGGATCCGCACCGGCCCCCGCTCCGACCCCTGCACCGGACGCCCCTCCGGCCCCCGCTCCGGACCCCGCTCCGGACGCCCCTCCGGCCCCCGCTCCGGACGCCCCTCCGGCCCCCGCTCCGGACCCCGCTCCGGACGCCCCTCCGGCCCCCGCTCCGGACGCCCCTCCGGCCCCCGCTCCGGACGCCGCTCCGGCCCCTGCTCCGGACGCCGCTCCGGCCCCTGCTCCGGACGCCGCCGCCGGGCGATCTCGGCGACCAGGGCGGCCACCGCGCCATGCTGGTAGCGGGCGGTGACGCTCTCCCGGTAGAGGGCTCGGGCGAGGCGCATGCCGCCCTCGGGGAACAACAGCATGAACGCGGGCACCGCGCCGGTCATCAGGTCCGGCAGCCGCTCGGCGTTGCGGCGGGCGTACTCGATGGTGAGCGCGGCGCCCATCGCCGCCCGCCACTCGGTTCCAATCCAGGCCCACGCCCGGTCAAGCGCCGGCCCGGTCGCCTCGGCCGCGCCCGGCGTGGCGCACAGCCAACCGCCGTCCTCGGCGAGCAGCCCCTCCCGGGTGAGCACGGTCAGCCAGCGGCGTATCAGGCCGCGGTGCTCGGGCACGACATGCGCCCGGGTGAGGACCTCCTGGACCGTGTGCCGATCCCCGGGCGCGGTGAACAGGCCGCGGCGGCGCAGCGCGTCAAGCATCGACGCCAGCGCCACCCGGCCGAGCCGTTCGATCGCGGCCACGGCACGGTCGAGGTCAACGTCCGCGAGCGCACGGTCGGCGGCGTCCGACGCGGCCCGCGTCAAGGCGGCCACGTCCTGGGCAGGGCTCATCGCCGCCACCTCCTCTCCATCGCTCGCCCGCTTGGGCTCTCCATCGCCCACCCACTCGGGCTCTCCACCGCCCACCCACTCGGGCTCTCCACCGCCCACCCACTCGGGCTCTCCACCGCCCACCCACTCGGGCTCTCCATCGCTCGCCCGCTCGGGCGGGCACCGCCGTACGAGCGGGCCGCCCCGGCCGCCGGGAAGCCCCGGCCCCACTCGTCCCGCCGCCCGGTCAGCGGGCATCGGCCCAGAACAGGTGCTGGCCCGCGGCGGCGAGCGGATCGTCGGCGTCGGGAAGCGCGCAAACCGGGGTGAATCCGGCCGCAGCGAGTTCCCGGTACCAGCCGTCCGAATCGAGGAAGACCTCGCCGCGGGCGGCGCGCCGGTCGGCCTCCCCCGGCCGGGTACGGCCTGGCGGGGCGGACAGCAGAAACTGCATCGAGGTGAGGATCACGTGGTTCTCCCGGATGGACTCGGTAAACACCAGCGCCCCGCCAGGGCGCAGGAGACGGCGAATGCGGCCGAGGGTGCGGCCGATGTTGACGGCGTTGTGCAGCACGTTCGCCGCGAGCACCACGTCGGCATTTCCGGGCGTCATCGCCCACGCGGCCAGGTTGGCGTTGATGTCGAGCAGGCGGTAGGACAGCCGGTCGCCGAAACGCTCCCGGGCCGCGGTGGTGAAGGCCCGTGAGACGTCGGTGAACACGTAGTCGGTCGGGACTCCATCCAGCGCCCGCAGCACGGCGGCCGTGGCGGCCCCGCCGCCTCCGCCCAGCTCAACGATGCGCGGCGGCGCGGGTCCGCGCTCCGCCAGTCGGCGCAGCAAACGACCGCAGGCCGCGTTCAGGTAGTCGGTGAAGACGTTGTCCTGATAGGCGGCGAGCGCGCCGAGCACGTCCCCGTCGCGGAACAGCAACTGCTGAACGGTCACCTCGTCACGGACCAGCTCGCCGAGCCGCGCGAGCGCCTCCGCGTGGAAGCGCGCCATCAGGGGCGGGAACCCGAGGGCCGCGTATCCGTCGCGAAGCAGCGCACCCACGTCACCCGCGCCCTCCGACGCCACGTCGCCCGACACGACGGGAGCCGCGCGACGCGGCATGTCGACGCCCTCGGCATTCCTCGCCCCGGCGGCCGACACGCCAAGTGCCCGGTAGCGCGCCCCTTCGTCTTCCGCATGACCTGGCCTGTCATCCGGCACATCGGAGGCCGGGCGACACACACCCACGCCTCCCGCCTCCCCCGACCTGTCGCCCCGCATATCGGAAGGCGGGCAGCGCCTCCCCATGCCATCGGCGCTTTCGGCATCCTCCGGCCCGTCGTCCGGTACGCGAGGAGGCAGGTAGCGCTCACCCTTCCGGGCGAGCGCGCCCTCCGCTTCGAGAGCAGTGAGCCATCGGCCGACCAGCCAGACGTGCCGGGGAGCGGCGCGCAGCGCGGCGGCGACCTCCTCGGCCGTCTTCGCCGGTCCACCTGGCGGCAGCGCGCCCTCGGCCGCGAGCAGCGCCCGGATCGCCCGCAGGCTGACGCCCTCCAGCCGACGCAGCGCCCGAGGGAACATCTCCGGGTCGGGTCCGCGCACGGCGGCGAGACCGGCGTGATGCGCCTGCGCAACCACGTCCCGCAGACCAGGCGACGCGATATCCGCACCCGTGAGCCACGACGTCACAGCACACCCTCCTCGACGACGACCTCCTCGGCCGCCTTCGCCGGTCCACCTGGCGGCAGCGCGCCCTCGGCCGCGAGCAGCGCCCGGATCGCCCGCAGGCCGACGCGCTCCAGCGGGCACAGCGCACGGGGGAACGTCTCCGGGGGTCTGAGCACGGCGGCGAGACCGGCGTGATGCGCCTGCGCCACCGCCTCCCGCAGGCCGGGCTGCGCGATGTCCGCGCCTGTGAGCCACGACGTCACAGCACACCCTCCTCGACCAGGGACAGGCGGTCGATCGTGGTGTCGAGCAGCGACAGGGTGACCGGGACGGGACCGGCGCGAAGCCGGTTGATCGTGGTAACCGGGTCGAGCACGTCTGCGGCGAAGTGGCGGCCCGGTGGGACCTCCCCGCGCGCCGCCGCCACCGCGGACAGCGCGGTGACCGCGCCGGTGAGTTCGCCGCTGCCCGGTCCGCGGCACAGGACCGTGCGGCTTGCCGGCGTTCCGTCCACTACGCCGTCGAGTTGGGCGAGGAACACGGCGAACGGCGTGCGCCCGGCGGCGTCGAGGCGGGCGGCCTCGCATAGGGCGGTGACGGCCTGCTCCCGGTCGAGGGTGTGTACCCGGTCGAACGCGACGCGCACGTGCTCGCCGACGAGCGCGGTGTGCCAGTCGCCGTGGGACAGGCCCAGCGCCTCGGCGAGCCGTACTCCCTCGGTGTCGAGGTACGGGAGCAGGGTGGCCTCGGCGGGGAGGAACGGGAGCGTGACACCGGTCCTGCGGGTGAGCGTCCGTGGGCGGGGGCCGTCCCGCCAGGCGGCGAGCGGCCGGGTCACCCCGTCGTCGGCGCCGCGCACGTAGTCGTCGGCGGCGGTCCGGGTGAAGCGGTCGAGCACCGCCAGGTAGGCGGTGAGCGATCGCACCTGGTCGAAGGCGTGCGCCGCCCACCGGGGCAGCAGGCCGGTCAGCCCGGGTCGCAGGCCCGCCGACAGCACCACGGCACGGCCCCGGGCGGTAGCGTCCGGACCGAGCAGGCGATGCAGCGCGTCGTCGCCTCCGGCGTCGATGTAGTGCGCGCCCGCGCGTGATGCGGCCCAGGCGGCGCGGTCGGCGATCGACCGGGAGGGGCCGGAGCAGTTCACGAGCACGTGGCAGCCCGCCGCGAAGCGGTCCAGCGCGCCGTCGTCGTGGCAGTCCACCGGTACGGCCTCCGCCTCGCCGTGCAGTTCATCGCGGACGAACCGCCGGGCCGCGGCGAGGTCCCGCCCGCCGACCCGCAGCCGGTGACCGCCCAGGCGGCGCAGGAAGCGGGCGGCGTGGCCGCCGACGTCGCCGTACCCGCCGATCAGGCCGATCACCGGTTCGGTGGCCGTCGCCGGTTGCGCGCGGGCGGCGCTCATGCCGGGCTCCGGCGCAGCGGGGCGGCCAGGTGGTCGGCCACCGTGGACAGGTGGGGCGGCTCGATCACGCTGAAGTGGTTGCCTGCGACGTCCACGAGGCGGAACTCGCCGAGGCAGATCTCCTTCCAGAAGTTCGCGGTGAGGTGGGTGACGCCCGCGGTGATGCCGAACGACTGCGCCTCGGTGGCGCGCAGGAACGTGATGTCGCCGGCGTACGGCTCGGGGTCGAAGCGGGAGGCCATCATGCTGTGCCGGCACACCCGGAACAGGCTGGGCACGAGTTCGGGGCCGACCGGCACGCCGGCCCGCTCGGCCGAGGCCCTGGCGTAGGCGGCGAGCCGTTCCCCCTGGCTGAGCGCACTTCGCGCGCGTACCGCGGCGGCCACCGCGTCGAGGCCTAGGTCGCCGCCCAGCCGGGCGAGCGCGCCCGCCGGAACCCTGTTACCGTGCTCGGCCATGAGGAGATCGATGGCCCGGTACACGTCTGCGGGGTCCACCTCCTCGCCGAAGACGGCGGCCACCGGGTCGAGGCCGAGGTTCGGCACGAAGATCGACTCGTAGGCGAGTTCCTCGTCGGTCTCGACGAACATCGGGATGCTGTCGACGAGGGTGAGGTCGGCGATCTCGACTCCGCGTTCCAGCAGCCGCCGCCCCACCTCGACGGCGAGCAGCCCGCCCAGGCAGTAGCCGACGAGCTGGAACCGGGTGTGGCCGTCGGCGATCAGGGACTCGGCGTAGTCGTCGGCGGCGCGGGCGATCAGCCGCTTCGGCTCGATCGCGCAGTACGCGTCGGCGTCGGCGACGGCCACGCCGACCACCGGGCCGAGGTCCTGCGCCACGAGCTCCCGCCCCAGCGACTGGAAGTAGTCCATGGTGCCGAGCGCGGCGTGAAACAGTACGCGGACCGGGCCGTCGGGGCCGCCGCCGAAGGGGACCAGCAGGGTGTTGCCGTACGCGCCGCGCCGCGCCCCGGAGGCCGTGCCCGTCTCGGCCGACGCGGGCCCGCCCGGGCCGACCTCATCACCGTGGTCGCCATAGTCGCCGTGGTCGCCGTGGTCGCGGAGTGCACGGAGGGCGCGGGCGAGCGCGGCGACGGTGGGCTCGTTGAGCATCTGCCGCAGCAGGGTGTCGTAGGCGACGCCGGACGCCTCCGGCACCTCCTCCCGCAGCCGCCCGGCCATCCGGGCGAGCACCAGCGAGTCCGCGCCGTGGTCGTAGAGGTTCTCGTCCGGGCCGATCCGGGGCAGGCCGAGGGCGTCCGCCCACATCCGGCCGAGCCGCGCCGTCAGGTCGTCGGAGGAGGCGTCGGGTTCGGACGCGGTCGTCCACGCGGGCGCGGCGGGCCGCCAGCTCGCCAGCACCTTCCGGTCGATCTTGCCGTTGCCGGTGACGGGGAGCGCGTCGACGATCTGCAGCGGCGCGGGGATCATGTGCGCGGGCAGCCGCTCGGCGAGGAACGCGGCGAGCTCGTCCGCGCGCAGGTCCCGCCGGTCGGTCCCGAAGCGCGCCGCGAGCACGTGCATGCCGTGGGCCGCCAGGGGCTCGTCGTCGGCGGGCAGGCACACCACGGTCTCGCCGCCCGCGTCCGCGATCGCGTCCGCCCACTCCCGCCGGGAGAGCAGGGTGGTACGGCCCCGCGTCCGGTCGCCGCCGTCCGGGGTCATCATGAAGCCCTGGGTGAGCAGGATGTGCGGCAGGTCGGCGGTCGGCTCGGTGAACACCAGCCAGCCGCCGGGCGCCAGCAGCTCGGCGGCCGTCGCCACCGCGCGGCGGGGGTCGCGGGCGCTGTTCAGCACCCCGGCCGCCAGCACCACGTCGAACGAGTTCGGCGTCAGCCCCTGGGCGCGCGGATCCCCGTCGAGGTCGAACATCCCGAACCGGACCCATGGCCGCGCGCCGAACCGCTCCTTCGCCTCCGCCAGGAAGAACGGTGTGACGTCGGTGAACAGGTAGTCGGCGGCGGCCCCGTCGAGCGCGGGCAGGACGGCGGCGGTCGCGGCGCCGGTGCCCGCGCCGACCTCCAGCACCCGCAGCCGCCGACCGCCGCCCCTCGCCGCCGCGATCTCGCGCACCGTGGCCGCCGCGACGGCGTTCAGGTGGCGGGAGATGGCGTCGTCGCGGTACACGGCGTGGGCGAGCTCCATCCGGCCCTCCGGGAACAGCAGGTCGAACGGGTTCTGCTCGTCCTCAAGCAAGGCGTCGAGCCGCTCGACGTGGGCCAGGTGGTAGCGCACGAAATCCGGGGTGCACATGCCGTGCGCGCACTGCCGCTCGACCAGCCGCCACGCCTCCTCGACGGTCCGCCGGTCGGCGGGACGGCGCAGCGTGTAGCCGCCCGTGCCCGGGTCGCGGTCGAGCCGGCCCGCGTCGGCGAGCAGCTCCAGCCACCGCCGTACCAGCCAGTGGTGCCGGTCGTGCACCCGCGCCGCACGCGGCACGTCGTCGGCGGTGACCGGCTCCGCGTCGAACGCCCCGCGCTCGCACAGCACGTTCACCATGGCCGCGAGGGACGCGTCGTGCAGCAGGCGCACGTGCTCGGCGACCCGGCCCGCGTCCAGCCCTGCGGCCTGCTCGGCCGCGAACCGCCGCACCGCGGCCACGACCGCCGCGCTCTCCCGGTCCGTCGCGCCACGGTCCGACGCGCCGCAGTCCGTCGCAGAGGTGTCCGACGCGCCACGATCCGCCGCACCGTGGTCCGACGCGCCACGATCCGCCGCACCGTGGTCCGACGCGCCACGATCCGCCGCTCCACGATCCGCCGCACCGTGGTCCGACGCGCCACGGTCCGTCGCGCTCGGATCGTCGGATGGGCCGTCGTATCCGGCCGTACGGGCGGGCACGGCGAAGCCGAGGAGGACCGGGTCGGTGCGGGGGTCGCCGGCGACCACGGCCGCGGCGGCGCCGACCGCCGGGTGGGCGAGCATCGCCGCCTCTACCTCGCCCAGTTCGATCCGGTGGCCGCGGATCTTCACCTGGTCGTCCTCGCGGCCGAGGAACTCGATCTCGCCGCCCGGCAGGTATCGGCCGAGGTCGCCGGTGCGGTAGAGCCGCTCCCCGGAACGGGGGTGGGTGACGAACCGGGCGGCGGTCAGTTCGGCGTCGCCGAGGTAGCCCTCGGCGAGTCCGGCGCCGCCGATGTACAGCTCTCCGGGCACCCACACGGGTGCGTCGCGCAGGTCCGCGTCGAGCACGTGGAAGCGCTGGTTGGCGAGCGGCCTGCCGTACGGGATGCTCGTCCAGGCCGGGTTCACGTCCTCGATCGGGTGGTAGATCGACCAGATCGCCGCCTCGGTCGCGCCGCCCAGCGAGACCGGCGACATGCCGGGGGCGAGCGGCCGGACGCGGGCCGGGAGGGTGACGGGGATCCAGTCGCCGGACAGCAGGCCCAGCCGCAGGGAGCCAAGGCCGGGTCGCCGCCCCGGGTCCTCCGCCTTCAGGTAGTCGGCGAGCATGCCGAGCTGGGCGGGGACCGAGTTCCACAGGGTCACGCCGTGCTCGTCGATCAGGTGAGCCCAGTGCGAGGGGTCGGCGCGGCGGGCGGGGTCGGGCAGCACGAGGGCGGCGCCGACGGACAGCGGCCCGAAGATGTCGTAGACCGACAGGTCGAAGCCGAGCCGGGCCACGCCGAGCACGCGGTCGGCGGCGGTCACGCCGAACCGGCGGTTGATGTCCGCCACGGTGTTCAGCGCCGCCCGATGGCTGATCATCACGCCTTTCGGGTGGCCGGTGGAGCCGGAGGTGTAGATGACGTACGCCAGGGCCCCGGGGTCGCCCGGTTCCACCGCCGGGCGTACGGGCGCCGGAGGGAGGGCGTCGACGCGGATCGCGCGGGTTCCCTCGGGCCACTCGGTCGCGGCGCACACCGACGACTGGGTGAGCACCCGCACGGCACCGCCGTCACGCAGCATCCGCTCCCGGCGCAGCCTCGGCTGGGCGGTGTCCACCGGCAGGTACGCCGCGCCCGCGAGCAGCACTCCGAGGACCGCGATCACCTGCTCGGCGCCCTTGTCCATGACGATCGCGACCCGCTCGCCCGGTGCCGTGCCGTCCGCGCGGAGCGCGTCGGCGACCGCGGCGGCCCGCCGTACCAGCTCGTCGTAGCCGAGCGTGCCGGACGGGCCGATCACCGCCGGGGCGTCGGGGGTGCGCTCGGCCTGGCGGAGCACGGCGTGGTGGAGCAGCCCATCCGGCAGGGGTGCGTCGGTGGCGTTGGCGCGCGTACGCTCCTCGGTTTGCCACCGCGGGAGCGGGACCGGCTCCCGGTCGTGCCAGGCGGCGTCGGTGGCGGGGTCGGCGAGCGCGGTCAGCAGGGACCGCATCGCCGCGAACATGTCCTCGACGAGCCCGGCGGGGAAGATCCCCTCGCGCACGTCCCAGTTGACCTCGAGACCGTCGGCGTCGTCGGTCACCTGGCAGTCGATGAACACCTGCGGAGTCTGGGTGATGCCGTACCCGGCGCGTCCGCCGCCGGGCGGGCGGCCGCCGGGGCCGACGCCGATGCCGCTGGTGAACACGATCGGCATGAGCGCCGCCTCGCGCCCGCGCCGCCTGGCGATCTCCCGCATCACCTCCACGCCCGAGCAGAGCCGGTGGTCGAGGTCGGCGAACAGCCGCTCCGCGATCCGGGACGCCCGCTCGCCGAGCGTACGGCCGTCGCCGGGCTCGACGGCGAGCAGGCTCACCGACGTGAAGTCCCCCACCAGGCGATCGACCTGGGGGTGCAGCGGCAGCCGGTTCAGCAACGTGAGGTTCACGGTGAAGGCGGGGTGTCGGCTCCATCGGCGCAGCACCGCCGCGTACGCGGCGATCAGCGCGGCGGCCGGGGTGGCGCCGTGCTCGCGGGCGCGCTCGGCGAGACGGGACCAGTCCGCGGCGCTCAGGCGGGTGTGGTGGCGGCGGAACCGGGCCGGGCCGTCCTGGGCGGCGGCGGTGACGGGCAGCTCGGGCGCGGGCGGCAGTTCGTCGACCCGGCCGAACCAGTAATCCCGGTCACGCCGGTAGCGGGCGGTCTCACGCATCCGTCGTTCGGCGAGCAGGTAGTCGCGAAAGCCGATGTCGAGCGGCGGCAGCACGGCGGCGGGGGCGGCGAGCAGCGTGTCGAGCTCGGCGAGCAGCACGCCCGCGCTCGCCCAGTCGGCGATGAGCGAGTCGATCGAGATGTGCAGCACGTCGCCGTCGCCGGTACGGGTGACGCGCAGTTCGAACAGCGGCCACTCGTCGGTCCGGTACACGCGGTGCCCGAGCTCGGCACGCACCTGGTCCAGGTGGGCCGCGACCCGCCCGGCGGAGGCGTCGAGCAGGTCGGCGACGGCCACGCGGTACCTCGGCACGCTCGGCAGCACCCGCTGGCGGGCGTCCTGCTCGATCACGGCGCGCAGCATGTCGTGCCGTTCGATCAGGACATTCCAGGCGTGCTCCAGCCGGGCCGGGTCGAGGCGCGGGTAGGTCACCTCGAGGTAGCCGTGGCAGGCCACGCCGCCGTAGCCGAAGGGCTCGCGGCGGCCCAGCAGGTAGGCGGTCTGCACGTCGGTGAGCGGGAACGGCTCGTGGCGTGCGGCGGCATCCGGGATGAGGGCGGTCTCGTCCCGTTCCCGGGCGAGCAATGCGACGATCTCCGCCTTGGCCGCGCGCAGCGCCGCCTGCCGTTCTTCGGTCAGCAGCCCCCGGGGCGCGCGAAACCGGAGCCGCCCGGCGTCCACCCACAGGTCGACGCCGAGTCCTCGCAGTTCAGAGATGATCTCGGCTGCGCTCATGCGCGGCTTCCTCCTCGTGGATCGCTATGGGATGCGTTCGAGGCGCGGATCGCGCCGCCCGTCCGTGGCGATGTCCGCCGTCGTCTCCTGCGGCTCGGTGTGCGCCGACCGAGGTCCGCGTCGTCCGCCCGCCGGTCGCCGTGGGGACGCCGCCGCGGCCGTGCCGCCACTGGACCCGAGCCGGGCGGGCGCCGCGCCCGGGGCGAACGGCGTCCGGCGCTCGCCATCCCCGGCAGCGGCCATCGGGCCGCTTTGGGATGGGCCATGTCCAGGTCGTCTAGGTCGTTAAGGTCGTTAAGGTCGCCAATCTGTCGCCACGACATCGGCCGCTCACCCGCCTTCCCTGCGGCCATGAGGCAAGACGGCAGGCCGTACCAGGGCACCATGGGTGAGGGCCGGGTCCGGATCGGCGCGGAGCCCGGCGATTTCCACCGCCAGGACGGCGGTGGCGGGCGCGGGCTCGACCCGGAAGGTGGGGTCGCCGGCGGTGATGAGGTCGAAGGCGGCGCGGTCCTCGTCGCGGACGCCCATGTGCACGGCGGTGAGCGCGAATGCGCCGTTGGGGTGCGTGACCTCGGGATGTTGCGGCGGGTCGTATGGGGTGACGAGGAACGGGAGGCGGTTGTGGCGCGGGTAGGCGAACTGGAAGCGGGTCTTGGCGCCGTCCGGGCGGGTCCTGGTCCAGCGGACCCGCCTGCCCGTCGGGATCCCGGCGGCTCGCAGGCGGGCCAGCGGCCCGGTCAGATCGGGCGTGTCGACCACGACCGCGACGTCGCAGAATCCCTCGGCCTCGCGGGCCCAGCGGACCATGCGGCGGCCGGCGCCGCGTCCGGCGAGCAGCTCGATCGGCCAGGTGTAGAGGGCGGCACGGCGCGGCGGGCAGAGCAGTTCGATGATGGGTCCGCTGGGGAACCAGACGTGCGCGTGCCGGGCGGTGCGCTCCGCGGTCGCGTAGTCGACGGTGAAGCCGAGCCGCCGGTAGTCGCGGACCGCCTGGCGCAGGTCCCGTACGGCGAGCAGCACGTGGCTGCATCTGGTGGCTGTCATGATCGCCCTTCCTTGTCGGGCGTGGGTCGGGGGATCGGGCTGAGCGAGCCGCCGCGTCGGCGCGCGGCGCTCAGCGGGGGTCGCAGGTGGCGTGGGCGGCGTGGGCGGGGTGGGCGGCGTGGGCGGCGGCCGCGAGTTCGGCGGTCGGCACGGGTTCCGGCTCGTCAGGGGTGATCAGTTCGGGGAGCCCGATGCGGGCGGTGAGGTCGTGCCAGGCTCGGGCGACGCCGAGCGCCCACTGGCCGGCGCGGGCGCGCCGGGACGGCCGCTCGATGTCGCGGGCGAGGTCGCACAGCGCGGCGGCGACCGCCTCCGGCCACAGCTCGGCGAACACCTGGTGGTAGGTCCACATGCGGTCCTCGCCGAGGATCACGGTGCTCGGCACGCCGAGCCGGTCCGTGCCGGGCCCGTCCATGATCAGGCGTCCGGTTTCGTCTCGGGGGGCGTGCATGCGCGGGTTCCACAGCACCGGGCCGTGGGTGTCGGCGAGCGTGAGCACCCCTCCCTCGGCGCCGATCGAGATCCGGTGCAGCAGCAGCGAGTGGTTGTCGGGATCGTCGGGATGCACCTGATTCTGTACGCGCAGCGTCACCGGCACCCCGCCGATCACGGCGTGCAGGCTCTCGAACGGCTGCCGGACCGTGGCGAGCGCGCTCAGTTCCGCGTCCACGGGCTGGGGCGCGCCGAAGGACCACGGGCGCAGCCGTCCGGCCGCGCGGCCGAGCACGTCGAGCAGCGGATAGGCGACCTGGCTGTTGCAGGCCGCGTCGATGAACCGCAGCGGCAGGCGCCGGCGCAGAGCCGCCGCCGCGGCGAGGAACCGCCGGATCGGCCGGACGTACGGGTAGAGCGTGTTCACCGCGTACGCGGCGCCGCCCTCCCGTGCCGCCCGCAGGCACGACTCGATCTCCGCCGCGTGCACCGGATGCTCCTGCAGCACGTGGACGCCGCGGCGCAGCAGGCCCTGGGCGAGTTCCGCGCCCGGCCCACCGGTGGCGCCCGAGCGGACCACCACGCAGGCCACGTCCACGTCGCCGGGCACCTCGGCGACGCTCGTGTACAGCGGCACCCCGAGCGTGCGCGCGTACCGCCGGGAGAACTCGCCGCCGCGCGTCAGCAGGCCGGCGAGCGTGAACCGGTCCGGCCGCGACCGCACCGCGTCCACGTACACCCGCCCGAAGGAGGTGCCGGCGACCACGACCCGCAGCGGTGCCGGGCCGCTCACGACGCCCCGCCGGCCGGCACGAGGAACCGGGAGACGCTGCGCAGCTTCTCGCGGGTCTCCTCCAGCTCGCGCCCCGGGCTGGACTGGGCCACGATGCCCGCCCCCGCGCGCAGCCAGGTCCGGCCGCCGCGCCGGAACACGGTGCGCAGCACCAGCGCGGCGTCGATCGTGCCGTCGGCGTCGGCGGTGAGCACCGCGCCGCCGTACAGGCCGCGGTCGGTGCCCTCGTGCCTGCGGATCAGCTCGCACGCCGCCGCCTTCGGGATCCCGGACACGGTGACCGCCGGGAACAGGCGGGCGAGCGCGTCCCACGGGCCCGCGCCCGGTCTGAGCCGCCCGGACAGCTCCGACGCCAGGTGCTGCACGCTGCCGCGTTCCTTCACCGACATGAAGTCCCGCACCCGCACCGTGCCGGGCTCGCACACCTCCCCCAGTTCCTCGGCCGCGAGTCGTACCGAGATCGCGTGCTCGTACACCTCCTTGGCGTCGCGGTAGAGCTCCCGCCGGCGTGCCGCGTCGGCGGCGGCGTCGCCCTCGAACGCCCGGGTGCCGGCGAGCGGCTGGGTCGCCACCCACCCGTCCGCGGTCACCCGGACCACGATCTCGGGGCTGAAACCGGCCGCCTCCCAGCCGCCGAGGCGGAGCAGGAAGGAGCGGGCCGGGCTGTTGCCGCGGCGTCCGGCGAGGTAGGTCGCGGGCAGGTCGAGCCCGCCGTCGACGGGGACGGTCCGGGAGAGGATGACCTTCTCCAGCCGGCCCGCGCCGATCTCCCGCAGCGCCTCCCCGACCGCCTTGCGGTACGCGTCGGCGTCGTGGCCGTCGGCGTCGACGGCGACCCGTTCCGGGGCCGGGCCCGCCGCGCCGTCCCGGATCGCGCGGGCGAGCCGTTCCCGCAGCGCGTTCAGCCCGGCGTCGTCGTCCGCGCGCAGCTCGGCGACATCGGGGCCGAGCCGGATCTCCCAGCGGGGCACGGTCAGGTGGGCGACGGGGGTCGCGGGCGGCACCGGCTCGGGCAGGTGCAGCGCGTGGCTCAGCTCGAACGACAGCCACCCGTACGCCCGCCAGCCGGAGTACGGCAGGGCGTCCAGCGCTTCGCCGACCGCGTCGAGGGGCGATGAGCCCGGCTCGAACTCGCGTCGTTCGCCGCCGACGTCGAGCACCGCCCCGCCGCCTCGGGCGGTCACGGTCGCCTTCGCGCCCTCGGCCCAGCACACGGTGCCGTCGTTCTCATAGACCATGTACGGCCCGGCGGCGGCGCTCGCGAGCGCCGCCGCGGTGGCGAACCGGTCGGCGCGGAACGGGAGCCGGTGCACGCGGCGGCCGCGGTGACCAGCGGGGGATTTCACTCCGTCACTGCCTTTCTTCCCTCTGTCCGGCGCGATGTGATGTGTCGTCGTCTCGCCCCACGCCCCTGAATCGGTCGGGGTTCCAGGGAGCTGTCCGGCGCGACGTGATGTCTCGTCGTCCCGCCCCACGCCCCTGAATCGGTCGGGGTTCCAGGGAGCTGTCCGGCGCGATGTGATGTCTCGTCGTCCCGCCCCGCCCCCGGCCGGTGCCGGGCGACGGGCCGGGGCCGGAGCGGTTCAGGGCCGGATCGCGTCGGCCGCCTCGGGTGCGAGGAGTCCGAGCACCGCCGACCGCTGCGGTATCAGGTAGAAGTGGCCGCCGGGCAGGCGGCGCAGTGCGAACGTCCCGGTCGTGGTGTGCCGCCAGCCGAGCGCCCGCTCGGTGTCGACCTCGGTGTCCTCGGTGCCGATGACCGCCGTGATCGGGCAGGTCAGCAGGGTTCCGGCGCGGTGGCGGTAGGTCTCGGCGAGGCGGAAGTCCGACCGGATGGCGGGCAGGAACACCGCCCGGACGTCGGGGTCGCGCAGCAGCCTGCGGTCGGTGCCGCCGAGCCGTACCAGCTCCGCCACCACCTCCTCGTCCGGCCGCAGGTGGATGTCGCCCGCGGCGGGCTCGGTGGGGGCGCGGCGGCCGGACACCACCAGGTGGGCGGGCGCGACGCCGTACTCGCGGTGGAGGGTCCGCGCCGTCTCGTAGGCCACCAGCGCGCCGAGGCTGTGCCCGAACAGGACCAGCGGGCGATCCGCCAGCGGCACCAGATGCCGTGCCACGGCGGCGGCCAGCGTGTCCATGTCGCCGACGCACCGCTCGGTGAGGCGGTCCTCCCTGCCGGGGTACTGCACGGCCCAGATCTCGGTCTGGGGCGGCGCGGCCGTCGCCCAGGGGGCGAAGAAGCTCGCCGCTCCGCCCGCGTGCGGGAAGCAGACGGTCCGGTGGCTCGCCGACTCCCGGGCCAGGCGGCGCCGCAGCCATCGCTCGCTCACCCGGCACCTCACGGGATCCGGGCGGCATGCCGGCGCCGCGGCCGATGCCACTCGGCTCTCCGGCATGTCGCATTTCGAGCGCCATGTAGCCACATATCCTCTCGTTCCTCTCTCAGCCTGAATGAAAACGATTATCGTTGTCAATGTGGCCCATCTCACCCGGCGGGCGGCGGGCGCAGCCGCAGCTCGTGGTCGGCGGCGAGGGCGAGCAGGTCGGCGTCGTGGCTGATGAGCAGCACCACGGCGCCGGCGTCCGCCAGGTCACGCATGACCCGGGTGATGGAGCGCAGGTGGCGGTGGTCGACGCCGGAGCTGGGCTCGTCGAAGACGACGACGCGACGGCCGCTGAGCCGGGCCGCGGCGACCACGAGGCGCTGCTGCTGCCCGCCGGACAGCGACAGCGGATGCCTGGCGGCGAGGGATTCGAGGCCGAGGTCGGCCAGGAGCGCGCGGGCACGCGGCCCGATCGGCGCGTCGGCCGCCGCGCCCAGCCACAGCTCGGCTTCGACGCTGTCGGTGAAGAGCTGCCGCTGCACGTCCTGCATGACGATCGCGCTCTCCCGCAGCCGCCGGGCCCGGTTGAGCCGCCGCCCGGCGAGCAGCACCTCCCCCTCGTGCCGTCGCAGGCCGGTGACGACCCGGGCGAGGGTGCTCTTGCCGGCGCCGTTGGGGCCGGTGACGGCGGTGATCGCACCCGCCGGCAGGTACGCCTCGGCGATGTCGAGCACCCGCCGCCCGCGAAAGGCGCAGCGCACCCCGCGCAGGGCCAGCCCCTCCCCCGCCCCTGGCAGAGAGCCCGCGCCCCGGCCGCCGTCGCCGTCTCGGTGATCGACGCTCGGCCCGTGCGCGGGCACGGGGTCGGGGGCGGGGCGCGCCGGCGGTTCGATGCCGCGCAGGCCCATGGCCCGCAGGGCGTCGTCGCCGAGGGCGGCGAACTCCGCGCCCGTCCACTCGGCGTCGACGCGTCCGTCGCGCAGCAGGATGACGCGGTCGGCGACGCGGTGCAGGCGGTGCAGCCGGTGCTCGGCGATGACGACGGTGGCGCCGGCCGCGCGCAGCCGCCGTACGGTGTCGGTGAGGTGGTCGGCCGCGGCCTCGGAGAGGTTCGCGGTGGGCTCGTCGAGCAGCAGCACCGGCGGCCGGTGCACGGTCGCCGCCGCGCAGGCGACCCGCTGCTGCTGGCCGCCGGAGAGCTCCGGCAGCCGCCGGTCCAGGTACGGCGCGAGGCCGTGCTCGTCGATCACCTCGGCGACGCGCTCGCGCAGGCGCGCGGGTGGCTCGCCGAAGTTCTCCAAGGCGAAGGCGAGCTCGGCCTCGACCGAGTCGGTGAAGAACTGCCGCCGGGGATGCTGCAGCACGGTGCCGGTGTGGCGGCCGAGCAGGTCCAGCGTCGCCTCGTCGGTGCGCAGGCCGGCGACCCGCGTGGTCCCGTCGAGGCGGCCGTTGTGCAGGTGCGGGACGAGGCCGTTCAGCAGCCGCAGCGCGGTGCTCTTGCCGCAGCCGCTCGGCCCGCACAGCACGACCGTCTCGCCGGGCCGTACGTGCAGGTCGAAACCGTCGAGGGTAGGGGCGTCGGCGGCGGCGTAGGTCCACCGCACGCCCGCCACGCGGATCACGGCACCCCGCCCGTCAACGTGGCGGCGGCGAACGCCGCGACGAGCAACGCGACGGCGGCGTCGGCGAGACCGAACCGAGGCGGACGCATCGCGGTGGGCCGGACGCGGGAGCCGAGGCCGCGCAGCAGAGCGGCGGCGGACAAGTCCTCGGCTGCGCGCAGCGCCGAGGCGATGAGCGGCACGGCGAAGTACTCGATGCCGCGCACCGGGTGCCGCAGCAGGTTGCCCATACCGCCGATGCCGCGCAGCCGCATCGCGTCGCGCACGGCCCGCGCCTCGTCGGCGATCGTCGGCACGAAGCGCAGCATGACGGCGGCCGGGACGACGACGGCGCGCGGAACGCGGACGGCGCGCAGCGCCGCGGTGAGCTCGGCCGGCCGGGTGGTGCGCACCAGGTGCGCCGCGACACCGCCGACGGCGACCAGCCGCAGCAGGTAGGCGGCGCCGACGGCGACCATGGCGACGGCCGGGTGCGGCACGGCCCGCGGCAGCGTGTAGGCGACCACGGCGAGCACCGCGGCGGCGAGCGGCAGCCCGAGCGCGCGGGCCCAGGCGCGCTCGGCCACGGCCAGCAGCACCCCGAGAACGAGTACGGCGGGCACGAACGGCTCTCCGCCGGGCGACATGAGCACCGCGCTCGCCACGCCCACCAGGAGCATCTTCGTCCGCGGGTCGAGCCGCATCCCCCGGCTCGCCCCGCCTGCATGGTCAGCCTCGTCTTCCCGCCGCGCCGACACCGGCGCGGCGACGACCTCGGCGGAGCGATGCTCCGCGGCGGCGCTCACGGCCGACTCCGCACGGGACGCGGAGCACGCCGTACGAGACGGGGGAAGCGGCGCGCTGGACGGGCCGCACCTCGCGCCCGGCTCGAACCCTCTCGGACCAAGCCCGCTCGAACCGAATTTGCCCGGCCGAAATACGCTCGGCCCGAACCCGCCCGAACCGAACCTGCCCGGCCCAAACACGCTCGGCCCAAACACGCCCGGACCGAACCCGCTCGGCCCAAACACGCCCGGACCGAACCCGCCCGAACCGAACCCGCTCGGGTCGAACCCGCCCGGGTCGAGACGGCGGGCTCTGAAGATCGGGTGCGGGGCGTCCGCCTCACGCCAGGCCCGCCCGCTCGAAGTGCCTGCGCAGCAGCCGCAGCCCCAGCAGCCCGCCGAGCAGCCCGGCGACGACGGTGCAGACGTCGAAGGCGACGAGCACGCCGGGCGACAGGACCGCGTCCATCTGCGCGGCGTACTCCGGCCCCATCTGCCGCACCCCGGCGCTCGCGAGGTACTCCGACCGGGCGTAGAAGAGCGGCAGGAACGGGCCGGCGTACCAGGCGGAGTAGACGGCGTAGGCGAGTGCGCCCACCCGGCGGACCTGGTAGCGCCCGGCCAGCAGGATGACCTCGGCGAGCAGCGCGCAGCCGACGGTGAGCGCGAAGCTGATCGGGGGGTGGCCGGTGAGGAAGAACAGCCCGCCGGTGACGATCGCGAAGATCGTGACCATTCCGGCATGCCGCACCCGGGTGAGGAACAGCAGGAACGGGATCCCGGCGGCGACGATGCTCGCGAGCAGCGCGACGATCATCACGGTCGGGTTGACGAACCCGAGCATGTTCACGGCGAACACGATGACGATGTAGATGGCCGCGAAGACGCCGATGGTGATGAGGTCCTTCGGGCTCATGCGCAGGTCGAGCCCGCGCCCGGAAGGGGCCTTCGGGGTGGAGGTGGCCATGGGTTCCCTTCTGCTCGTGCCGTGGGAGGGGGTCACTGCAGTTGCCAGCCGCGGGCGCGTACCCGCTCGTTCCAGAAGCGCGCGTACGTGCCGCCCGCCGCCAGGAGGGCGTCGTGCCGCCCCTGTTCGGTGATCCGGCCGCGTTCCAGCACGAGGATGTGGTCGGCGGCCATGACGGTGGAGAGCCGGTGGGCGACGACGATGACGGTGCGGTCGCGGGCGAGCTCGCCGATCGCCTCGGCGACGGCGGCCTCGTTGACGGGGTCGAGGGCGGCGGTGGCCTCGTCCAGGAGCACGATCGGCGCGTCCTTCAGCAGGGCGCGGGCGATGGAGACGCGTTGCCGCTCGCCGCCGGACAACGTGCTCCCGGCCTCGCCGACGCGGGTGTCCCAGCCGTCGGGGAGCCGCTCGACGACCTCGTCGAGCCGGGCGATCCGGGCGACGCGCGCCAGCTCGGCGTCGCCGGCGTCGGGGGCGGCGAGCCGCAGGTTGTCGGCGATCGTGCCCTCGAACAGGTAGACGTCCTGGAACACCTGGGCGGTCAGCCGGGAGACGCCGGCGCTGCCGAGCTCCCGCACGTCCCGCCCGCCGATGCGTACGCTGCCCGCGTCCACGTCGAAGAACCGGCCGATGAGCGTGAGCAGGGTGCTCTTGCCGGCTCCGGACGGCCCGACGACGGCGGTGAGCGCGCCCTGCGGGAAGCACGCGTCCACCCCGTCGATGACGACGGCGCCGGGCTCGTAGCCGAAGCGGACACCGCGCAGCTCCACGTCGGCGCCGGACGGCTCGGCCGGGCGCTCCGGCTCCGGCAGCGGCGGTACGGCGAGCAGTTCCCGGACGCGGCGGATCGCGTCGGCGTTCAACTGCGCCATGCCGGCGAGCTCGCCCAGCGACGAGATCGGGTCCACCATGCGCAGGGTGACGACGAGCAGCCCGATCATCACGGGCAGGCCGAGGGTGCCGTCCACGGCGAGCGCCACGGTGAGCGCGATGATCCCGGTGATGACGAGCTGGAGCGTGCCGAAGAACGCGATCATTCCCCACGCGCCGCGGACGGTGAGCCGCGACTGGGATCCCTGCTGGCGGACGAGGGACTCCTCCAGGGTGCCCATCTCGGGCCGGTCGAGCACGCCGTACGCGCGCATCGTGGGCTGTTGGCGGGCGTACTCGACGATGCGCGAGGCGGTCACGCCGATGTCGTGCTCGTAGTCGTCGTCGTTGCGGCGCACCACGACCATGAGCACGCGCAGCGCCAGCGCGCACGCCACGGCGCCGACGGCGAACGCGACACCGACGCGCGGGTCCAGCAGGAAACTACCGACGATCATGGTGACGGGGGCGGTGACGCCCACCACCACGTGGCGCAGCAGGTGCGCGGGGACGTTGGCGACGTCCATCGTGCCCTTGCCGAGCATGCGCCCGACGGGCCCGGTGCGGTCGCCGCGAAACCAGCCGATGGGCAGCGTGGCGAGGTGGTTGCCGAGGCGGGTGTGGAAGCCGGTGAGCACGTCCGTGCCGACGAGGTAGCCGAGCGAGGTGCTCCAGGCGAGCAGCACGTGGTGGGCGACGACGACCGCGACGATCGCGCCGATCCACAGGGCGACCCTCCCGCCGTCGACGGGCGCGTCGAGCAGGGCCGCGATGAGCGGCGCGACCAGCAGGAATCCCGCCCCCTGCAGCACCCCCTGCGCGGCCTGCAGCAGCAGCATGGCGCTCAGGTGGCGCCGCCCGCGCTCGTCGAGCAGCTCGAACAGATGCCGCATCATCCGGATCATCGGCCGGCCTCCAGTTCCTCGGGCGCGCCGGCGCGCGCACGCCGGTCGTGTGCCCACAGCCGCGCGTAGAGGCCGTCGCGGGCGAGCAGCTCGTCGTGCACGCCCCGCTCGACGACGCGCCCGCCGTCGAGCACGACGATCTGGTCGGCGCCGCGGATCGTGCTGATCCGGTGGGCGATGACCAGCACGGTGCGGTCCCGCGCCACCTCGCTGAGGGCGTCCTGGATGTGCGCCTCGTTCTCGGGGTCGGCGCTCGCGGTGGCCTCGTCGAGGACGAGCACGGGCCGGTCGGCGAGGATCGCGCGGGCGATGCAGACGCGCTGGCGCTCGCCGCCGGACAGCTCGGCGTCCTCGCCGACGACCGAGTCGAGGCCGCGCGGCAGCTCCTCCAGCCGGTCGAGGACGCGCGCCTTGCGGGCGGCGTCGCGCACCGCGGCGTCGTCGGCGTCGGGGCGGCCGAGCCGGATGTTGTCCCGGATGCTCATCCGCAGCAGCGCCGCGTCCTGGAACACGAAGGCGACGTGCCGGTAGAGCTCGGCGGGGTCGATGCGGCGCAGGTCCACGCCGTACAGCCGCACCTCGCCCGCCACCGGGTCGTCGAACCGGGGCAGCAGTCTGGCGAGCGTCGTCTTGCCCGAGCCGGACGGCCCGACGAGGGCGGTGACGGTGCCGCGCTCCAGATCCAGGTCGACCCCGTCGAGCGCGACGGTGTCGCCGTACACGAACCGGACCCCGCGCATCCGCACCACCGGCCCGGGGGCGTCCGGGTCCGGTACGACGGGGTCGTCCGGCACCGGCAGCTCCGGGGTGGCGAGCAGTGCGCGGATGTCGCGGGCGACGCCGAGCGCGGTGACCAGCGGGTGCACGGACATCATGAGCGTCATGAACCCGGCGGTGGTGACGGTGCCGAACACCACGAAGGCGATGAAGTCCGGCAGCGGCAGCCCACCCGTCGCGGTGAGCACGCCGCCGGCGGCCGTGACGACGACGAGCACGCTCGGCGGCGAGATGAGGATCTCGGCGAGGACGGCGGCGCGGCTCGTCAATCGTGCCCAGTCCAGGAAGAACCGCGCGAACCGCCGCGAGACCTCCTGGAACCGTTGGCTTGCGACCCCGGGCGTGCCGAACGCCTTGACCACGCCGATGCCGTTGACGAACTCGACCGCCGCGCCGTTCAGCCGGGCCAGCCAGTCCATGAATTGGGGGTACTTGGTGCTCGCCCCGGCCATGGCGCGCTGGTAGGCGACGAGCCCGGCCGCGAGCGGCAGCAGGCCGGCCAGGGCCATCCGCCAGTCCACGGCGAACAGGTAGGCGATCGCGACGACCGGCGGCACGGCGGCGGCCGTGATCTCCACCACGGAGTGCGCGATGAGGTGGTGGAGGGCCGCGACGTCGTCCTCGACGGTCTTCTTCACGACGCCCGAGTTGCGGTCGGTGAACCAGCCGAGGGGGAGCCTGCGCAGCTTGCCGAGCAGTTCCCGGCGCAGGCGGAACGAGACCTGGATGTCGGCGAGGTGGGTCAGCACGCCCGCGCCGAAGGTGCCGAGCTGCTTGACCGCGAGCGCGACGAGCGCCACGACGATGACCGGCCACACGTCGGTGTCGCCGGACAGCAGGCGTCTGCTGATCTCGACGACGGCGACGAGCGGCGCCATGCCGGCGAGGGCGCTGACGCCGGTCAGCAGCCCGCAGCCGATGAGCGTGAGCCGGGCGGGAGCGAGCACGGACGGCGTCCGGGACACGCCCGGTTCCGCGGTGGTCACCATCAGCAACTCTCCGGATATTAGTTAGGTTAGGCTAAGCTAAGTTACTGGAGACAATAAACCCGCGCCGCCCGACAGATCCACCCCTCAAATCACGCCGGACACGACTTGGCCCCAACCGACCGCGCCGACCTCTGCGATCGAGGCGATCCTCATGATAACGAAAACCATTTCCATTTGCACGGCGCACGGGCCCCCGCCGGAATGGGAATCGGCCGGGCGATGCCCACGTCCGGCCACCTCCGTGACCGGCCGGGCATCTCGACCGGCATCTCGACCGGCATCTCGACCGGCATCTCGACCGGCTCGGCCTGCGACCGCCGCCAGGCCCGACCGCCGCCAGGCCGCGCGTCGGTAGCTCCTCCATGGACTTGCGGGTGAGCGTGCTCAGGCTGGCGATGCTCACCGTGTAGCCGTTGAGCCTGGCCGCCTGCTCGATGCCGTACAGGGTGGAGGCCGGGCCGTACAGGGTGGAGTCGATGCTCACGACCCCGAGCACGCCGGAACGGCCGGTGACGAGCCGACGGGCCGCCAGGTCGGGCCGGTAGTCCAGCTCGCCGCGAGGCCGCCGCGGTCAGGAGCCCGCCGGGGCGGGACCGGTCTCGATGTCGCGCATGTGCCGCAGCGGGGAGAAGAACACGAAGAGCCCGCCGAGGCACGTGCCCGTGACGCCGATCCACAGCGTCGCGCGCAGGCCGAGCCAGGTGGCGAGCCCGCCGGCGATCAGCGCGCCGAGCGGGATGGTCCCCCAGACGATCCACCGGACCGCCGCGTTCATCCGGCCCAGCAGATCCGGCGGGCAGATCGTCTGCCGATAACTCACCTGGGCGGTGTTGTAGACGACCGCGGCGAAGTTGAAGGAGAACCAGCCCACGGCGTACAGGAGCACCCGCCACCCCGGATACGCCAGCGGCACGCACAGCCCCGGGAGCCCGAGCAGCAGGGGCGCCACCCAGATGATCCGCGCCGACCCGATCGCGCGGGAGAGCCTTCCCGCGAGCAGGCCGCCGACGATGCCGCCGGACGCGCCGAGGGCGAGCAGCAGCCCCGCCGTCTCCGGTGTCAGGTGGAGCACCCGGACCAGGAACGGCATCTCCATCGACAGGACCATGGTGACGAACAGGTTCACGGTCCCGGTGCAGGCGACGATCCTGTTCAGGATCGGGTGCGTGAGGACGAACCGCAGCCCTTCGCCGATCTGGCGGCGGAACGTCGGGCGCGGCCCCGGCGGCGGAGCCGGCTTCGGCTCGGGGGTTCTGATCAGCAGCAGCGAGACGGCGCTCACCACGTACGAGACCGCGTTGACGAGCACCGCCTGCGCCGCGCCGACGGCGGCGACGAGGCCCCCGGCGATCGTCGGGCCGAGCATGCCCGCGGCCGAGCTGGTCACGCCGAGCTTGCCGTTGCCGTCGATGAGCGACCGCTCGTCGAGCAGCACCGGCAGGTAGCTCTGGTAGGCCACGTCGAAGAAGACCGTGAGCACGCCGGTGGCGAGGACCACGGCGTACAGTTGCGGCAGCGTGAGCAGGCCGAGCAGCCAGGCGAGCGGCACGCTGCCGACGATCAGCGCGCGCAACACGTCGCACCACATCATCAGCCGGTGCCGCGCCACCCGGTCGACCACCACCCCGGCGGGCAGCGCGACCAGCAGGAACGCCGCCGAGCCCAGCGCGGTGAGCAGCGCGACCTCGAAGTTCGACGCGTGCAGCGCGGTGACGGCGAGGAACGGGATCGCGAACGGCGTGACCATCGAGCCGATCTCGCTCAGCGTCTGCCCGCTCCACAGCAGCATGAAGTCGCGGTGGCGGAACAGGGATGGGGGCCGCGCACCGGTCTCGGTCTCCGTCCGCGTCACTCGACGGATCCCATCACGCGGAACGGGGCGGAGGTGGCGTTTTCCAGCAAAACCCCGAACCGTTCGGCGATACGCCGGGCGGTCGCCGCGGTGAACAGGTCGGTGCTGTACTCCAGCCGCCCGGTGTAGCCCGGCCCGTCCCGGGCGACACCGAGGGTCAGATCGACCTTCGCCGTCCGGGTGTCCCCGAACGTCCTGCGGACCGCGCATCCGGGCAGGGCCGGCCCGCCCGGCTCGTCCTCCTCGTGGCTGAACATGAGCTGGAAGACCGGGTTGAGTCCGGGGTCGCGCGCCGGGTTCAGCTCCTCGACGAGCGCGTCGAACGGCAGGGCCTGGTTGACGATCGCGTTGCGGCTCTCCTCCCGGGTCAGGCGCACCAGGTCCCGGAACGTGGTCCGGTCCGGCACGCGGATGCGCTGCACGACCGTGTTCTGGAACAGGCCGATCAGCCGATAGTGGCTCTCCCGCGACCGGCCCGCCACCGGGGTGCCGATCACCACGTCCGGGCCGGGCGCGCCGTGTTCCCGCACCAGCAGCGCGAACGCGGCGAGCAGCACCGTGTACGGGGTGGTCGCGGCCGCCCGGGCGAGCAGGCGGACCCGCTCGGCCACCTCCGGCCCGATCCGGAACCGCACGTGGCCTCCGGCGAAGCTCCACACCGCCGGGCGCGGCCGGTCCGTACGGATCGTCGCCGGCGCGGGGATGCCGGCGAGGTGCTCGCGCCAGTGGTCGCGGACCGGCCGCAGCGCCGGATCCGCGAGCCGCGCCTGCTGCCACTCGGCGAAGTCGCCGTACTGCTCCGGCAGCGGCGGCAGATCGCCGGGGCTGCCGGCGAGCCGGGACCGGTAGCAGGCCGCCAGCTCGTCCTCCAGCACGCGCAGCGACCAGCCGTCGCAGGCGATGTGGTGCAGGGACAGGCACAGCAGGTGCCGCCCGGGCGCGGTCCGCACCAGCAGCGCCCGGATCACCTCGCCCGCGCTCAGGTCGAACGGCCGCAGCGCCTCGGCGGCGGCGAGCCGCTCCGCCTCCTCCCCCGGGCTCCGGTGCGCGGCGACGTCCACGACCGGGATCGGCACCGGCCCGGCGGGCCGTACCGTCTGACGCAGGGCGCCCCGCACCATGCGGTAGCCGGTGCGCAGCACCTCGTGCCTGCGGACGACGTCGCTCAGCGCGTGCCCCAGCGCCTCGGCGTCGAGGTCGCCCTCGATCCGGTAGACGACGGGGATCACGTAGGCGGCGCACCCGGGGTAGAGCCGGTCGAGGATCCACAGTCGGCGTTGCGCGGAGGAGGCCACCCGGTCAGCGGTCACACGGTCAGCGGTCACACGGTCGGCGGTCGCCCTGTCAGCGGTCACCCGGTCAGCGGTCACGGGACACCTCGGCCGCGAGCCGGGCGATCGTCGGCTCGTAGAGGAAGTCACCCAGTTCGACCCCGGCGTCGAAGTCCTCGTTCACCCGGGACAGCAGCCGCATGGCGAGCAGCGAGTGCCCGCCCAGCGCGAAGAAGTCGTCGGTGACGCCGACCGAGGCGACGCCGAGCATCTCGGCGGCGATCCGCGCCAGCCGCCGCTCCAGCTCGGTGCGCGGCGGCACCGCCCCGGCGGCCGGGGCGTCCTCGGGCACCGGCGGCAGCGCGCCCCGATCCACCTTTCCGCTCGCCGTCATCGGGATCTCGGCGCAGGCCACGAAGGCGGCGGGGATCATCCACTCGGGGAGCCGCGCCGCGAGGAACTCGCGCGTCCCGACCGGCACTTCCCCGGGTACGGCGGGCACCACGTAGGCCACGAGCCGGGGTTCGCCCGCGGCGTCGTCCACCACCACCGCCGCATGCCTGATCTCGGGGTGCAGGTGGAGCGCGGCCTGCGCCTCGCCGGGCTCGACCCGGAAGCCGCGGATCTTCACCTGGTCGTCGAGCCGCCCGAGGAATTCCAGGGTGCCGTCGCCGAGCTCGCGGACCCTGTCCCCGGTGCGGTACATGCGCGCGCCCGGCTCCGCGGCGAACGGGTCGGGCAGGAACCGCTCCGCCGTCTGCCCGGGCTGTCCCGCGTAGCCGCGCGCCACGCCGGGCCCGCCGATGAACAGCTCGCCCTCCGCACCGGGCGGGACCGGGGTGAGCGCCTCGTCGAGCACATAGCAGGAGGTGTTGGCGATGGGGGTGCCGATCGGTATCGAGCGGGCGTCCGGCGGCACCGACGTGACGTGGCCGCAGACGGCGAAGGTGGTGGTCTCGGTCGGGCCGTAGGCGTTGACGAGCGCGGCCGGGCGGTCGGCCGGTTCGAGCTCGAGCAGCCTGCGCGCCGCCGCGACGTTGAGCACGTCCCCGCCGACGAGCAGGTTCCGCAGCCCCGCGAAGCCGTCCGGCCGGTCGGCCATCACCTCGGTGAACAGCGGCGCGGTGAGGAACATCGTGGTGACGCGGTGGGCCGCCAGCGCCCGCCCGAGCCCGCCGGGGCCGAGCACCGTCTCGGTGGGGATCACGCAAAGGGCGCCGCCGTGCAGCAGCGCACCCCACAGCTCGAAGGTGAACGCGTCGAACGACGGGTGGGACACCTGGGCGATGCGCTCGTCCGGCCCGAGCCGGACGTAGTCGGTGGCGCATACCAGGCGCAACACGGACCGGTGCTCGACCATGACGCCCTTGGGCCGGCCGGTCGATCCCGAGGTGAACAGCACGTACGCGAGGTCCCGGGGTCCCGCGGGCACGGCCGGGTCCTCCGGCGGCGGGCCGGCCTCGGCCGCCTCGCGCACCTGCTCGGTGGTGACCACCACCGTCGCCTCGGCGTCGTCGAGCATGCGCCGCTGCCGCTCGGCCGGGTAACCGGGGTCGATCGGCACGTAAGCGCCGCCCGCCTTGAGGATCGCGAGCACCGCCGTGACCAGCTCGTGCCCGCGTTCCATGCGCACCCCCACGCGCGAGCCGCGCCCCACGCCCCGCAGGCGCAGCAGGTACGCGAGCCGATCCGAGCGCGCGTCCAGCTCGGCGTAGGTGAGGGAGCGCGGCCCGTCGACGACGGCGACCGCGTCGGGGCGGGACCGCGCCTGCTCGGCGTCGGCGAGCAGCCAGGCGTCGTCGAGCGGGGCCTCGCCGTCCAGGTAGGGGCGGGTCTTCGCGGCGAGCGCGCGCGACTCCCGCGCCGTCCGCCGCTCCACCTCGGCGAGGGCGGCGGCGAGGAACGGGGTGGTGTAGCCCATGCCGACCTCCAGCACCCGGCGCGGCCGGATGAGCCGGACCAGGTCGGCGAGGAGCGGGGCCACCGCCTCGGTGCCCATGCCGGGCACGCGGAGCCGGGCGACCGCGGCGGCGAAGTCGGTTTCGGAGTCGGTTTCGGAGTCGGTTTCGGAGTCGGTTTCGGAGTCGGTTTCGGAGTCGGTTTCGGAGTCGGTTTCGGAGTCGGTTTCGGAGTGGGTTTCGTAGTCAGTCTCGGACACGGGCGTCCCCCACGTCGCGCAGTTCGAGGATGCGTTCCAGACCGGCCAGCACGGTGTCGGCGGGCAGGCCGAAGTCGATCAGGCAGGCGATCTCGTCGACGCCGGCGCGCCGCAGGCGCTCGGCCGTCCGCCGCGCCTTCGCCGGGGTGCCGAGCAGGCCGCCCCCGTCGTAGTAGCGCTCGAAGGAGCGCCGTACCAGGAACTCGACGTCGTCGGGGTGGAGGCTCGCGGGATCGACGCGGCGTCTGCCGTCGAATCCGGAGCCGAGCAGCAGGCCGAGCGACTGGCGCAGGTAGCGGGTGAGCGGCGCGCGCACCAGCTCCCGGACCCGGTCCTCGTCGTCGCCCAGGTACGTGTGCACCATCACGACCACGTGGCCGCCGCCCGCCGCCCGGTATTCACCGATCTTGCGGGCGAGGTCGTCGGTGTCCTGGCCGAGCAGGTGGGTGAGGATGCCCGCGCCCATCGCCCCGGCCGCGCGGAAGGTGCGCACGTCGCCCGCGCTGGTGATCCAGATGGGCAGCTCCGGCTGCACCGGGCGCGGGTGCACGCGCACCCGCCGCTCCGCGCCGGTCCCGTCGCGGGCGGTCAGGGTCTCGCCCCGCCACAGCCGCCGCACCTGCTCGGCCCGTTCGAGCACGAGGCGCCGCCGGTCCGCGTACGCCTCCGGCGCGAGCACGAAGTCGGCGGCGTGCCAGCCGGAGGCGAAGGAGACGCCCGCCCGTCCACCCGAGATGTTGTCCACCACGGACCACTCCTCGGCGATCCGCAGCGGATGGTGCAGCGGCGCCACCACGCTGCCCGCCCGGATCGCCACCCGCTCGGTCACCGCGGCGACCGCGGCCCCGGTCACCGCCGGGTTCGGGTAGCGTCCGCCGAACGGGTGGAAGTGCCGCTCCGGGGTCCACACCGCCGCCAGGCCGGCCGCGTCGGCGAACCGCGCGCCGTCGAGCAGCAGCCGGTAGCGGTCGCCGCCCGGCTCGCGGTCGCCGGGGTCGTCGGCGGCGAAGTAGAAGAGGCTGAGGTCGATCCCGGGCGGCGGCGCGGGATCGACGCGGAGGGGCTCAGGCGCTGGTGACATCGGTGACCTCTTCGGCGAGTCGGCGCAGCGCGCCGCGGTCCACCTTGCCGTTGGCGTTGCGGGGCAGCGCCTCGCGGTGCAGGAACCAGCGGGGCACCAGGTGGACCGGGAGCGTCGCGCGCAGGGCGCGGACCAGTTCGGGCCGAGGGACCTTCCGGCCGGTGTAGCAGGCGGCGAGATCGCTGACGCCGTCCCGGGCGACGGCGACGACGACCGCCTCCCGTACCTGGGGCAGCCGCCGCAGCGCGGCCTCCACCTCGCCCGGCTCCACCCGGAAGCCCCGGATCTTCACCTGGTCGTCCAGCCGGCCCAGGTGGACGAGTTCTCCGTCCTCGAGCGCGACGCGGTCGCCGGTGCGGTAGTAGCCGCCGGTGAACCGCCCCGCGTCGTCCCGGGGGTCGAGGTAGCCGTCGAACCGCTGGGGTCCGCGCACGCACAGCTCGCCGGTGCCCTCGTCGATCAGGTACTCCATGCCGGGGTAGAGCCGGCCGATGGGGACCGTGCCGTTGCAGGTGCGCGGCCACCGGCCGGCGTCCCGGGGCAGCCGGTACTCGGCGCAGGCGACGGTGAGCTCGGTGGGGCCGTACAGGTTGTGGATCGCGGACTCGGGCGTCGCCGCGTGCCAGGCCGCCGCCTGGTCGAGGGTGAGCTGTTCGCCGCAGAACAGGCTGTGGCGCAGCGTCGTGCCGGGCCCGGCGGGCAGCCGGGTGAAGGCGGCCGCCACGGAGATCGCCGAGGGCACGGAGAACCAGTGCGTCAGCCCGCGGCGGGACACGTAGTCGACCGGGCTGAACAGCTCGGATCGGTCCGGCACGACGAGGGTCGCCCCACCGGACCAGGTGACGAACAGGTCGAAGATCGACAGGTCGAAGGTGAGGTCGAAGGTGTGCGACATGCGGCAACCCGGGCCGACCTGAAAGCGGGCGGCGTTGTGGGCGACGAAGGGCAGCACGTTGCGGTGCCTGATCGGGATGCCCTTGGGCCGGCCCGTCGTGCCCGAGGTGAACAGCACGTACGCCGTGCGGTCCGGCCCCGCCCGGTACGGCGGAGCCGGGCCGCCCGGCGCGGCGCGCACCTCGTCCTCGGTGAGCGCGAGCACGTGACCGCCACCGGCCGGCCCGCCGTCGCCGTTCCCCTCGGCGGGCCGCGACACGGCCGCGTCGGCGAGCACGACGTCCACTCCGGCGGCCTGGCGGACCGCGGCGGTGCGGGACGCGGGATGGTCGGGGTTGAGCGGCACGACCGCCGCGCCGAGCCGCAGCCCCGCCAGGTATCCGGCGTAGGCCACCAGGCCGCGGGACGCGGACAGGCCGATCCGCTCCGCCGGGCCGTACCGGTCCCAGATCAGCGCGGCGATCGCCTCGGCCGCCCGCCGCAGCTCGTCGTAGGTGATCGACAGGTGCGGCAGCTCGACCGCGACGGCGCCCGGGTGCCGCCGTGCGGCCGCGGCGAACACCTGGTAGAGGTCCCCGCTCATGAGCCGCCCACCAGGAACGTCGCCTGGGCGCGCACGGTGGGGTGCTGGAACAGGTCGGTGGCGCGCAGGGCGCGGTCGGTGAGCCCGTTGAGCTGCTCCCACAGCAGTAACAGCAGCAGCGAGTTGCCGCCCGCGTCGAAGAAGCCCTCGTCGAGCGGCACCTCGTCGGCGTCGATGCCCAGGGTCTCGGCCCAGGCGCGCCGCACCGCGTCTATCAGCTCGCCGTCGATCAGCTCGCCGTCGATCAGCTCGCCGTCGAGCAGCCCGTCCTCGTCGGTCACGTCCACCCCCCGCCGGTCAGCGCCGACACCCGCGCCCCCGGATCAGCGGTCACGGCCGCGAGCACCCGCTCGTATCGCCCGGCCGCCCGCGCGACGGTCACGGCGTCGAACAGGTCCCCGTCGTACTCCCAGATGAACTCGATCTCGCCCGGTCTCTCCGGCCCGCTCCGCCCGGCGAGTTGCTCGGCGTACGGGATGCCGATGACGTTGAGGTCGAACTTGGCGCTGCCGTTGGCGATGCCGGGCGTCACCCGCACCCTCAGGTCCGGCAGCCCGACCACCCGGATCGGGGCGTCGTGGAAGGCGAACATCACCTCGCACAGCGCCTGCCGTCCCGGGATCCGGGGCGGGCGGAGCGCGGCGACCACGCGGTCGAACGGCAGGTCCTGGTTCCGCAGGGCGCCGATCGTGGTGTCCCGCGCCCGCCCCAGCAGCTCCCGGAACGTGGGGTTCCCGCGCAGGTCGGCGCGGAGGGCGACGGTGTTGACGAGCATGCCGAACAGCCGCTCGGTCTCCGGCCGCCCGCGCGCCGCGACCCCGGATCCGACGCTGAACAGCTCCTTGCCCGACCAGCCGGCGAGCAGGACCTGGAACGCGGCGAACATCACCGTGAACAGGGAGACCCGCTCGCGCCGGGCGAGCGCGCGGACCTCGGCGGCGAGGCCCGCCGGCACGGTGAACCGGGGCGCGTCTCCGGCGAACCGCCGCCTGGCCGGACGGGGCCGGTCGGTGGGCAGGTCGAGGAAGAAGGGCACGCCGTCGAGCCGGCCGAGCCAGTATCGGAGCTGCTCCTTCGCGGCCGGGCCGTCGAGCCACGAGCGCTGCCACACCGCGTAGTCGGCGAACTGGAGCTCGGGTTCGGGCAGCGGCGACGGCTCGCCCGCGGCGTACGCCCGGTACAGCGCGCACAGCTCGTCGACGAAGAGGTTGAACGCCCACCCGTCGTGCACCAGGTGGTGCTCGAGGTGGAGGAGGACGTGCCGGTCGTCGGCCACGCGCAGCAGCCGCCACCGCACCAGCGGCAGCCGGTCCACCGGGATCCGTACCGCGACCGCCTCGCGGATCGCCGCCGCCACCGCCGCGTCGGGATCGGGGGCGGCGCACAGGTCGTGGACGGGCGGCTCGACCGGGAACGGCGGGTGCACCACCTGCCGCGGGCCGTCGCGTCCGTCGGCGAAGGTGGTGCGGTAGATCTCGTGCCGGCGCACCACCTCGGTGAGCGCCCGGGCCAGGGCGTCGCGGTCGAGCGACCCGGTGAACTCGACGGTCGCCTGGAACTGGTAGGCGCGCATCCGAGGCTGCAGCCGCAGCAGGAACCAGACGCGCTCCTGTGAGCAGGACAGCGGCAGGATCCCGTCGCGCGGCACCGGGCGGACGTCCCGGATCCGGCTCATCCGTCCTCCTCCCCGAGGGCGTGCCAGTCGATCCGGGCGCCCGCCGCCCAGAGCCGCCCGGCCGCGACGAGCAGCGGCTCGCGTTCGGTCCGGCTCTCGAACCGGCCCGGCAGCGTCGGCACCGCCGCGGCCCACGCGTCCGCCGGCCGGTCCGGGTGCGCGAGGGCGAGCCGCGTCAGCGCCTGCCCCGGCCCCACCTCGACGAGCAGCGGGGCGGGCAGCCGCCAGATCTCGGCGACCTCGTCGCCGAACCGGATCGTCCGGCACAGGTGCCGGGCCCAGTAGGCGGGGCTCGTCGCCTGCTCGGCGCGCACCCAGGTCCCGGTCACGTTGGACAGCAGGGGTACGGCGGGCGGGCGCAGCGGTACGGCGCGCAGCAGCTCCTCCAGCGCCGGGACGAGCGGCTCCAGCATCGCCGAGTGGAAGGCGTGCGAGGTGGCGAGCCGCCGGCACGCGACGTCCCGGCCGGCGAGCCGCCGGGCGGCGTCCTCGACCGCCGCGACCGGCCCGGAGAGCACGGTCTGCCCGGGGCCGTTGAGGGCGGCGAGCGACAGCGGCCCGCCGAGGTACGGCCGCAGCGCCTCGGGCCCGGCGGCGACCGCGAGCATGGCGCCTTCGGGCAGCCGATCGACGAGCCGGGCGCGTTCGACGGTGAGCCGCAGGGCGTGGCCGAGCGGCATCACCCCGGCGAGGCAGGCGGCCGGGTACTCGCCGACGCTGTACCCGGCGAGGGCGGCGGGCCGGACGCCGAGCGCGGCCAGCGCGCGTCCCAGGGCGTACTCCACCGCGAACAGCAGCGGCTGCGCCACGACGGTGCGGTGGATCTCGCCCGGGGTGAGGCTCTGGTCGAAGAGCGCGGCGAGGCCGGGGCGGGCGGCGGCCTCCGGCGGGGCCAGGAAGGGGCGCAGGTCCAGGCCGTGCTCCGCGGCGAGCACGTCGACGCAGTGGTCGAGCGCGTCGCGGAACGCCGGCACCGTCCGATGGAGCCGGGCACCGATCCCCGGGTACTGGTCACCGACGCCGGAGAACAACAGCACCGGGGAGGCCGGCGCGCCCGCGTCGCCGGAGAACACGCGGCGCGGGTCGCGCCGGCGCAGCCACCGCGCCGCCTTCGCCGCCGTCTCCGCCGCCACGGCGCGGCGCAGCGGGCCGGGCCCGGCGGGCGGCTCCGGCACCGGGGGCAGGCCGGCGAACTCCGCCTCGTCCATCTTCTCCAGCCGGTCGGCGAGCTCGTCGGTCGCGCGTTCCAGCCGTTCCGGGGTCGGCGCGGACAGCGCCAGCAGACGCGCGGTCACCGCGCCACCGTCCCGGCGACGGCGTCCGGCCAGTTCGCGGCGTCGAGGCCGTGCCGGCAGAGGAACGCGTAGGCGAGGCGTTCCAGCCCGAAGCCGGCGCAGCCGGTGAAGACCGGCTCGCCCGCCTCGTCCTGGATGCCGAACGACTCGCCGAAGAAGCGCTCGTGGTGGTTGAACGAGGCCACGGCGACGTCGCGGTCGGCGTCCAGCGGCAGCCGCAGCTCGTACTTGAGCTCCAGCAGTCGCTGCGACCAGGCGCGAGCCGCCGCGGTCCCGTTGAGGAAGAACGGGTCGGCGGCGACCTCGCACCGCCCGCCCAGCCCGAGCGACTCCAGCCAGGCGCGGGTGCGGCGCATCAGCCGGGTACGGCAGTCGAGCACGAACCCGGCCGGGCCGAGGAAGACGATCTCCCGGATGGTGAAGTCCCACAGCCGTTCCAGGGCGCGGCGGTAGCGGGACTCGTGGCGGAACGACTTGCCGCGGGCGGTGACCACGAGCGCCGGCGCGGGCAGCGGGCCGTCGGCGTACTGGTGGTAGGTGTGGAAGCACATGGTCGGCGGCAGGAAGTGGTCGAAGCCGCCGCAGTGCGCGCGCAGCGCCGCCGAGACGTCGCCGCCCGCCGCGAGGGCGTCGAGGAACGCGCGGTAGTCGTCCACGTCGCCGTGCAGCCGGGTGACCGCCATGAGGAACTGCGGGAAGGACGTCAGGTAGCCGGTGCGGCGCAGCGCGCCCGCGGGGATCAGCGTGGGGTAGCGGAACTCCCGCGCGCCGAACTCCTCGGCGACGAGGGCCTGAATCCCGGCGTCGAGGCGGTCCATGAGCGACAGCACGGGCTCGCCGACGGCGACCAGTCCCTCGCCCGGCTCGACGGCGGCGCCCCGGTCCACCAGCTCGCCGTACACGTCCTTGACCGGGCCGGACGCGGCGACGCGCCACACCACCTTCGGCTTCGCCGGCCGCTGGGCGAGCACGTCGCCGGCGATGACGAGGTTGAGTTTGCGGGTGAGCTCCACCGGGTCGACGGCGCCGGTCACGTCCACGGCGGTGATCTCGTCGCCGGAGCGGACCAGGGAGAAGCCGGTGATCGTCTCGGAGACGAAGTAGACGCGCCGGGACAGCTCCTCGGCGAGCGCCTCGGGCACGGCCGGGACGAGCGGGATCCGGGTCGTCATCCGGGTCATCGCGGCCCGCCTCCCGTGAGCGCGTCCCGGACGCCGAGCAGTTCGGCGAGGATGCCGCGCTGCACCGCGTTCGACCCGGCGTAGACGGGCCCGGCGAGGGCGTCGCGGAGCTCCCGTTCGATGCCGTCCTCGGCGGTGTAGCCGCGCGCCCCGTGGATCTGTACGGCGGCCGTGGCCGTCCGCACGAGGCTCTCGCTGATGAAGATCTTGGCGATGGTGGCCTCCAGCAGCGCGTGCCGGCCCTGTGCCCTCAGCGCCCCGATCCGGTAGAGCAGAAGCCGCGCCAGCTCCAGCCGGATCTTCATGTCGGCGATCGGGTGGGAGACCGCCTGGAAGGAGCCGAGGGTGCGCCCGAACTGGCGGCGGGAGTTCGCGTGCCGCACCGCGCCTTCCAGCAGCCGCTCCATCGCCCCCACCTGGGAGGCGAACATGAACGACCGCTCCCACTCGATCGCCGAGGTGAACAGCGCGTACCCGGCCCCCTCGCGGCCGAGCAGGTTCGCCGCGGGGACCGGCACGTCGTCGAACTCGACGACGCCCAGCGGCGTGCTGCGCAGCCCCATCTTCGGCAGCTCCCGCCGGCGATCGACGCCGGGCAGGTCGGCGGTGACGAGGAACGCCGACAGCCGGTCCGGTTCCCGTCCCTCGCCGCCGGTGCGGGCGAGGGTGACGAGGACGTCCGCCACCGGGCCGTTGCTGACGAAGCACTTGGCACCGGTGAGCCGCCAGCAGCCGCCGTCGCGTTTCGCGGTGGTGGCCATGCCGAGGATGTCCGAGCCGGCCTCCGGCTCGGTGAGGGCGTGCGCGCCGATGAGCGTGCCCGCGCACAGCGGCGGCAGGAAGCGCCGTTTCTGCTCCTCGTCGCCGTGCAGCAGCAGGTAGATCACGCAGCCCCACAGGTGGTTGTTCACGGCGAAGACCAGCCCGTTGTCCCGGCAGCCATAGCCGAGCGCCTCGAGGGCCACGATCGTGCTGAGCGGGTCGAGGCCGGCTCCGCCGTACGCGGTGGGCACCGGCCAGCCGAGCACGCCGTACTCGGCGCAGCGCCGCCAGTCCCGCACCGGGAAGCGGCCCTCGCGGTCGTTGCCGGCCGCGTCGCGGCCGAGCTCCCGACGGGCGAACGCGATCACGTCCTCGCGCAGGCGGCGCTGCTCGGGGGTAAGGTCGAAACTCACGCCGCGCCTCCGGCCAGGGCCCGCCTGCGCCGTACGAAGCCGGCGATGGCGTTGACCGATCGGAAGTTCGCGAAGTCGAGGTCCGCGCCGGACACCCGCATGTCGTAGGTCCGCTCCACCCACATGACGAGCTGGACGGCGAAGAGCGAGTTCACCAGGCCCCCGGCGAACAGGTCCTCGTCGTCGTCCACCGCCGGCCCGTGCACGTGGCCGGCGATGAAGTTCCTGATCAGTTCCTTGTCGTGGTCAGCCACGCCGCCGCTCCCCAGACTCGTAGGTGTGAAAGCCCCGGCCCGTCTTGCGCCCGAGCAGCCCGGCGTCGACGAGCCGCCGCAGCAGCGGGCAGGGCCGGTACTTCGGATCGCCGAACTCCTCGTGCAACACCCGCAGCGAGAGGAGCACGGTGTCGAGCCCGATGAGGTCCGCGGTCTCCAGCGGCCCCATCGCGTGCCCGAAGCACTCCTTGAACAGCCGGTCCACGTCCGCGGCGGTGGAGACGCCCTCGTGCAGCAGGAACACGGCCTCGTTGATGGTGAGCATGAGCACGCGGTTGGTCACGAAGCCCGGTGAGTCCGCGACCAGCACGTGGCGTTTGCCGACCCCGTCGAGCAGCGTCCGGGTCCGGGCGAGCGTCTCGTCCGAGGTGTGCAGGCCGCGGATCAGCTCCACCGTCGGGGTGAGCTGGGCCGGGTTCATGAAGTGCACGCCGATCACCCGGTCCGCCCTGGTGGTGGCCGCGCCGACCCGGGTGATGGGCATCGCGGAGGTGTTGACGCCGAACGGCGCCCCGGGCGGGCAGATCGCGTCGAGCTCGCCGTACAGGGGACGCTTCACCGCCCAGTCCTCGGTCACGTTCTCGACGAGGTAGTCCACCTCGCGCAGCCGCTTGAGCTCCGTGGTGAACCGGATCCTGCCGGTCACCTCCTCCGGGGGCCACGCCGGCGTCCCCGGGCGGACCAGCGGGGCGAGGCGGACGTTGGTGGCGATGTCGGCCGCCGCGGCCCGCAGGATGTGCTCGGCGACGTCCACGAGCACGACCTCGTGGCCGTGCTCGGCGAAGAGCTGGGCCACGCCCCGGCCCATGGTGCCCGCACCCACGACGCCTATCCGGTCCACCGGAGCTCTCCCTTCTTCGTCAGGACGGTCTCGCGTAGGGCGCGCAGGGTCTGCGCGCGGCTGTGCCGGAAGTGGAAGTGGCCACCGGGGACGAGCCGCAGCTCCGTCGGCCCGCGGGTGTGCCCGGCCCAGTCGCCGGCCCGGGGCGTCCACCGCTCGTCGGCGCCGGCGAGCACGGTGATCGGGCAGTCGAGCGGGTCGCCCGGCCGGAAGCGGTAGGTCTCCAGTACGGCGAAGTCGGCCCGGTAGCAGGCGAGCGCGTGCGCCCGCAGGCCGGGGTCGGCGCGGATGTGGCCCAGGGGCTCGCCCGAGCGCCGCTCCACCTCGGCGAGCAGCTCGTCGTCCGGCAGGGTGTGCACCGGGTGGCGGACGGGCGGGAGCGGCGGCGCGGGGCACGAGGACACCACCAGGTGGACGGGCCGCGCCCCGCCGCGTTCCCGCAGCCGCCGCGCCACCTCGAACGCGACCAGGGCGCCCAGGCTGTGGCCGAAGAACACGACGGGCTCGGCGAACGGGACGGCGGACACCACCGCGTCGGCCAGGGGTTCCATGCGGGTGAACGGCGGCTCGGCCGTACGGGTGGTCCGGCCGGGCAGGTGCACGCCCCAGACCTGCAGCTCCGGGAGGGCGTCGGACCAGCGCAGGTACTCCCCCGGCGATCCGCCCGCGTGCGGGAAGCAGTACAGGGAGGCCACCGCGTGCTGCCGCCGGTGCCGGCGGACGGCCCACCGCGTCATGGCGTCGGTCCCCCGCCGGTCATGTGCTCGTCGATCAGCGCGGCGAGCTCGGCGGCCGTGGGGGCCTCGAAGAGCGTCCGTGGGGCCAGCTCCACCGGGAAGACCTCCCGGGCCCGCGCCACGAGGCGGGTGGCGACGAGGGAGTCGCCGCCGAGGTCGAAGAAGCTCTCGTCGAACTCGACCTCGGGCAGCTCCAAGATCTCCGCGAACAGCTCGGCGACCCGGACGAGCGTTTCGCCTTCGCCGGGCGGTACGGGGGTGGACGCCGCCGCCGGCGCCGCCGGAGCAGCGACCGCCGAGGGCCCCGAGGGCTCCGTGGGCTCCGTGGGCACGGTGTCGGTGACGGGTGCCGGGACCGCCTCGGTCGGCGGCGGGTCGGCCACCACCGTGTGGCGTCGCCGTTCGAAGGGGTAGGTGGGCAGGGCGATGCGGCGCGGGCGTTCCGGGTGCAGGGCGGCCCAGTCGATCCGTATGCCCGCGAGCCAGAGCCGGCCGAGGGCGTCGAGCACGTCATCGGCGCCGTTCGGGGTCCAGTCGGCCGTAAGGCCGCACTCGTCGGCGGCGCGCCGGAACGCCGGTTCGGCCGCGTACCGGCGGGCCCACTCGGCGCGCACCTCGGCGGCGTGGGTGCCGGGCGGGCGGAACGTGACCGGCCTGGGACGGGTCTCGCCCGCCGCGGTGACGAGCCGGTCCGGGTGCTCCCCGGCGAGCACCCGCACCGCGTCCTCCGGCCCGTCGACGAGCGCGAACCGCCGCCACGGCAGCTCGCGGCGCCCGACCTGCAGCGTCCAGGCGACATCGGCCAACGCCGCCGCCGGGTGCGTGCGCAGATGTACGGCGAGCCGACGGGTGACGGCCTCCAGCGCCCTCGGGGTCTTCGCCGAAAGGGGCAGCAGCCGGCGGCCCCCGCGCGGCCGACGTGCCGGCGACGTGGGCGCCTCCTCCAGCACGATGTGCGCGTTGGTCCCGCCCACGCTGAACGAGCTGACGCCCGCGCGCCGCGGCGTCCCGGCCGGCCGCCATTCCCGCGGCACGGTGACCACCCGGAACGGGCTCGCGGCGAAGTCGATCTCCGGGTTCGGCTCGGCGAAGTGCAGGCTGGGCGGGATCACGCCGTGCTTCACCGCCAGCACCGCCTTGATCAGCCCGGCCACCCCGGCGGCGGCGTCGGTGTGCCCGATGTTGGTCTTCACCGAGCCGATCCCGCAGAATCCGGTGCGGTCGGTGCCGCGCCGGAAGGCCTTGGTCAGCGCGACGATCTCGACGGGGTCGCCGAGCCGGGTGCCGGTCCCGTGCGCCTCCACGTACGTGCAGGTCCCGGGGTCCACTCCGGCCGCTCGCTGGGCCTGTTCGATCACGGCGGCCTGCCCGTCGACGCTCGGGGCGGTGAACCCGATGCGGCCGGCGCCGTCGTTGTTCACCGCGGACCCGCGGATGACCGCGTCGATCCGGTCGCCGTCGGCGAGCGCGTCCGCCAGCCGCCGCAGCACCACGATGCCCACGCCGTCGCCGCTCACGAGCCCGGCGGCGGAGGCGTCGAAGGCGCGGCAGACGCCGTCCGGCGCCTGGATGCCCACCTCGTCGGGCGGGTCCACCCGGGACGGCACGCGTACGGTGACCCCGCCGGCGAGAGCGAGATCGCAGTCGCCGTCGAGCAGGCCCCGCACCGCCAGGTGGACGGCGACCAGCGAGGTGGCGCAGGCGGCCTGCACCGCGACGGCGGGGCCGTGGAGGTTCAACCGGTGGGCGACCCTGCTGCCGAGGAAGTCGGGCGCGTTCGCCACCCGGATCTCCCAGTCGGATACGGCGGGGCCGGATGCCCGGTGCGCCCTGAGCAGCCGGGCGTAGTCGTTCTCGCCGCAGCCCGCGTACACGCCGATGGCGCCGGGGAACCGGTCGGGGTCGTGGCCCGCGTCCTCCAATGCCGCCACGGCGCACTCAAGGAACACCCGGTGCTGCGGATTGATGATCCGGGCCTCCCTGGGCGAGATGCCGAAGTAGCCGGCGTCGAACCATTCGGGGTCGTCGAGCAGCCCTCGCGCGGCGACACCATGCGGCCCGGGAGTCCGCGTGATCGAGTCGACACCCACGATGAGATTCCGCCAGAATTCCGTCGGATCATTTGCACCGGGAAAACGACAGTGAAATCCGATAACGGCTACATGACCGGCAGGGTGCCCCACCGACTCCCCATCTGGATCGAGTTACCTAGGCCATCAATCACCTGAGATCACGAAATGATAATAGTAATGACGCTTCAGCTCCGCCACAAGAGCTCATCGCGAGGTTTTCTCATCTTCGATGACGTGCATCCGAATCTGGCCGGAAGCGGACTCTACGACCAGCTCCGACGCACGTATAATGCGCCTCCGCACACGTGCCGCACACCCGTTCCACGACATATGGAACGTTCCCTTGTTTTGGCGGGTACAGTTCAGTCAAAATGGTTTGTCAATATTTACACTCACCGCCGTGAATGGCATATCCGAAAATCACGATAGAGCATTCCCGAAATTTCGCTCGGGGATGCCACCGCATCGGCGGGACGTGGAAACAGGCGGTTATCCCGGTACGCAGCCGGTGCCGCCGCCGTCACGCCCGGCGGCCGACACCGCCGCCCAGGCTCATCGACCTCCCGCCCAGACGGGTCCCCGCGTCTCGGCACGTCGTCGGCACAGGCGAAGATCGGCGGGCGAGGTGGTGCTACGAGGCCGTCTCCCCGGCGTACGCAGTGGCCTGGATGCCGTACAGCTCCGCGTACCGGCCGCCGAGCGCCAACAACTCATCGTGGGTGCCCGCCTCGACCAGCCTGCCCCGATCCAGCACCAGGATCAGATCGGCGCCGGTGACCGTGGAGAAGCGGTGCGAGACGATCACGGTCACCGCCCCGGTCGCGCGGCCCAGCGTCCGGGCCCTGGCCATGTACCGCTCGAAGGCCGCGCCCGGCGTGTCGCCCGTGACGATCGCGTCCACGGTGGCGCGCAGCGCTCTGCCCGCGGTGGTCGCACCAGACCGGCACGATCGCGAACAGCAGGAGCAGCAGCAGCCACGGACTCACCGTGCCGAGCGGCAGCATCATCACGACAAGCTTGGCGACGTTCGCCACCTCAAGCGTGGCGATCGTGTCGCTGCACGTGACGAGGCGGGTCACCTCGGTCCGGTGCCGCCCGTCGATACGTGCGGCGGCGAGTTGCTCCAGCGGCGCCACGGCCGCCTCGGCGAGATGCCCGAGCACGAGCACGGCCGCGAACCCGCCGAGCGGTACGAGCGCGACGAGGAGCAGGTCCCCCGTGCCCTGCCCGGCCACCTCCCCGAGCTCACCCACCCCGAGCTCACCCACGAGGAGCGCCAACGCCGCCGCCGTGGCCGCCGGGATCATGTTCTCGATCAGCAGGGCGGCCGTGAGCAAGGTCAGCGGCAGTGGGCGGGCCGCCGCCAGGACCCGTACGAGCCGCATGCGATCCGCGATGACGCGCACGTTCACTCCGTGTTCTCGTTCTCAGCGGTAGGTCTCGAGCGTTCCGGTCCTGCGCACGTCGAGGGAGACACAGTGGAATCGAGCCGCCCGGCGTCCCGGCGTGCGTCAGCCGGAGCGGCGGCCGGCCCGGGGGGTCACGGCGTCGGCGGCCCGGTCTTGTTCGTGGACGGCCGGATCGACACCGGCTGGACCATGACGATGGCCGCCGTCCTCCTCCGCCACGTCGGTGCTCTCGCCGTCCTCCCCTTCGCCCTCGCCGTGACGGTTTGAGTCGCCTATCGCTCGTCCGCGGCGCCGTACGCGGAGGCGCGGAACAGGAAGGACGCCCAGGAACGGTACGGCCGCCACGCGGCGGCCACCTTGCGGTACGCGGCCAGGGGCGCGTCCTCCGGCAGGCCGTACGCCTCGCGCAGGATCGCGAACAGGCGCGGCTCGTCGCCCGGGAACACGTCCGGCGCGCCCGCGCCGCGGATCAGGATGAGCCCTGCGGAGAACGGGCCGATGCCGGGCAGGGCGCGAAGCTCGGCCAGGGCCTCGTCGGGGAGGAGTCCGCGCAGGTGCTCGGTGGTGAGCGCGCCGTCGAGGGCGGCCCGCGCCAGGCCGCGTATCCACTCCTCCTTCTGCGCGGGGAGGCCGAGGCCGCCGGCGTCGAGCAGCGTCATGGGGGGCGGGAAGGCGGCGTACTCCCGGCCGTCCACGTTCACCCGCGCGCCGTACCGCTCGGCGATGCGCTGCTTGAGCCGGGAGGCGATCAGCATCGACGAACGCTGCACGATCACGGCCCAGCAGGCGGCCTCCCACGGGTTCCAGAAGCACACCGGCCGCAGCCCGGGGTTGCGGGCCTGAAGCTCGCCGAGCATCGGGTCGGCCTCGCCGAGCTTGGCGAAGCCGCTGCCGTCCACGTCGAGGGAGAGGATGCGCGCCACCTCCCCCCGGATCGCCGGGCCCGCGGCGCGCGTGGTGGCGACGGCGACCCCGCCGGGCGCGGCCGTCACGGTCACGCCGATCGGCAGCCAGTCGGACTCCGCGCAGTACGCGAACCGCAGCGCCCGCCCGTCGGACGGCAGCGAGCCGGTGGGCGGCCAGTCCTCGACGAAGCGAAGCGCGGCCCCGAAGTCGAACGGGCCCTCCGCCGTGATCGTGAAGCGGTGTGTGGTCATGGGCGTAGGTTACGGAATCGCGGTGACGCTCTTGACCGTTCGTCGTTTCGCCGAGGGCGGCACCCTTTACTATGTAGATCATGGAGACGTTGCAGCGTCCCGGACTCGGCCGGGACGGCCGGTGCGTGAGAGGATCGGCGTCGTGTCGGGAAACGTCCGGCGGCTGCTGATCGTGCATCACACCGCCTCGCCCACGCTGCAGGAGCTGTTCGAGGCGGTACGGCGAGGCGCGACCACCGACGAGATCGAAGGCGTCGAGGTGGTCGCCCGTGCCGCGCTGCGCGCCACCGCCGTTGACGTGTTCGAGGCCGACGGCGTCGTTCTCGGCACCCCGGTCAACATCGGCTACATGAGCGGGGCGCTCAAGCATTTCTTCGACACGATCTACTATCCGTGCCTGGAGGAGACGCGGCGCCTGCCGTACGGGCTGTATGTGCACGGTAACAACGACGCGACCGGTGCGGTGCGGGCGGTGGAGTCGATAACCACCGGGCTCGGCTGGGAACGTGTGCACGAGCCGGTGACCGTGATCGGTGCGCCCGGCAAGGACGATCTGGAGGCGTGCTGGGAGCTCGGCGCCACGGTCGCCGCGACGATCAGCCCTGTCTGACCCGGCCGCGACGGCCCCCGGCGGACGGATCGCCGACCGGCGCGGAGGCGACCGGCCGGCGATCCGCTCAGGGCTCGCGGGTCAGAGCCCGTCGAGATAGGGGCGGTGGCTGCGGGAGAACTCGAAGGAGTTGAATTTGTCCCAGTTGATCGACCAGGCCATCAGGCCGCGCAGCCCCGGGTAGACGCCGCGCGGCCGATAGGCGCCGCAGCCGGTGCCCTTGGCCAGGCAGGTGAAGGCCTTCTGCACCTCCGAGACGGTGGTGAAGCCGTTCCCCGCGTACGGCGCGGCGGGCAGGCCGATGGCGACCTGGTCCGGGCGCAGCGCGGGGAAGAAATCGTTCGGGTTGCCCCGCACCGGGAACCCGGCCAGGAGCATGTCGGTCATGGCGACGTGGAAGTCGTGGCCGCCCATGGTGTGGTACTGGTTGTCCAGTCCCATGATCGGCCCGGAGTTGTAGTCCTGCACGTGCAGCAGGGTGAGGTCGTTGCGCAGGGCGTGGATGACGGGCAGGTACGACCCCCGGCGCGGGTCGTCGTTGCCCGTGCCCGGCCCGTAGAACTGGTACCCGAGCTGGACGAAGAACGTCTCGGGGGCCATGGTCAGGGTGAAGCGGGAGCCGTACCGGGCCTTGAGGGTGCGCAGCGCCGAGATCAGGTTGACGATGACGGGGGTGGTCGGGTTGCGGAAGTCGGTGTCGTTCGGGTTGAGGTAGAGGGAGTGCCCCTCGAAGTCGATGTCGAGGCCGTCGAGGCCGTACCTGTCGATGATCGCGGAGACGGAGTTCACGAACGCGTCCCTGGCGGCGGCCGTGGTGAGCTGGACCTGGCCGTTCTGGCCGCCGATGGAGATCAGGACCTTCTTGCCGGCCTGCTGTTTGGCGCGGATGGCGGCGGTGAACTCGGCCTCGCTCTCCACCTGGGGGCATTCGGCGACGGGGCACCGGGTGAACCGGATGTCGCCGGAGGTGGGGGTGGTGGGCTCGCCGAAGGCGAGGTTGATGATGTCCCACTCGTCCGGCACATCCGCCATCCGGACATATCCCGATCCGTTGGCGAATGAGGCGTGGAGGTAGCCGACCATCAGCCGATCACCCGGGGGCGGCGGGTTCGTCGTCGGCGTGGGCGTCGGCGTTGGGGTGGGCGTCGGCGACTCCGACGGGGTGCCGGGGCCGTCGAGGACGATGTCGTCGGCGTGGTAGGTGCCCTGCCCGTACCATCCGTTGACGTGGATCGTCACGCTGGTCTCCCCCGGGCCCGTGGTGAACGACGTGGACAATTGGGTCCACGCCGCGCCCGGGGAGGCCCAGGTCTCGCCGTGCCCGGCCGCGCCGAGGAACACGAAGTTCCCCCGGACCCACGCCGACAGAGTGTACGCCGTGGACGGCCGGACGTTGATCGTCTGCTCGCAGCGGGCGAAGTCGTTGCCGGCGGGCGTGGCGGCCAGCGCCCGGCTTCCGCCGTGCACGGGCGAGGTGACCGTCTCGGCCTGTCCCGAGCAGGTCCACCCGGTCAGCCCGGACTCGAAGCCGGGGTTGGCCGCGATGTTCGCCGCCTGGGCGGGCTGGGCGACCAGCGCCACCCCGGCGACGGCGAGCGCCGCGGCGGCCACGGCCGCCGCCGTACGGATGCGTCTCATCGCACGACCCCTACGGAAGCGTGGCCAGGTGCGGCTTGACGGTCCGGGAGAAGTTCCAGTTGTTGCCGGCGTCCCAGTTGATGGACCAGGTCATCGCGCCCCGGATGCCGGGGTACGCGCGCGGCGGCACGAAGCTGCCGCAGTTGGTCCGGGTGGCCAGGCAGGTGAGCGCCTGGTTGACCAGGGACGGGGCGACCACGCCGCCGCCCGCCGCGCCGGGTCCGGCCGGGAGGCCGAGCGCCACCTGGTCGGGCCGCAGGCCGTTCTCCAACTGGATGCACGCCAGCGCGGTCATGAAGTCGACCGTGCCCTGCGAGTACGCGAAGGTCTGGTCGCAGCCGAGCATCGAGCCGGAGTTGTAGTACTGCGTGTGCACGACGGTGAGGATGTCGGAGATGCTCCGCGCGAGCTTGAAGTACTCCATCCCGGTGGACTGCATGTCGATCGTCTGCGGCGCCATCGTGATGATCAGCCCGTTGCCGGCCTTGGCGTGCAGCCGCCGCAGCGCGTCGGCCATGAAGGTGGCGTTGAGGCCGTTCTCCAAGTCGATGTCGACGCCGTCGAAGCCGTAGTTCTGCATGATCGCGTACACCGAGTCGGCGAAGGCGATCGCCGCGGCCGTGCTCGCCACCTGGACCCGGCCGGCCTCGCCGCCGACCGACAGGATGACCTTCTTGCCGCGCGAGTGCAGCGTCTGCACGTCGGCGCGGAACTGGGCGTCGGTGTAGCCGCCGAGCGCCGCGGACAGCTCCGGGTCGAGGGCGAAGGTGACCTGGCCGGGGGTCGAGGTCGCCTCGCCGAACGCGATGGCGATCAGGTCGTACTCGTTCGGCACCGCCGACAGCCGCAGCTCGGTGGCCGGGTTGACGAAGTTGTGCCAGTAGCCGGTGAGGAAGTGCTTGGGCAGCTGCCCGATCGGGCAGCCGGTGGTGGTGCCGGTGGCCGGGTCGCTCGCCGCCGACTCGCCCGTCGCGTTGTACGCCCGGACGGTGTAGGTGTGCGAGGTGCAGGCGGCCAGGCCGCTGATCGTGGCGCCGGTCCCGGTCACGGTGGGGCGCAGCGTACCGCCCTCGTAGATCCGATAGCCGGTCACGGAGCCGCTCGCGGCGCTCCACGACAGCGAGATCGAGCCGTCGGTCACGCCGGTGACCGACGGCGTGCCGGGTTTGCCGGGGACGCCGTCGGTCGGCGTGATCGTCGGGGTGGGCTCGACGTCCCCGCCGCCGCAGGACGCGCCGTTGAGGCGGCAGTTGGAGATCACCGCTCCGGCGCCGCCGGGGCTGCCGTTGAAGCCGAAGCTCGCGGTGCCGCCGGGCGGGATGACGGCGTTCCAGCCCACGTTGGTGAAGGTGAAGTGCTGGCCGTTGCGGGTCATGGCGGCGTCCCAGAACGTGCCGATGTTCGACCCGGCGGGCAAATCGAACTCGACCCGCCACCCGTTGATGGCGGTGCCGCCGCCGTTGGTGATGACGAATTTGCCCTCCCAGCCCGATCCCCAGTCGGAGATCTTGGTGAAGGCGGCGGTGGGCGTGGCGGCGGTTGCGGGGACGGCGGCGAAGAGGACGGCGACGAGCGCCGCGGCGAGGGCGACGGCCACGGACGGCATTCGCCAGGTGAACCTGTTGTGCATGGGGCGACCTCTGCTGGGGGGTGGGGGGTTATCCGGGCCGCGTCGGCCGTTCGGCGACGGCCTGGCGGTGTCAGGTGCGGACGGCGACAGAGGTGGGGGCGGCTTTCGTTAGGAAAGTTTCCTAATAATTACAAGGGATTGTAAGACCGTGTCGGAGCGCCGGGCAAGGCCCAATCCACCGCGCCTCGGCGAACTCCCGCGGGCATCGCCGACCGCCCAGCCGACCGCCCAACGGAATCACCCTTGACGCGCGACCCAGGCGAGCGATGCCATGTTTCTGCTGGACAAGCCAGGAATTATCACGACAACAAAGCCCCGGCGACGTCCGGCGAGCCGACCCCGGCCGACCGACGACGCGGCAACCATCAGGAAAGAGCGCCTGCCATGACCTTCACGTTCGGGATATTCGACTCCTTCGACCTCGGTGCCTCGACCCCCGGACAGGTCCTCGCCGACCGCCTCGACTACGCCGTCGCCGCCGAGGCCGCCGGCATCGGCCACTACCACGTGACCGAGCACCACGGCACGCCGCTGTCGGTGTGCCCGTCCCCGAACCTGTTCCTGGCCGCGCTCAGCCAGCGCACCACGACGATGCGGATCGGCGCCCTGGTCCACGTGCTGCCCGCCTACGAGCCGCTGCGCCTCGCCGAGGAGATCGCCACGCTCGACCAACTCTGCGGCGGGCGTCTTGACGTCGGCGTCGGCAGCGGCGTCAGCCCGTACGAGCTGGCCTTCTTCGGCGTCGAGCCGGAGAACGCCCGCGCCCGGTACGCCGAGACGCTGGAGGTGGTGACCCGCGCCCTGACGACCGGCCGCATGGTGCACAAGGGCCGCCTGCTGCGCGACTACGACGTCGAACTGTCCATCGGGCCGGTCCAGCGCCCCCACCCGCCGCTGTGGTACGCCTCCAGCAACACCCGCACCGCCGAGTGGGCGGGAGCCAACAACGTCAACTTCGTCGGCCGCTGGAACGGCGGCGTCTTCGCCGAGGCCGCCGAGACGTACTGGAACGCCTGGCGGGAGGCGCACGAGCCGGACGCCGCCCCGCCCCGCCTCGGCGTCGCCGCCACCGTGCACATCGGCGCGACCGACGGCGAGGCGCTCGCCCGCTACCGCAGGGCCAACGCCGTCTTCTGCCAGCAGCTCACCTGGCTGTGGCACCGCAACGGCGACCACCGCGGCGACGCCTACGCCGACACCGAGAACACGCTGCGCAGCGGCACCGCGCTGGTCGGCACCGCCGAGACCGTCCGCGACCTGCTCATCGAGCAGATCGAGCGGGCCCCGGTCAACTACTTCGAGGCCACCTTCGCCTTCGGCGACCTCACCGCCGAGGAGGCGAGGCACAGCCTGCACGCCTTCGCCGAAACCGTCATGCCCGCCGTACGCGCGGCGGCGGCCCGCCGTACGCACGAGGCAGGCTGACGACCGAAGCGGCCCCTCCAGGAGAACGCCGGCCCACGGCGCGGAAGGGTCCGGGCACCCGAGCGACGAAATTGTCGGACGCCGCTGATATCCATACGCCGACCATGTTGGTACGGCGCTGTGGAGGCCACCGATGGCGAGGGTCACATTTCGGGACGAGACGGCGATGGGCAAGCCGTTGGAGGAGTTCACGCTCCCCGGCCTGCCCGCGCGAATCACCGCGCGGGAGCTGGTGCGGACGCGGGTGCGGGAGGAGGTCGCCCGGTACAACGCGGCGCCGACGCCCAGGTTCACCGGGCTGGTGCGGCCGGTCGAAGAAGAGGTCGAGCGGAACGGATACCGGAGCGGCGCGAGGCGGCGCCTCGACTGGGAGCGGCAGGCCGACGCCGCCGAGCGGGCGTTCGGCCACAACGGGTTCCTGCTGCTGGTCGGCGACCGGCAGATCGACGACCTCGACGAGGAGATCGACCTGACCGGGGACCCGGTGATCTCGTTCGTCAAGCTGATTCCCCTGGTCGGAGGCTGACATGGGCGTGATCGCCGACTTTACCCGGGTGGACGCGTCCCTGCTGCGCGATCTGCCGCCCGATGACATGGAGAACTTCGCCTGGTTCGACGATGTCTTCGGCCCGCCCGGCTGGAACACGCCGCTCGCGTCGGTCGTCGAGGGGCGCGACGACGAGGGGCTCCGCTCGTTCGGGCGGTGGGTGCAGATGCGCCTGACGCTCGGGCACGGCGGCGGGCACGAGTACGACGAGCGACTGCTGGAGGCCGTCCGTTTCGTCGCCGAGGCCGACCTGGCCTGGACCTCGCAGGATGTGCGGTTCCTCTGGGACGCCGCCAACCGGCTGATGACCTCGCTACACACCAACCACCAGGTGCTGTACCGGATCCCCCTCGCCGCGACCGAGCGACTGGCGTACGCCGACCGGCGGCGGCTGCTCGACGGCACCGCCACGTGGTACCGGAGCTACCACCGGCCGGTCTGGGCCGCGATCGGCGAGCGACTCACCGCTGTCCTCACCGAGCCCGAGGAGAACGATGCGGCGGCCCGGGTGCGGAACGTGACCCGGGATCTCGACCCGTTCGCCTGCCTGCTCGCCGGCGAGTTCGGCGCCCGCCTCGGCGCGGACCCCATGGTCCGGCTGCTACGGCACTGGGCCACGGCCACGTCCGCCAAGCCGAGCGACCGATGGCTCGCCACGGCCCGCCGCCTGCTGGTTCCCGAGGCGGCGGACCTGATGCACGAGATCCTGCGACGGCTGGCGGCCCACCGCGAAGGGCCGTACCCCACCCGGTGGGGCTTCGAAAGCACGATCTTCCTGCACGAGCGGACCGCCCGCACGCTGCGCGGCCTGGTGTGGACGTGCGCGCTGCTCGACGAGCCGTGGGTCACCTCGGCGCTCGGCGACGTCGCGCTCACCTGCGGGGTCGGGATGGGCGGCTCGGGGGCGAACTGCCGCAGCGAGATGATCGCCAACGCGGCCGTGTCCACGCTGGCCCGCCGCGGCGGGCTGGACGTCGTCCCGGCCCTGGCCAAGGTCACGGTCAAGGTCCGCAAGAAGAGCGTGCTGGCGAACGTGGCGCGGACGCTGGACGCGGTCGCCGAACACGCGGGCCTCAGCCGCGAGCGGCTGCTCGACCGCACCGTGCCCAGGTTCGGCCTCGACGCCGACGGCGTACGCGAGGAGAAGATCGGCGACTACCGGGTACGGCTGTGCGTGGACGGGCCCGCCCTGCGGTTCGTCACCCCGGACGGCCGCACGGTCACATCGGCGCCGCAGGCGATCCGCAAGGATCCGGCGCTGGCCGAGCTGAAGGGCACGCTCAAGGAGCTCAAGCAGGCGCTGCCGGCCGAGCGGTTCCGGCTGGAGCGGGCGCTGATCGAGGAGCGGCTGTGGCGGTGGCACGAGGTGACGGAGTTCTTCCTCGACCACCCGGTCACCGGCCGGTACGCGCGGAACCTGATCTGGCAGATCCTGCAGGGACCCTCCGGCCTTCCGATACGGACCGGGGACGGCTGGGAACTGACCGACCCCCAGGGCCGCCGGATCCAGCCCTATGCGGACACGCCGGTCCAACTGTGGCATCCGATCCGGGAGACCGCCGACGACGTACGCGCCTGGCGCGACCATCTGCTCGACCTCGGCGTGCGGCAGCCGTACAAGCAGGCCTTCCGCGAGGTGTACCTGCTCACCCCGGCGGAGGAGCGCACCCGCACCTACTCGCGCCGGTTCGACGGGCACGTGTTGCGCTACGGGCAGGCCAAGGCGCTGCTCAACCAGCGCGGCTGGACCGGGCTCGCCATCGGGCACTGGGACTACGAGTGCGGCGGCGACCGCGGCGAGGCGATCAAGGAACTGTCGGGCTGGCGGGCGCGCTGGGGCATGCACGTCACCGGCGACCCGAACGCCGACCGCTGGGGCACGGCGTCGTACTGCGTCAGCGAGGAGATCCACTTCTACCGGGACGGCCAGCTGCCCCAGGAGCACGCCGACTGGGCGGACACGCCGGGCGACTGCGACGGGGTGCCGCTGGCCGAGGTGCCGCCGCTGGTGCTGTCGGAGGTGCTCCGGGACGCCGACCTGGCCGTGGGTGTCACCTCGATCGGGCTCGATCAGGAGGCACTCGGCGGCCACGAGGAGTACTGGCACGCGTACGGCTTCGGCGAGCTCACCGAAACGGCGAAGACCCGGCGCGACGCGCTCGCAAGGCTGCTGCCCCGCCTGAAGATCGCCGACCGGCTGGAGCTCGCCGACCGGTTCCTGCGAGTGCACGGCGACCTGCGGACGTACCGGATCCACCTGGGGTCGGGCAACATCCTGATGGAGCCGAACGACGCCTACCTGTGCATCGTCCCCGGTGCCGACCGGGACGCCCGCTCGGTCTTCCTGCCCTTCGAAGAGGACGGCGGCATGCTGTCGATCATCCTGTCGAAGGCGTTCCTGCTCGCCGCCGACACCGCGATCACCGACCCGTCGATCACCCGGCAGTTACGGACCTGACGCCCGCGGCGGAGGGAACCATCGGCCGGCATGCGGGACTCGGTCGGCTCGGGCGCGTCGACGGAGGCCGGAGTAATGAAGCTGATCGGCGATCCTCCAGCATGCATGCCGACCGTCCCCGGCACGCGGACACCGGAGACGCGAGGCGACGGCGGAGGCCGGAGGAGCAATCATGATCGGCGATCCTCCGGCATGCATGCCGACCGTCCCCGGCACGCGGACACCGGAGACGCGAGACGTCCGCGGAGGCCGGAGGAGCAATCATGATCGGCGTTCCTCCGAGCGGGATGGCCGGCGGGCCGCCGCTCAGCCGTCCGCGTGCGTGTCGGCGATCAGCGGTTCCAGGGTCAGGTCCGGATGTTCGCGGGCGATCGTGCGCATGCGCCACTGGTCGGTGAAGACCGCCAGCAGGGCCTGGTCACGGCCGCGGACGAACACCTCACAGCCGCGCTGGCGGGCCAGCGTCTCCGCCGAGGCCGCGTCGGTACGGCGGGCCAGCGTGTAGTCCAGCCGGTCCAGGCTGATCACCGTGCCGAACTCGGCGGCGAGCCGGTGCTGCACCACCTCGAACTGCATCGGGCCGACCGCCGCGAGCACGGGTGCGGCGTCGCCGCGCACGTCCGAGCGCAGCACCTGGATCACGCCCTCGGCGTCGAGCTGGTCGATGCCGCGCCGGAACTGCTTGGCCCGCCCGCTGTCCCGCGACCGCGCGACCGCGAAATGCTCGGGGGCGAAGCTCGGAATCGGCGGGAACTCCGCCGCCGGGCCCGTGTACAGCGTGTCCCCGGGCCGCAGCGCGGTCGCGTTCACCAGGCCCACCACGTCCCCGGGGTAGGCGTCGTCGATGGTGGCGCGCTCCTGCCCGAACACCGAGTGGGCGTACTTGGTCGCGAACGGCCGGCCGGTCGCGCCGTGGGTGAGCACCATGCCGCGCTCGAACCGGCCCGAGCACACCCGCACGAACGCGATCCGGTCCCGGTGGGCCGGGTCCATGTTCGCCTGCACCTTGAACACCAGCCCGGAGAACGGCGCCTCCAGCGGGCGCGCCGAGCCGGACACCTCCGCCCGGGGCGCGGGCGAAGGGGCCAGATCGACGAGGACGTCCAGCAGCCGGGCGATGCCGAAGTTCGGCAGCGCCGCGCCGAACAGCACCGGGGTGGTCTCGTGCGCCTCGAACAGCTTCTGGTCGTGGTCGGCGCCGATCGCCTCAAGCAGGCCGATCTCCTCGCTCGCCTGCGCCCAGTCCGCCCCCAGCTCGGCCTCCGCCCGCTCGGGGGTCAGCTCGGTCTCCAGCGCCTTGGTGGCCCCGCCGGGCGCACGCTCGTACAGCACGACCTTGCCGGCCAGCCGGTCGGCGACCCCGCGAAAGTGCCCGGCGACGCCGATCGGCCAGGTGATCGGGGTGGGGCGCAGGCCGGTGTGCTCCTCGATCTGGTCCAGCAGTTCCAGCGGCTCGCGGCCGGGCCGGTCCCACTTGTTGACGAACGTGATGACCGGGATGCGGCGGTGGCGGCACACCTGAAACAGCTTCAGCGTCTGCGGCTCCATGCCCTTGGCCGCGTCCAGCAGCATCACCGCGCAGTCCACGGCGGCGAGCACCCGGTAGGTGTCCTCGGAGAAGTCGGCGTGCCCGGGGGTGTCCACGAGGTTGAACACGTGCCCCCGGTAGTCGAACCGCAGCGCCGCCGAGGTGATGGAGATGCCGCGCGAGCGCTCCAGCTCCATCCAGTCGGAGGTGACGCCGCGCCGCCCGGCCTTGCCGTGCACCGCCCCGGCCTCGGTGATCGCCGAGGCGTGCAGCGCCAGCGCCTCGGTCATGGTCGACTTGCCCGCGTCCGGGTGACTGATCACCGCGAACGTACGCCGCCGCCGGGCCTCCCCCAGTACGTCGCCCGCCGCCGTCATCGACGCCCCTTCGCGGAACGGCGGGCGGCGCGCGACCGCGCACCCCCGGCGCTCAGCTCACGACGGGCCGTCCGGGCCCGCGGCCGTTCCGCGCATGCCATCGCCTACTCCTCGAAGTGTTCAACCGCTCGGGACGGGGGAGTTCGGCCGCCCGCGAGGCGGCCGGGCCGATCCAGTCTGTCCGGCGGCTCCCGCGGCCCGGACGGTCCGCCGGATCGAACTCCGGATACGAATTTACCGTTCCGCGTGGCCGAACTCGCCGCCGTCCTCTGAGGAGCCCTTTGAGGGGCCCTCTGAGTGGTGCCGACCCGCCAGGAGCCCGTGGCGGATCAGGCCTCCGCCGGCTCGCCCGCCGCCTCCTCGGCGAGGGCCGGGATGGCGGCCAGCGCCATGTCGCGGGTGGTCCTGATGTGCTGGACCAGCAGCTTCTCGGCGAGCTCGGCGTCGTGCCGCAGCGCCGCCGCCGCCAGGTCGCGGTGCTCCTGCGCGGCGTCGCGGGCCACGGTGGACGAACCGGTCTCGCTCCAGCGGCGGTACAGCTCGGCCATGTCGAACAGGGAGGCGCAGACGTCGAGGATGATGCCGTTGCCGCACGCCGCGAGCAGCGTGGCGTGGAAGGCGGCGTGCAGCGAGATCCATTCGGGGTTTATGGCCTTCTCCGGCCCGTCCAGCCGGGCCGGGGTGCCGTCGAGGCGGTGGTGGACGGCCAGCACCCGGGACTCCCACTCCAGATCGCCGCGCGTCACCGACATGCGGACGGCCAACCCTTCGATCGAGCAGCGGGCCTCGACGAGCTCCTCCAGGTGCGATCGGGAGAGCGGGGCGACGGAGAACCCCTGGTTCGGCTCCGCCACGACCAGCCGCTGCTCGGCCAGCTTGGTGAGCACCTCGCGGACGACGGAGATGCTGACGCCGTACTCCTCACGAAGAACCGTGGGCTTGAGCCGCTCTCCGGGCCGCACCTGGCCGCGCAGGATCGCGTCGCGGAGCTGGGAATAGACGTCGCCGCCAAGGGTTTTCGAGGTTCCGCGCCTGGCCATACGACAACCTTAGCAGCGTACAGATTTCAGCCCTTCGAACGACTCTTACCCTATTTATCGATTCCTATCGGGACGGCCTCGTACAAAAGCGCCCATCACGCCGCGGCGTCGGACGAGCCAAACAGCCGACCCGCGTTGGCCGCCATGAGTTCCAGCCAGCGAGGGTCGGAGTTATCGTCCGCCAGCCCTCGCACCTGCCGCAGCACGGCGGGCGGCGGGGTGAAGCAGTAGTCGCTGCCGTACAGCAGCCGCTCGTGCCCGACGACCCGGGCCAGGGCGGGCAGGCCGAAGGGCAGCGGCGTGCCCGCGCAGTCGAACCACAACCCCCCGACCAGTTCCCGGATACGCCCGTCCCGCGAGGCGTCGCCCCCCATCGCGGGCGTGCTGAAGAACAGGTCGATCCGCTCCAGCAGCACCGGCAGCGCGCCGCCGCTGTGCGAGATGACGAACCGAATCCGCGGGAACCTCGTCAGCACATCGGCGAACAACAGGTCCACCACGGTCCGCGCCTCGTCGAAGATGAATTCGATCATCGGGTACGGCCGATCGGGGCTGACCAGCTCGGCGTTCGCCGGGGCGGTCGGGTGGATGAAGACGACGGCCTCACGCTCGTCGAGCAGCGCCCACAGCCGCTCGAACCGCTCGTCGCCGAGATACACCCCGTTCGCGTTCGACATGAGGCAGAACCCCGACGCCCCCAGCACGTCCAGCGCGTGCCGCGCCTCCTCAACCGCCTCGTCCGCGTACGGCATCGGCAGCGAGGCGAAGAACCCGAAGCGGGCGGGATGCGCTTTCACCTGCGCCGCGCCGAACTCGTTGACCGCCCGCGCCAGCGCGGCCCGCTCCCCCGGCCCGCCGAAGGTCACCCCGGGCGACGACAGCGACAACACCGCCCGCTCCACGCCCGCCTCGTCCATCAGGGCGATGTGTTCCTCGGCCGACCACGTGGGCCAGCCCGGCATGCGATCGGGCACGACGTGCCCGGCCTGCTGAGCGGCGGTCACGTACTCGTCGAAGAGGAAATGCGCATGAGTGTCCACGAGGCCGGTCTTCGCCATCGTCACTCCCATCATAATCGAATCCCAAAAAGACAGTCGATTATTGTCCCCGCCCTAGTGATCGTCAAGAGCCGCACCGGCGCGGCACGAGTCTTCCACCGTCAACGACCGTCGGGTTCGCATTTCACCTCCCCTGCCCAGGTCGGATATGTCACAACACAGGGCTACTCAAGCCACCACACCTGGAAGGCCGGGCCGTCGGCGGCAGGACGGGCATCGGAGACGATGAGCTCGGCGTCGCCGGCCTGGGCGTTGTCGGCGAGCGCGGGCAGGTCGCACCGATCAATGCGGCCGCCACCGCCGTGCCCGGGGCCGGGCAGGCCGGTACGGATCGGGGCCGGAACCCGCACCATCAAGGCGGCGTACCCGCAGTGCGGGACGACTCCCCGGCGCGTACACGGCGGCGGGGCGGCGGGGCGGCGGGAGCGCGGCACGGCGGCCGACAGCCAGGAGAGGGTGCGTCACCCGCGGGTACGGCGAGTTCGTTGCGGCAACGACGACGACTGCGATGCCAAGACCGTCAGCCCGAGCAGGGGCCGGGGCTGACCGTCCGCGCGGCCCCCCAACCTGATTCTTGCCGACTGGACGGGGCCTGCGTCCTTGATGCGGCCGAGCAAGGCCCTCCACTCGCAAGGGATGAAGGTGTCCGTGCGTGTCGGCGCCTCTTCTTTCGTCGGCGTAGCAGGTGAGACGGACTTCGTGACAGTGACCCCGGTGCGGGTTCGGTGGCCGTAACGGTCACCACTGGCGTGGCAGCACCGCTTCCCGCCCCACATCCGTCAGCAAGGCAAGCAAGGTGACGGCGAGGAGGTACGTGGCCTTCACGAACAAGCTCCTTCGGGGATGAGCGGTAACCGTCAGAAAACGGCTAGCACATCCCACGAGTTGCCTCGCAGCCCAGGGATTTCACTTATCGGCCGCGTTTTCGGCTGAAACAGGGCAACCGTGCCCGTACTTGGTTCCGCCGATGTCGACTACCTATGGCCCCAAGCTGCGCGATGACTTCTCTCGGACCACTAAAGATCTCGCGCATCACGAGCGGGCCGAGGATCACTACACTGCTGCCCGACCATCCACTGCAGTTCGGAAGTAAGCCGGTCGGACCAGAAAGCGGCTAAATCAGGTGATCGAACTCGCCGCTCTTGACCCCGCCGATGAAGGCATCCCACTCAACCGGAGTGAACGCGAGAACCGACCCCTGGGGCTTTTTCGAATCACGCACCAAGAACAACCGCCCGGAAGCCGTCTTAGCGATGTTGGTGACAGCAACCTCCACGCAGTTTGCTCCATTACCACTGCGATGGCTCTTACGCCAGGTGACGGCGGACAGATCCATGGGCAACCCCTGATCTCTACGAGGGTGTGGTGCTACTCCTACTCGGCATGAGAGAGCCAGTCAGCCCAAGCCGTCGAACTCGCCACGTTTGACGCTGCCGATGAACGCGTACCACTCGGCTACGGCGATGGCCAGAACAGTGCCCTCGGGGTTTTTCGAGTCGCGAACCAGGTACAGTCGCTCCGTACCCGCCTGCGCGGCATCGGTGACCGCGACCTCAACACAGTTGGCACCCTCGCCACTGTGACGGCTCTTATGCCAAATGACATGCGACAAGTCCACGCACAACCTCCTGACGCAGAGAGCTCGCCCTCGACACGCAAGAGCTGATCAGCCCAGGTGGCCGAACTTGCCGCTCTTGATCTCGCCGACGAAGGCATCCCACTCGGATAGCGCGAAGGCGAGGATCGCGCCCTGGGGATTCTTCGAGTCACGGACCAGGAACAGACGCTTGTCCTCCGTCCGCGCAGCATCGGCGACCGCGACCTCGACACAATTCGAACCGTTGCCGCTGCGACGGCTCTTTCGCCAGGTGACACGAGACAGATCCACGGATACCCCCTGACCTCGAGCAAATAGGGCTCGCCCTCACCGCGCAAAAGCTGATCAGCTCAGGTGGTCGAGCTTTCCGCTCTTGATCCCGCCGACGAAGGCATCCCACTCGCCCGGAGCGAACGCCAGAACCGCACCATCGGGGTTCTTGGAATCACGGATCAGGTACAACCGCTCCGTGCCTGCCCGAGCGGCGTCAGCAGCCGCGATCTCGACACAATCCGCGCCGTTGCCGCTGTAGCGGCTCTTTCTCCAGGTGACGCGAGACAGGTCCATGGGTAACCCCCTTGGTCTCCACGCGCGGGGCAGACTACTCTTCATGCGGCCTGCTCGGCCAATCGTGCGATCAGCAGCCTCGACTCCTCGGGGGCGAGCGCCATCGCACGGATGTGGTCGAAAGCCAGTGAATACTGGTATATCTCGACATCGCTCTCGATGTACAGGTTGCCTGTCAAGTTTTCGAGATACACCACCTCTGGGTCGTGCAGCTCTCGGAACTCGATGATTGAAAATTTTCCGGCCGTCCCGGGATGAGCACCATTGGTGGACGGCAGCACCTGGATCGTGACATTGTCTCGATCCGAGAACTCAAGCAGCTTTGCGTATTGCTCCCGCATGATGGCAGCACTGCCGACCTGGCGAATGAGCGCAGCCTCGTCAATGACCGTCCAGAACCGCAACGGGTTCTCCTTGCGGAGGAGGAGCTCCTGCCGAGTCATGCGCACCTCAACGCGCCGGTCGACCTCGGCCGGTGCGCGTAGCCCCATTAGAGAAGCGCGATTGATCTCCCGCGCGTACTCGTCGGTCTGCAAGAGGCCGTTGACGATCATGCCATCGTAGCTGCGGATCAACGCGGCGTCGGCCTCGAGTTCGATGTAGGCCGGGAAGTCGCTCGGCAGCGAGTCGGCGTAGGCGTCCCACCAGCCGCGCTTGCGCGCCGACCTGCCCAACGCGATCAGGCCGGCCCGCTTTCCCTCGGGCAGATCGTAGATGTCGAGCATGTGGGCGAGATCCGGCGAGGTGAGCCCGACGCGGGCCGTCTCGATCCTGGAGAGCTTCGCCGGTGACCAGCCCAGCTTCTCGGCGGTCTCCTCAAGGGTCATCTCGCTGCGTTCCCGCAGCCTGCGCAGCTCACCGGCGAGCCGCCTGCGCCGTACCGTCGGTCCACGCTTGATCGTCACTGAAACCTCCTCGGGTGACCACGCATAGTGTGCACCATCGACACGTTCTGCGTCCGGGAAATAACTACATGCAGTCTATGGAAAATTTGCAGATCCCCTTGCCAAGAGTCCCGAGATCCGCGACCATCGAGCACCCGACGGTCACTTTGCGTAACACATTCACCACAAATCGCACTCAACTGCCTAGCAAAGGAGCGAAAGGGGCTACCGATGCACACACGCGACCAGGGTCGGCAACCCGTACCGGAGACGGCCTCGCCGAGCCCCGCCCACTCCCCCCTTGGCCCCGACCTGCCGCCCCTCGCCCACCCGGATTCCGCCCCGGCGACCGGAACCGAACCCAGGACCGGCGACGCCACCCCGACCCCGCGCCCGCTGCCCGCCGCCGCCTCCGGCGACACCCCCAGGAAGCCGGGCCTGATGGGCAGGATCGACCTGCCCGGCGACGTCACCTCCGTGGCCAAGGCCCGCCGCTACGTCCGCGTCCTGCTCGCCAACATCGCCCACCCCCGCACCGACGACGCCGTGCTCCTCGTCAGCGAACTGGTCGCCAACGCCGTACGCCACTCCGACTCAGCCCTCCCCGGCGGCCAGGTCACCGTCGCCGTCGCCTGCTGCTCTGGAACGCTCCACATCGACGTCCTCGACGCCGGCTCCCCCACCACCAAGCCCGAGCTCCGCCCCACCCCCGACACCCTCACCTGCTCCGGCCGCGGCCTGTGGCTCGTCCGCGAACTCTCCTCAGCCTGGGGCTGGCACGAAACCGCCACCGGCCGCGTGGTCTGGTTCCAGCTCCCCGACGCCTGACCCGCCCGACCCCTTCCCCACCCCGCCTCCACCACTCCGACCAGCGACCCTCCCCCTACACAACGCCTCACCCCGTACCCCAGAGCAAGAACACCCGAGGCAAGCCGCGCGGCGTCGAGGAAGCGCCCCAGCCCGTGTTGCAGGTCGGCCATCCGCCTGGCGAATCGCACCGGGCACACGGAACTGCCCCAGCCCGGTCATCCAGGCCGGACCACCGGCAACTCCTGGTCACGGCCGCCTTCCCACGTCAAAATCGTCATCTCCCGGTCCGTTTAATCCGAGAGGACCGAACACACCACCCCGGGAAAGAACTTCTGCGGCAATCAGTAGCGCTCAGCCGCGCCCCTGGATGTAGCGCGCGCACTCGCCGAGTACGAGCAGCCTCAGCCGTGCATCCGTGTCGAGCCCACGCACCTGCTTGGCCCGGATCACGGCAAGGAGCGCCGACTCCTGCGGGTCGTCGCCGAGGGCGGCGGCGACGGCCAGCGCCGCCCGAGCTCGATTGTGCAATTCGACCGAGGCCGAGCCCAACGGCGCCACCCCCTCGCTGGACTCACCGGCAGCGTCCCGCAGCAGCCGGTCGGCCATCGCCTCGTACCTGCCCTGCTGCTCGCTCCGCTCGCGGTCACCCAGCGGAGCGAGCAGCAGGGCGCGCACGTCACCCAGACCGGTGGACTCCGCAACAGTGAGCGCAGCCTGTGCGGCGATACGCGGGAGAGCGGACGGCGTGGGGTTTTCAACGATCTCGGCGAGCGCGGGCTCGGCCAGCATCGGATGTCCCTGGGCGCGCTCAGGCAACCAGGACCCGGTCGAAGCGACGCCACCCCTGAGCCGGATCCGCGCATGTGGCAGTCGCAGCCACTCGGCATTCACGCGCAGGCCCGACAGCCTCTCGCCGAGCGCGAGCCCGGAGGCGAGCATCGCCACGACACCCTCCCCGAAAGGCAGATCCGCCGCATCCGGCACGACAACCTGCCCACGCGAAGGAGGGTCGACCAGGATCTGGACCTGATCGCCCCTCAAATGGACAAGCCGGACGTCGAACTCCACGTTCCATGACACGCTGAGTGCCCGGCCGCCATCAGCGAGGCGGCGCAGCATCGCGGGGTCGCCGACGCGTCCGCCAAAAGGCTCTGCGATCAGTGCCCAATCGCCTCGTACATCAACCAAGGCGAACGGGGCCGCCTCATCGACCGCTTCGGGCAGCGTCATCAGGGAGATGTCCGCAGCGGAGCCTCCGAGCGCCTCCGCCACACTCTGCGGTGTATGTCCCCGGCACCACGACAGACACATATGCTCGCCCAGCATGCCCGCGTCGAGCATGTCCGCGTATCGCGCCATATCTTCGGGATAGGACATGCCCACCAAAGTAATGGCCTGGAGCATACGAGCCGCTCGCTGGACCAGGGAGCACCGTTGCGCCGGACACACCAGATGGCGCGACCACACGTAATCGGATGGTAGCGTTCCGTGCATGCCTTCCCCTCGGCATGACGCCCTCAACCGGCTCATGCAACACCACCCCGACCTGCCCATCCGCCTGCTGCGCGAGGTCGGCGGGATCGACCTGCCCGACCTGTTGCTGCACGTGGGGCCGGGAGACCTGCGCGACCGCATCTCCCGCGAGATGCACGCCGACACCGTCGTGTTCGGCGGCCCGCGCCAGGACCGATGGTTCTCCGTCATCGTCGAGGTCGAGACCGAGATGTCGGAGAAGAAGCCGCACGACACCGTCGTGGCGGCCGCCGTCCTGTGGCTGGAGACCCGCGCACCGGTCCACGTCATCTTCATCACCCCCGACCCCGACGCCGCCAAGTTCGCCGGCCCCGTGCAGATCAGCATCGGCTGCCTCACCATCACCATGCACCCGGTGATCGTCGGCCCCGACCACATCCCCGTCCTGACCGACCCCAACCAGATGGCCGGCGACCTGCTCACCTCGGCCCTGTCGGTGATGGCCCACGGCCACCGCCCGGACGTCGCCCGGGCCTTCGTCAAGCTCCTCGGCGACCTTCCCGCCGATGACGCAACGTCCCTGTTCAATTACACTATCGACATGGCCCCGCCGCCGACCCGCCGACTGCTGGAGGAAACCGTGACCACCTACGTCACCGAGAACAGCCCCTGGGCACAAAACCTCTACCGCAAAGGCCAAGCCGACGCTGTGCTCTCCGTCCTGCGCCTGCGCAACATCGCGGTGCCGCCCGACCGGCAGCAGCAGCTCAGCACCTGCACCGACCCCACCCTCCTGGACCTGTGGCTACAACGCGCCCTCGACGCCACACACATCGACGACCTCTTCGACGACACCCCCAAACCCCAGCCCCAGCCCTAGCAAGCGCTCACTCACCGCGAGGACCGCCCACGCCCAGCCTTCGACTTCGACGGGTGCACCGCGCCGCCATGTTGAAGGAGACGTGTGACCGACCTCCTCACGCCTGAGGAGTTCGCCGACCTGTTCAACTCGTTCGCCCACACGGCGGCGTTCCGCCTGGAGACACGCGACTTCTACGATGAGGACTCCGAGCATGAGCCGTTCCGGCGGTTCCTCGCCGGAGAACCCGCCGACGACTCCTGGGTGGCCGACTTCTGCGAGGACGTGCGGAGTTGGGTCGCCGAGGGCAAGCGAGTGGAGCGCGTACGGGTGATCACCGTGCCACACGGCGACTATGTGCGGTGGAGCATGACGGTGGCGCGGTTGAACGTCCAGGACGGGGAGGACATCCGCTACCTGCCCCGCCCTGAGGCTCGTGACCTGGAGTTTCCCCACGAGGACTACTGGCTGTTCGACTCGCGGCGAGCGGCGGTCCTGCACTGCGACGACGCCGATCGGCTGCTGGGCGCCGAACTGATCGTAGATCCCGCCGAGGTGGTCAAGCGCTGCCGCTGGCGGGACGTGGCTTGGAGCCACGCGACCGGCTGGCGGCAGTACTCCGGGTCGTAGGCTTCCTTGAGCGTCAAGCTTCCGAGCGCGTGAGGCGCTCGGCCTTCGGCTCCGGGAACTGCGTCGGGACTCCCATCTGACGGGTTGGCGGCTGGCAAAGCTGAACGGGTGGCATCCGTCGAAGATCTCCAGATCGAGAACGGCAGGCAGACCGGCGGGATCATGGTCGAGCCGTCTGCTAACGTCCGACCGTGAGCAGCGGCGTCTACGTGGGGAACGCGTACAAGGATGCACCCGAGGAACACGGGTGGCTTCTCGGCCATTTCAGAACGCCCGGTGACCTGCGGCACAGCCGGGACGTTGAAATCAAATGGGGCGTTCATCCGCGCGGCGAGCGGCGCGCCGCTTGGGTCACCGGCGAGGAGCGCACCGCGCTCCTGGTTCTCATCAGCGGCCGGTTCCGCATGGAGTTCCGCGACCACAGCGTCGTGCTGGAGAGGCAAGGCGACTACGTGGTGTGGGGACGCGGCGTCGACCACTCCTGGACCGCCGAGGATGATTCGGTGGTGATGACGGTGCGGTGGCCATCCATCTCCGGATATAGGGCGCCCGACCATCTTTAACAGCGTTCGAAGCAGCGGGTTTTGTGGTGCTTCGGCCGCATTGGGGGCGGGACTGGCCGAGGCGCCGTCCCAGTGGGCGTAGGTGGACGCGGATGGCAGGTCGTCGCCGACGTTCGCGATCCGGTAAGGCGACCAATTCCGGCCGGGGAAGACATGCAACGAACCCGATTTGTCGTACACGCATGCTTGGCTTCTGCCCGGAATGCCGGCCATCGCCATGCCGGTGGATGGCGTCCCACTCCCGGCCTGGCCGTTCGGCTACCAGCCTGAACGGCCACCGTTATCCCGGCGTCTCCTTGACGGCGGCACGGGCAGGACCGGTGAGGCGCACCGCAGGCACGGAGGTTCACCGGGAGCCTCCGCACCGTGGAGGAAATCGTGATTGCGGAAGAGATAGTTCGGTACTACCGGCGGTTCGATGAGAACCACCAGTGGCTGACGTGGAACTCCGCCTGCTGGACGATCGTGAAGCCGGTAGATCATCGCCCGGATTTGTGGGAGATCGCGACCACGCTCTCACGATCCGGTGACGACTATGAGATCGTGCGGTTGGACGTACGTGAAGGTGGTCTGACTCTCGGGAAGCTGGTCCTTTTCGTCGAGATTCTCGACGACGGCTATTTTCTGCTCGACCCGTACGATATGTATGGCAGCGAGGACACCGTTGTGCGGGTGCTGAGCGAGCGCGCCAGGGTCTGGAGCCTCTCCTGGGTCAGTCCGCTGATGCGCCTGACCCACATGGAGGACCGCGAGATACTCGTTCAATCGCCCAACCTGCACGCTTACACGCGCATGTACGGCACCATGCCACATTTGCTGGACGACGAGCTGGATTTCGTGTGGCACCTCTGCGAACAGGACGGCACCGTGCCGGGAGTCGCGGAGATGATGGCCGTGATGGAATTGGCCACCGGGGTCCGGATGAACGACGATTTCGTCGCAGGCACGGGAACCGCACTGATCATTGACGACCCGATTCGATAAGAGTTCAAAACCGCGACGTCTGGTAAGCGGAGGGATCGGGCGCGGGCTGCGCCACACTGAGATCGCCTCTCCTGCTTCCGGAGGCGATTTCCGCGCGGTTCCGGAGCTCACCGGTGAGGTGGTCGCGGGCCGAGGTGCGGAATGCGGCCGCCAGGCGGCTGCGGTCGGTGGCGCGGGTCGCCACGACGACGTGGCCGGGGTCGACGCCGTGCAGCGGGATGGCGGTGAGGTCGGGGCGGGCGCCGCCGAGGTGCAGGGCGGCCGGGATGATGGCCACGGCCTGTCCGGCGGCTATGCATTCCAGCTTGTCCTCGATGGTCTCGACCGGGGGGCCGCCGGGTGCGGGGCGGCCTCCGGGGCGGGGGTCGATGCGCCAGTACGCGTCCCAGTCCGGATCGGGGAAGCGGGGTATCGGCTCGTCCTCGATGTCGTCGAGGGTGACCGACTCCTTGCCGGCCAGCCGGTGTCCGACCGGTACGAGCAGCAGCTTCGGCTCGTCGTAGAGGATCGTTACGGCCAGGCCCTCGGTTCGCAGCGGCAGCCGGGTGACGACCGCGTCGACGCGCCGGTCGAGCAGGGCCTGACGCGGCTCGTTCCACTTCAGGTGCAGCGTGCGTACGTCGGCGTCGGGGTGTTTGCGCCGCAGGTCGTGAACCGCAGGGGTGACGATCAGGCCCGTGGTGTAGCCGACGGTGAAGCGGGTGGGCCGCGCGGCGGCGCGGGCCACGGCCGCGGCCTGCTCGGCGGAGCGCAACAAGGCGTGGGCGTGCGGGAGGAATGCCTCGCCCGCTTCGGTCAGTCGTGTGCCCTGCCGCGTACGGTCGAACAGCCGGGCGCCCAGCCGGGCCTCGAGCTGGGTGATCTGACGGCTCAGCGACGGCTGCGCGACGCGCAGTTCGGCCGCGGCGCGACCGAAGTGCAGGTGTGACGCGACGACGGTGAAGTAGCGCACCAGCCGAAGGTCGAAATCCGTCATGCCTGAATCGTATTACCTGATCCGGAATAGGTCTTTGATCACCGGTAGTGCGCGTTCCTACCGTGACAGTCATGACTACCGACAACGAGATCGCCGTCCGGCGCTTCTACGAGGCCCTCGCCACAGGTGACACCGCATTGGTCGACGAGGCCCTCGCCGCCGACTGGGAAGCCGTTCCGGCCATGCGGACCGGGCCCGGCCCGGACGGATGGAAGAAGAGCATCGAGCACCTGCGCGGAGTGTTCACCGGCCTGACCGTCACGATCGAGCACGTCGTCGAGTCCGGCGACATGGTGGCCGTGCGTTCGGTCGGCCGCGGCGTGCACGCCGGGGAGCTGCTGGGCGTCGAGGGCACCGGACGCGAGGTCGAGTTCCAGGCGTCGGACTTCCACCAGGTGATCGACGGACGGATCGTACGGACGTGGCACCTGGAGGACTATTTCGGGATCGCGCGCCAACTCGGCTTGGAGTTCACCCGTGTCGCTTGACGGAAAGACGGCCGTGGTGACCGGGGCGGCCCGCGGCATCGGGTACGCGTACTGCCAACGGCTCGCCGCGGACGGCGCGAACGTCGTCGCCGTGGACATCGACGACCCCGGCGACGCCGTGAAAAAGCTGACCGGCGGCGGCGACAAGCTGGGGCTGGCGTGCGACATCGGCGACCCGTCGCAGGTCGAGGCCGTGACCGCCGCGGTCCTCGACCGCTACGGGCGCTGCGACATCCTCGTCAACAACGCCGCGATCTTCCCGCTGACCGACATCGACCACGTGACGATCGAGCTGTGGCGCGAGGTGCAGGCCGTCAACGTCGAGCCGATCCTGCTCTTCGCCCGTGCCTTCGTGCCGGGGATGCGCGCCGCCGGATGGGGGCGCATCGTCAACACCGGCTCGGGCATCACCCTGCTGCAGAACCGCGATTTGGCGTACCTGACCAGCAAGGGCACGGTGCACGCGCTGACCCGCGCGCTCGCCAACGAGTTCGGCGAGGACGGCATCACGGTCAACGCGATCGCCCCGGGCCTGGTGCCGACCGAGGGTTTCCTCACCCGCGTCCGAACCGGCGGCCCGGCCGCCGACGAGGTGTTCGCCCGTGTGACGGCCCTGCAGACCATCAGGCGCCGATCGGTTCCGGCGGATCTCGCCGACGCCCTCGCCTTCCTGGTCTCGGACGAGGCCGGTTTCATCACCGGCCAGATCCTGCACGTTGACGGCGGCCTGACACGCACGGGGGCCTGAGATCAGGTGGGGCGTTCATCCGCGCGTGGGGAGCGGCGCCTGGCGTGGGTCACGGGCGAGGAACGCTCCGCGCTCCTCGCCCTCGTCGGCGGCCGGTTCCGCATGGAGTTCCGTGGCCACGACGTCGTACCGGAGAGGCAAGGCGACTACGTGGTGTGGGGACCCGGCGTCGACCACTCCTGGACGGCCGAAGACAACTCGGTCGTGATGACCGTACGGTGGCCGTCCATCCCCGGATGCCGGGCACCCGGCCGTCTTTGACACCCGGCTTTCCCTTGCCCCGCCACGAGGATCACTGATCCGTCCAAGGCGAGATCGTGCTCACGCCCGCCTGGTACTCCAGTGACGCATTGAGATCATGGTCGATGTCTGCGCTGGTAGTGGCATCGGCGGGCGGTGGCCTGATGGCGGCGTCGCCAGTGAGCCAAGGTTTTCCGGTGACTTATGTCAGATGGAGTTCACCTCGTGCTCATTCTGCGGTTGATCATCATCGGTGGGATAGCTATACCTTCCCACTGATAGCAATCGTCCCAGTAAAGCCACATTTACACTTTTTCGCCGGATACTCCTCTTATGGGTGGGTTATGCATCAAACGCATCGGTTGGCGCTATCATTCCAGGGTTTCCTGATTGCCGCGCTGTCCATCATGGTGGCCACCTCGATGGTGCTGTCCCTCGCTCCCGTCACCCCGGCGCGAGCGGCGGCCGGGGACTTCACCCTCACCCTCAATGCCTCCGACCTCGGCCTGAATTCTGCCGTCCTGCGGGATATCGTCCCGGAGATGCAGGCGGAGATCAGAGAGCACGGCGGATTGGACGACACGCTCAAGGAGGCGATCGCGAACAGTTCGACCCCAATGCCCGGCGGCATCGACACCTCCTGGCCGAATTTCAGCGGCACAGTAAACGTGACCTCCGACGGCACCGGCCTGGTTCTCACCATCCCGGCCGGGGAGATCACCACCTCCGCCAGCTTCTGGCAGTGGCTCGTCGCCACGGCGATCGGCTGGACCGCGGGGTACGGGCTCAGGGTGCTGTGTATCTCGGGCTTGACAGCCTCCGGGGTCGGTGCCGCTGTCATTCCGCTGATCTGCACCCCGCTCCAAACCACCGTCACCGGGATCGTGACGTCGCTCGTAACACACGGGTTCGCCGGAGACCTGGGCTCCCCTGAGGCAACCAGGGACATCATCGTCGCCGGTCTGTTCGGACTGGCGGGCGGTGTCCTGTGGGAGAAATATCTCGCCCCGTGGGCGAAGGGCAATTTCGCCAGGGCCGTGAAGGACATCGGCACCTGGATCAGGCGCAGGGTGCCCTGGGTCGAATCCTGGCTCGGAAGGGGAGCGGCCGAGGAAGTGGAGGCGGTCGGCACACAGCTTGAGGAACTGGAGGGACTCCTCAACGAAGCGATCAGGGAGTGGGGTGGGCTGAACCCTTCGAACCTCCGGAAGAGCTTGCGGATCATGGCGTTAGGTGACTCGATCACCCACGGTGCGGGCAGCTCGAACGGAGGCGGTTACCGACCGACTCTCAACAACCTACTGAAAGAGGACGGGGCCACCGTCACGTTCGTCGGCTCACAGCACTCGGGCCCGGCGCCCGACGCCCACGAGGGACACCCCGGCTGGACGATCTCCCAGATCGCCGGCATCACGGACTCGGCGATGGCCACGTACCGACCCAACGTGGTGCTGCTGCACATCGGCAACAACGACAACCCGGACGGCGCGCCGGCCAGGGTCGGCAGCCTCATCGACCAGATCTTCCGGGCCGATCCCAAGGTCACCCTCCTGGTCTCGACCATCGTCCCGTCCAACTGGTGGCCGACCCAGGAGCGCATCCTGCGGTTCAACCAGGCGCTCCGGTCGGAGATCGGGGCGCGGTGGGTGGCCGGCAAGCACGTCTACATGGTCAACATGAGCCCGGTGACGCTCACCGATCTGGCCGACCTCTTGCACCCCAACGACTCCGGCTACCTGCAGATGGCAGGAGCGTTCTACCGCGGCCTGCGGGACGTGGCGCAGGCCGGCTGGATAACCGCGTCCGACGGCGGGACCCCGGGCGGCGGTTCCGCCAGGGGCTGGCTCCCCCAGGGCACGATCGCGTCCGGGACCTTCGGCGGACCCACCAGCAGGGTCGTCTACGCCGACATCAACGGCGACCGCAAGGCCGACTACCTCCAGATCAACTCCAACAGCTCGGTCCAGGCCTGGCTGAACGGCGGCCCCAAGCCCAGCGGCGGCGACTGGTACTGGGTCCCGCAGGGCACCATCGCCAGCGGCGTCGGCACGCCCGGC